>NZ_BAAAHV010000009.1:0-621509 GCF_039525725.1 Amycolatopsis albidoflavus
CGAGCCCGTCCCGTGAATCCGCCGCGTCGAGGCGGGCGGCGGCCGAGATCGGCGTCGTCCGAAACCTGAACGTGCCCTGGTCCGAGCCCGTCCCGTGAATCCGCCGCGCCAAGACGGGCGGCGGCCGAGATCGGCGTCGTCCGAAACCTGAACGTGCCCTGGTCCGAGCCCGTCCCGTGAATCCGCCGCGCCAAGACGGGCGGCGGCCGAGATCGGCGTCGTCCGAAACCCGAACGCGTCCTGGCCCGAGTCCATCCCCGCGAATCCGCCGCGCCAAGACGGGCGGTGCCCAAACGAAAAGCCGGTTATGCGGAAACCGATCATCCGCTCCGGCCGCCGCCAAAACGGAACGATTCCAAAAACCACCCACCCGAAAAACTTTCTCCGTTTACTCGCCAGGGAGGTAACCCGCGCTCGAACGCCCACTACCGCCAGGCGTCACCTACACGAGTGATGTCAAGAGGGAACCTCCCACGGCCGTCGCCCGTTGTCCGGGCATGAGGGTCAAGGCCGGAATCACCCCCGAACCGGGGCAGTTCGCCGAGGTGGCGGCTGTGCTCAGGGGGTCGGTCACCCTCGGCGTCCGAGGTGTCGCCGGGTTGAGCCGTCCGCGTGAAACTTGGGCACGCGCGCTCGGCCTTCCGGGCGGCGGTTTCGGGCTGCGCACGCATGATTCACTGCGCCCCGTGACGAGTTCCCGGATCGTGACATCCCCCGGCTCGGGGGCTGTTGCGGACGGCGTGATGAAGCTAACGTGCACCGCTATCAGCAATACCCGCAGGCAGGGAGGTGTGCAGCCCATGTCCCTGGCGCCGGCGGCCCGCTGAGTCCGCGTTCGCGCTACCGCCACGAGACGTCGTGATCCGGTCGCGAATTCTTTATCAGCCCGCCGAACCCGTGCAGTAGCCGCTGTAGTACCGGTGCCGTGAGAACACAACAGCTCGCAGTTTCCTCAGCGAGGGAGGTCGTGTATGGACATCGTCGTTAAGGGCCGCAACGTGGAGGTGCCCGAGCATTACCGGGCGCTTGTCAGCGAAAAGCTGGCCCGCCTTGAGCGCTACGACAAGAAGGTCATCCGCTACGAAGTGGAACTCTTCCACGAACCCAACCGCAGGCAGGCCAAGAGCTGCCAGCGCGTCGAGATCACCGGGAAGGGCCGCGGTCCGGCTGTTCGCTCCGAAGCGAGCGCGGCCGACTTCTACGCAGCGCTCGACTCCGCCGTCACCAAGCTGGAAAACCGGCTCAGGCGGACACACGACCGCAGGCGCGTGCATTACGGACGCAGCCGTCCTGAGTCGGTCGCCGAGGCGACGTCGATGGTCGGCGGATCCGATGCCGTCGCCGGGCCCGCCATGGGCACGGCCGTCCTGGACGCACCCGACGCGACCGAACCCATGGTGAACGGTTTCGCGGCGACGAGTGCGGGCGACATTCCCCGGCAGGGGCGCTGGGAAGACGAGGACCTGGGCCATCAGCCCGGCCGCGTCGTCCGCGAGAAGCAACACGACGCGGACCCCATGACGGTGGACCAGGCTCTCTACGAGATGGAGCTGGTCGGCCACGACTTCTACCTGTTCAACGACTCCGAGGCCGGCCGGCCGAGTGTCGTCTACCGGCGAAAGGGCTTCGACTACGGCGTGATCCGGCTGGGCTGATCCCACCCGGAACAACCTCTCCGGACGGCCCGCACGCGAACGCGTGCGGGCCGTCCGCGTGCCCGGAGCACGGCCCGGGGCACGACCTTCGTCGGGACCTGTGCAAACCTCTCGTGACCTTCTGCGACGACGTGCGTGCGCGGACCAGTCCGCGTTCCCTACGATGGGGGAGACGGCGGCGGCGCACACGGGCGCCAGCCGTGGCGATTACTGCCCGGGAACGGCCTGGGCTCGATCATGATCAGCTAGTGAGGTCGACCGGATGGTGCTGAACCGCCTGCTCCGCGCGGGCGAGGGCAAGATGGTGAAGCGGCTGCGCAACATCGCCGATCACATCAACACCCTCGAAGACGACGTGAAGGACCTGTCGGACGCCGAACTGCGGGCCAAGACCGACGAGTTCCGCGAGCGGTACGGCAAGGGCGAATCCCTGGACGAGCTGCTGCCGGAGGCGTTCGCCGTCGCCAGGGAAGCGGCGCACCGGGTGCTCGGCCAGCGGCCGTACGACGTCCAGCTCATGGGCGGGGCCGCGCTGCACCTCGGCCAGGTCGCCGAGATGAAGACCGGCGAGGGCAAGACGCTGACCTGTGTCCTCGCGGCGTACCTGAACGCCATCCCGGGCGACGGCGTGCACGTCGTCACCACCAACGACTACCTCGCCAAGCGCGACGCCGAGTGGATGGGCCGCATCCACCGCTTCCTCGGGCTCGAGGTCGGCGTCATCATCGCCGAGCAGGACCCGCAGGAGCGGCGCAAGCACTACAACGCCGACGTCACCTACGGCACGAACAACGAGTTCGGCTTCGACTACCTGCGCGACAACATGACGTGGTCGCTCGACGAATGCGTGCAGCGCGGGCACAACTTCGCGATCGTCGACGAGGTCGACTCGATCCTCATCGACGAGGCGCGCACCCCGCTGATCATCTCGGGCCCGGCGGACCAGTCCTCGCGGTGGTACGTCGAGTTCGCCCGGCTCGCGCCGCTGATGCAGGGCATCGACACCACCACCATGGGCACGCGCGAGCGGGTCGAGAAGGCCAACCTGATCAACTCGAAGTACCACTACGAGACCGACGTCCGGAAGCGCACCGTCGCGGTGACCGAGAAGGGCGTCCGGTTCGTCGAGGACCAGCTCGGCATCGAGAACCTCTACGAGGCGGCGAACACCCCGCTGGTCGGCTACTTGAACAACGCGCTCAAGGTCAAGGAGCTCTACCACAAGGACAAGGACTACATCGTCCGCGACGGCGAGGTCATGATCGTCGACGAGTTCACCGGGCGCATCCTCGTCGGCCGCCGCTACAACGAGGGCATGCACCAGGCGATCGAGGCCAAGGAAGGCGTCGAGATCAAGGCGGAGAACCAGACGCTCGCCACGATCACGCTGCAGAACTACTTCCGGCTCTACAAGAAGCTGTCCGGCATGACCGGTACCGCCGAGACCGAGGCGGCCGAGTTCCACCAGACCTACAAGCTCGGCGTGGTGCCGATCCCGACGAACCGGCCGATGGTCCGCGCGGACCGCGCCGACCTGATCTACAAGAACGAGCAGGCCAAGTTCGAGGCCGTCGCCGAGGACATCGCGGAGCGGCACGAAAAGGGCCAGCCGGTGCTGGTCGGCACCACGAGCGTGGAGAAGTCCGAGCACCTGTCGAAGCTGCTGCTCAAACTGGGCGTGCCGCACGAGGTGCTGAACGCGAAGTACCACAACAAGGAAGCGCTGATCGTCGCGCGCGCGGGCAAGAAGGGCCAGGTCACCGTCGCCACGAACATGGCGGGCCGCGGTACCGACATCGTGCTCGGCGGCAACCCGGACATCATGGCCGACGAGGTGCTGCGCGAGCGCGGCCTCGACCCGGTCGAGCACTCCGAGGAGTACGAGGCCGCGTGGCCGAAGGTGCTCGAGGAGATCAAGGAAGAGGCGCGGGTCGAAGCGGACGCGGTCCGCGAGGCGGGCGGGCTCTACGTGCTCGGCACCGAGCGGCACGAGTCGCGGCGCATCGACAACCAGCTGCGCGGTCGTTCCGGGCGGCAGGGCGACCCCGGCGAATCGCGGTTCTACCTCTCGCTGGGCGACGACCTGATGCGCCGGTTCAACGCGGTGCTGGTCGAACGCATCATGACCACGATGCGGCTGCCGGACGACGTGCCGATCGAGCACAAGATGGTCTCCAAGGCGATCAAGAGCGCGCAGACCCAGGTCGAGCAGCTCAACATGGAGACCCGCAAGAACGTCCTCAAGTACGACGAGGTCATGAACGAGCAGCGCAAGGTGATCTACGCCGAGCGGCTGCGCGTGCTCGGCGGCGAGGACCTGCGCGAGCAGATCGAGCACATGATCATCGACGTGGTCAAGGCGTACGCCGCGGGCGCGACGTCCCAGGGCTACGCCGAGGACTGGGACCACGAGCAGCTGTGGACCGCGCTGAAGACGCTGTACCCGGTGAGCCTCGACTGGGACGACCTGGTCGAGGACGGCGACCTCGACGCGGAAGGCCTCACCCAGGCGCTGGTCGACGACGCGCTCGACGCGTACGCCAAGCGCGAGGCCGAGATCGACGAGCTGGTCGGCGAGGAAGGCTCGATGCGCCGCCTCGAGCGCCAGGTCATGCTCACCGTGCTGGACCGCAAGTGGCGCGAGCACCTCTACGAGATGGACTATCTCAAGGAGGGCATCGGGATGCGGGCGCTCGCGCAGCGCGACCCGCTGATCGAGTACCAGCGCGAGGGCTTCGACATGTTCCGCGCGATGCTCGACTCGCTGAAGGAGGAGGCCGTCGGCTTCCTGTTCAACCTTCAGGTCGAGCGCGCCGAGCCGGAAACCGCGCAGCAGCCGGAACCGTCGGCGCTCCCGGGCGGCGTCACCTCCGCGACTGCCGCGGCGGCGGGCTCCTTCGGCAACCAGGGCGAGGACGAGGGCAAGCACGCCCGTCCGGCTCCGCCCCAGCCGCCGGCCACCGACTCCGATTCGGTCCCGTCCGCCTTGCGCGGCAAGGGACTCGGCGGCGGTGTCCAATCCGGACTGACGATGTCCGGGCCGTCTGAGGGCGGCGGCGTCGAGTCGCATTCGGACAGTGCGAACGACGCGGAAGCGGGCGGCGCGGGCGGTGGCACCCGGCGCGAACGCCGGGCCGCCGAGCGGGCGCAGTCCAAGAAGGGCAAGAAGGGACCGCGTCGCTGACGCGTCCCTGATCCGTCCACTGTGGACGGCTGAGCACGACTGAGAACGGCAGCACGAGAACGCTCGTGCTGCCGTTCTGTCGTTCCCTGCCCCGGGCGAGTCCACAATGGACCCGCTGCGGTTCTGCTGTCCTAAGTTTCAGGACACCTGTCCTGTTCAGGCGACTGACGGACGTCCGGCCTGCACGCTGTCGGTTCGTGGTGCAAGCACGTGAAACCGCGTGCACACCCAGCCGGTCCGCGTGCGCTCGAACCGGGCCGCCAGCGCGAGCACCCGGGGTCCGGAATGAATGATCGTGCTGGTCTCCAACGCGGTCTCGGTCGGACGGCAAACCCGCAGATCTCCGGCGACATGGTGGCGGATGCCCGGCATCAGCCCCTGGCTGCTGAGCCGGGAGAACAACGCCTCGTCCACGAGCGGACGGATCTGCCCGGCCGCCCGTCGTCCGGCGAGGACTTCGAGGATGGCGTTGAGGCGCTGGCCGAGCCGTCGCCCGGTGGGCGGGTCGGTGAGCCGCACCAGCCGGTGCCCGGCGGGCGGCAGATCGTACGGCGAAGGCCACGCGCCGCGGCGGTGCGTTCGCCTGCCCGCGACCTCCGGTGCAGCGGACAGCGGCCGGAGGCTGTGGTTCGTCATTGAGTTCCCTCCCCGAAACATGGACGTCCGCCTGTTTAGTGCGCGCTGCCGCCGCACGATGGGACGTTGAGTGCCTGATCCGGCGAAAAGGGCAGAACGGCGCAGACTGGATCTGCCGGATGCGCTAAGGGCCTTGCCCAGGCGAGGACAGATAGGCTGGCGAAGTGCTGAAAGGCTTGCTAGTCGACTACGCCGGAGTGCTTACCGATCCGGATGCCGGGCTGCTCTACGAATACCTGCGCGACGCCCGTGCGAACGGCACCCGCACCGCGCTCGTGTCGAATGCGCCCGGAGCCGCGCCGGGGGTGAAAACCGAGCTGTCGCAATACTTTGACGCGCTCGTCTTCTCCGGCGAGGTCGGCGTGGCCAAGCCGGACCGGGAGATTTACCTTGTCGCGGCTGAGCGGATTGGGCTGGCCGCGCCCAGGTGCGTGTTCGTGGACGACGCCGAGCGGAATGTGCGCGGGGCGGTCGCCGCGGGCATGGTCGGCGTGCACCACCGCAGCATCGCCGACACTCTCGACGAGCTCGCGGCGTTGTTCAGCTGACCCCGCGCCGCACGAGTTCAAACGACAGCACCGCGGCCGCGGCGGAGACGTTCAGCGATTCGACGTCGCCAGGCATCGGGATCGACACCCACTCCGTCACCAGTTCCGCGACCGCCTCGCCGACGCCTTCGGTTTCGCCGCCCAGCACGAACGCCGACCGCTGCGGCAGTTCGACATCGAAGACCGAGGTCCCCGCCGACGCACCCAGCGCGAACAGGCTGTATCCAGCCTCCACCAGCATTTCCGCCGCCTCGCGCGCCGATCCGCAGCGCAGCACCGGTGCCCGGAAGGCAACGCCCGCCGAGGACTTCACCACCATCGGATCCAGCGCGGCTACGCCCCGGCGCGGCACGATCACGCCGGATAACCCAGCGGCCGTCGCGGTGCGCAGGATCATTCCGACGTTGGCCGGCGTGGTGATGCCGTCGAGGAGCAGCAGCCGGGCGGGCGGGCGGCGGTCGTCGAGGGCCGCGGCGAGGGCGCGCATGCGCGGCGCGACGACGTCGGCCAGTACGCCCTGGTCCTGTTTTCCGTTGCCGGCCAGCACTTTCACCCGGTGCGCGCTCGCGCGCTGCACCTGCACCCCGGCGGCTTTCGCGGCGCGCTGGATCTCCGCGGCGGCGGGGCCGCGCGCGGTGTCGGCGAGGATCACCTTGTCCACGCGCAGGTCCGGATCGCCCAGCGCCTCCAGCACGGGCTTGCGCCCGTAAACGGTCAGGAAGCGGTCTTTCGGCGAACCCGCCAGCTCATCACCCACACCGGCCAGTCTCGCATTGTGTAAGGATCGGCTCATGCCCGACCGCCTGTCCGCGCTGGACGCCTCGTTCCTGTACGTCGAGGACCAGACGACGCCGATGCACGTCGGGGGCGTGGCGATCTTCGAACGGCCGTCGTCCGGGTTCACCTACGAGCAGGTGCTCGACCTCGTCGGCGCGCGGCTGGCGTTCCTGCCCCGCTACCGCCAGCGCGTGCTCGCCGTGCCGGGGCACCTCGCGCGCCCGGTGTGGGTGGACGACGTCGACTTCGACCTGAACTACCACGTCCGCCGCTCCGCGCTGCCCCAGCCGGGCAGCGACGACCAGCTGTTCGACCTGGTCGCGCGCCTGATGTCGCGCCGCCTCGCGCCGGAACGCCCGCTGTGGGAGGCGTATTTCGTCGAGGGACTGGCCGGCGACCGGGTCGCGATGGTGACGAAAACGCACCAGTCCGTTGTGGACGGTGTCGGCACGATCGACCTCGGCCAGCTGATCCTCGACGAGACGCCCGAACCGCCCGAGCCGTTCGAGGACATGTGGGTGCCGCGGCGCGAGCCGAGCCGTACGCAACTGGTCCTCGACGCGATGAGCGAGACCGTGCAACGGCCCGGCGAGCTGATCGAAAACGTGCGCTCGATCGCGGGCGACGCGGTGACCACGGTGAGCAAGGCGGTCGAGACGCTCGGTGGCGTCGCGGCGACGGTGGCCCGGCCCGCCCCGTCCGGGCCGTTGAACGTCCGGGTGTCCGGCGGCCGCGTGTTCTCGGTCGTGCGCACGCGGCTGGAGGACTTCCGCAAGATCCGCGCGGACCACGGCGGCACAGTCAACGACGTCATCCTGGCCGCGATCGCCGGCGCGCTGCGGGAATGGCTGCTGTCGCGCGGGGAGAACCTCACACCGACCGAGACCGTGCGCGCGCTCGTGCCGATGGCGGTCACCGACGCCGAAACCCCCGAGTTCGCGACGCCCGCGCTGGTCGGCAACCAGGTCGCGGCGTACCTGATCGACCTGCCGGTCGGCGAGCCGAGCGCGGTTCTGCGGCTGCAGCACATCGGGCACGCGATGGCCGAGCACCTGAATTCGGGAAGATCAGTGGCCGCGCGCGGGTTGCTCAAGGTGAGCGGCTTCGCGCCGGCGACGCTGCATTCGCTCGGCGCCCGGGCGGGCGGATCGCTGTCCGGGCGGATTTTCAACCTGATGATCACGAATTCGCCGGGCCCGCAGGTGCCGGTGTACGCCGGAGAGGCGAGACTGGTGGAGATGTTCCCGGTGATGCCGCTGATGCGCACGCAGGCGCTGGCGATCGGGGTCACCTCCTACCACGGCGGTGTCTACTTCGGACTCAACGGCGACCGCAAGGCCGCGTTCGACGTCGGGCTGCTCGGCGGGATGATCGAAGAAGCGCTTGAAGAGCTGAAGGGTGCGCACTGGTGAGGGTTTATCTGCCTGCGACGATCGCGATGCTGCGAGACCTGGAGGCCAATGGCGAATTCCGCGCTCGCAGCGGCACCGGTTTCGCCCTGACGCCCGCCCTGCGCGAGGCGTACGCGAGCGGTTCCGACGAGGAACTGGAATACGCGGCTTTGCTGGACGCGGCCCGTGCTTCGCTGCGCCTGATCGCCGCTGAGGAAAAGGGCGAACCGCGCCGCGCAGTGGTCTCGGTGGACGTCGACGACGCGACGCTGCGCCCGGACCTGGACGCCGCTGTCGTGCGTCTCGCGGGTCCGGTGCCGAAGTCCCAGATCGCCGCGATCCACGTGGACTCGGCCGACGCGGAGGACGCGGTGACGGCGGCCGCTGCCGTGATCGACGCGGCGGATCTCGGCGACGAGGACGCCGAATTCACCCTCGGCGACGCCGAAGACCACGAATTGGCCTGGTACGCGCTGCAGGAACTGCCCTTCCTGCTCGAACTGCTCTAGCGGTCCGTGAAGGGCTCCTTGAGGGAATCAGATTTCCTCAAGGAGCCCTTCACGGCACGTCAGCCGCCGGTCAGGATGCCGATGTCAGCCGGAGCGGGGGCGTCGATCGTGACCGGAGCGCTCCAGTCCGTGTAGCGCGCTTTGACCGTGGCGACGCCGGTCTGGCCGGTCGCCTGCATGACCGGCGTCAGGTCAAGGACCAGCTGCATCGGCCGGTGCTGCGCGTCCAGCCAGAGGTCGAACGGGACTGTCTTGCCGCGGTCGCCGAGCCGGGTCAGTGCTTCGGCGGGCAGGCCGCCGGGCAGTTCGGAGCCGAGTTTCGCCAGGTCGACGGTCAGGTGATAGTGCTCGGCCGAGGCTCCGTCGAGCGTGGTTTCCTCGCTGGAGGCCACCGTCCCCGCCGTGCGGACCTGCGCCAGCGTGCGCGCCGGGTCGTTCTGCTCGGCCAGTTGCGCCAGGCTGCCGCCCAGCACCTGCGAAAGCGGATCGGTGCCGTCCGGCGACACTTTCACCCACGCTTTGTGGTCGCTGACCTGGTCCCGCGCGCTTTCCGGGACCTTCGCGTACAGCGTCTTGTCGACCAGGCGCAGTTCGAGCGGCTCGCCGACGTAGTCCGTCGTCATCGACAGAGCTGTTCCGGCGCGGTCGAATTTCGCCTGGCCCTTCCCGTGGGACACGAGGGTGCCGGTGGTGACGTCGGCGGTGAACTTCGCGGTGTGACCGGCCAAGGTCGCGGCGGAGGCGGCGTCCGCGAGCGTGCGGGCGTCGGTGAAGCGCTGTGGTTCCGGAGTGCTGGAACATCCCGCCGAGGCGATCGCCAGCAGCGCGGCGACACCCGCGACGGCCGTCCTGCGCATCCGAAAACCCTCTCTGACCGGCCGTTAAGTGCCTCAACCCAAGCACAGCGCGCGGGGCCGACCCGTTCGGGGGAACGCGTGCTACCGGCAGTAGCGCACAAAAAACGGGCCCCGAGCCGGAATGGCTCGGGGCCCGCGGAAAGCTCCGGGGATCAGCGCCCCATCTTCTTCATGATCTCGCCGAAATCGGTGACCTGGTCGGCGGACGGCGCGGCCACGTCGACCGGCTGGCCCCAGTCGGTGTACTTGACGGTGACCTTGCCGCCGCCCGCGGCGCTCGGGGCGCCGAGCTGCTTCATCATCTCGGACTGGTCCATCGTGACCTGCAGCGGAAGCTGGTCCTTGTCGATCCAGATCTCGGCCGGGATCTTGATGTTCTTGCCCGCGAGCATCTTCTTCATCTGCTCCTGGACCTCGGCGGGCTGGCCCTTCGCGTAGGTCTCGATGGACTTGCTGACGTCCAGCTCCACCTTGTAGTGGTTGACCTTCTCGCCGTTCAGCTCGACCTGGTCGGCCCCGATGATCTGGCCGGTCTTGGAGACCTGGTCGAGGATCTGCGTCGGGTCGCTCTGCTGGGTCGACTGCGCCATCGCCTTGCTGAACGACTGCGACATCGGGTCCTTGGCGTCCGGCGAGATCTTCAGCCACGGCTTGTCGGTGCCGAACTGCTTGGACTGCTCGGCCGGGACCTTCATGTACAGGGTCTTGTCGACGTAGCGCATCTCGGTGGCGCCCTGCGGCGTGTTCATCGTCATCGACATGGCGGAGTTCTCGCCGTCGAAGCGCATCGCGCCCTCGGCCTTGATGGACTGGCCGCCCATGGACATGTCCATCGACATCTTCGCCGACTTGGCCTTCTCGGTGCCCTGCTTGGCCGCGTCGGCCAGCTTCAGCGCGTCGCTGAACGGCGACGCCAGGCCGGACCCGCCGTCCTTGGCCTGCCCGGCCGGGGCCGCGGTGCCGTTCTCGGCGCTCGAGCCGCAGCCCGTCAGCACCAGCGCCAGCGCCGCACCGGCGGCGACGGCGAACGTCGTGGTCTTGCGCATGGTTCTCCCCCTAGGAAGGAATCGGTCTTTCACCTGCGTTGTCGCCGGTCGGCCTGGATAGCCGCGTCCTTGCGGTCCGGCGCGCGGGCCACTGGCGGGGTGACTCCGCGAGGTTGCTTCTGTGACGCCGTCCGGCGGGAAAAGGTTCCCTCCGGACGGAGGAATTTTCCCCCGGTTTGTCCCCTGCCGGGCATCCACCCGCATATCGGTGACAGCCGCGCGAGGTTACCGTCTCCAGGTCACGATTCGGTGCGGAGGTCCCCGCCGCCGCCCGCTCGCGAGACTAGGAGCCTGCGCAGCGACGCCAGCCGGTCCGCCCCGGCGTTGCCGTCGGCGACCACGGCGTCCAGTGCGCAGTCCGGGTCTTCGGGCGGGCCGAGGTGGCCGCAGTTCGGCGGGCATTCCTCGGCGGCCTCGGCGAACTCCTCGAAGGCGTCGACGATGTCGTCCGCGGTCACGTGCGCGAGCCCGAACGACCGGACGCCGGGGGTGTCGACCACCCAGCCTCCGCCGGCCAGCGGCAGCGCCACCGCGGCGACCGAGGTGTGCCGTCCCTTGCCGACCGAGCTGACGTCGCCGGTCGCCAGTTCGGCGGCGGGCACGAGCCGGTTGACCAATGTCGACTTGCCGACTCCGGAATGGCCGACGAGGGCGGTGATCCGGCCGCCGAGGCGTTCGCGCAGGCCCTCGGGTTCCTCGTCGTGCCGGGTGACGATGGCCGGGACGTCCAGGCCCGCGTAGCCGGCGAGCAGCGAATCCGGGCTGGCGAGGTCGGCTTTCGTCAGGCACAGCACGGGTTCCAGGCCGCCCGCGTAGCACGCGACGAGGCAGCGGTCGATGAATCCGGGCCGGGGCAGCGGATCGGCCAGCGACGTGACGATCAGCAGCTGCGCGGCGTTCGCGACCACCACGCGCTCGTACGGGTCGGTGTCGTCGGCGGTGCGGCGCAGGACGCTGGAGCGCTCGTCGACGCGGACGATCCTGGCGAGCGTGTCCGGCCGTCCGGAGACGTCGCCGACCAGCGCGACCGTGTCCCCGACGACCACCGAAACGCGGCCCATCTCGCGGGCCCGCATGGCCGTCACGACGCGGTCCGGATCGGCGTCGACCGCGCACGTCCAGCGGCCGCGGTCCTTGCCGATCACCATCGCGGTGACCGCGTCGGCGTGCTCGGGCCTGCGCTTGCTGCGTGGCCTGGTGCCCTTGCCGGGACGCACCCGCACGTCGGATTCGTCCAGCCGCCTCCAGTCGCCTCGCCCCAAGCCGCCCACGTCCTCCCGGTCGCCCTTTGCCTGGTCGAATGATCCCATGCCGGTCGCGCCGGGCCCGGTTTGCGTGCGACGATGGCGCTCGAGGCACCCCGAGGAGGTTGGCATGTGCGGCCGTTACGCCGCGACGAAAGACCCGGCGAAGCTGGTCGAGGAGTTCGCCGCGGTCGACCTGACCGAGGGCCGGGCGCGAGTGGACCACAACGTCGCGCCGACCAAGAACGTCGTGACCGTGGTGCAGCGGCATCCCCGCGACGCCGACGGGCTCGTCCTGGAAGAGGAGCCGGCGGAGCGCTCGCTGCGGATCATGCGGTGGGGCCTGGTTCCGTTCTGGGCCAAGGATCCTTCGGCGGGCTCGCGGATGATCAACACCCGCGCGGAAACCGCGAAGGAAAAGCCCGCGTTCAAACGCGCGTTGGCGTCGCGGCGGTGCCTGGTCCCCGCCGACGGCTGGTTCGAGTGGCGGCGCACGGGCAAGGAGAAGGAACCGTTCTACATGACGGATCCCTCCGGGAATTCGCTCGCGTTCGGCGGAATCTGGGAAAGCTGGCGGCCGAAGGACGACGCGGACGCCGAGCCGTTGATCACCTTCTCGATCCTCACGACGGACGCCGCGGGCCAGCTCACCGACGTTCACCACCGGATGCCCCTGATCGTGCCGCGCGAGCACTGGACGGGCTGGCTCGACCCGGACCGGTCCGAAGTGGACGAACTGATGGTGCCGACCTCGCCCGCGGTCGTGGAATCGCTGGAGCTGCGGCCGGTGTCGAGCCTGGTGAACAACGTCCGCAACAACGGCCCGGACTTGTTGCGGCGCACGGAAACCGAGCAGTCCGTCGACTCGCTGTTCGACCTGTCATGACCACCCTCGAGATCGACACCGAACACGGACTCGCGCGAGTCGAACTGCATTGCGCGCCCGACGGCGACGCGGTGCTGCTCCTCGGCCACGGCGCGGGCGGGGGCATCGGAGCGAAAGATCTCGTGGCGGTAGCCCAGGCGGCGAAGGCGGCCGGGATGCATGTGGCGCTGGTGGAACAGCCGTACCGGGTGGCTGGCCGTCGGGCTCCGGCTCCGGCTAAGCAGCTGGACACGGCTTGGCTGACCGTGGCGGACGAGGTTTCCGCTCGGTTCGATGATTTGCCGCTGGTGTTCGGCGGTCGTTCTTCCGGGGCGCGGGTCGCTTGCCGGACAGCTTCGGCCGGGCAGGCGGTCGCGGTGCTGTGTCTGGCTTTTCCGGAACACCCGCCAGGCCGGCCGGAGAAATCGCGGCAGGCGGAACTGGACGCGGTGGAGGTGCCCGCGCTGGTGATCCAGGGGGAGCGGGATCCGTTCGGGAGGCCTTCGGCTGCGCCGCATCACGAGATCGTCGTGGTGGCTGGGGACCATACGCTGGCGAGCGATCTGGACGCGGTGGCGCGGGCCGCGGCGGAGTGGTTGGGGCGGGTTGTTCGGCCGCATCTGTGAGTCTTCTCGGCTGGCTGTCGGTGCGCCTGCCATTGGGCGGCGCGGTTTCGACTCCGCTGTGACACTCGCGTCGTCTGCGGCGGCGGTCTTTCGTCAGGTTTTGCCGCGGACTGTCGCCGACGCGCGTGGTCGGTACCGACTCAACGCCTGGCTGCGCACTGTTCGGCGGCGTTCTCCCACCGTGCCGTTCTGGCGGCTCTGCCGGGCTGACTGTGGATAGTTCGGTCCAGTAAATCCACAGGTCAGTGCCTATTCGGATGAGTTATCCACAACCTGGCGAGCCTGTGGGCAACTGAGCGCGAACCCGGTTTTTGGCCGGTGGCGGCGGATAGACTGGGCAAGGGCAGCCCCCCAGTGGAGGGCGGGGGTGCGCCGCCTCCCTCCCCGGATGGCATTGGCGGGGCTCAGCCGTGCGCCGTCGGGGCGAGGGGATCGATGACGTCCAGGAGCACTCATGACGCAGGAAATGCCGCGTCCCGCCTTCGATCCAGAGCTGGCCACCGTCCTGCCAACCCTCGACGGTTGCGTGCCAGTCGGCATGACGCCGGACCAGTTGCGGCGCGAGGAGCGTCACCCGTGCCAGGGTGGATTTCATGACTGCCAACGCTTCCGACGAGACCCTCGCCAACGACTACGACACCTTCGGCGAGGCCTACGCGATCGAAACCGAGCACAGTCTCATCAACGCTTACTACACCCGACCCGCGATTCTCGATCTCGCTGGCGACGTGACCGGCCGCAAGATCCTCGACGCGGGCTGCGGCGCGGGACCGCTGTCCGCCTCGCTCAGGGACCGCGGCGCGCACGTGAGCGGGTTCGACTTCAGCGCCACCATGATCCGCCTCGCGCGGGAGAGACTTGGTGCCGACGCGGACCTCCGGGTCGCCGACATCAGCCAGCCGTTGCCCTACGCCGACCAAGAATTCGACGACGTCATCTCGGCCTTGGTCCTGCACTACCTGGAGGACTGGAGCGCCCCGCTGGCCGAACTGCGGCGGATCATCCGGCCCGGCGGGCGGCTGATTCTGGCCGTCAACCACCCGATCCTCTACAAAATCGTCCACCCCGAGGGCAGCTACTTCGCCACCGAACGGTGGTCCGAGGAGTACACCTTCAACGGCCAAAAGGGCGTGCTCGCGTATTGGCACCGTCCGTTGCACGCGATGACCGACGCCTTCACCAAGGCCGGGTTCCGCACCTCAGTGGTCAGCGAGCCGTATCCAGCAGCGGGCGCCAAGGAGAAGTTCCCGGAAGAACTCGGAGACAAGGAAGCCTTCCTCTGCTTCCTGTTCTTCGTCCTCGAAGTACCCGAGGCCCCCGAAGCCGCCTAAGCCCGAAGCCGCCTAACCGGCCGCGATCCCCGCCACCACCGCGCCGGTCAGCCGGACCAGTTCGGCCGGATCCAGCTCCACCTCAAGCCCTCGTCGCCCGCCAGAGCAGAACATCGTCGGGTAGTTCAGCGCCGAACCGTCCACGACCACCGGCAGGCGGCTTCGGTGGCCGAGCGGCGAAATCCCGCCGAGGACGTATCCAGTGGCCCGCTGAGCAGCGGCCGGGTCGGCCATTTTCGCCTTCTTGCCGCCGGCCGCCGCGGCGAGGGCTTTCAGGTCCAGCTGGCCGGTGACCGGCACCACGCCGACGACCAGTTTCCCGTCCACGTCCGCGACCAGCGTTTTGAATACCCGCCCTGGCTCCAGGCCCAGCGCTTCCACCGCCTCCAAGCCGAACGATTCCGCCCGGGGATCGTGGTCGTAGGTGTGCACGGTGTGCGTCACCTTCTGCTTCTGCAGCAGCGCCGTCGCCGGAGTGCCCTTGCCCGCCATGCGGGGAAGTCTACGAAAGGGGCCGGGAATGCCCGGTCGGCACGTTCTGTTACACCCATCGTGACCACCACGCTCGCCACTCCCCGCCCCGCAAGGAGCCGTCCCGGGACCGGCTTCCCGAACCCCCGCGTAAACTCGGTGCTGCCGTATGCGCAGACGCGCATCGACGCCGAACGGGAAGGGAACGGTTTGCCGAGCACCCCCAACTCCGCGCCGGAGACGGCGGCCGACGAAGTGGAGCTCGCCGAGCGCTTCGAGCGCGACGCGATGCCCCTGCTCGACCAGCTATACGCGGCCGCGATGCGGATGACCCGCAACCCGTCCGACGCCGAGGACCTGGTCCAGGAGACCTACCTGAAGGCGTACGCGGCGTTCGCGTCCTTCAAGGCAGGCACGAACCTCAAGGCGTGGATGTACCGCATCCTCACCAACACCTACATCAACGGCTACCGCAAACGTCAGCGGCAGCCGGTGCAGCAGCCCACGGACGAGATCAGCGACTGGCAGATCGCGCGGGCGGAGAGCCACACCTCGAGCGGCCTTCGCTCGGCCGAGGTCGAGGCGATGGACAACCTCCCGGACACCGACGTGAAGGCGGCGCTGCAGAAGCTTCCCGAGGAGTTCCGGCTCGCGGTCTACCTCGCCGACGTCGAGGGCTTCGCGTACAAGGAGATCGCCGAGATCATGGACACTCCGATCGGCACCGTGATGTCCAGGCTGCACCGCGGCCGCGCGCAGCTGCGCGACCTGCTGGCCGACGTCGCGCGCGAGCGCGGCTTCATCCGGGGGAACCGCGAGGAGGTGGCGAAACGATGAGCTCGGAAGACGTGCCCGCGGAGAAGATGCCCTGCGAGGACGCGCTCGCGGAGATCTACCTGCTGCTGGACCGCGAATGCAGTCCGGAGCGGGACGCGGAGCTGCGCAGGCACATCGAGGACTGCCCGCCGTGCCTCGAGGAGTACGGCATCGACGAGCAGCTCAAGCACCTGCTCGCCCGCAAATGCGGCGGCGACCTCGCCCCGGCGGAGCTGAAGAGCAGGCTGCGCGCCTCGATCCGGCAGACCGTCGCCACGCAGGGCGGCGTCACCGTGGAGCGCACCGAGATCACCGTGGAACAGCGCACCAGCCGCGACTGACCACTACGACGACGGCCCCCGTACCGAATCCCGGTGCGGGGGCCGTGTCAGGTCCTGGCGCGGACTCAGGCGTTGGGCTTCTTGCCGTGGTTGGCGCCGTTCTTCTTGCGGTCGCGACGCTTGCGGGCGCGCTTCGACATGTTCTCTCCTCGGGTGTCCGCTGAGTGGCCCGGGGCGGGGTGCGACACACCGGCCGGGCACGGGTCAACCGCTCAAGTGTGTCATGCGGGTGCCGCACACCTCGGCGGCACCCGCCGTACGCTCTGGTTGGATGGACTCAGGAGGTGCGCAGGCATGAACGAACTCACCGCATTCGAGGGCGGCCGGTAGCCGTGTCGACCCTTTCCGACCTGCTCGCCGAGAACACCGGCCTCCCCGGCGAAGCGGCCGACCACCTGCAGACCGTCGTCGCGGAGTGGCAGTTGCTGGCCGACCTTTCGTTTGCCGATTTCCTGCTCTGGGTTCCGGTTTCCGCCGAACACCAGCCCGACGGCGGCGATTTCGTGTGCGTCGCGCACGCCCGGCCGACCACCGCGCCCACCGCGCATCCCGAGGACGTCGTCGGCACCCGGTTCACCGTGGACGAGCATCCGCAGCTGGCCAAGGCCATGCGCGAGGTCAAGATCTGCCGCGAGGAAGACCCGCACTGGTACCGCGACCTGCCGATGCGCCGCGAAGCGGTGCCGGTGAGCTTCGGCGGTGAGGTGATCGCCGTGCTGAGCCGCGAGACCAACCTCGCCGCGCCGCGCGTGCCGAGCCCGCTGGAGATCGCCTACCTCGGCAGCGCGGGCGATCTGTGCCAGATGATCGTGGACGGCACCTTCCCGCCGGCCGGCGGCAACCAGACCGACACGCACACCAGCCCGCGCGTCGGCGACGGTCTCGTCCGGCTCGACCAGGCCGGCACCGTCGTCTTCGCCAGCCCCAACGGCCTGTCCGCCTACCACCGGATGGGCCACGAATCGGACCTCGTCGGGCAGCGGCTGGCCCCGCTCACCCGGTCGCTGATCCGCGACCCGTTCGACGCCACCGAGGTCTCGCACCGGATCATCGAGGCCCTCGACGGCAAGCCGTCCACCCGCACCGAGGCCGACTCGAAGCGCGGCGCGGTCGTGCTGTTCCGTGCGCTGCCGCTGCGTCCGGCCGGACAGCCCGCGGGCGCGTTGGTGCTGGTCCGCGACGTCACCGAGGTCAAGCGCCGCGACCGCGCGCTGATGTCGAAAGACGCCACGATCCGCGAGATCCACCACCGCGTGAAGAACAATCTGCAGACCGTCGCCGCGCTGCTGCGGCTGCAGTCGCGGCGCACCACGAGCGAGGAGGCCCGGCTGGCGCTGGGCGAATCGGTGCGGCGGGTGTCGTCGATCGCGATGGTGCACGAGGCGCTGTCGATCTCCGTCGACGAGCGCGTGGACTTGGACAAGCTGCTCGACAACGTGCTCCCGATGGTCGGCGAGGTCGCCACCGCGGAATCGCAGGTCGGCATGACGCGCAAGGGCTCGTTCGGCGTGGTCGTGGCCGAGATCGCGACGCCGCTGGTGATGGTGCTGGCCGAACTGGTGCAGAACGCGATCGAGCACGCGTTCCCGCAGGGGCGGCCGGGCAAGGTCGAGCTGATCGTGGAGCGGTCGGCGCGCTGGCTGGACATCCTGATCCGCGACAACGGCCGCGGGCTGCCGTCCGGATTCTCGCTGGAGCGCAGCGACGGGCTCGGCCTGCAGATCGTGCGGACGCTGGTCGAATCGGAACTGCGCGGGTCGCTTTCGCTGCGCCAGGTCCGGACCGACGAGGCGGGCAACCGGGTCCCGGGCACCGAAGCGGCGCTGCGGATTCCGCTGTCGCGGCGGCTCTAAAACCCGGCGACAGCCTGGTCCCGCCGGATTACTGTCCGGCGCATGCCTGACCTCACGTGGCGGCCGCTCATGAAAGCGGACGCCCAGTCCTCGGCCGATCTGCTCAACGCCATCGAAACGGCCGACCGGATCGGCGAGAACTACACCGCGGAAGACACTCTCCAGGAGTTGGTCGACCCGTACACCGACCTCGAACGCGCGAGTCTCGCCGCGTTCGACGGCGATCGCATGGTCGGTTTCATGAAGACCCGGTACAAGCGGTACGCCGAGGGAACCCATCGCGTGTTCCTCGACGGCGGCGTCGATCCCGCTTACCGCAGGCGCGGAATCGGGACCAAGCTCGTGGAAGCGGGGATCGCCGGGGCTAAGACGGTGCACGAACTGCACCACCCGACGCTGAAGCTCGCCGTCGACATCCACAAGGCGGAGCACATCGCCGGGACGAAAGAACTCTTTGGCGCGCAAGGTTTTTCGCCCGCCCGCTATTTCCAGCGCATGGAACATCCACTCGGGACGGTCGGTGAAGCGCCGATCCCGGAGGGTTTCCAGGCCGAACAGTGGACCCGGGAGCTCGACGAGGATTTCCGGCTCGCCCGCAACGAGTCCTATCAGGACCACTGGGGCGCGACCCCGGTGTCCGCGGACGCGTGGCAGAACAAGTTCACGAACCACGTGCTCCAGCCCGAGATCAGTTTTCTGCTGCGGGACAAGGCAACCGGCGCTCCGGCGAGTCTCGTGCTGACCTTGTCCTGGGCCGCCGACACCGAACTGTCCGGCATTCGCGACGCGCACTTCATGGTGGTCGGCACGGTTCCCGGCTACCGGAAACGGGGACTTGCCGGCGCGGTCGTCGCGCACGCGTTGCGGGCCGCGGCCGAAAACGGCTACGACCAAGCCAGCCTCACCGTCGATTCAGCGAGCGAGGCCGGCGCTCCCGGAGTTTTCGAGCGCGCCGGGTTCACGCCCAAGATGCGTTACGTGCGCTGGGCGCTCGAGGCCTGAGTCGTCCACATCGGACCCAGACGCATTGCCGGAGACTTTAAAAACGGCGCGGCGATGCGAGTGCGGCGTCCGTTGCGGGGCTGCCGAGCGCACGGCTCAAGTCCCTGGCCTCGGACCCCAGACGCGTTGAAGGGCCGGTACCAGTGAAGCTCGGCGGTACCGGCCCGTTCAACGTTCCGCGGGAGGACTTGGATAGTCCTGGGTGAGGCGGCACCCGGATGCGGGGTGGCCGACCTCGGTTGTTACGCTCGTTCCGGGTATGTGTCGCCATGTGCGGCACGGGCACGCGAATGCCCGCCGGGCGAAAGTCCGGTCCGAGGTGGTGGTGCTTGCGATTCTGGGTGCTGCAGCTGAGTCGTGAAGACTCAGGCGGTGGTACGCGTGCCGATGTGCGTACGGCGGCGCTTGAGCGCGCGTCGCTCGTCTTCGCTCATTCCGCCCCAGACGCCGGCGTCCTGGCCGCTGGCCAGAGCCCAGGCCAGGCAGTCGGAAGCCGCGGGGCAGCGGTGGCACACGGCCTTCGCCTCGGAGACCTGCAACAGAGCCGGACCGCTGGTTCCCACCGGGAAGAACAGCTCGGGGTCCTCGTCTCGGCAGGCCGCGTCGTGGCGCCAGTCCATGTTCGTGAGCTCCTTCACAGTGACGCGGGAGGGCCGCGCCACAGTAGTGGCGGTCGTGTTTTTGGGTGCTTGTGAATGCTTTCACGAAGCACCGCGTTCGACAAGGGTTTCGACAAGATCGGTGAGTCAGCTCACCCGGCCGAGCTATGCCTCTGACCTGCGGTTTCGTTCTGAAAAGCTCCGCTCGCCGGAAGGCCGGTGCGGTGAACGGAGGGTTTGCGTCGCCGAGCGGCAGGGCGCACTTTGCCGCGGGCGATCAGCGGTCGCTCGGCTATCCGACTACGGTGAGTGCATCCGGAACGCTCTGGAACTCGACCCGGGTGCGTTGCCCGACGAGGTCCCCGTCGACCTGGAAGTTGACCGGTTCAGCTGCGTCGATGCGGATCAGAGGCACATCGTCGCGGCGGAGCAGACGGCGGCCGTGCTGATCGCTCTCCGTGAGGAGAGCTTGCCGTACATGCGTGAACACGGTGGGCAATCGCAGACCGTTCAACGCGAACAGGCCCAATCCGGTCTCGAACGAGCAGCCGGAGTTGAGGTGGACCGGGCGTTCCCCGAGGTAAGTCCACGGATCGGTGTTCGACACGAACGCCGTCACCGCCTCGGCCGGTTCCTCGCCGGGGATCCGGACGGTCAGCGCCGGCCGTCCGAGCGGCGGACGGAAGTAGGAGCGGACGGCGGCCCGCAGATAGAGGCTCGCGCTGGTTTGCTTGCCGCGCCGTTTCGCGACGCGGCCGACGACGTCGGCGTCCCAGCCGAGCCCCGCGTTGAAGGTGAACCAGTGCCCGTCGGCCAGTCCGAGGCCGATCCGCCGGGTCCGTTCGGTTTCCAGCGCGGTGAGCAGTTGGTGGGTCGCCTCGACCGGATCGGCGGGCAGTCCGGCCGCGCGCGCGAACACGTTGGCCGAGCCGCCCGGCACGACGCCGAGCATCGGGACGGACCCGGAGCGTCCGGGAGCGCCCGCGGAATCGGCGAGCAGGCCGTTGACGACCTCGTTGACCGTGCCGTCGCCGCCGTGCGCCACCACCAGGTCGTAGCCGTCGCGGGCCGCCGAACGGGCCACCGCGAGCGCGTGCCCGCGGTAGTCGGTTTCGACGACGTCCAGCTTCACCTGGCTGGCCAGCGCGTGCGCCAGCACGTCCCGGCCACCCGCGGTGGTCGAGGTGGCCTGGGGGTTCACGACGAGGATGGCGCGCACTACCGCAGGGTAGGTGTTTTTCGCCCGGCGGACGTACCTCCAGCGCCACAAGGTGACGCGAAGCTCAGCCGCTCGCGCGCGCCGTCCCGGCTCGGTGACCTGTGGCGACCCTGTGGCGGGCGGTCCTCCTCTGCAGACGGCGAAAACTCCGCGCGTCGTGACAAGTGCACCCGGGCCGACCGCCCGCTCATCGACGACTATCCCGATTTTCTCTTCGGCCGCCGCCCCGGAAAACGGCCGACCGGGTGGCATACGATCGGTAGTGCTCACGCACGGTGACTCGCGCTGGTCGGGTGGCTGTGCCCCGGCAAGTTCCCGCGAAAGTTCCCGCACAGCAGCTGAAAGGGCCGCGCCCGTGTCGCATCCCGAGAACCCGCCGCCCACCCCGCTCGAGGTCCGCCTCGCCGGCGTCCTGACCGGGCTGCCCGGGCTGGGCCTGCTGGTCTTCGGCGTGGTGCTGCTGGTGCACGGGCTGCGGAACCCGCCGATCCCGGGCAACAACGTGTGGGCCGAGTTCGGCACCTACGCGGTGCTGGCGCTGATCTTCCTCGCCGCGTCGGTCGGGCTGCTGCTCGGACAGACGTGGGCGCGTTCGCCCGGCGTCGTCGTGGCGCTGCTGGTGATCGGGGTCGGCTGGTACCTGCTCGGGCCGTCCGGACAGCCGCTGTGGGGCGTGCCGATCGGGCTGTTCGGGCTGGCGGCGCTGGTGCTGCTGTTCCGCCGTCCGTCGCGGGCGTGGGCGCTCGGAATGCACGACGACGAGACCGAGGAAGAGGCGGCCGAACGCGGCGGTCTCGCAGGACGGCGGGCCGAGCGGGAGCGTCGCGAACAGGACTGAGCGACAGTGACGTCACGTCATAGCGAGCAGGTGACGCGGCGACACTGGTCGTGACCCCTCTCCGGCGATGGAATCGGTACTGCGCAACCGAATTCATCCGAATTCCGAAGAGGGGAACCCATGAGGAGACTGCGTCTCGTCGTGACCAGCACAGCGGTCGTGTGCGGGCTGCTCGCCGGAGCGATGCCGGCGGCGGCGGGCACCGCGGAGAGCCCGGCCCGCTACACCGCTCAAACGCTGGACTGGCACGCCTGCGCGCCGGGCGAGCTGGCCGATCTGCCGCCGGGCACCGACATCTCGGGGCTCGAATGCTCCAGCTACCGCACGCCCCGGGACTGGGACCGCCCGGACGACGGGCAGGAGCTGACCATCGCGATCAGCAGGCTCAAGTCCACCGGCGCCACCACGGCGTCGGTGCTCACCAACCCGGGCGGCCCCGGCGGTCCCGGCCGCTGGTTCCCGGTGCTGCTGCGCGGCCAGAACAAACTGCGCGAGCACCAGGAGATCATCGGCATCGACACCCGGGGCACCGGCCGCAGCACCAACGTCACCTGCGGCGGTGCGTTCGGCACCGGCGCCGATCTCGACCCGCGTAACCGGGATCCGCGCAACCTGAACCAGATCGTCGACGCGACCCGGTACACGGCGATCGCTTGCCACCAGGCCGCGGGCGAGCTGGGGGAGCTGATCAGCACCTTCCAGAACGTCCGGGATCTCGACCTGCTGCGGACGCTGCTCGGCCGGGAGCGGATCAACTGGATCGGGTACTCGGCGGGCACCTGGCTCGGCGCGCACTACGCCCAGCAGTTCCCGCAGCACACCGGCCGGTTCGTGCTGGACTCCTCGACCCAGTTCACCGGCAGCTGGCAGCAGTCGTTCGACTATCAGCCGGAGGGCTACGAACGCCGCTGGCGGCAGGACTTCCTGCCGTGGCTAGCACGCTACGACGCCAGGTACCACTTCGGCACGAGCGGAGAGGCGGCCCGGCAAACCTACGAGAGCGTCCGGTACGCGCTGACCCGCGAGCCGGTCGAGCCGAACGGCACGAAGATCGGCGCGGTCGCGCTGGACTCGTTCCTCGTCGGCGCGCTGAAGGCCAAGAGCCAGTTCCCGCTGATCGCCTCGACGCTGGTCAAGGTCAAGACGCTGACCGACGCGCGGTCCTCGGCGCAAGCCAAGGACGACGCCCGCACGGCGCTCGGCAAGACATTGTCGGAGAAGAAGAACGCCGGTCCGCTGGACACGACGGCCGGTTCCGATGACGCCATGGCGGCGACGCTGATCACCACCTTGTGCAATGACGGGCCGTGGACGGGTAATCGGCAGTCGCTGATCCGCCGGTCGCAGGAGTACCTCGACCGGGGCGTGACGCTGCACAGCTCGCTGTGGATGGGGCTCCAGGTCTGCGCCTTCTGGCCGGGCAAGCCGCGGCCGATGCCGGTGCTGAACGGCAAGGGCGTGCCGCCGGTGGTGATCGTCCAGTCCGAACACGACCCGGCCACGCCGATCGAAGGCGCGCGGAAGGCGCATGCCGCGTTCCAGAACTCGCGGATGCTGACTGTGACCGGAGAAGGCGACCACGGGATTTACGGGATCGGCGGCAACAAGGCCGTGGACAAGGTGGTCGACGAGTATCTGGTCGACGGCGTGGTTCCGGCGGATCAGAGCCTGCCGGGGCTGCCGTTGCCGTAAGTGGCTCGTGAGTGCCTATGCCGGTGAGAACCGGCGTAGGCACTCACGAGTCTCACGCTTCTTTGGCGAGCACCTTCAACGGCTCGTCCGTCAGCCGGTACACCGACCACTCGTCCTGCGGCAATGCCCCGAGCGCCCGGTAGAACCCGACCGCCGGGTTCCAGTTGAGCACCGACCACTCCAGCCGGTGATAGCCCTTGTCCACGCACTCCGCGGCCAGCGTCGCCAGCAGCACCTTGCCGAGGCCCGAACCGCGCTGCTCCTCGCGCACGTACAGGTCTTCCAGGTAGATCCCGTGCGTGCCGCGCCAGGTGGAGAAGTTCAAGAACCACAAGGTGAATCCGGCGATCTCGCCGTCCACTTCGGCCACGTGGCCGAACAGCGCCGGGGCCTTGCCGAACAGCGCGCCGTGCAACTGCTCGGAGGTGAGATGGCATTCCTGCGGGGCGCGTTCGTACTCGGCCAGCGCGTAGACGAGCTCCACGACGGCGTCGACGTCTTCCGGCCGGATCCGCCGTACGCGGGGGTCGGTCACTTCATCCCTCCAGGGCGGGCAGCAGGTTCAGGTGCTCGATCTGCGGTTCGCCGCGCTCGTCGCCGAGCACCGCGAGACCGGCCGGGTCCAGTCCGAAGTGGACACCCGAGGTGCCGGGCAGGCCGAGCCAGCGCGCGACGAGCACGCGGCTGAAGTGCCCGTGTCCGACCAGGACGACGTCGCCGTTCTCGATTTCGCGCCGGGCCCGGTCGAGCACCTTGTCCGCGCGCGCCTGTACGTCCTGCGCGCTTTCGCCGCCGGGGATCGGGCGGGTCCAGACGGTCCAGTCCGGAACCGTCTCGCGGATTTCCGGCGTGGTGACGCCTTCGTAGTCGCCGTAGTCCCATTCGGCCAGGTCCTCGGTGACCTCGTCCACGCGCAGGCCGGCGAGTTCCGCCGTGCGCAGCGCGCGGCCGCGCGGGCTGGAAAGCACCAGCCCCGGCCCGCCGAGCAGGGTTCGCAGGGTGCCGCCCGCCGCGCGCGCCTGGTCCTCGCCCGCCGGAGTCAGCGGGATGTCGGTGCGTCCGGTGTGCTTGCCGTTCGACGACCATTCGGTCTGGCCGTGCCGGAGAAGAAAGAGCCGATGTGCCACGCGGCCGAATATAGCCGGGGCGGGTTTGCCCGGCAGGCTCGTCGTGTGCTTCGCTACTGATGAGTAACTTCACTTCGGGAGGACTGATGGGTACGCCGTCGACGTACGGGCTGTGGCGCAAGCTGGCCGCCAAACCCGGTGGCAAGCAGCTGTTTTCCGCCGCGATGTGCTTGCGCGTGCCCTACTTCGGCACCGTCCTGCCGAGCATCAGGGAGATCCGTCCGGGGCACTGTTCGGTGACCGCGCCGAAGTGGTGGGGTGTGCACAACCACATCCGGACCTTCCACGCGATCGCCGCCTGCAACCTCGCCGAGATCGCGATGGGCATGCTGGCCGAGGCCACCGTCCCGGCCACGCACCGGTGGCTGCCCAAGGGCATGGAAGTGAGTTACGTCGCGAAAGCCGAAACCGGGCTGCGGGCGATCGCCGAATTGCCGGAGATCCCCGAGTTCGGCTCCGAGGGATTCGATCTTCCGGTTCCGGTGCGGATCGTGGACTCCCGCGGGACTGAGGTGGTCACCGCGACGATCACGGTGTGGGTCACGCCCCGGAAAGCCGCCTGACCGGCGAAACCTGTACGTCCCGTTACCCCGGCCGAGTGAAACTTAACACCGTTTACTGGGCAAATGCGAATAGCGTTCGTTTTAGCCTTGCCAGGGTGCTCCGCGCCACGTCAGCATGCCGGGCATGGCCTCCCTCAACCGTCGCCGATTCCTCGGCCTCGCCGCGCTGAACTCCGCCGCGGCCCTCGGACTGACCAGCATTTCGGCGACGACCGCGCGCGCGGCCACCGTCGCGCCGCTGCCGGACTACTCGCCCGCGGTGGTGATCGGCACCGGGTACGGCGCGGCGGTCACCGCGCTGCGGCTCGGCGAGGCGGGCGTGCCCACGGTGATGCTCGAAATGGGCCAGCTGTGGAACGAAGCGGGCCCGGACGGCAAGGTCTTCTGCGACATGCTGAAGCCGGACCGGCGGTCGATGTGGTTCAAGAAGCGCACTGAAGCGCCGCTCGCGTCGTTCCTGTGGCTGGACATCGCGAACCACGACATCGATCCGTACGCCGGGGTGCTGGACCGGGTGAACTACGGCGGGATGTCGGTGTACGTCGGGCGCGGCGTCGGCGGCGGATCGCTGGTGAACGGCGCGATGGCGGTGCAGCCGAAGCGTTCGTACTTCGAGGAAATCCTGCCGCAGGTGGACGCCGACGAGATGTACGGCAAGTACTACCCGCGCGCCAACGCGGGCCTCGGCGTGAACCACATCGACGAGGACTGGTTCGAGACCTGCAAGTCGTATCAGTTCGCCCGCGTTTCCCGGAAAGCCGCGCAGAAGACCGGGCTGAAGACCACGTTCGTGCCGAGCGTCTACGACTTCGACTACATGAAGCAGGAAGAGGCCGGCACCGTCGAGCGCTCGGCGCTGGCGTCCGAGGTCATCTACGGCAACAACCACGGCAAACGCTCGCTGGACAAGACGTATCTCGCCGCCGCGCTCGGCACCGGGCACGTGACGATCCAGACGCTGAGCGAGGTCCGCGAGATCATTCAGCAGCAGGACGGCACGTACACGCTCGTCGTGCGCGAGTCCGACGCGCTCGGCAACGTGCTCTCCACCAAGCACCTGTCCACGAAGTACCTGTTCCTCGGCGCGGGCAGCCTTGGCTCGACCGAACTGCTGGTGCGCGCCCGCGACACCGGACGGCTGCCGCGGCTGTCCGAGGCCGTCGGCCAGGGCTGGGGCACCAACGGCAACGTGATGCTCGGCCGCGCCAACCACGTGTGGGACACGACCGGCAGCCTCGAAGCCGGGATGCCCGCGCTCGGCATCGACGACTGGGACAACCCGACGCATCCGGTGTTCGCCGAGATCGCGCCGGTGCCCGCCGGGCTGGAGACGTGGGCGAGCCTGTACCTGGCGATCACCAAGAACCCCGAACGCGGCCACTTCGCCTACGACGCCGCCAGCGATTCGGCGAAACTGCAGTGGACGCCGGACCAGGGGCAGCCGTCGATCGACGCGGCGAAATCGTTGTTCGACCGGATCAACAAGGCGAACTCCACGATCTACCGCTACGACCTCTTCGGCGACACGCGGGCGTTCGAGAACCGTTTCACCTACCACCCGCTCGGCGGATTGGTGCTCGGCGACGCGACCGACAACTACGGGCGCGTGAAGGGCTACCGGAACCTGTACGTGATGGACGGTTCGCTGATTCCCGGCAGCACCGGCGTGAACCCGTTCGTGACGATCACCGCGCTGGCCGAGCGCAATATCGAACGGGTCATCGCCGAGGACGGCGTGCGCGCCTAGCGGTGCGCTGACCGCAGCTTTTCGTAGTACGCCACGCAATCCGCGTACGAGGGCAGCAGGCCCTGGTCGAGCGCTTCGGCCAGGGTCGGCGCTGCTTTGTCCTTTTCGGACACAATGGGCGCCAGTCCGGCGGGCCACGGCAGGTCCAGCGCCGGGTCGAGCGGGTTGATGCCGTGCTCGCCCGCCGGGTTGTACGGCTCCGAGCAGAGATAGGCCATCACGGTGTTGTCTTCCAGCGCGATGAAGGCGTGCCCGATTCCTTCCGCCACGTACACCGCGCGGAATTCGGCCGAGTCGAGCCGTACCGAGTCCCACTCGCCGAACGTCGGCGAGCCGACGCGCAGGTCCACCACCACGTCCAGCAGCGAACCGCTCGGGCAGTAGACGTACTTCGCCTGTCCCGGCGGGGTGTCGGCGAAGTGCACGCCGCGGATCGAGCCCGCGCGGGAAACGCTGTGGTTCGTCTGCGCGACCCGCAGCGGGTGCCCGGCCGCGCGGACGATCGCCTCCTCCTGGAACGGCGCGACGAACAGCCCGCGTTCGTCCGGGAACACGCGCGGGACGAACTCGAAAGCGTCGGGGACCTTGAGCGGGCGGAAGTCCATGGCCGTCACCATATCGAGTGCGATTTCCGGAGGCGGAACGGAACTGCTTCCGAAACCGGACGGACGTCTTGGGAATCGCGAATCTGTGACATGAGCCGCACCGAGGGGTCGGGTGCGACCGGGGGCCTGTCATGATTGACGAACCGCAGCGTCGGCGGCCATCGCCACACCCCACGGATCGGATGGCCGTGCAGACGCCTCGCCGACAGGCCGGCGCTACCGCGCTGGGCTGCCGTCCGGAGGACGAGTTCCCACACGCGACGGGCGTGTTCGCCCGTCGACCAGGTGGTCCCCCGCTCGCAGTCCCAGGAGTACGTTCGATGACCCAGACCCATCCGCCCGCTTCCGTCATTCCCACGACAGGAACCCCGATGACCGACCAGGCCAGCACCGTCGCGGCCGTGACCGACGCCGAGATCTTCACCGGGCACGAGGGCGGCAAGCTCTCCGTGGCGGCGACCCGGCCGATCTCCGACCCGCGCGACCTCTCGATCGCCTACACGCCCGGCGTGGCGAAGGTGAGCCGCGCGATCGCCGAGGACGCGGCCAAGGCGAAGCGGTACACCTGGGCGGACCGGCTCGTGGCAGTGGTCAGCGACGGCACCGCGGTGCTCGGCCTCGGGGACATCGGCGCGAGCGCTTCGCTGCCGGTCATGGAGGGCAAATCGGTCCTCTTCAAGACCTTCGGCGGGCTGGACTCGATCCCGCTGGTGCTCGACACCACCGACGTCGACGAGATCGTCGAGACCCTGGTCCGGCTGCGCCCGTCGTTCGGCGCGGTCAACCTCGAAGACATTTCCGCGCCGCGCTGCTTCGAGCTGGAGGACAAGCTCAAGGAAGCGCTCGACTGCCCGGTCATGCACGACGACCAGCACGGCACCGCGATCGTCACCCTCGCCGCGCTGCGCGGGGCGAACCTGGTGCTCGACCGCGACATCGCCGGCGAGCGGGTCGTGGTGTCCGGGGCCGGCGCGGCTGGGGTGGCCTGCGCGAAGATCCTGCTCGCGGCCGGCGTCGCGGACGTGACGGTGCTTGATTCGCGCGGCATCGTCCACGCGGGACGCGAGGACCTGAACCCGATCAAGCGGCAGCTGGTGGAGACCACGAACAAGGCCGGGCTGACCGGCGGGTTGGCCGAGGCGTTGCGCGGGGCCGATGTGTTCCTCGGGTTGTCCGGCGCGACGATCGATCCCTCGCTGCTGTCGACGATGGCGGATGACTCGATCGTGTTCGCGCTGTCCAATCCGGACCCGGAGGTGCATCCGGCGGTTGCCGCGCAGCACGCGGCGATTGTCGCCACTGGGCGCAGTGACTTTCCTAATCAGATCAACAACGTGCTGGCGTTCCCCGGGGTGTTCCGCGGGGCGTTGGATGCTGGGGCTCGGGCGATCACGGAGAACATGAAGCTGGCTGCCGCGGAGGCGATCGTGGCGGTGGCTTCGGACGATCTTGGGCGGGATCGGATCGTGCCGAGTCCGTTGGATCCTCGGGTCGCGCCTGAGGTCGCTGCTGCGGTGGCCAAGGCTGCTGAGCAGGACGGCGTGACTGGCTGACGGTCTTGTGCGGGAAGGCCCCTTGGCGTTGGTTGCCGGGGGCCTTTCTTGTGTGATGCTTTTGGACTTGCTGGTCCATTTTTTGGTCGGCACGGTGGGTTTCATGAAGATCGGATTGCGCGGATACGGCGTTTGGCAGGTCGGGGCGTTGACGACTCCGGCGATGGCTGCCGAGATCGAGCAGTTGGGGTATTCGGGGCTGTGGCTCGGTGGTCCTGGGGTGGATCTGGCCGGGATTGACGAGCTGCTGGCGGCTACCGAGTCGTTGGTGGTGGGGTCGAGCATCGTCAATGTGTGGTCGGGGGATCCGGCGGTGCTGGCTCGCTCATATCAGCGGGTGGCTTCGAGGTTTCCCGGGCGGTTTGTGCTCGGGATCGGGGTTGGGCATCGGGAGCAGTCGGCGGGGTATGAGCGGCCGATGGACGCGGTTCGGCGGTTTCTTGACGTGCTGGATGCGGGTGGGGTGCCGGTTTCCGGGCGGGTGCTTGCTGCGTTAGGGCCGCGGATGTTGAGGTTGGCTGCTGAGCGGGCTGGTGGGGTGGTGCCGTATTTGGTTCCGCCTTCGCATACTCGGGTTGCTCGGGAGACGGTGGGTTCTGCTGGGTTTGTCGCGCCGGAGCAGAAGGTGATGGTGGATTCGGACGTGGTTCGGGGTCTAGAGGCGGCTCGGGGGCGGGTTCGGAATCCTTATTTGGGGTTGGTTAATTATGTGAGCAATTTGCGGCGGTTGGGGTATTCGGAGGAGGATTTGGCTGGGTCTGATCGGTTGATTGGCGATCTCGTGGCGGTGGGGGATGTTTCCGCGGTTGCCGCGCGGTTGGGGGAGCATCGGGCGGCTGGGGCGGATCATGTTGTGGTGCAGGTGATTACGGAGAAGTACCAGACGCATCCTGGGTTGCCTGGGGTGCGGTTGCAGGTTTACGACGATGAGGTGATGGGGGTTTATCGGGAGTTGGCGGAGGGGTTGTTTTAGAGGGCGGCTCGTCGCCTGGCGGCGACATTGCGCCCGTTCTCGTTGGGGGCACCCCGAAGCCCATTGTGATGACAGTCTGCGGGGGCTTGTCAAGGCGGGAAAGATGCCTTGACAAGCCCCCGCAGACTGCATTTCTGGCTTCGTATCGGGGTGCGGGGGTGGTGTGGGTGCCTGGTTTCGTTGGGTGCACCGGTGCGGTTTGGCGGCGTGGCTGGCTGTGAAGGGCCCCTTGAGGGAATCTAAGTCCGTGAAGGTTCCCCTCACGGACAGAGGCGGGCTGTGAGGGGAACCCTGAGGGACTCTGAGTCCGTGGGGGTTCCCCTCACGGCAGCGGCGTGCTTTCGGCGGGCGGCTCGGCGGCGGGGGGACTGCAAGCTGGCCGCCCACTCGAGCGCGGGGTTAGCCGGGGAGTAGTTCTGCCAGTCGGTGTCGGGGGACGTCTACCAGGCGTAGGTCCGCTAGGTCCTCGGGGACGTTCAGTGCGGCGTTCGCCAGTCTTGCGTGGGCGCGAGTCAGCAGGTCGGACGGGTGGTCCACTACGTCTGCCGCGACGATTGCGTGGCGGTTGTCCGGGGTGCTGCGGAGCAGGCGCAGCCGGTACTTGTCCGCTACCAGCGAGGTCAGGGCTGCTTGTGCGGCAGCGTCTGCGAGGTCGGGGTGGTTGTTCGGCACCAGCAGCGCCAGGCGGCGGGCGTTCGTGCCCAGCAGGGTGCGCAGGAGCCAGGGGCCTGGATCAGCCGAGAGGTCCATCGCGACGGCGTCGCCCTCGGGGCCGGACGTGGCCCAGCCGACCGGGCGGGTTTCCAGGGCGAGGCCGCCTTGGGAGGCGATTTCTCGGGCGGCTGCCAGGAGGCCCGGTTTGGTGGCGGCCGATTCCACTGATTGCGGGCCGTGGGTGTAGATCGCGGAGCTTCCCTTGCGGGCGAACGATTTCTTGGCCTTCGCAGTCGGCTGGCAGATGTAAAGGTCCGCTGCGCTGCCGATTGCTTGTGCGCCGGTGTAGCGGTTGAAGTCCGGGAGGATCGCTTCGAAGGTGAGGCCCAGAGTGGCGAGCGAGCGTTGTACCTGTGCGCCTAGGGCGGGGTGGCGCGGGCTGTAGCCGTAGGCCAGCAGGATTCGGCCTTCGGTGGGTTCCTTCAAAGCTTGCACTGCGCGTGCGGCGAAGAGGCCCATGCCTTCGGGGGTATAGGGCGGATCGCTGAAGACTAGGTCTGCTTTGCCGGTGAGAGCGGGAGGCAGGCCGACGCGCAGGTCGGCGTGGGCGGTGAAGATGGTGCGTTCGCCGGTGGTGTCCAGGTAGGACAGGACGCGTTCGTCCAGGTCCACTACGGACAGTTCGGCGTCCGGGCACACTGCGCGCACGGCAAGGGAAGTCAGGTCGTGGTCGCCCAGGAACAGGACCTTGCTGCGGCGGAGGTCGTAGCGAGAGTTCAGCCACAATGCGCGGCGCAGCACCGTCTCGGGGGTCGCTTGCACGTGGTCCAGGGCGGCCAGCGGCGGCGGGACGGCGGCGATTCGTTCGGCCAGCATGGTGAGCAGGGCGGGCTGGTCCGCGACTGCGGCGTCGAGGGGGTCGGGCAAAGGAGGCAGGGAGTAAGCGGCGTAGGCGGGGCGCGAGTCGGGGGCGATTCGGACGCCGGCGGGGGAGCGCTCCAGGTCCGGTTCCAGCGCCGCGAGAAGGTCTTCGACGCTTCGGCGCGGGGCGGCGGTGAGCCGCACTAGGTCGGGCAGTTCGTACGAGCCGCTGCGCAGCAGGCCTAGCACTTCGTAGAGCGGGCGGACGGCGGCGCCGTGTGCGGCGAGGACGTCGTCTAGGGCGGTCACGGGGTCCCAGACTAGTCGGCCACCCTGCGGGACGGGCTGCCAAGGCCGCGCGAGTGGGCTACCGTCGGACTCTGCACCGGACGTGGGGAGAAGTCTGTGACCATCGAATTCCGAGATGTCGTCAAACGCTATCCGGACGGCACGGTCGCGGTCGACGGCCTCTCGCTCACCGTGGAAGACGGCACGATCACGGTGTTCGTCGGACCCTCCGGTTGCGGCAAGACCACCTCGCTGCGGATGATCAACCGGATGGTCGAGCCCACCTCGGGCGCGGTGCTGCTGGACGGCAAGGACGTCAGCGAAGGCGACCCGGCGGTGCTGCGCCGCGGCATCGGTTATGTGATCCAGCATGCCGGCCTCTTTCCACACCGGACAGTGCTCGACAACATCGCCACCGTGCCGCTGCTGTCCGGATGGGACAAACGCAAGGCGCGCGCTCGCGCGGGTGAGCTGCTGGAGACGGTCGGGCTCCCGACGGAGCTGGGGAAGCGGTATCCGGCGCAGCTGTCCGGTGGGCAGCAGCAGCGTGTCGGCGTGGCCCGTGCGCTCGCGGCCGATTCGCCGGTGTTGTTGATGGACGAGCCGTTTTCGGCGGTTGACCCGGTGGTTCGCGAAGGGCTGCAGGACGAGCTGCTGCGGCTGCAATCCCAGCTGGGCAAGACAATCGTGTTCGTCACGCACGACATCGACGAGGCTGTGCGGCTCGGCGACAAGGTCGCGGTGATGCGCGTCGGCGGGAAGCTCGCGCAGTACGGCACTCCGGCTGAGGTGCTGCGGCATCCGGTGGACGACTTCGTCGCGTCGTTCGTCGGCCGCGATCGTGGGTATCGCGGGCTTTCGTTCCTTCCGGCGAGCGGCGTCGAGGTGTCGCCGGCTCGCACGATCGATCTCGGCAGCAAGGTCGACGGTCTGTCGGAGGGCTGGCTGCTCGCGGTGAACGACGAGAAGCAGCCGCGCGGGTGGCTGCCGCCAGGATCCACTGTGGACGGTCCGCTCGCGGAAACCGACCTCGTGGCAGGCGGATCGCTGTACGTGCAGGGCACGCCGATCCGCGGGGCGCTCGACGCGGCGCTGTCGTCGCCCGCCAGCCTCGGCGTCGTCGTAGACGAGGAGAACCGCGTGCTCGGGACGGTGGTCGCGCACCAGGTCTTGGATGTAATCGAGGCCTCCCCGCAGGCGTCCTGATGGGCGACTTCTTCGGCGAGCTCGGCCGGTACCTTTCGAGCGCCAACAACCGCGACGAGATTCTCTCCAATCTCCTCGAGAACATCTATCTCGCGCTGGTGCCGCTGGTCGCGGGCATCGTGCTGGCGATCCTGCTCGGCTGGCTCGGGCATCGCTGGCGGCCCGCGCGCAGTGTGCTGCTGGTAGTGGGGAATCTGCTGTACACGATTCCGTCGCTGGCGCTTTTCGTGGTGATTCCCGGCATTATCGGCACGAAGATTCTCGACAGCGTCAACGTGATCGTCGCGCTGACGATCTACACCACCGCGCTGCTGGTGCGTCCGGTGCTCGACGCGCTGGAAGCCGTGCCGCCGCACATCGTCGCGGCCGCCACGGCGATCGGGTATCGCGAGCCGCGCCGGTTCTTCAGCGTCGAACTGCCGCTCTCGGTACCGGTGCTCGCGGCCGGGGTCCGGGTGGCGTCGGTGAGCAATATCAGCCTGGTCAGCGTCGGCGCGCTGATCGGGACCGGCGCGCTGGGCGTGCTGTTCACTGACGGATTCCAGCGGGAGTACTTCTCGCCGATCGTGGTCGGAATCGTGCTGACGATGCTGCTCGCGCTGATCGTCGACCTGCTGCTGGTGGTGCTGCGCAATCTGTTGACGCCCTGGGAGAGAGCGGGTCGCGCGCCGGCCGCGGAGGTGGCGGGATGATCGGCGACGTTTTCACCTGGTTCACCACAGCCGCGAACTGGCAGGGCTCGGGCGGCATTCTCGCTCGGTTGGCCCAGCATGTCGGCTACATCGCGCTGGCGCTGGTCATCGCGCTGGTGATCGCGATCCCGATCGGACTGTTCGTCGGCCACACCGGCCGCGGCGGCGTCGTGCTGGTCGGTGTCGGCAACGCGATCCGCGCGCTGCCGACGCTCGGGCTCGTCACGTTCCTGTTCCTGCTCTTCACCGAAAGCACCACGGCGACGATCATCGGCCTGGTAGTGCTGGCGATCCCGCCGGTGCTGGCTGGGACGTACGCCGGTCTGCAGGCGGCTGAACACGATGTCGTCGACGCCGCGCAGGGTATCGGGATGACCGGCTGGCAGCGGCTGTGGCAAGTCGAGGTGCCGATCGCGCTTCCGTTGGTGCTGGGCGGAATCCGCAACGCGGTACTGCAGCTGATCGCGACCGCGGCGGTGGCCGCGTACGTCGGACTCGGCGGCCTGGGCCGGTTCCTGCTCGACGGACTGGCCATTTTGGACTACACCGAGGTCGTCGCGGGCGCGATTCTCACCGCCCTGCTGGCGATCGTGGTCGACCTGCTGCTCGCCGCGGCGCAGCGGGCGTTGGTGCCCAAGGGGGTCCGGCTGGCCGCACAGGCGGCGTCCGGCCGGGCAGTGGCTGCGGGAGGAGCAGCGTGAAACGGTGGGGGATCCTGGTCGCCGGCTTGGCACTGCTGGCGTCGGCATGCGGAAACCCGCTGTCCGGCGGCGGTGAGGGCGGCAGTACCGGCGATATCATCATCGGTGCTTCCGATGTCGGGGAAAGCTCTTTGCTGGCCCAAATTTATGCCGGGGCTCTGCGCAATGTCGGCGCGCACAACGTGACGGTCCGGCCGCCGGTGGGCAGCCGCGAGGTTGTCGTGAAAGCGTTGCAAGACAAGTCTTTGTCGGTGGTGCCGGATTACTCGGGGAACCTGCTTCGGTATTTCGACAAGAACACCCCGGCGACCACTTCGGAAGATGTCTATGCGCAGCTGAAGCAGAAGATCCCGGCTGGCTTTGAAGTTCTCGCGCAGTCACCCGCGCAGGACAAGGATTTGCTCGTGGTGGGCAAGGAACTCGCGGCCACCGGGGTGAAGACGTTCTCCGACCTGGGACCGCGCTGCAAGGACCTGGTGATGGGCGGGCCGGGGCAGTGGAGCAGTCGGTGGAAGGACCGGATCAAGCAACTGTACGGGTGCGAATTCAAGGAAATCCGCACCACGGACACCGGCGGCCCGGTGACGGTGGCGGCGCTGAAGTCGGGCGATGTGCAGGTAGCGGATTTGTTCAGCACGTCGGCGACTATTGCGTCCAATGGGTTTGTGCCGTTGGAGGATGACAAGCACATGTTCCCGGCGCAGAACATCGTGCCGTTGGTGTCGCGGGGCACGCTGAACGACGCCGAGACGGCTGCGTTGAACCGGGTTTCGGCGGCGTTGACTACTGAGCAGTTGACTGAGTTGAATGTGCAGTACACGGATGAGAAGCGGAACGCCAAGGATGTCGCTGAGGAGTTTTTGCGGCGGAATGGGTTGAAGTCTTAGCTGAGCGCGGTGTATTCGGGTGGTGGGTTGAGTAGCTCTGGGTGCTTGGTCCAGTAGAGCTCGCCGCGGTGCTGCATGACCCAGGCGAAGTGGCGGCGTTCGTCTTCGAGGTTGTCGACGTATTCTTCCTCTGTCACTGCTCGGGGATCACTGCTTTCTCGATAGCCTCGAAAATGTCCGCGTCGGTCTCCTGCTGCCACTGCGGGAGCTGATCCCAGTCCGCGACATACGCTGGCTTCGGGTCCGGGATGTGCTGGTGAATCTGCGCGATCCAGCACAACGCCACGAAGCGGCTCTTCTGTGAGCGGCTCAGTTTCGCAGTGCTGCCACCGGAAATCTCGACGAACTGACGAACCTGCGCGTAGACCGCGGCGGCGCTGGCTCGCTCCCATCCTGGCGTTTCTTCCCACGGCGTGACGTAACCAGGCTTGGGCTCGCCGGGGAAATGCCGCTTGACGCCGGCAATCCAGGCTTCGCGGAAGATCCGGCCGGGTTCCTCAGGCACGATGGCGCTCCTTGCAGGTCAGACGACCGAGACGGTCTTGAGCTGGACGATTTGCTGGTCGAGATGCCGGACGTGACCGTCTGCCAGGAACGGCTTCAGTTGCGGCCGGAGGTTGTGCAGCATCCGCCCCACGTAGCCGGCCGAGCCGGTTTGCCGGGCGGCGTCGAGAGCGGCGTTGCCGTACATGACGAGCTGGTCGGTGTCTCGGCGCTGTACGCCGACCAAGGCGAGGTCAGCCAGAAGACTTCCTCGCCTGCGGGCGGAAACGGTCCGGTCGAGCGCGTCGGCAAGCGCGACTTCCGCTAGTTCGGGGCGGCGCAGCTCGACGTAGCAGCGGCCGCGTTCTTCGGCCAGCCGCGAACCTTCGAACCGCAGCCAGCCGCTCGTGCGCGCTGGGCCGCTGAGGTGCGTGACCTGTTCGGCCGCGTCGAGGGCGCGCTCGCATGCTGTGAGGTCGCCGAGCCCCGCATAGGTCTGTGCTTGCACCGCAGCGACCCAGGGCCGGGTAGCAAGGCCGGAGTCGCCGCGTTTGGCGAGGAAGGCAGCGCCGTTGAGAAGCGGTGCCGCGTCAGTGAATCGGCGCTCGTAGACACCAAGAAAGGCGTGCCTGGTCAGGGCACAGGCCCATAGATCGAAGGCTTCCGCCTCCTTGCTGGCATTCGCGGCCAAGGAGTAGCACTGCGCCGCGTCCGGGTATTGGTCGCTGTCGAAGAAGATCTCGCCGCAGAGCTGGAACAAGTCTCCCGCGAGCTGGCACAGCCGCCGTCGCCCGGCCTGAGTTTGCGGCTCGTGCAGTGCCTGGTTGAGAACGGACAGCTGGCTGCGCACCACCGGGGAAGCCAGGCGTTTGGACTTGGATTGCGCGAAAGCCTGCCAGAGCCGCTCGTTGACCTTGCCGTATTCGTCGAGCGTTCCCGGATCGAGCTTGGCCGGGCGGGACCCGGCGGCCTCCAGCCGGTCGAGATCAAGCTGATCCGCGGCGGGTAGGGCGAGCAGGCTGCTGGCGAGGCTCAGCAGGCGCAACACTTCGCGACGGTTCACGTCGTCTCGCCCTTCGTCGACCACGGGCTCCGGGTCTGGGCCGGCGGTTGGCACCTTGAACCACAACAGGTCGACCGGGATTCGAAGAACACCAGCCCACTGTATGAGCGTGGCGAGGTCTTGCGGAGCCGGCCCGTTCTCGATCCGGCTCAGTTGCGGCTGCGTGAGGCCGAACCATCCCGCGACCACACCCTGTGACAGCGGGCGACCGTGCCACGGGTGGTAGCGGTAGGCCTGGATGACCCGGCCCATGTGCCAGGCGTCGACCGCCTCCCGAACCTGGTCGGTGTGCCAGAATTCCACCGGTACGTTCGGGGCGCTGACCAGCGTGTTCCGCCGCTGGTCGCGGCAGGCCGAGCACAGGCTGCCGCGGTGATCTCCGGCCAGCCGCGCTCCGCAGCGACAGTGCTGCGCGGTCGGGCGTATCCCCATCTCGTACCCGGTCCTTACTTCGTGTGAAGTGTCTGTGGCTCCGTGTGTCACCAGCCTAGACAGTCGATATGCGCGGCGCGTATGCGTCGCGCGCATTTTTTCCACTGAAAGATCGCGATAGCCGCTGTCGGCAGCCCCGGCGAACCTTGGGCAAGGACACCGGCGAGCGACGACGGAGGTTGGGATGGATGCAGTGATTTACCTGGATCTCGCACATATTCACCCGGTTGTCGGACGCATCTGGCATCGGACCGACGTGGCTGCGGTCCCGGAACCGGGGCAGTCGGTGACCATGCTGTGCGGGCTGATCGCCTTCGCGGCGTTCGAACGCTACGACCAGCGAAGCGCGAACGGTCCGCTCAGGCAGTGCCCGTACTGCGACCTGATTTATCGCCAGTCGCTCGGCTGGGTCGTTCCTCCCGGGAACTCGGCTCCTCGTCGACGTTGAGAATTTTTCCGGCAACAACCAGAGGACGACATGCGAGGCACGAGTGCGCTGACACCGCGTGCGAGAGCCCTTGGCGCCGCGCTGCGTCGCGCGCGGGTCGATGCGCGGTTCGGGTTGCGAGAGCTAGCGCGGCGGGTTGGCATCAATGCCGCGCTCTTGTCGAACTGGGAGCAGGCGCTGCGAGTGCCCAGCGTGGACGATGTAGCCGGTCTTCTAGGCGCGCTTGGGGTTACTGGTCAGCGCAAAGAAGAATTGCTCGGCTTGGCGCGTGGTGTCCTGGGGCCGAATTGGGTTGCCGATAGCGGCCAAACGGTGGCTGACATCGTCTCGTCGCTCGAGCGGACGGCCGCCGCCGTGATCGCCTGGCATCCGCTCCTCATCCCTCGCGTACTGCAAACCGCTGAATATGGCCGCATCGCGGCATCCGCCGTGCCCTACGGTTGTTCGGCTCCGACTGAAGCCTATGTCGGAGAAAACGCTCTCTCCACTGTGGTGGGTGGCTCGGACACGATGGGACGCCAGATCTGTTTCCTGGCTGAAACCGCAGCTGCGGAAGAAGGTCCCATAGTGCGAGTCGTCCCGGCGAGCGTCGGCTGGCATCCCGCACTGTCGGGGCCGTTTACCCTGTATCGAACGGCTAATGCGGCCGTGGTGCATTGCCAACACCACGACGCTGCCACGTTTCTCTTTGAGAATAAGGAGAACGGCAGGCATCAGCCTGTGGTCGCGTCACTGCGCAGGCTGGCCCTGAGCGAGCAAGAGACTGTGGAATTCCTTCTCAGGAAGGCTCAAAGCCGGTCGAAGGCCGCAGCGTAGCGGAACGCTCCTCGGTTTTCCGGGGCGTACGCCGCCAGCCGGAGGGCCTGGAAGTGCGGAGCCCATTCCGGCACCGGGGGCGTGATGCCGAGCGTTTCGGCCAGCACGAAGCCGAAGCGGGAGTAATAGCCCGGGTCGCCCAGCAGGATGATCAGGCCGTACCCCAGGGCATTGGCCGCACCGATCGTCGCGTGGACCAGTGCTGAGCCAGCCCCGCTGCGTTGGTGGTCGGGGAGGACGCCCAGCGGGCCGAAACCGATGGCGGATTCCGGATCGTCTCCGAGGTGGCCTGGGCTGGAGCAGGCGTGACCGATCAGCTCGCCGTCGCGGTGGGCGACGAACGAGAGGGCGGGGAGCAGATCGCCGTCCGCGGTTAGTTCGGTGACTAGCTTCGCTTCGGGGATTTCGCCGGTGACGTCCTTGTTGTGGGCACGGAAGGCGGCGGTGTGCACGGCGTGGATCGCGGGTGCGTCGTCGGCGGTCGACTGGCGGATCTGCATGCCGTTCAGTCTCCCTGAGCGGCGGGCTGCGCGGAAATTGATTTCAGGGCTGGACGGTCGTCGCGCATGAAAAGCAGAACCGCCGCTCCTACAAGCGGTCCGGCGGCCAGGGTGAGGAAAGCCGCGTAGAACGAGCCGGTCGCGTGGAAGACCGGGCCCACCACCGCGGGCACGATGACGCTGCCCAGCTGCCAGAAGGCGTTCACGGCACCGGCGGCGGAACCGGCCAGGCGGGGGCCGGTCAGGGCAGGGATCATGGCGGCGGTCAGGGGGCTGTACGCGTAGGCACCGATGCCGAGAACCGGGGCCACGACAAGGAAAGCGCCGTAGCTGTTCAGGGAACCGAAGACCAACAGCGCCGCGCCGAAGAGGATGAGCACGGCGATGATGGGGATTCGCCTGCCCAGGCCGATTTTGTCGGTGAGCCAGCCGATCAGCGGTTTGATGACTACCGCCGTCCCGGAGAAGATCACCAGGACTACGCCCGCCCGCACGGGGTCGATGTGTTCGCCTCGGATCATCAGGGTGTTGGACCACGTGACGAAACCGTAGGTGCCCCACAGGCCGCCGAAACCGGCCAAACCCAGCAGCAGCAGGTCGCGGTTGCGGAAAAGCGGGCGTGGGTTCGGCAGGGTGCGGCGGTCTGTCGAGGGGGTGCCGTTGCGGATGAAGGCCAGACACAGCAGGCCGAGTACGACAGTGACTCCGCCGAACAGGTGGTACGACACTGGCCAGCCGCTGTTCTTCACCAGGGTGGGGACGACGGCGTTCGCTACAACGGTTCCTAGCGACGTCGCGGTCATGAAGACGCCGCTCGCCAGGCCGTGCTCCTCCGGGCGGAACCAGGTGGTGATCAGCTTGAGCCCGGCGGAGAAGTCGACCCCGGCGAAGAGGCCGAGCAGGGCTTGCAGGACCAGGCCCCAGGCAATGGAGGTGGTGGAGCCGAACCCCACCATCAGGACGCCCGCGACCAGGGAACTGATGCCGAGGATGGCGCGGCTGCCCAGCCAATCGGAGAGGAAGCCGCCCGCGGTGTTGGAGATGACGTAGCCGATGTAGTAGCAGGTGGCGAAGATCCCGAGCGCGGCCAGCGGGACGCCGAGCGAATCGCTGACCGCCGACGACGCCGGGCCCCACGTCGACCGGTCTACCGAGGTCATCGTGAACACTGCCCAGCAGAGCAGCAGGACGACCCAGCGATAGCGGCTCGGCATGGGGGCTCCTTCGGCCTGGGGACGATCAGGGAAGGTTCTCGTTACCGGGTCGACGGGTCAAGCCACCGCGTCTTGGCGGTGCAGTTCGGCGCGGATCGCGCGGACGTCGTGGGCTCGGCCGTCGATGTACTGTGCGGCGGCGATCCCCGCCGCGTGGCCGGTCGCGAAGGCGGTGCCCATGACTCGGACTGAGGCGTACGCGTCGTCGTCGGAGCTGGTCAGGCGGCCGACGGCCCAGAGGTTCGCGGTGTCGGCGGAGCAGATCGCGCCGTAGGGGAGGTCGTACCAGCCTCGGTCGGCGATCGGTTCGTAGCGGGTGACGCCCGGGCCCGCGTGGTCTTCGATCGGCCAGCCGCAGCGGCCGATGGACGCGTCCGGACGCTTGCGAGCGGTCAGGACGTCGCGGCCGGTGAGTTGTTCGCGGCCGACCAGGTGACGTCCTTCGCGGATGCCCAGCTGTGGCCCGGTTTCCTCGAGGCGGGCCGACGACCAGCCGGCCAGGTGTTTGCGCAGGGCGTCCAGGTATTGCCAAGCCTGCCGTCGCGCGTTGGCTTCGTCGCGGCTTAGCGCGGCGGCGTCCAGGACGTCGGTGTGCTCGTCCACAAGCAGCGCGATTACGTTGCGGGTCAAGGGAAGATGCACGGCGATGCCGTAGTCGCGAGGCAGCTGGATGCCGGTTTCTCGTTGGTACGCGGCAACTGCGGCGCGCAGGCCCTCGCGCGAAAGGTCGGCGTCTTCGGGAACGCCGGAGAATCGGCAGACGAGCGTGCTGGTCTGCCGGTCGCTCAGCGGCGCGACGCGGACGGCGGCTCCGGCGGCGGCCAGGAGTGCGCCGTCGCCGCTGGCGTCGATGAACGCGCCGGCGGTGACGCGTTCGAGGCCGCCGCGGTGGTGCAGTTCGACCTCGGTGACGACGCCGTGCGTCCGCTTCGCGCCGATGAGCTTGGTGTGCAGGAGGACGTCCACGCCGGCGTCGGCGGCCAGCTCGTCGTAGACCAGTTTGGTGGTCTCCAGGTCGAGCAGGACGATCTTGTTGCCGGTCCAGCCCATCGTCTTTTCTTCGTAGGCGCCGCGCCGGCGCAGCCGCCGCAGCACCTCCTCGCCGACGCCCGCGACGACCTGCTCGCCGGTCTGGTCGAAGAAACCGCACAGGGTCAGCACGGAACTGATCGTCGCCGCGCCGCCAAGGTACGGGTACTGCTCGACCAGCAGCACCCGCGCCCCGGTCCGCGCCGCCCCGGCCGCGGAGGCGATACCCCCAGCACCGCCTCCGACTACGACGACGTCGTAGTGCACTTCGGTCCTCCTCGGTGTTTGTCAACCAGTCAACTTGGTCCGGCCGGAGCGTCGCCACTGCCTTTACGGCACCCCGGGCATAACCGGAAGGTATAGCTATGAAGTCGAGAAAGTATGAAACTCATACAAGTTGGCGTACGCTCGAAGCCATGGACACCAAGGCAGCCGGATACCGGCGCAAGGTCAACACGATCAACCGGGTCATCACCGCCCTGCAGCGCGCGGGGCTCGCGTTCGGGCCGATGGAGCTGCTCACCGTCCCCGGGCGGCGCAGCGGCGAGCCGCGGACGTTTCCGTTGGCAGTATTGAAAGTTCAGGGCGAGCAGTACCTGATCCAGGCGTTCCCGAAGGCGGCGTGGGTGGCGAATGTGCGGGCGGCCGGGGCCGGGACGCTGTCTCGCGGGCGTCGGTCGCGACGGGTGCGGTTCGTGGAACTGCCGGTCGGGGAACGGGGGCCGGTGCTGCGCGAGGTAGTGGCGGGCGGACCGGCGAGCGTGGGGAAGCGTTACGTGACGACTGGGTTGGCGGAGTCGCCGACGCCGGACGGGGTCGCGGCGGCCGCGGCTGCGGGGAGGATCGCGGTGTTCCGGGTGGAACCCGCCTGACAACGGCGAAGGCCGCCGCGGGAACGGATCCCGCGGCGGCCTTCGGAGCAAGCGAAAATCAGTCGAACGCCTTGGCGATCAACGCCTTCTGCTCGACCTCGTGCACCTTCGACGAACCGGCCGACGGGGCGGCCATCGGGCGGCGCGCCACCACGTCAAGCCCGCCGAAGAACTCCGGGAACTTCCGGGGCAGGTTGAGGCCGAAGAACGGCCACGCGCCCTGGTTTTCCGGCTCCTCCTGGACCCACGCGATCTGCTGGGCGTTCGTGTAGCGCTCCACCGCGGCCAGCAGCTTCTTCTTCGGCAGCGGGTAGTACTGCTCGATCCGCACGATCGCGACGTCGTCCGCGCCGCGCTTCTCGCGTTCGGCCACCAGCTCCCAGTAGAGCTTGCCCGAGGTGAGCAGCACCTTGCGGACCTTCGCCGGGTCCTGCGTCGCGTCGTCGATGACCGACATGAACCGGCTCTGGCCGGTGACGTCCTCGACCGTCGACGTGGCCGCCTTGTTCCGCAGCATCGACTTCGGGGTGAAGACGATCAGCGGACGCTGGATGCCGTCGAGGGCGTGCCGGCGCAGCAGGTGGAAGTAGTTCGCCGGGGTGGAGGGCACCGCGACGGTCATCGACGCTTCCGCGCACAGCGCCATGAACCGCTCGATCCGGCCGGACGTGTGGTCCGGGCCCTGGCCCTCGTGGCCGTGCGGCAGCAGCAGCACGACGTCCGAGCGCTGGCCCCACTTGGCCTCGCCGGAGGAGATGTACTCGTCGATCACGGTCTGCGCGCCGTTGACGAAGTCGCCGAACTGCGCTTCCCACATCACCAGCGCCTCGGAGTTCGCCACCGAGTAGCCGTACTCGAAGCCGACCGCCGCGTACTCCGACAGCGCCGAGTCGTAGATCATCACGCGGCCCTGGCCGTCGGCCAGGTGCTGCAGCGGCGAGTACTCCTGGCCGTTCTTGCGGTCGATGAACACCGAGTGCCGCTGGGTGAAGGTGCCGCGGCGGGAGTCCTGGCCGGACAGCCGCACGAGACGGCCTTCCAGCGCCAGCGACCCGAACGCGAGCAGTTCGCCGAACGCCCAGTCGATGCCGCCTTCGCGGGACATCTTGTGGCGGCGCTCCATGACCGGCTTGACCCGCGGGTGCGGGGTGAAGCCCTCGGGCAGGTTGACGAACGCGTCGCCGATCTGCTCGACGACCTCGCGCGACACGGCGGTGGTGACCTTCGCCGGGATCTGCTGCTCGCCCTCGACCGACGGGCTCGCCTTCGCCGGGTGCCGCTCGAGTTCGCGGACCTCGTTGAAGACGTGCTCGAGCTGGCTCGAGAAGTCGCGCAGCGCGGCCTCGGCCTCTTCGACGGAGATGTCGCCCCGGCCGATCAGCGATTCGGTGTAGGTCTTCCGGACCGAACGCTTGGAATCGATGATGTCGTACATCGCCGGCTGCGTCATCGAGGGGTCGTCGCCCTCGTTGTGGCCGCGGCGGCGGTAGCAGACCAGGTCGATCACGACGTCCTTGTGGAACGCCTGGCGGTAGTCGACCGCCAGCTTCGCGACCCAGTGTGCGGCTTCGGGGTCGTCGCCGTTCACGTGGAAGACCGGCGCGCCGATCATCTTCGCGACGTCGGTGGCGTACTGGCTGGACCGCGAGTGCTCCGGCGCGGTGGTGAAGCCGACCTGGTTGTTGACGACGACGTGCACGGTGCCGCCGGTGCGGTAGCCGCGCAGCAGCGCCAGGTTCAGGGTCTCGGCCACGACGCCCTGGCCCGCGAAGGCCGCGTCGCCGTGCATCAGCACCGGCAGCACGGTGTAGCCCTCGCCGCCCTTGTCGAGGACGTCCTGCTTGGCGCGGACGATGCCCTCGAGCACCGGGTCGACGGTCTCCAGGTGCGACGGGTTGGACGCCAGCGACACCCGGGTCTCGCCGTCGCCGAACATCCGGAAGTACTTGCCCTCGGCCCCGAGGTGGTACTTCACGTCGCCGGAGCCGTGCGCCTGTCCCGGGTCGAGGTTGCCCTCGAACTCCTGGAAGATCTGGCTGATCGGCTTGCCGACGATGTTCGCCAGCACGTTCAGCCGGCCGCGGTGCGGCATGCCGATGACGACCTCGTCGAGTTCGTGCTCGGCGGCCTTGTCCAGGATGGTGTCCAGCAGCGGGATCGCGGTCTCGCCGCCTTCGAGCGAGAACCGCTTCTGGCCGACGTACTTGGTCTGCAGGAAGGTCTCGAACGCCTCGGCGGCGTTGAGCTTCGACAGGATGTACTTCTGCGCGGACGGCTCCGGCTTGCTGTGCCGGACCTCGACGCGCTCCTGGATCCAGCCGCGCTCCTCGGGGTCGAGGATGTGCGTGTACTCCACGCCGACCGTGCGGCAGTAGGAGTCGCGCAGCACGCCGAGGATGTCGCGCAGCTTCATCCGCTCGCGGCTGGAGAAGTCGCCGACCGCGAACTCGCGGTCCAGGTCCCACAGGGTCAGGCCGTGGCTGAGCACGTCCAGGTCGTGGTGGCTGCGCTGGCGGTAGTTCAGCGGGTCGGTGTCGGCCATCAGGTGGCCGCGCATCCGGAACGCCTCGATCAGCTCCATGACGCGCGCGGTCTTGTCGACCGGGCCGTCCGGGATGTCGGCGACCCAGCGGATCGGCTCGTACGGCAGCCGCAGGCTGGTGAAGACGTCGTCGTAGAAGCCGTCCTCGCCGAGCAGCAGTTCGTGAATGCGCTTCAGGAACTCGCCGGACTCCGCGCCCTGGATGATGCGGTGGTCATAGGTCGAGGTCAGCGTCATGATCTTGCTGACCGCGAGGTCGACGAGAGTCTTCTCGCTGGTGCCCTCGAACGACGCCGGGTACTGCATCGCGCCGACGCCGATGATCGCGCCCTGGCCCGCCTGCAGCCGCGGCACCGAGTGGTTCGTGCCGATGCCGCCCGGGTTGGTGAGCGAGATGGTGGTGCCCGCGAAGTCGTCCGCGGTGAGCTTGTTCGTGCGGGCCTTCTTGACGATCTCCTCGTAGGCCTGCCAGAACTGCATGAACGTCATGTTCTCGGTGGCCTTGATGGAGGCCACGACGAGCGTGCGGGAGTCGTCCTTGCCCTTCATGTCGATGGCAAGGCCGAAGTTCACGTGCTCCGGCGTGATCGCGAACGGCTTCCCGTCGATCAGCTGGTAGTGCCGGTTCATGTTCGGGAAGTCCTTCAGCGCCCGCACCATGGCGTAGCCGATGAGGTGCGTGAAGGAGATCTTGCCGCCGCGGGTGCGCTTGAGGTGGTTGTTGATGACGATGCGGTTGTCCGCCATCAGCTTCGCCGGGACCGCGCGCACGCTGGTCGCGGTGGGCACGGCGAGCGAGGCGTCCATGTTCTTGGCGATCGCCGCGGCGGCGCCGCGCAGCTGCTTGGATTCCGGCGCGGACTTGGCTGCCGGAGCGGCCGCCGCGGGCTTCGCCGCCGGGGCGGGCTTGGCGGCCGGGGCCTTCGCCGCCGGAGCCTTGGCCGCGGGGGCGCTGGCCGGCGGGGCAGCCGGGGTCTTGGCGGACGGGGCGGGCTTGGCGGCGGGGGCCGGCGCGGAGGCCTTGACCTCTCCGTTCCCTCCCGCTTGCGTGCCGTTGCCGCCTGGAGTGGGCTTGTAGTCGGCGAAGAAATCGTGCCAGGCGGCGTCTACCGACTGGGGGTCCGCGAGAAACCGCTCGTACATTTCTTCGACGAGCCACTCATTGGCACCGAACTGCGATGCGGGACTGCTGCTGGCCACGGCTGGCTCTCGCCTCTATCCATTCTCGATCCGATATCACAAGCATCTGCTGACCGCCAGGCTAGTCCCCTGCCGGTGGCCCGAAACACGCCACCTGGACGCTCGTGAGACAGGTCATTGTCTGGATCGGTTGAGAGGCCCAGCCTGACAGACAGCAGGGACCACCGTACGCGTCGCAAGAGCCGAATGCCGTCACCTCGGCCGGTTTGGGGTGATCCCGGACACAGCGCGTGCCCGGTGTCACAGCCCGCTCGGCTGGATGTGGCGGGGCGGGCGGTTGTGGTCCGGGTTGGTCCGGACCACGTGCGTGTGGTTTCGCGCAGGTCGGCTGGTTTGGGGCCTGGTGCGCGGGGCCCGTTGCGCGACGGGTGGGCGCCTTGTTGGTGAGCCGGTCGCTGGGCCTGAGCCGGGTTGGCGGCTGAGTCGGGTTGGCGACTGGTGCGGGCTGGCGGAGGGTCCGGGGTCGCGGCGGGTGCGGGGTTGCGGCTGCTGCGGGCTGGCGGCTGGCGCAGGTTGGCGGCTGCTGCGGACTGGCGACTGGCGCGGGTTGGCGGCTGGTGCAGGTTGGCGGTGCTGCGAGCTGGCGGCGGGTGCGGACTGGCGACTGGTGCGGGGTTGCGGCGAAGCCGGGCGGCACGTCGTGGCGGAGGCTTCGGCGTGGTCCGCGCCGTGCTGTGCGTCGGCCGTCGCGGTGCTCGCGTGGCCCCGAAGCGGGCGTCCGATGCGGGTCCTGGCGCGGCGGTGCGCGGTCGTCCGCGCCTGTTCCGGCCGAGTTGGGGTTTGCGTAGCGGGTCGTTCACTGTGCGGTGTTGTGCTGTCGAAAGGCTGCGGCCTCCCTCGGGCGCAGCGGTTTTCGAGGCGCGAGGCGGTGATGACGCGATGTGGCTGGTCGAATGTCCGTCGTTCTGGGACCAGGGCTTGATTCGCCCGCTCGTCACCGAGCACGGCAAGGTCGTGCTGATGTGCGATTCCTGCACCGCGGGTGTGGCGCACCCCGTCCGGCATCGACGAGTTCGAGCACGTCGAGCCGGAGGCGCCCGAGTGGTCGATCGGCTCGGACACGCACGTTCGTCCCGGGACGACTCGCTGGGCCGAGCTGGCCGATGTCGCCTCCGCCGGCTGGGGCGACCTCCGGTGGCGCGAACTGCCCTGACCCCGCGGTCTCCGAGCTGCCCTGGCCTCGCGGTCTCTCTGAAGCTGTCCTGCCTGTCTCGTCCTTGGGCCTAGCCCCGTCGCCTGGGCCCGTTTGGCGCGCCTTCTCGCGGCGGTCCCGGAATGCCCTCCCTGTCGCCGGTAGTCAGTGTTACTATCTACTGGTACTCAGCGACACTGACTAGCTGAAGGGCGTTCGATGGGCAAGCAGGCGACGGAGATGCTCAAGGGGACCTTGGAGGGCATCGTCCTCGCGATTCTTGCCGGGCAGCCCGCTTACGGGTACGAGATCACCTCCTGGTTGCGCGAACGGGGGTTCACCGATCTCGCCGAGGGCACCGTTTACGCGCTGCTCGTGCGGATCGAGCAACGCGGGCTCGTCGACGTCGAAAAAGTGCCGTCCGAGAAAGGGCCGCCGAGGAAGGTTTATTCGCTGAACGCCCCGGGGAGGGCGAGCCTTGACGAATTCTGGCGGAACTGGCGGTTTCTCTCGGACCGGCTCGAACAGCTGCGCAAGGAGGGAATCGATCATGGGGAATGAAGGAAAAAGCAGGTATCTGCATTATCTGGAAGTGGTCACCGGACCGCTGGAGGACAAGAAGCGGTACCGGCGGTACAAGGCGCGCGTCGAGGAGCTGCCGCCGGACTATCGGACGGCGATCAAGGCGTTGCACCGGTACGTGCAGCACTTCGGACCGGGGACGGCGGAGGGCCACCTGAGGATGCTGGATGATCTCATCGACCTGTTCGAGCAGAGCGTGGCGAACGGGACGACCGTCCGGGGGATTGTCGGCGACGAGCCGGTTGAGTTCGCAGAGGAGTTCCTCCGGAGTTATCCCGAGGAGAGCTGGATTACCCGGGAGCGGAAAAAGCTGAGCGAATCGATTGACCGTGCGGCTGGGGGTGCGCGATGACGGCACCGGCGATTCGGGTGCGGGGGCTGCGGAAGTCGTACGGGAAATTGGAAGTGCTGCGCGGGGTCGATTTCGAGGTGGCGCGAGGCAGTATTTTCGCGTTGCTCGGGTCGAACGGGGCGGGCAAGACCACGGTCGTGCGGATTTTGTCCACGCTGCTCAAGGCCGACGCGGGGGAGGCGGAGGTGAACGGGTTCGCGGTCGCCGGCCAGGGCGCGGACGTGCGCGAGTCGATCAGTCTCACCGGGCAGTTCGCGGCGGTCGACGAAATCCTTACCGGGCGCGAGAATCTGGTGCTGGTCGCCAGGCTGCGGCATCTCAAGAACCCGGGCGGGATCGCGGACGGGCTGCTGGAGCGGTTCGCGCTGACTGGTGCCGGGGCGCGGAAGGTGTCGACGTATTCGGGGGGTATGCGTCGCCGTCTTGACATCGCGATGAGCCTGATCGGGGACCCGCAGGTCATTTTCCTCGACGAGCCGACGACCGGGCTCGATCCGCAGGCGCGCAACGACGTCTGGAAAGCGGTGGAGGAGCTCGCCGAGCAGGGGGCCACGGTGCTGCTCACCACGCAGTATCTGGACGAGGCCGAACACCTCGCCGACCGGATCGCGATCCTGCACGAGGGGCGGGTGCTCGTGAACGGCACGCTCGCCGAGCTCAAGCAGCTGCTTCCGCCGGCCAAGGTCGAGTACGTCGAGAAGCAGCCGACGCTGGAGGACGTCTTCTTTTCCCTCGTCGGAGCCGGAAGCAGGGGGGAAGGGCGATGAGCAACCACTTCGTCAGCGACAGTTCGGTCCTGTTAGGACGGTCGCTGCGGCACATCACCCGCAGCCTCGACACGATCATCACCACGACGATCACGCCGATCGTCATGCTGCTGCTCTTCACCTACGTCCTCGGCGGCGCGATCAATTCTGGCTCCGAGTCGTATGTGACCTATCTGCTGCCCGGCATCCTCCTGATCACCATCGCGTCCGGGATCGCCTACACCGCGTTCCGGCTCTTCCTGGACCTGAAGGGCGGCATCTTCGAGCGCTTCCAGTCCATGCCGATCGCGCGCTCGGCGGTGCTGTGGGCGCACGTGCTGACGTCGGTGATCGCGAACCTGATCTCGGTCGCGGTCGTGGTGCTCGTCGCGTTCGCGATGGGCTTCCGCACCAGCGCGGGCCTACTGGCTTGGCTCGCGGTGCTCGGGATCGTCGTGCTGTTCACCCTGGCGCTGACCTGGATCGCGGTGATCCCCGGGCTGACCGCCAAATCCGCGGACGGCGCGAGTGCTTTTTCGTACCCGCTCATCTTCCTGCCGTTCGTGAGTTCGGCCTTCGTGCCCACCGGCACGATGCCTGGACCGGTGCGCGCGTTCGCCGAACACCAGCCGGTGACGTCGATCGTGAACACCATCCGGGACCTGTTCGCGGAGCGTCCGGTGGGGAGCGGGATCTGGACCGCGCTTGCTTGGTGTGTGGGGATTTTGGTGGTGGCGTATGTGTTCGCGAATGTGATTTATCGCCGGAAGATTTCTTGATGCGCTCCGGTGCTCGCGGTTGCGGGTAGCGCCTGTTGCTCGCGGCTGATCCGGTGGGCGTGTTCGCTGGCGATGCGGTGGTGTGTCGGGAGCGTGGCGACAGGGTTGCGCGCCAACGTGATCTGTCGCCGCAAGATCGCCTGACTCACCCCAGTGCCCACAACCGCGCGTAGTGGCCGTCCGCTGCGACCAACTCCGTGTGCGTGCCCTGTTCGACGATGCGGCCGTGGTCGAGCACCACGATGCGGTCGGCCTTCGCGGCGGTTGCCAGGCGGTGGGCGACTACGAAGGTGGTCCGGCGGCGGGCGAGGTGTTCGGTGGCTCGCAGCACGGTGGCTTCGGTCGCTGGGTCAAGGGCAGCGGTGGCTTCGTCCAGCAGGAGGACGTCCGGGTCGACCAGTTCGGCTCGGGCCAGTGCGACGAGCTGCCGTTGCCCGGCGGACAGCGAGCGGCCGCGTTCGCCTACTGGTTGCCGGAAGCCGGCGGGTAGCGCGGCTACGCCGTCCAAGGCGCCGACTGAGCGGACGGCGGCTTCGACCTCCGCGTCGGTGGCTTCGGGGCGGCCGTAGCGCACGTTGTCCGCGACGGTGCCGGAGAACAGGTGGGCTTCCTGCGGCACCACGCCCATCCGGGCGCGCAGTGCGGGCAGGTCGTATTCGCGTACGTCGACACCGTCGATCAACACTGCGCCGCCGGTGGCGTCGTAGTAGCGCGCGACCAGCTTCACCGCGGTGGACTTGCCCGCGCCGGTCGCGCCGACCAGTGCGACGGTTTCGCCTGCTGCGACGTCGAGCGTCAGGTTCTCCAACGCGGGCTTTTCCGTGCCGGTGTAAGCGAAATCGACGTCCTTGAACCGCACTTCGCCGGACAGGTGCTTGGGCAGTTCGACCGGCCGCTCGGCGGCGGGCACCGACGTCGGCGTGCGCAGCAGGTCGCCGATGCGGCTCAGGCCGACGCGGGCCTGCTGGTAGCCGTCGAAGACCGATGAGAGTTGCTGGATCGGCGAGAAGAATTGCTGCAGGTACAGCAAGAATCCGAGCAACACACCGGCTTCGAGAGTGCCGCCGGCGACGCGGTGTGCGCCGACGACCAGCACCGTGGTGGTCGCCAGATCCGACAGCAGCGAGACAAGCGGGAAGTACGTCGCGATGTACCGCTGCGCGCGCAGCCGCGATCGCCGGTAGTCGTCACTGCGCGACGCGAACACCGCCGCCGAACGCTCTTCGCGCGTGTACGCCTGAGCGACGCGCAGACCGCTGACGTTCTCCTGCATGTCTGCGTTGACGACGCTCACCTTCTCGCGCGCCTCGCTGTACGCGCGCGAAGCGACCCGACGGAACACGAATGTCGCGACGAGCAGGATCGGCAGCATGGCCAGCGCGTACACGGCCAGGGCGGCATCGGTGACCAGGAGGGCGACCGTGATGCCTACCAAGGTGAGTGCGCTGACGACCGCGGTGGCTAGGCCGGTCTGCAGGAACGTGGACAGCGCGTCGACGTCCGTCGTCATCCGGGTCATGATCTTCCCGGACAGTTCGCGCTCGTAATAGTCCAGCCCAAGCCGTTGCAGGTGTGCGTAACTGCGCACGCGCAGCGAGTACAGCACCGTCTCCCCGACGCGCGCGGTGAGCCGCGTCTGCCACCGCACCACGAACCAGTCGGCGGCCACCACGAGTGCGCCGATTCCGGCCAGCAGCCACACGACGCTTGCTACTCCGGGCAGTACGCCGTGGTCGACTCCGCGTTGATACAGCGCGGGCAGCGCGAGCGAGGCCAGCGCGTCGGCCGCGACCAGGCCGACGACTCCGGCGAGCGGCCACCGCACCGGACGCAGGATCCGGGACAGCCGGAAGCCGGGATCGGGGGCTGTGACGTCCACATCGGACAGTCGCGGGCGGTCAGTAGCCGGGGGAAGACGGCGGACGCCTTCCAGCAGTTCTGGGGTCGGTGGCACGTCGGCACCGCCGCTGCCAGCGAAGCCGGTCCCACCACCTGGGGCGCCGCCGCGGGACTGGGCGGCCTCGGCGAGAGCGTCGACCTCGTCGCGTTCGTCGTGTGGCCACAGCACCGCGGTGGTGCCGTCCGCGCCGGGCTCAAGGTTGTCGCAGCGGTGCGGTTTTTCGACGTCGTCGCCCGGACCGGCGACCAGTTCGCGGAACAGCGCGCACCGCGCCAGCAGCTCTTCCTCGGTGCCGACGTCGACCACTCGGCCCTGGTCCATGACCGCGATCCGGTCCGCCAGTTGCAGCGTGGAGCGCCGGTGCGCGATGAGCAGCGTGGTGCGCTCGGCGGTGACTGCGCGCAGCGTGTCGTGGATCGCGGCTTCGGTGACGGTGTCGATCGCCGACGTCGCGTCGTCCAGGATCAGCACACGCGGGTCGGTGAGCAGTGCCCGGGCGAGCCCGAGCCGTTGCCGCTGCCCGCCGGACAGCGTGAGCCCGCGTTCGCCGACCTCGGTGGCGTACCCCTGGGGCAGCGCGCGGATGAACTCGTCCGCCTCCGCCGCGCGGGCGGCCGCGAAGACCTCCTCGTCGCTCGCGTCCGGGCGGCCGTAAGCGATGTTGTCGCGCACCGACGTGGAGAACAGGAAAGCTTCCTCGAAGACCACGCCGATCGCCTGCCGGAGGTCTTTCAACGGCACGTCGCGCACGTCCAGCCCACCGACCCGCACCGAACCCGAATGCACGTCGTAAAACCGGGGCAGCAGCATGGAAATCGTGGACTTGCCCGACCCTGCGGTACCTACCAGCGCGAGCGTTTCACCGGGGCGCGCTTCGAGGGTGAGCCCGTCGAGAACTGGGTCACTGCGGGTGTAGCCGAACTTCACGTCGTCCAGTTCCACGCCCAGCGTGCCGGGCGGCAACGGCCGCGCGTCGGGGCTGTCGGTGACCTCCGGCTGCGCGTCGATCAGCTCGTACACCCGCTCCGCGCCAGCGCGCGTGAGCTGCGACTGCACCACCAAGCCGGACAGGAACCGCGCCGGGCCGATCAACGCCGCGAGATACGTGGCGAACGCGAGGAACGTGCCCAGGCTGATCTGCCCGTTCAACGCCAGCACGCCGCCGATCGCCAGCACCGCGACCTGACCCGCGGCAGGCAGTGCCGACGTGGTCGCTGTCGGCAACGCGGACAGCTTCGCCGCGCGCAGCCGTTCCGCGAAAAGCTTTCGTGCCGTGCGCTCCAAGCGGGCGACCTCGCGCGCCTCCTGCCCGAAACCCTTCACCACGCGCACGCCGGTGACGGTTTCCTCGACGTGCTGCGCGACATCCGCCGCGCGCTGCTGCGCCGACCAGGTCGCCGGGAACAACCGCCGCCTGCTCAGCGCCACGACAATCCCGACCGCGGGCGCGACCACCAGCGCGATGAGCGTGAGCAGCGGCGACATCCACAGCATCGCGCCCAGCGCCAGCACCGCGAAAATCACCGAGCCCGCCGACAACGGCACCTGCATCAGCAACCCGGTGACCAGCTGCAAATCCGAAATCGCGCGCGACACCACCTGCCCGGTGCGCAACGCGTCCTGCTTCCCGCCGTCCAGCCGCGACACCGCGCCGAACACCCGGTTCCGCAGATCGTGCTGCACGTCCAGCGCCAGCCGCCCGCCGACATACCGGCGCAGGAACGCCGAGCCGAACGCGACGACCTGCAACGCCACCAGCCCCACCGCGAGCCCGCCCAGCTGCGACGTGTGCCCGGCCACCGCGTCGTCCACCGCCGACCGCACCAGCAACGGACTCGCCGCCTGCACGCCGACGCTCAAGATCGCCGCCGTCATCGCGAGCACGACGACGCCGCGATGCTCCCAGCAGGCAGCGGACAACCGGCGCACCCAGCCGACCGGTCGGGGCGCCGTCTCAGCAATCGGACGGTCTTGACGCGCAGGCGTCGCAGTGGTGGTCACATCAGAAGGTTAGGGAGCGGCACCGACAATTTATTCCCCGGCGAACCGCCGGCCCGGACCAAACGGGCACAACCGGCGCGCTCCCGAGCCCTCCCAGAGCAGAGGTGACGAAGGGCACGCCAGCGGATTCCCCAGGACCCTGGAAGCCGCATGGAGCAGGGAAAGCCTGGTCCGGCGGCCGAAGGCGGAAGGTTGAACGTTCACCTGGTCACCGGGAAGAACCCCGGCGAAATCCACCCCCGGGCGCGCGCTCCCGCCCAATGTTCTTTAAGCTAGTACTCGGCGACCCGCTCCCAGTGACCCCCAGGCTGGTTGAGCGGGTCGCCCCTTCTTCCCTTCCTCTGCTCGCGCCTGGCGGCGCTTCGCCCAGGAAGGGGCGTCGTAGTACCCGGGGGGCCGAGCCCCCCGGACCCCCACGGTGCCTCAGGCGGCGGTTGGGTGGTGGGTCTTGTTGGTACAAAAAGACTTGTGGTGCAAGAGAAGCGGCGAGGTCCCGGTGGGGCCTCGCCGCTTTTCGTGTTTGGTTGGTTACGCCAGGGCGGTTTCCACTGGGGTGTGGGGGAGGTTGTGGGCGGTGGCGACGGGGGCGTTGGTCAGGGCGCCTGCGTGGGTGTTGAGGCCCAGGGCCAGGGAGGGGTCTGCCGCCAAGGCCTGCTTCCAGCCCTTGTCTGCCAACTGCACTGCGTAGGGGAGGGTCACGTTGGTGAGGCCGTAGGTGCTCGTGCGCGGGACTGCGCCGGGCATGTTGGCGACGCAGTAGAAGACCGAGTTGTGGACCGTGTAGGTCGGGTCGTCGTGCGTGGTGGGGCGCGAGTCGGCGAAGCAGCCGCCCTGGTCGATGGCGATGTCCACGAGGACGCTGCCCGGCTTCATGCGGGAGACCAGGTCGTTGGAGACCAGCTTCGGGGCCTTCGCGCCGGGAACCAGGACCGCGCCGATGACCAGGTCTGCTTCCAGGACCGACTCTTCGACCGACAGGCGGTTCGAGGTGACGGTGCGGATGCGGCCGCCGAAGTCGTTGTCGATCTGGCGGAGGCGGTCGACGTTGGTGTCGAGGATTTCCACGTCGGAGCCGAGGCCCAGTGCGACGCGGGCGGCGTTGAGCCCGGCGACGCCGCCGCCGATGACGACCACGCGGGCCGGGTGCACGCCGGGGATGCCGCCGGGCAGAACGCCGCGGCCGCCGCTCGGCTTCATCAGGGCGTACGCGCCGACCTGCGGGGCCAGCCGGCCCGCGACCTCGGACATCGGGGCCAGCAGCGGCAGCGCGCCGTTCGGCTTCTGCACCGTCTCGTAGGCGATCGCGGTGGTGCCCGCGGCCAGCAGCGCGTCGGTCAGCGGACGGTCCGCGGCGATGTGCAGGTAGGTGAACAGCACCAGATCCTTGCGCAGGCGCGGGTACTCCTCGGCGATCGGCTCCTTCACCTTCAGCACGAGTTCGCCCTCGGACCACGTCTCGTCCGCCGTGGCGAGCACCTTCGCGCCCGCGGCGACGTATTCCTCGTCCGTGATGGACGACCCGGTCCCGGCACCCGTCTCGACGAAGACGTCGTGCCCGCGACCGACCAGTTCGTGCACGCCGGCCGGGGTCAAGGCGACCCGGTACTCGTGCTTCTTGATCTCACGGGGAACGGCGATGCGCACTGCTTGCCTCCTGGCGGCGGTTCTGGCGAAGGTGTTGCCACTCACGGTGATCTACCCGGACGGCGGTGTCATCATCCCGTCGCCACAGTCTTGCGCCGGGTCAGTAGTGCTGTCAGGACAACGCACTTGACCTCGACCGCACTTGAGGTAGTTGGCTGGCTCATGGCGGAGACTCTAGGAAGGGCTTACATGCGAGCGGTGTGGCTGCGGGAGTTCGGCGGGCCGGCGGTGCTGGAGGCGGGGGACGCCCCCGATCCGGCTCCCGGGCCGGGGCAGGTGCTGATCGAGGTGGCGTTCGCCAACGTCACCTTCGTGGAAACGCAGTTCAGGGCGACCGGCACCGGGCCGTTCGCGGGCGCGCTGCCGATGGTGCCCGGCAACGGCGTCGGGGGCGTGATCAGCCGCGCCGGGGAGGGCGTGAACCCAGCGCTGATCGGGAAACGCGTGGTGACGTCGACCGGCGGCAGCGGCGGTTACGCCCAGCGCGTGGTCGTGGACGCGGCGTTGGTGTTCCCGGTGCCGCACGCGCTCAGCCTCGACGCGGCCGTCGCGCTGCTGGCCGACGGCCGCACGGCGACCGGGTTGGTACACGCGACCGCGGTGGCGCCAGGGGAACGGGTGCTCGTCGAGGCTGCCGCAGGAGGGGTCGGCAGCCTCTTGGTGCAACTGGCGAAGGCTGCGGGCGCGGAGGTCGTGGCGGCTGCGGGCGGGGCGGAAAAGGTTGCCCGTGCTCGGGAATTGGGCGCGGACCTCGCGGTCGACTACACGGATCCGGAGTGGACTGCGTTGGCTGGGGAGGTGGACGTGGTGTTCGACGGTGTGGGAGGAGCGGTCGGTACGGCGGCGTTCTCTCTGGTGCGGCCTGGCGGGCGGATGGCGATGTACGGGTTGGCAAGCGGTTCGTGGGCTGAAGTGTCCGAAGAGGACGCTGCGGCGCGGGGCGTGAAGCTGGTCCGGTCGATCGGTGATGCGGCGGCGATGCGCGGGTATACGGAATCGGCGCTGGAGGCGGCTGCGGCTGGGCAGTTGATTCCGGTGATCGGGCAGCGGTTTCCGTTGGAGCGGGCGGCTGATGCGCACGCGGCGATCGAATCTCGGGGGACTATTGGGAAGACGTTGTTGATCGCGTGAGGCCGGTTTCGGCTGCGGTTTCGTACGGGTCGGCTTGTGCGGTTGGGCACCCCGAAGCTGATTGTGACGACGGCGCGGGAGTGCTTGTCAAGGCGGGAAAGATGCCTTGACAAGCACTCCCGCGCCGCGTTTTTGGCTTCGTATCGGGGTGCGGGGGGTGTGGCTGCCTTAATTGGGTGCGTCGGCTGCGGTTGGTTGGTGGGCTGTGAAGGGCTCCGTGAGGGGAACCCTGAGGGACTCTGAGTCCGTGAGGGTTCCCCTTACGGACTTCTGTGAGCGGGGACGCGCGGCCGGAATCGTTGCGGGCCAACGATCTCAGCTACCAAGCCAGCACAGTCAGCTCCAGCGGAGCGCGATCAGCTGGGTGAGCAACGCGAGCCGGACGTCGGGGTCGTCCAGGTTCAGCGGGACCAGTTCCAGCAGCCGTTTCATCCGGTATCGCAACGTGTTCGGGTGGATTCGCAGCCGTTCCGCGGCGGCGCGGGGGTCGCCGGGATGGCGCAGCCACTCGTAGAGCGTGTCGACGTACCCGGCGTTGCTCGTCTCGTCGTGCGCGCGCAGCACGCCGAGCGGGCCGAGTTCTGACACCTGCGCCGCCGCTGCTCCGGCGGCGGCGCGGTGCAGGACCAGCGCGGTCCACGCTTCGTCGTACGCCACGACGCGGCCCTCGACCAGTCCTGCCCGCAGCAGGCCCAGCGCTTCGTCCGCCTGGGCGCGCGACGCGGCCAGCGCGGTCGGATCGCCCGGGGCACCTGCGGCCGCGCGAGGCAGGCCGCCTCGGCGGGAAGCGGGTTGGGCGAGCAGTGCCTCCCGCAGTTCCGGCCAGCCGCCCTCGCCGGTGCGGTCCGGGACCACGACGTACAGCAACCCGCCCAGTTCAGCGGCGACCGGACGGCGTCCGAAGCCCTGCGAGATCCGTTCCAGCAAAGCCAGCAACAGACCTTCGGCGTCCCGGCTGTCGCCGCCGCTGACGTCCACGACGACGACTCGGTGCGGCTCGTCGGACAGATCCAGTTCGGCGACCACCCGGCGTGGCGGGACCTGCCCTTCCAAGACCGCGCGCAGCAATTCGGCCGAAGCTCGCCGCTGGGCGTCCGTGTGCGCGCGCCGTCGCAGGAGATGCAGTGCGACCACCGGGGCGGCGTCGGCAAAAGCCGCTGCGCGTTCCTCGGAAACCGGACCGGGCACGACGGCCCACATCGAACCCAGCAGTTCGCCGCCCATCCGGATCGGCACGATCAGCCGCGGCAGGGTGCCGTCGCGCTGGGCGGGCACGAAAATCGTTTGCCGGCCACGGGAAAGTTCGCGGAAAACGCCGCGCGAGCGGAACCGGGCCAGTACGTCGTCCGGGATGCGGCGGCCCATGATCGTCGCGACGCGCGCCGGGTCGGTGAGGTCCTGGCGCGCGGAGTAGGCGAGGACGCGCGAGTTGGTGTCCTCGATCGTCACCGACGCGTCGACCACCGCGGCCACGGCGTCGGCGAGCCGGAAAAGGTCGCCGGAACCCGGGTCGCCGCCCTCTTCGAGCGCTTCGGATTCGTCGGCGAGCGCGTCCAGAACCGTGCGCAACAGCCAGACCAGCTGGGCCCAGGACGTCGCCGCGTGCACCTGGATCAACGCGATCCCAGCCGACTTCGCCGCGCGCCGCACCGACTGTTTCGCGGCCAACGGCGGTTTCAGCAGCACCGCCGCCGCGCCCCGCCCGGCGCTCACCCGGACGAGCTCCGCGGCGTCGGCCGACTCGATCGTGGCGACGCCGAGCACCAGGTCACCCGCGGCGATGGCGGACTCCGCGCCCGGCTCGGCGATCACCACGTCGCCGACCGCGGGACAGCCTTCGGGCACGAGCAGCGCGTGGAGCAGCGTGGGACCGACCCGGTCCACGACGCTGCGCACCGAAACCACAGCTACCTCCAGCGCTTGTGACGTTCTTGCTGGAACGGTAGAAGACTGTGCCGGTTTCGCCACCCGCGGCACTAGTTAGCGCGACCAACCTTCGGCCACGGCTTGAAGTAAGACACCAGCGTCGCCCCCAGCAGCAGCGTCAGCCCGACGCTCATCGCCCCGGTGCCCGCCACCGCGCTCGCCCCGACGATCTCGCCTCGCGAAGCCTGCTCGCCGTGCGCGACGAACGACGGGACCACCAGCAGGTTTCCGCCGCCGAACAGGGCCAGCGTCGCCAGCAGTTTCCACAGCACCCAGTGGTAGCGCACCAGCTTCCACTTCGTCCCGAGTCCGAGCACGACACCGGTCGCCAGCGCGAGCAGGCTGGCCGGGAAGTAGAGCGTGCCGGCCAGAATTCCGGCGATGACGTTCGCGCTGCGCGTGGTCACCGGGTCGAAGCCGGCGATCGCGAGAATGCTGCAGATCAGCACCGCGAGTTCGGCTCCGATCCAGCCGACCGACGTGACGACGTGGCCGAACAGGAACCACTTCCGGGTCGCCGGGCGCATTCTCCAGTCCATGCGCCTGAGGGTGCGCTGTACCCCGCTGTCGCGTCGTCCGTCAGCGCTCGGCACTTGTTCCTACGTCCGGGTGCGTAGGACTCTCATCTCGTGAGAGCGGTTGGGCGTTTCGTCCGCCCTGGTTAGCGTCGCGCCCAGCCGACCCGATCCCGACCGCTAGGAGCGAGCACATGCCGGAAGACACCACGAGCTGGTCCTTCGAGACCAAGCAGATCCACGCGGGGGCGGCGCCCGACCCGGCCACCGGCGCTCGCGCCACGCCGATCTACCAGACCACCTCGTACGTCTTCCGCGACACCCAGCACGGGGCGGATCTCTTCAGCCTCGCCGAGCCCGGCCACATCTACACGCGGATCAACAACCCGACCCAGGACGTGCTGGAGCAGCGCGTCGCCACCCTCGAAGGCGGCGTCGCCGGTCTCGCGTTCGCCTCCGGTTCGGCGGCGGTCACCGCGGCGATCCTGAACCTGGCCAACTCTGGCGACCACCTCGTCACCAGCCCGTCGCTGTACGGCGGCACCTACAACCTGTTCCACTACACGCTGCCGAAGCTCGGCATCGAGGTCACCTTCATCGACGACCAGGACGACGCTGAGCAGTGGCGGGCCGCGGTCCGGCCGAACACCAAGCTGTTCTTCGCCGAGACGCTGGCCAACCCGAGCAGCGCCGTCCTCGACATTCGCAAGGTCGCCGACCTGGCGCACGAAGCCGGGGTCCCGCTGGTCGTGGACAACACCGTGCCGACGCCGTACCTGGTTCGCCCGATCGAGCACGGTGCCGACATCGTCGTGCACTCCGCGACGAAGTACCTCGGCGGCCACGGCACGACGGTCGCCGGCGTGCTGGTCGACGGCGGCACATTCGACTTCGGCAAGGACCCGTCCCGTTTCCCGGGCTTCAATGAGCCCGACCCGAGCTACCACGGTCTCAAGTACTGGGAGGCGCTCGGCCCGGGTGCGTTCGCGGCCAAGGCCCGCGTGCAGATCCTGCGCGACACCGGCGCGGCGATCGCCCCGCTGAACAGCTTCCTCATCCTGCAGGGCATCGAAACGCTGTCGCTGCGCGTGGAGCGGCACTCCACCAACGCGCTAGCCCTCGCGGAATGGCTGGAGGAGCGCGACGAGGTCGAGAAGGTGTACTACGCCGGACTGCCGTCGAGCCCGTACCACGCGGCGGCGCAGAAATACCTGCCGCGCGGCGCTGGCGCGGTGCTGTCCTTCGAGCTGCGCGGCGGCGTCGAGGCGGGCCGGAAGTTCGTCGACGGCACCGAATTGCACAGCCAGCTGGTGAACCTCGGCGACGTGCGCAGCCTGATCGTGCACCCGGCGTCGACCACGCACAGCCAGCTCGGCCCCGAGGAGCAGGTCGCCGCCGGCGTCACGCCGGGTCTCGTGCGGCTCGCGGTCGGGCTGGAAGGAATCGAGGACCTCAAGGCCGACCTCGAGGCAGGCTTCCGAGCTGCCAAGGCGGCGCTGTGACCGATCCCGGCGCGAGTCTTCCGCCCGTCACCGGCGCGTGGCGGGCGGGGGACCCACCCGGCAGACGGCACTGGTTCACCGGCCCCAGCGCACTCGCGCTGGAGGCCGGCGCCAGCCTGCCCAGCTACACCCTCGCGTTCGAAACGTGGGGAACGCTCAACTCCGACGGGTCCAACGCCGTCCTGATCGAGCACGCGCTCACCGGCGACAGCCACGCCGCCGGCCCCGCCGAACCCGGACATCCGAGTCCCGGATGGTGGGACGGACTGATCGGTCCCGGCAAGGCTTTCGACACCCGCGAGCTGTTCGTCGTGGCCCCTAACGTCCTCGGCGGCTGTCAGGGGTCGACAGGTCCGTCGTCGCTTTCTCCGGACGGCGAGGCGTGGGGCAGCCGATTCCCGGCGCTGACCGTTCGAGACCAGGTCAACGCCGAAGCGGCACTCGCGGACGCACTCGGCATCGAACGCTGGGCCGCCGTCGCGGGCGGTTCGATGGGCGGGATGCGGGCTCTCGAATGGGCCGTAACTCAACCCGATCGGGTTGCCTCCGCGCTCGTTCTCGCCTCGACAGCTCGTGCGTCAGCCGAGCAAATCGCTTGGGCGGCACCTCAACTGCACGCGATCCGAGGCGACCTGGCCTGGCACGGCGGTGACTACTACTCCGCCGCCGAAGGTCCTTACCGCGGATTGGGCGTGGCCCGGAGGATCGCGCACGTCACTTACCGCTGCGAACCCGAACTGGAGACGCGTTTCGGGAACCGGCCGCAGCAGGACGAAGATCCGCTGGCCGGCGGCCGCTTCGCCGTCGAGTCCTATCTGGACCATCACGCGGACAAGCTCGTCCACCGCTTCGACGCGGGTTCCTACGTGGTGCTCACCGAATCCATGAACACCCACGACGTCGGCCGCGGCCGGGGCGGGGTCGCCGCCGCACTGGGCCGGGTGACCGCGCGAACGGTGGTCGCCGCGGTGGACAGCGACCGGCTTTATCCGTCGTATCAGTCGCACGAGATCGCCGCGGCGGTCGGCGGCGAGGCCACGGTGCTGACTTCGCCGTACGGCCACGACTCGTTCCTCATCGAGACCGAGCAGATCTCCGCGCTGGTCAAGACTTTGCTGGGCTGAACGCCGGAAAGGCCGACTCGGGCGAACTCGAGGCGGCCTTCCCGAATTTCGCCGAACGTCAGCCGATCGCCGAGGTCAGCGGCGCGTAGTAGCCGCCCCGCTGCCCGGCGGCAGTCGGGTGGTACGACTCGTCCACCGGCCAGGTCAAGCTGTGCAGGTAGTCGCTGGCCGCCGAGCAGATGTTGTGCCCCACGAACGCGGACCGGACGTCCACGAACTTCCCGCCGGCCGCCGAAACCCGCGACGACACCACCGACGCGAGCGTGTCCGCCCCGGAGTTGATCGCCGTCCGTTTCGTGTCGCTCAAGCCGACACTGCACGATCCGGGCACGGTGTAGAACCGCGGGTAGGACAGCACGACCAGCTGCGCCCCGGGCGCCTTGCTCTTGGCCGCCGAGTACACCTTGTCCAGCAGCCCGGACAGGGTGTTCTGGACGTACGTCTTGGCGGTGTTGACCCGGTCCACGCAGGTCTGGTCGCTTCCCAGCGTGCAGGTCTTGATCACGTCGGTGAAGCCGGCGTCGTTGCCGCCCACGGTGAGCGTGATCAAGGTGGCGTTGGACGGCATCGAGCTGATCTGGTTCAGCACGTCGCCGGTCTTCGCGCCCGAGCAGGCGAGGAAGGTGAAATTGGTGCCGGAGTGGGCGTTGGCCCACAGCTGGCCGTACGCGTTGGCACTGCGTTTGCAGCTGCCGGAATCTCCGTAGCTCCCGGCGCCCACTCCAGCGGAGTAGGAGTCGCCGAGCGCGACGTAGTTTTGCGACGCAGCGCTCGCGCCGGTGGCGAAGCCGAGCGAGGCAGCGAGAGCGACCCCCAGGGCCGCGCACATCCGAAGGACGCGTCGTGATGGTTGACGGGTGGTTGCAGCCATAGGTCACTCCTGTCGTGACAGCTTGACGCGGTAAAGCTTTACCAGGTGCAATCCCCACGAGACACCCCTCAAATCCGGGTGCCTCCACTTGGCCCAGGCAGGAAGTAGCACCGGAAGTTAGCGCTCGCTAACCGCGGGACCTACTATGTGCGGATGTCGGCGAATTCCCTCCCACTGGTGAACGGCGCGAAGCCGAACAGACGGGAACAGATCCTCACCGCCGCCGCCGAGCTGTTCGCCCACCACGGTTTCCACGGCGTCGGCATCGACGACATCGGCGCGGCCGTCGGCATCTCCGGTCCCGCGCTGTACCGGCATTTCCGCAGCAAGGACGCGATTCTCGGGGAAATGCTCAACTCGATCAGCCACTACCTGCTCGAAGGCGGCACCAAGCGCGCCGCGGCGGGCGGCACCCCGGACGAACTGCTGGCCGCGCTCGTCCGGTTCCACGTCGACTTCGCGCTCGACCACCCGGCGCTCATCACCGTGCAGGAGCGCAATCTCGCGAATCTCACCGACGGTGACCGCAAGCAGGTGCGCGCGCTTCAGCGGCAGTACGTCGAGGTGTGGGTGCGGGCGATTCGCGAAGCTGTGCCCGGCCTCGGCGAACGCCAGGCGCGGTCGGCGGCACACGCCGTGTTCGGCTTGATCAACTCGACGCCCTACAACCGCCATCTCGGTGACGGCGCCCTCGCCGATCTGCTGTGCCGTCTCGCGCTGGGCGCCCTTTCCGCGGCGGGCTGAGGCCGCGATCCGGGGTATCCCGCCGACCGCCGGTCTGGTGTTTGATAGGCACGTGACCGCGGACCGGAGCGAGGGCGAGCAGCGGCTCGTCGAGAAGGCACAGCGCGCGCTCGTCGCCATCAGTCTTGGCGAGGACACGGAGGCGCTGGAAGAGGTCACGCCCTCGTCGCAGGAGCCGGGCGAACGCGACGAGGAGACCAAAGAGCTGATGCTGCTGCTCTTCGGCGAATGCAGCGCGATGGTGTCCACACTCGGTGACGGCGGCACCGCCCCGGTCAAGGTGCAGGTTTTCGACGAGGCTGGCGAAGAGGTTTCGATCGACCAGGCCGATCCGCCGGTCCGCACCGCCGTCCGCACGCTGCTCGCCGAGGTGCACGGCAATACCGCCGCCGCCCGCGAACAGGTCGAGATCGCGTTGGCGAGCGCGGCTCCGAACGAAGTGGACAGCCTCCTGTTGCAGGCGCTGCGCTGGACGATCCGGCTGTCGGTCGAATGCCTCGAACGGGATCTGCCGGTGGCCGGCTGGATCTCCGACGCCGTCGCGGGCTGACCGCCGCCTTCTCTTCACTCACTCGTGGCCGCCCCAATGTGGCATTGGGTGCGTCAGGCGCACCGAACGCCACATTGGGTGCGTCACATGCACCCAATGCCACATTGGGGCGCTGTGGACTGGACTGGACAGCGGGGTTAACGGCCACTAACATCGGGTCCGGAGTTAACGACCGCTAACGTCTCGACGGAGAGCCATGGACACGCCGGTACTGCGCAGTTCCGCGGATCCGAACAGCGACACCTTCACCCGTAGCGTCACCTCGCACGGCGAATTGGTCGAGGATCTGCACAAGCGGCTCGCCGCCGCCCGGCTCGGCGGGCCGGAGAAGTCGCGCGCCCGCCATGTGGAACGCGGCAAGCTGCTGCCGCGCGACCGGGTGGACGCGCTGCTGGACCCGGGATCGCCGTTCCTTGAGCTTTCCCCGCTCGCCGCGACCGGGCTGTACGACGACGAGGCCCCGTCCGCGGGCATCATCACCGGGATCGGGCGCGTCTCCGGCCGCGAATGCGTGATCGTCGCCAACGACGCCACGGTCAAGGGCGGCACGTACTACCCGCTGACGGTGAAGAAGCACCTGCGGGCGCAGGAAGTCGCGCTGCACAACAACTTGCCGTGCATTTACCTGGTCGACTCCGGCGGCGCGTTCCTGCCGCGCCAAGACGAGGTCTTCCCGGACCGCGAGCACTTCGGCCGGATCTTCTACAACCAGGCCACCATGTCCGCGCGCGGCATCCCGCAGATCGCCGCCGTGCTCGGCTCGTGCACCGCCGGCGGCGCGTACGTCCCGGCGATGAGCGACGAAGCGGTCATCGTGCGCAATCAGGGCACCATTTTCCTCGGCGGCCCGCCGCTGGTGAAGGCCGCGACCGGCGAGGTCGTCACCGCTGAGGAGCTGGGCGGCGGCGACGTGCACGCCCGCCAGTCCGGTGTCACCGACCATCTCGCGGACGACGACGCGCACGCGCTGCGCATCGTCCGCGACATCGTCTCCACCCTCGGCCCGCGCACGCCGCGGCCGTGGGACGTCAAGGCGATCGAGCCGCCCGCGGCGGACGAACGCGAGCTGTACGGCGTGGTGCCGACGGATTCGCGCACCCCGTACGACGTGCGCGAGGTCATCGCCCGCGTCGTCGACGGCAGCCGGTTCGCGGAGTTCAAAAAGGAATACGGCTCGACGCTGGTCACCGGCTTCGCGCACATCCACGGCCACCCGGTCGGCATCATCGCGAACAACGGCGTGCTGTTCGCCGAGTCCGCGATGAAGGGCGCGCACTTCATCGAACTGTGCGACCGGCGCTCGATCCCGTTGGTATTCCTGCAGAACATCACCGGCTTCATGGTCGGACGCGCGTACGAGGCGGGCGGCATCGCCAAGCACGGCGCGAAAATGGTCACCGCGGTGGCGTGCGCGCGGGTGCCGAAGTTCACCGTGATCATCGGCGGTTCCTTCGGCGCGGGCAACTACTCCATGTGCGGCCGGGCGTATTCGCCGCGGTTCCTCTGGATGTGGCCCAACGCGCGGATTTCCGTGATGGGCGGCGAGCAGGCGGCGTCGGTGCTGTCGACGGTGCGCCGCGACGCGATCGAGGGCCGCGGCGGCGAATGGTCCACTGAGGACGAAGAGACCTTCAAGGACCCGATCCGCGAGCAGTACGAGGAACAGGGCAGCCCGTACTACTCCACCGCGCGGCTGTGGGACGACGGCGTGATCGACCCGGCGGACACCCGCACGGTGCTCGGGCTCGCGCTGTCGGCCGCGGCCAACGCGCCTTTGCCCGAGGTCAACTACGGCGTCTTCCGGATGTGATGAGCGTGTTCGACACTGTTCTGGTTGCCAACCGCGGGGAGATCGCGGTTCGCGTGATCCGGTCGCTGCGTGCGCTCGGGATCCGTTCGGTCGCGGTGTACAGCGACGCGGACGCCGATGCCCGGCACGTGCGCGAGGCTGACACCGCGGTGCGCCTCGGCCCGGCCGAAGCGGCGAAGAGCTACTTGTCGATTCCGGCGATTGTCGCGGCGGCAACGGAAACCGGCGCGCAGGCGGTGCATCCCGGCTATGGTTTCCTCGCCGAGAACACCGCGTTCGCGCGGGCTTGCGCGGAGGCCGGGCTGGTGTTCATCGGCCCGCCGCCGGAAGCGATCGACAAAATGGGCGACAAGATCCGGGCGAAGGCCACGGTGTCCGCGGCCGGGGTTCCGGTGGTGCCTGGTGCGTCCGATGTGGACATTCCGGAGGGCGGGTTCGCCGAAGCGGCGGCGAAAGTCGGGTATCCGCTGCTGCTGAAGCCGTCCGCGGGCGGTGGCGGCAAGGGCATGCGCCTGGTGCACGAAGAGTCCGAACTGGACGCTGCGATCGAGTCCGCGCGCAGGGAAGCGAAGAGTTCTTTCGGTGACGACACGTTGCTGATGGAGCGGTTTGTCACCACGCCGCGGCACATCGAGATCCAGGTGCTGGCCGACACGCACGGCACCGTGCTGCACCTCGGCGAGCGCGAGTGCAGCCTGCAGCGACGCCACCAGAAGATCATCGAAGAAGCGCCGTCGGTGCTCCTGGACGAGGCCACGCGGGCGAAAATGGGCGCGGCGGCCGCGGAAGCCGCGCGGTCGGTCGGCTACGTCGGCGCGGGCACGGTCGAGTTCATCATGTCCGCGCACAACCCGGACGAGTTCTTCTTCATGGAGATGAACACCCGGCTGCAGGTGGAGCACCCGGTTACCGAGATGGTGACCGGACTCGACCTGGTGTCCTGGCAGGTGCGGGTGGCGGCAGGGGAGCCACTCGGACTGACGCAGGACGACGTGCGCCTCGACGGGCACGCGGTCGAAGCCCGGGTCTACGCCGAGGATCCGGCGCGCGGTTTCATCCCGACCGGCGGCACGGTGCTGGCCGTGCACGAGCCCTCCGGCGACGGCGTGCGAGTGGACTCGTGGATGTCGGTCGGCGCGGTGGTCGGGTCGAATTACGACCCGATGCTGGCGAAGATCATCGCGCACGGCCCGGACCGGGCGTCGGCGCTGCAGAAGCTCGACCGAGCGCTGGCAGACACCGCGTTGCTCGGCCTCGGCACGAACATCGCGTTCCTGCGCGGTTTGCTGGCCGACGAGGACGTGCGCGCCGGAAAGCTGGACACCGAACTGGTGGACCGGCGACTGTCCGAATTGGTCTCTTCGGAAGTCCCGGCCGGGTTTTTCGTCGCCGCGGCCATGGATCGGCTGATTTCGCTGCAGCCGACGGGCGCGGTCGTGGACCCGTGGGACATCCCGAACGGCTGGCGGCTCAGCGGTCCCGGCGGGGTCACTTTCCGCTTGCGGACTGGGGAAAACCAGGCCGTCGTACGGGTCGAGGGCACGCCGTCGGACGCTTCGGTGCAGGTGGACGACGCGGAGCCGGTGCGCGTTTCCGCCCGCCGCGAGGGCGATCTGCTCGAGGTGCGCCGGGCCAACGGTGTCGAGCGGTATCGCTGCGCCGACGGTCCACAACGGACAGTGTGGCTGGCCCGCGAAGGCAAGTCGTTCGCGTTCGCCGACCAGGAATTCACGCTGTCCGCGCGCGGCGAGGCGGCGGGCGCTGGTCCGGTGAAGAGCCCGATGCCGGGAACGGTGCTGGTGGTGAAGGCGGCCGAAGGCGACGTGGTGAGCGCGGGGACGCCGCTGCTCGTCGTCGAGGCGATGAAGATGGAGCACACCGTGACCGCGCCGATCGACGGTGTGGTGACTGAGCTTTCGGTGCGGGTCGGCCAGCAGGTCGCGCTCGACGAGACGCTTGCCGTCGTGAGCGCAGCAGAGGAGAAGCAGTGATCGACTTCCGGCTGGACGAGGAATACGAGGCGCTCCGCAAGACGGTCGAGGACTTCGCGCAGGCGGAGGTCGCGCCGGTGATCGGCCCGCTGTACGAGAAGGAGGAATTCCCGTACGAGCTGGTCGCCAAGATGGGCGAGATGGGCCTGTTCGGCCTGCCGTTCCCGGAGGAATTCGGCGGCATGGGCGGGGACTACTTCGCGCTGTGCCTCGCGCTGGAGGAGCTGGCGCGGGTCGATTCCTCGGTCGCGATCACGCTGGAGGCGGGGGTTTCGCTCGGCGCGATGCCCATCTACCGCTTCGGCACCCAGGAGCAGAAGGAAACCTGGCTGCCCATGCTGACCACGGCCGAGGCGCTCGGCGGATTCGGCCTCACCGAACCCGGCGGCGGTTCCGACGCCGGGGCCACCCGCACGCGCGCCCGCCTCGACGGCGACGAGTGGATCATCAACGGCAGCAAGGCGTTCATCACCAACTCCGGCACGGACATCACGAAGCTGGTCACCGTCACCGCGGTCACCGACGTGATGGAGAACGGCCGCAAGGAGATCTCGGCGATCATCGTCCCGTCCGGCACGCCGGGCTTCGCGGTGGCCCCGAAGTACTCGAAGGTCGGCTGGAACTGCTCGGACACCCATGAACTGTCCTTTTCGGACGTCCGGGTGCCCGCCGAGAACCTGGTCGGCAAGCGGGGCCGCGGTTACGCCCAGTTCCTGTCCATTTTGGACGAAGGACGGGTGGCGATCGCGGCGCTGAGCGTCGGTCTCGCGCAGGGCTGCGTGGACGAATGCCTGAAGTACGCGAAGGACCGCGTCGCGTTCGGTCACCGGATCGGCGAGTACCAGGCGATCCAGTTCAAGATCGCGGACATGGAAGTGCGCGCGCACACCGCGCGGCTGGCGTATTACCAAGCGGCGTCGAAGATGCTGCGCGGCGAACCGTTCAAGAAGGAAGCGTCGATCGCGAAACTGGTGGCCTCGAACGCGGCGATGGACAACGCCCGCGACGCCACGCAGATCTTCGGCGGATACGGCTTCATGAACGAATTCCCGGTCAGCCGCTTCTACCGCGACGCGAAGATCCTGGAGATCGGCGAGGGCACCAGCGAGGTCCAGAAGATGCTGATCGCGCGCCACCTCGGGGTCGGCGCCTGAGACCCAGCGCCGCCGGGGCGTCCGGGCGGAGTCCCGGCGGCGCTGCTTCACCAGATCCTTATGGTGGAGCCATGGAGTTCACTATCCGGCCTGGGGTTGCCGGAGACGCAGACGTAGTGCTGGGTTTTTTTGACGACGCCGTCGAATGGCTGGTCGCGCGGGGCAGCGCGGGCCAATGGGGCACCGAGCCGTGGAGCAAGATCCCGAAGCGGGTCGAGCGAGTGCGCGAGTACGCGGCCGATCCCGAGTTCCGGATGGCGGAGATCGACGGGAAGCCCGCCGGCGCGCTCATCCTCGGGCAAGCCATGCCGTACGCGCCGCAGGTCGACGAGCCCGAGCTGTACGTCCGGCTGCTGATCACTTCCCGCCAGTTCACCGGGCACCGGGTCGGCTCTCGGCTGTTGCAACACTCGATGGACGAGGCGAAACGGCGCGGGATCGACCTCGTGCGCGTCGACTGCTGGGCGGGCGGTGACGGCGATCTGCCGCGCTACTACGAGAGCCAGGGCTTCAAGCCGACCGAGCAGTTCACCGTCGACGGCTGGCTCGGCCAGGTGCTTGAGCAACGGGTTGGGGGATAGCGGCGCGGGCGGACCCGGAGGACGATATTGGCTAGATGTCAATAGGCCGAGGAGTCCGCCATGACCAGGCAGTCGCTCTCTGGGAAGGTCGTCGTCGTCACGGGCGGCGCGCAGGGCATCGGGGCGGCCGCCGCCGCCGCGCTGCACCGGCGCGGCGCCCGGCTCGTGCTCGGCGACCTCGACCGGGTCCGGGCCGAGAAAACCGCAGGTGAGCTGGGGCCGGACGTGGTCGCGTCGCCGCTGGACGTCACCGACACGGCCGCCTTCACCGCGTTCCTGGACGACGTCGAAAGCACCATCGGGCCGATCGACGTGCTGATCAACAACGCCGGCATCATGCCGCTCTCGCCGCTGGACGAGGAGGACGACGCGGCCACGCGGCGGCTGCTGGAGATCAACGTGCACGCGGTCGTGCACGGCACGCGCGAGGCGGTCAAACGGATGAAGCCGCGCGGGCGCGGACACATCGTGAACGTGGCGTCGATGGCCGGAAAGTCCGGATTCGCCGGGGCGGCCACGTATTGCGCCACGAAACACGCGGTGGTCGGGCTGTCCGAGGCGGTGCACCTGGAACTGCGTGGCACCGGCGTCGAGGTGTCGTGCGTGATGCCCGCGGTGGTGCGCACGGAACTCGCGTCGGGGCTGGGCGAAGCGCGGTTCATCAAATCGGTCGGGCCGGAAGACGTCGCGGCAGCAATCGTCGACGCGCTGGAACGGCCGAAGTTTGACGTCTTCGTGCCGAAATCGCTCGATCTGACCGGCCGGATCACCCGGCTGTTCCCGCGCGCGTTCGGCGAATGGCTGGTGCGCGCGCTCGGCGGCGACCAGTTGCTGGCGTCCGCCGCGCATTCGCCCGAGCGCGCCGAGTACGAGAGCCGGGCCGCCCGGAGCGCGCCGTCGTCCGTCCCGCCTGGTGGGAGCGTCTGATGTGGACATGCGCTTGCCGGGTGCTTGCGGGAGTGGCGTGTTGATGCCGCGCCCGCGCGCACGGCAAGATGCCCGGCAGACGACGAGTTCCAGGAGGCGCTGAATGGTTTCCCCACCGGCCCGGTTGGCTGCCGCGGCGGCCAACGTCGTGGGCAAGGTTTTCCAGGGTGGGGTCGCCGATCTGCGGCCGATGCCGCGAGTGCTGATCGACCAGGGACCCAACCGGTCGGTGTACCGGATGACGCACGGTTCGTCGGAGGTCTCCGGCCCGCCGGTGCTGCTGGTGCCGCCGCTGGCCGCGCCCGCGCTGTGCTTCGACCTGCGCCGCGGCTGCAGCCTCATCGAGCACCTGGTCGAGGGCGGGCGGCCGACCTACCTCGTGGACTACGGCATGGTCGCGTTCTCCGACCGCCGCCTCGGCATCGAGCACTGGATCGACGAGGTGCTGCCGAGGGCGATCCGGAAGGTCAGCGAGGACGCCGGCGGACAGGGCGTGCACCTGGTGTCGTGGTCGCTCGGCGGGATTTTCTCGATGCTGGTCAGCGCGGACCAGCCGGAGCTGCCGATCGAATCGATCACCGCGGTCGGCTCGCCGGTCGATTTCACCGCGATCCCGATCGTCGCGCCGTTCCGCCCGCTCGTGGACCTGACCGGCGGGCATCTGCTCACGCCGGTGTACCGGGTGTTCGGCGGCGCACCGTCCTATTTGGTCACCCGGGTGTTCAGGGCCACCGGGATCTCCAAGGAAATCACGAAACCGCTGGCGATCCTGAAAAACCTCGACGACCGCGACTACCTCGCGCAGATCGAGGCGGTGGACCACTTCATGGGCAACATGTACGCCTATCCCGGGCGGACGTTCGGCCAGCTGTACCACCGCTTGTTCCGCACGAACGACCTCGCCGAGGGCACCGTCGACCTGAACGGGCGCAAGATCAGCCTGTCCGACGTGAAGACGCCGATGCTGGTGGTGGCGGGCGAAAACGACACCATCGCGCCGCGCGCGTCGGTGGAACGCGTGGTGCAGCTGCTGGAAAACGCGCCGGAGGTCCGGTTCCGCACCGCGCCCGGCGGGCACCTCGGCGTGCTCACCGGCCGCCGGGCGCGGGGCACGACCTGGCGGTACCTCGACGAATTCCTGGACGAACGGTCAGCCGGCTGACGGCTGCTGCGGAAAGAACCAGGTCCGCACGTCGCGGGTGAGCAGCGCGCGCAGCGCGAGCCCGGCGAAAATCAGCGGGAGAATGCCGGGCAGGCCCTTGCTGAGCAGCGTGACCAGGCTGTTGAGCACCAGGAGGCCTTCGATGACCGCGGCGGTCACGTAGGCCCATTGCTGGCGCTTCGGCAATACGACCGCGCACACCGCGAGCGCGATGGCGGTCGCGTAGGTGATCACGATGTAGAGCTGGGTGAGGCTGATCAGGTCGACCAGCGAAACGCCGGCCATCCCGGCCAGCAGCAGCGGCCCGATCGCGCTCAGCGCGACCTGGATCCACATGAAGATGCGGGCCTGTTTGAGGTCGGCCGGCGCCACCGGAGCGGTCATGCCGGGCAGATTAGGGCATTTCCGCGCCTTTGCGCGCGGATTCCGGGCGGCGGAGATCAATCCGATATCCGCGCGAAGTCGGTGAAAAACCGGCGGTACCGTGAGCCGGTGATCGCTGCATACGTGACGTCGCTCGGCGACAGTTCCGAGATCAAGGTCGGTCAGCTTCCAGACCCCGAGCCGGGACCGCGCGAGGTGCTGGTGAAAGTGTCCGCGGTGGCGGTGAACCACGTCGACACCTTCATCCGTTCCGGCGCGTATCCCACGGACGTTTCGTTCCCGTTCGTCATCGGCCGGGACTTGGTGGGCACGGTTGTTTCCTCGCCGGTGAACCGCTTCGCGCCCGGCGACCGGGTGTGGTGCAACAGCCTCGGCCACGACGGTCGGCAGGGTTCCTTCGCCGAGTACTGCGCGGTTCCCGAGGACCGGCTGTATCACTTGCCGGACGGGGTTTCCGACGACGCCGTCGCCGTCCTGCACACCGCCGCAACCGCGTATCTGGGCCTTTTCGAGCACGCCGACGCCGGTTACGGCGAAACGATCGCAGTGCTCGGCGCGGGCGGCGGAGTCGGCAGCGCCGTCGTCCAACTTGCTTCCACCGCCGGCCTGCGCGTCATCGCGACTGCCCGCGTCGAAGACGCGCAGTGGTGCCGGGAAAGCGGTGCCGACGAGGTTTTCGACTACGCCGATCCCGACCTCTATCGCAAACTCCCCTCCGTGGATCTGTTGTGGGACAACGCGGGCGTTCACGACCTGGTTTCGGCAGTGCCGCTCTTGTCCCGTGGCGGCCGCATCGTCGCGATGGCCGGAATGCAGTCGGGCCCGACGCTGCCGATCGGCGAGTTGTACACGCGCGACGCGAGCATCCGCGGTTTCGCTATCAGCAACGCCGGGGTCTCCGCGCTGGGTTCCGCCGCCCGCGTCGTGAACCGGGCACTGTCCACCGGAATCCTCCGGCCCCGGATCGGCACTCGCCTGCCCCTGTCGTCGGCCGCCGAAGCGCACCGATTGCAGGAATCAGGCGAGGCGCGAGGCCGGATCGTGCTGGAGGTCTGAATCGAGGTCAGACGGTGAGGACGACCTTGCCCCGCAGATGGCCGCCGTCGAGCAGCCGATGCGCGTCGGCGATGCGCTCGAACGGGAACGTCTCCTGCACGTGGACCCGGAGCTTGCCCTGTTCGACGAGCGCGACGAGCTGCCGCAGCGCGACCGGATCCGGATCGACCCCGATCCCGCTGAACCGCATTCCCGCCGACTCGAATTTCGCGATCAACTCGGTGTCGTCCTCCGCTACCGCCGTGACCAGATGCCCGCCGGGCCGGAGCACGCCGAGGGACCGCTCGACGGTGTCGCCGCCAAGAGTGTCGAGCACAACGTCGATTTCGCTCGCCACTTCACTGAAGTCGACCTTCTGGTAGTCGATGACTTCGTCGGCGCCGAGCCCTTCGACGAACTCCCGTTTGCTCTCGCTGGCCGTCGCGATTACGTGCGCACCAAGCGCTTTCGCGATCTGGATCGCGACGTGCCCGACCCCGCCGCCACCGCCGTGGATCAGAACGCGATCGCCCACCGTCACGCCGCCGAGGTCGACCAGCCCCTGCCACGCCGTCAGCCCGACAATCGGCAACGCCGCGGCCTCGACGTGCGAAAGCTTCTCCGGCTTGCGGGCCAGATGCAACGCCGGTGCCGCCACCGCTTCGGCATACGCGCCCGCCGCGCGGGGAAACAACGGCATGCCGAATACTTCGTCGCCCGGCCGGAACCGCCAGGTCAACGCCTCTTCGACCACGCCGCTGACGTCCCAGCCGAGCACGAACGGCGGCTGGCCGAGCAACGGGAACTCGCCGTCGCGCAGCCGTGCTTCCAACGGATTCAGCCCAATCGCCTTGACACGCACGAGGACTTCGGTCGGCAACGCGCGGGGTTCGGGCGCGTCCACGATGGTGAGCACTTCGGGACCGCCGAATTTCTGCTGGGTGATGACTCGCATGACTCTCCTGGTTTCTGGAGGGGTACGAAAGCCAGGCTAGGATTCCGATAGGTACCAGCAGGTACCTTGGACTCCATGAGCGGTTCCCGCGGCATCTTCCTCGCCGATTGCCCGGCGCGGCTGGCAGTAGAGCTGATCGCCGACAAGTGGACGGTGGTCGTGCTCGCGGCTCTCAGCGAGGGCCCCGTGCGGCACGGCGCGCTGGTCGAGCTGATCGGCGGCATCTCCCGGAAGGTGCTCACCCAGACGCTGCGTCGGCTTGAAGCGCATGGGCTCGTCCGGCGTCAGGCGTATGCCGAGGCGCCGCCGCGCGTCGAGTACGAGCTGACCCCGCTGGGCGCGACGCTGATCGAGCCGATCCACACCCTGACGGAGTGGGCTCGCGCGAATGGGGACGCGGTTCTGGATGCGCTGGATTCGGCCGCCGAAAATGCTTGAATAAGGTCTCCTGGCTGCGTTTTTGCTAGCTAATTACTGGCTTGACTGAGCTTTTCGTAATCAGTGGCACTGCTGCTGTTGTCACGATTCGGGTTCAGAACGGCGACAGCTGAGGATGGTGCGCAACAAACACCAGGTCGCACTCGATCCGTGGGTCACCGCAGGCGGCAGAGGGGCTGCGCAACTCGATCAAACGGACAATAACTATGAGCGTTCCAGAAGATCGCAGTGTTGTCGAGTTCGAAGAACCGGATCACCGGGACGGCCGGTTGAGACGGCGAATGGAGCTGGAGTTCATCGACAGCGGGCTCGACAGCTCCTCGCTCGAGAAGCAGTCTGTCGACGACCTCCGTTCGTCGCTGGACCGGCTCGACGCCGTCATCGTGCGGCAGCGGAAGAAACTCGCGCTGCACAAGGAAGCGCTGGCGACCGAAAGCGGGTCGAAAGGGCGTTCGGACGCTCTGCGCAAGGTGAATGCCCATCGCAGTGCCTTGAAGATCGCCCTCGAGCGGCGTGAGCAGATCCTCGAGTTGATCAACGGACTGACCGTCGGACAGGAGATCGGCAAGCTGAGAAACGCGGTGTCCGGGGTCGACGACGCCGGAACCAAAGAGGAATTCCACCGGTTGCTCGGCGAATTCGAAAGCAAGACCGACGAGATCGACGGCGAGCTGAAGAAAACCAGCCAGAACATCGCCGAGGTCGAGGCGGCGGCGATGGCCACCGACATCGACAAGTACGAGCGGAAAGCCAAGGTGTGGCAGAACTTCCTGGCCAAGGAATCCGTCGCGACCTACGTCGGAGCGGCGATTCTGCTGATCATGTGCCTGGCGGTAGTGGCCGCGATGTTCGCCGCGGTGGAGATCAACCAGGTGCTGTCCAGCGCGTTCCTGCTGGTGCTGGGGTATTTCTTTGGGCAATCCACCGGGAAGCGGCAGGTGGAATAGCAGAACCGCTCGGCCCGCCTCTGTGAAGCGGGCCGAGCGGCTGGATCACTTGAGCTGCGCGCTGGTCTTGCCCAGCACCCGCCGAGCCACGATCAGCTGCTGGATCTGCTGCGTCCCCTCAAAGAGGTCCAGAATTTCTCAGCTGGAATTTGCGGGCCTCGCTCGTTCCGCCGTAAATGGCCTCTGAGCTGCGCTGATGCGTCTCGCTAGTTCTCGTCGTCTGTCGCTGCTCCCTGGCCTCTGACGGCCTGGAGACGGCCTGGCGGCCAGCCACACCTACCCCTGCATCCCGATACGAAGCCAGCATGCGGCCGGTGATGCCGGGTCAAGACACGCTTCATGGTGTTGACGCGGTGCTACCGGCAGTTGTCACGATCAGGCGTCGGGATGGAGGTCTCTCACGACGGTGCGTAACGGAGATCGAGTCACGAACGACCCGTGTGTCACGACCGCTCGCAGAGGAGGCCGACGTTGGCTCTGGGGACCCGTGTGCCGCCAACGTGCGGTGCTGCGCCAGGTGACCCGGTGGCGGCCGCACCGCCCGGCCGGCGGGCGAAGCGGAGCGGCAGCCCGCCGTGTCGGAAGCGGATGCGGCCGCCACGGCGAGGGGGCTACGTAGGCGACAGGCGCGCGCCGCCACCGGCGGCGCGCCTATATCTTATGGAGTCGAATTCGGCAACTTCGTTCGTAGCTAAGCAGTTGATGGCTGGAGTGTTGAATGACTAAATCGTTCGATCGCTTGTACTTCGGGAAGTCCGCTGCAGAGAACGAAGCCGAGATTGATCCGGTTAAATTCTATAACTCATTCACGGATCTCTGGAGCTTGCCGGCCCGAATACTTTCTGGTGAAGTATTTTCGCTCACTGGACCGAATGGGGTGGCAAATCGGCTGTTGTGAATTATCTTGAACTGGATACTGAAAAGAGATTCGGCGAGGCTGGCTCATTCGTTAAACTGACTAACCTGGATGATCTGCAGAAGTCTAGCTTCACTGCTGATGAAAAGAAGAACTCATCGTCTGAGATCGGTGTTGGCAGCTATCACCTTTCCGATTCAGCTTGGAAGCTGTTTATCTGCATCAGGATTATTGAATCGCTATTTTCTGGTCAGTCGTGCCAACTCTTGGATATTGGCAAGCTGCGCGAACTTTTCAAGGCCATGCAGAAGGTCGGTCTCACTGAAGAAGATTTCCCGCAGATTCTACGAAAATTGAGGAAGCGGAGTACTTCGTTCCGTGTTCCGAAAATCGCGGACACGACAGTTGAATCCACGGAAACTGAGTCTATAAATATTCAGCAGCTCGGTGACGCGCTACTTCGTCACATTGAGGCCGCGCTCACTGATAACGTGCATATTCTGGTTATAGACGGTCTGGACCGTGCGATAGTTGCATCGAATGCATACTGGGAGTCAATTTCCAGTCTTGTTAGAACGGTCGACGCGCCGGTGACCGTACCCACCGGCTGTTCGGTCTTCCCCAAGGAGCTGCAGCGCCCGTCTCGGCGGTGGGCGGAGCGCCGGTTCCCGAACATCCGGTACTGGAACGAGCCCGGCAAGGGCGGCCGCTTCGCGGCGTTCGAGCAGCCGGCGTTGTTCGTCGACGAGGTCCGGCATTCTTCCGGCTGGTCCGCTGATGGTCACCCGTACTCGGTGAGCGGCTGGCTAAAGATCAACAAGTGCCCATCGGGTGTCCGTACGTTGAAGTCGCGCATCCCGTAGGGCCGGTCAGCCAGTGGCTCGACGATGTCGGCGCCGCGGGCGCGCAGCTCGTCGTGGCAGGAATCGACGTCGTCGACGATAACCGTCACCCTGGCCGGGCCGACGCTGCTTTCGGCGTACAGGTGGAACTCGGCGGAGTCGCGGATCACGGCCGCGTAGCTAGGTGGGGTCTCCCAGGTGAATATGGTGTCGAATCCGAGCACGTCCGTGAAGTACGACCGCGCTGCCTGCACATCTCGGCACGGCAGCACGGGAACCGCCACCCGCATGACCATTTCGTCACCTTACCTGACTTTGGCTCAAGATCGCTGATCTTGGGTAGGGTGCTGGCTGTTGAGCTGCGGTTTCGTCGTGTGAACGGCGAAAATCTGTGCACTACGCGGCCGGTTCCAGGCTGTCTCTCGTGGCGTATGTGCGCACGGTGAAGACGGCGTCGGGGGGCCAGGGCGGTGCAGATCGTGCGCACCACCCGCCGCTACCGCACCATCAACATCCAGGCCGGCGAGCACACCTTCACCGCCGTCGACCCGCTACCCGACGACCTCCGCGATGCCCTCACCCGCATCCACGACCGCGGTGCGCACTAATTTGAGCCAAGTCAGGACTACCTTGGCCACGCGGACTTGGGTTTCACGCTCCGGACGTACGCGCACCTCGTCCCGTCGAGCCGCTAACGAGCGCGTGGGGCAGTCGAGGCGGTGTTCGGACGGCCTGCCTTTCATGGCGGCCTGGAGGCGGCCTGATCATGAAACCGTCCCCACCAGTGTGAAAGCCGCCCGGTCAATGAGTCCCCAAGGAGGGGCAGCGACCGGGCGGCTTTTCGCTACGTCACAACTACTTCAGCTCAGCAGACGACTTGCCCAGCACCCGCCGAGCCACGATCAGCTGCTGAATCTGCTGCGTCCCCTCAAAGATGTCCAAGATCTTGGCATCCCGAGACCACTTCTCCAGCAGCGATTCCTCCGTATACCCATACGCCCCGGCAAGCTCGACGCACTTCAGCGTCACATCGACCACCGTCCGGCCAGCCTTCGCCTTAGCCATGGAAGCCTGCAGCGAGTTCGGCTCACGATTGTCCGCCATCCACGCCGACTCCAGCGTCAGCAGATACGCAGCCTCGTAATCCGCTTCCAGTTGCAGGAAAGTCGCGGCGGCAGCGTGCTGCGTCAACGCCGGGCGGTCGTAGTCGATGACAACCCCGGCTTCGGTCAGGACCCGGCGGGTTTCGTCCAGTGCCGCACGCGCGACGCCGATCGCCATGGCGGCCACCAGTGGGCGGGTGTTGTCGAAGGTCTGCATGACCCCGGCGAAACCCTTGGCCGTGTCGATTTCCGGCGTGCCCAGGAGGTTTTCGCGCGGGACGCGGCAGTTTTCGAAGCGCAGCACGGCGGTGTCGGACGCGCGGATGCCCAGCTTGTGTTCCACGCGCACGACCTCGAAGCCCGGCGTGCCCTTCTCCACCACGAACGACTTGATCGCGGCGCGGCCCTTCGTGCGGTCCAGCGTCGCCCAGACCACAACGGCGTCGGCGCGCTGGCCGGACGTCACGAAGATCTTTTCGCCGTTCAGGATGTAGTCGTCGCCGTCTTCGGTGGCCGTCGTGGTGATGGCGGCCGAGTCCGAACCGCAGCCGGGTTCGGTGATCGCCATCGCGGCCCACAGGCCCTTGAAGCGCTCAAGCTGCTCGTCGGTCGCCACCGACCCAATCGCGGCGTTGCCGAGGCCTTGCCGCGGCATGGACAACAGCAGGCCGACGTCGCCCCAGCACATCTCGATCGTGCCGAGCACCACGTTCAGGTTGGCGCCGTTGCGGTTTCCCTTGGGGCCGTTGTCCTTTTCGGACCGGCGCACGCCGGCCGCGCCAGCCCCGCCCTCGCCGGAGGAGTTCAGGCCGTCCAGCAGCGCGGCGAACATGTCCAATTCGGACGGATAGGTGTGCTCGGCGCGGTCGTACTTGCGCGAGATCGGCCGGAACACCTCGGCCGCGGCCTGGTACGCCTGGTTGATCAGCGCGCCGGCCTTCTTCGGAGCTTCCAGGTTGATCATGAGTTGCCTTTCGGAGCAAGAAAAAGGATCAGAGGAGGACGGCGCCTTCCATCACGCCGATCGCCCGCAGGTCGCGGTACCAGCGCTCCACCGGGTGCTCCTTCACGAACCCGTGCCCGCCCAGCAACTGCACGCCGGCGTTGCCGATCTGCATGCCCTTGTCCGTCGCGAGCTTCCGGGCGAGCGCCGCTTCCCGCGCGTATTCCTTGCCCTGCTCGGCCCGCGAAGCCGCGCGCAGCGTGACCAGGCGCAGGCCTTCCAGCTCGATCGCGATGTCCGCCACCGAGAACGCGACCGCCTGCCGGTGGCTGATCGGCTCGCCGAACGCGGTCCGCTCGTTCACGTAAGGCACGACGTAGTCCAGCACGGCCTTGCCGACACCAGCGGCGAGCGCCGCCCAGCCGAGCCGGGAAAGCCTGACCACCTCAGTGAAAACGTCCGCCTTGCCGCCGCCGAGCAGTGCGCCCGCGGGCAGCGAAACCTTCTCCAGGTGCAGCTTTCCGGTCGCCGCGCCGCGCAGGCCCATCGCGGGTTCGGACTCGATCGTCACGCCCGCGTTGGACGATTCGACCAGGAACAGCGCCGGTCCGCGACCTTCCAGATCGGCCGAGACCAGGAACAGTTCCGCCTCCGCCGCGCGCGGGACGAGCGACTTCACGCCGTCGAGCTGGTAGCCCTTCGGGGTGCGCTTCGCCTTGGTGGCGGGCTTGAACGGGTCGAACAGCGGCGTCCGCTCCAGCAGCGCGAGCGCCGCGGCCGGCACCTGCTCGCCGGTGAACGCGGGCACGTAATCGGCCTGCTGCTGCTCGTCGCCCCACGCGACCAGCGCGGTGCTCACCGCGGACGGGGCCAGCACGGCCACCGCGAGTCCGAGGTCGCCGTGCGCGAGCGCCTCCGCGACCAGCGCGTTCGTGACGACCGACCGCTCGGTGCCCGCGCCGCCCAGCTCCTCCGGGATGCCGACGAGGCTGATGCCCAGCTCGGCCGCGCGGCTCAGCAGACCCTCCGGCGCGGCGAGCTTCTCGTCGGCGTCCGCGGCGGCCGGGCGCAGCTGCTCGGCGGCGAACTCGCTGACCGTCTCGACGATGAGTTTCTGGTCCTCGTCCGGCGTCAGGTCGAACAGCCCGCGGTCGTCCGGCTTCGCCAGCCGAGCCGGCTTGCCCAGCCGCTGGACCGAGGTGAACGACCTGGTCGCCGCCCCCGCCGCGCGGAAACCGCTCCGGGTTCCCGTCTTGACCAGGTTCTGCACCGGTCCGCGCAGCCCGACCCGGTCGATCGCCTTGCTCCCGGCCAACCGGGTGAGCGCGGCCAGGCCGAGGCCCATCGCGTCTCGTTTCCTTGGCGCAGCCATGCAGCATCTCCCTCGCGTTACCTACTGGCGAGTAGGTTAACGCGGCGACGCGGAATCCGCCAGTGCGGCCCGGCTCACTCGACCACCGGCCGCCTGGCCAGGGACGTGCGTTCGAACGCGATGAGCAGCAGGACCGAGGCCGTGACGATCAGCAGCAGCAAGGCCGCGGGCACGTGTCCGAGCAGCGGCGTGAGCGCGAGCAGCACCGCCGCGAGCACGAGCCGTTGCCGGTTCCAGGTGCCGAGGTTGCGTCGCCGAAGCGAGCTGAGCGCGACCAGGTACAGCGCGAGCCCGCCGGTCAGCGCCCACAGCGCGACGCCGTGCAGCGCGTCTGCGGGATTGGTGTGCAGGGACAGGAACGTCTTCTTCAGCCCGAGCGCGACGAGGACGATTCCGGCGATCAGCGGCAGGTGGAGATAGGTGTAGGAGTCGGTGGCAAGCTTGGTTCGCGCGATGCCCTCGGCGCGGGCGAGCCGGCGCTCGGCGACGTTCGCGACCAGGTCGAAGTACGTCCACCACATCCCGGCGGCGAGCGCGATCCCGCAGATCGCCGACCCGGCGACGAGCCAGGTGATCGGCACGTGCCCGATCCCGATGCCGATCGCCACGACCGATTCGCCGAGCGCGATGATCACGATCAGCCCGAACCGCTCGGCGAAGTGCGCGGGCGAATGCAGCCGCCAGCCCGCGGGGCCGGACAGGTAGACGTTGAGGTAGTCCACCGCCAGCGCGACTACCCACAGGGCCGGCTGCCACGGCCCGCCCACCACGGCGGCGACGGCCAGCAGCACCAGGCTCGGGAGCAACCCGCGCAACATCCGCAGAAGCACCCGGCGCAATTCGGCGTCGTGCTGCGCCGCGCCGAGGTAGGCGACGATGTGCAACAGCCGCACGACGGCGTAACAGGCGACGAACAGCAATGGCCCGTCGAGCCCGCCCGGTTCGTTGGTGAGCGCCTGCGGCACCGCGAGCGCGACGAGGAACATCACCGCCATCGCGCCGAACATCGCCAGCCTCGCGATGCCGTGGTCGACGTGGATCATGGTGCCGAGCCACGCGTAACTGCACCAGCACCACCACAGCACCATCAGCACCAGCAGTCCCTCGCCGACGCCGAGCAGGCTCAGGTGCCCGGACATCAGCTCGGTCGTCTGCGTGATGGCGTAGACGAAGACCAGGTCGAAGAAAAGCTCGAGGGTCGTGACGCGGTGGCCTTCGTCCGCGCGAACCAGATGCAACCGTCTCGTGGGCACGGCAGATGCTTACACGTCCGGGGGAGCGGCAGGGGCGGTTTCGCGCAGAGCGTTCAGTCGAGCCCGAGAACCGCGTGCAGCACCGCCGTCAGTTCCGTCTGCAGATGAGGCCTGCTCCTGATCCGCCCGGTCCGGCTCAGGTCGTTCGCGATCGTCAGCGCGGCGTGCACCCGGATCTTCGCCTCGCGCGCCGGAAGCTCCGGAAACACCGCGCACAGCAAGGAAACCCACTGATCGACATAGTCGCGCTGGACCCGTCGCAGATCCGCTTTGTCGCGCTCCGGCATGGTCACGCGATCGGCCGTGAACGACACCAGCAGTTCCGGCGTGCGCAGCAGAATGTGCACATACGACGCCGCAAGCCGGCCCAGCGCGGCCCGTTCGTCAGGAGCCTGCAAAGCCTGCTCGGCCGCCAGTGCGAGCCGGTCCGCCGCGCGGTGTCCGATCGCGACCATCAGCGCGGCCTTGCTCGGGAAGTGCCGGTACACGCTGGGCCCGGCGATGCCCGCCGCCGCGCCGATGTCTTCCATGCTCACCGTGTGGAAGCCGCGTTCGGCGAAGAGCCCGGTCGCCGCGCTCAGGACCTGCTCGCGGCGGGACGGCGTGCCGAGGCTGCTCGCGACCGGTGCCACGGGCTCGGCCGGGACCGGCAGCGAGACGTTGAGCACCGCCAGCGCCAGTTCGACCAGCAGCGGCACGAAGCGTTTGCGCGCCACCGAGGTGTGGTGCACCGCGACGCTCCCGAACACCGACAGCGCGGCCCAGCACAGCAGCTCTGCCTCGTCCGCGGACAGCTCCGGACGCAGTGTGAGCAGGGCTTTCGTCCACGCGTCGAGCACCGCGCCGGACCGGCGGCGGATCTCCCGGCGCTGCTCGCGCGGCAGGTGCGGACCTTCCCAGCGCCACAGCGCGGCGATCTCCCGGCGCTCGACCGCCTGCGTCGCGAGGCCGGTGAGCAGGGCGTCCAGCTGCTCCAGCGGCGGCGCGGAATCGGCGAGCGCGGCCGCGGTGGCCGACTCCATGTCGTCGATCCCGGCCAGCACGACGTAGGCGAGGATCGCCTGCTTGTCGGCGAAATGCCGGTACAGTGCCGGCCCGGTCACCCCCGCCGAGGCGGCGATGTCATTGATCCCGACCCCGTGGAACCCCCGCGCGCGGAACAGCTCGGCCGCCACGGCGGCGAGCTGGGCCTTGCGGTCGCGAGGCCGCGTGCCGCGGGAGGGAGACGTACTCATGGTGAACTGACCATAGCGTGAATCGAAACTACGGCAACCCATTGACACCATGGGGTTCATCGGGCTTATGTTAATGGCCATTAGCACCTACTGGCCGGTATAGTCGGCGGCGAGATACACCGCAGTGTCCAACCACGCCGCTTCGCGGAGGAGTGTTCAGTGAGTAGCGAGGCCTACATCTACGAGGCGTTGCGCACGCCCCGGGGCAAGAACAAGGGCGGTGCCCTGCACGGCACCAAGCCGGTCGACCTGGTGGTCGGCCTCATCGAAGAGCTGAAGGTCCGCCACCCGAACCTCGACCCGCAGGCGATCGACGACATCGTGCTCGGCGTCGTGTCCCCGGTGGGCGAGCAGGGCGCGGACATCGCGCGCACCGCTGCGCTCGTCGCGGGCCTGCCGCAGACGGTCGCGGGCGTGCAGCTCAACCGGTTCTGCGCGTCCGGGCTGGAAGCCACGAACGTCGCGGCGCAGAAGGTCCGTTCCGGCTGGGACCAGCTGGTCATCGCGGGCGGCGTCGAGTCGATGTCGCGGGTGCCGATGGGTTCGGACGGCGGCGCGCTGTTCATGGACCCGGCCACCGCGTACGACCACTACATCGCCCCGCAGGGCATCGGCGCGGACCTCATCGCGACGATGGAGGGCTTCTCCCGCGAGGACGTCGACGCGTTCGCGGTCCGCTCGCAGGAGAAGGCCGAGGCGGCCTGGTCCGGCGGCTACTTCGCGAAGTCCGTGGTGCCGGTGAAGGACATGAACGGCGTCACGATCCTCGACCACGACGAGCACCGCCGTCCGGGGTCCACTGTGGAGGGTCTGGCGAAGCTCAAGCCGGCTTTCACCACGATCGGCGAGATGGGCGGGTTCGACGCCGTCGCGCTCCAGAAGTACCACCAGGTCGAGAAGATCGACCACGTGCACACCGGCGGCAACTCCTCCGGCATCGTCGACGGTTCCGCCATCGTCCTGGTCGGCAGCGAGGAAGCGGGCAAGCGGGCCGGCCTCACGCCGCGGGCGCGCATCGTCGCCACCGCCTCGATCGGCTCCGAGCCGACGATCATGCTGACCGGTCCGACGCCGGCCACCGAGAAGGTGCTGAAGACCGCGGGCCTGACCCCGGACGACATCGACCTGTGGGAGCTCAACGAGGCGTTCGCGTCCGTCGTGCTCAAGTGGCAGAAGGACCTGAACCTGCCGGACGAGAAGATCAACGTCAACGGCGGCGCGATCGCCATGGGCCACCCGCTCGGCGCCACCGGCGCGATGCTGGTCGGCACCGTGGTCGACGAGCTGGAACGCCGCGAGGCGCGCCGGGCCCTGGTGACCCTGTGCATCGGCGGCGGCATGGGCGTCGCGACCATCATCGAGCGGGTGTGAGGACCTGATGACCGAGAGCAAGACCATCCGCTGGGACAAGGATTCCGACGGCATCGTCACGCTGACCCTGGACGACCCGGACCAGTCGGCCAACACGATGAACCAGGCCTTCCGCGAGTCGCTCGCCGCGACCGTGGACCGGCTGGAGGCGGAGAAGGACGACATCGCCGGCGTCGTGCTCACCTCGGCGAAGAAGACCTTCTTCGCCGGCGGCGACCTGCGCGACCTGATCCAGGCGCAGCCGGAGCACGCGGCCGAGATCACCGCGTCCAGCACCGCGATGAAGGGCCAGATGCGCCGGCTCGAGCAGCTGGGCAAGCCGGTCGTCGCGGCCATCAACGGCGCGGCGCTCGGCGGCGGTCTCGAGATCGCGCTGGCGACGCACCACCGCATCGCGGCCGACGTCAAGGGCAGCCAGATCGGCCTTCCCGAGGTCACCCTCGGCCTGCTGCCCGGCGGCGGCGGCGTGGTCCGCACCGTGCGGCTGCTCGGCATCCAGAGCGCGCTGCTGAACGTGCTGCTGCAGGGCCAGCGGCTCAAGCCGCGCAAGGCGCTGGAGCTGGGCCTGGTGCACGAAGTCGTGGACACCGTCGACGAACTGGTGCCCGCCGCGAAGGCGTGGATCAAGGCCAACCCCGAGGGCGGCGTGCAGCCGTGGGACGTCAAGGGCTACAAGATCCCGGGCGGCACCCCGTCGAACCCGAGCTTCGCGGCGAACCTGCCCGCGTTCCCGGCGAACCTGCGCAAGCAGCTCAAGGGCGCGCCGATGCCCGCGCCGCGCGCGATCCTCGCCGCCGCGATCGAGGGTTCGCAGGTCGACTTCGACACCGCGATCCAGGTCGAGACGCGTTACTTCGTGAGCCTGGCCATCGGGCAGGTTTCGAAGAACATGACCAAGGCGTTCTTCTTCGACCTGCAGTCGATCAACTCCGGCGGTTCGCGTCCGGACGGGTTCGAGAAGTACACGGCCAAGAAGGTCGGCGTGCTCGGCGCCGGGATGATGGGTGCCGCGATCGCGTACGTGTCTGCGAAGGCGGGCATTGACGTCGTGCTCAAGGACGTCTCGCAGGAGGCGGCCGACAAGGGCAAGGGCTACGCGGTCAAGCTCGAGGAGAAGGCGCTCTCGCGCGGCAAGACCACGCAGGAGAAGTCGGACGCGCTGCTGGCGCGGATCAAGCCGACCGCCGACCCGGCCGACTTCGCGGGCGTCGACTTCGTGATCGAGGCCGTGTTCGAGAGCGTCGAGCTGAAGCACAAGGTGTTCGGCGAGATCGAGAGCATCGTCAACGCGGACGCGGTGCTGGGCTCCAACACCTCGACCCTGCCGATCACCGCGCTGGCCGAGGGCGTGCAGCGGACCGAGGACTTCATCGGGATCCACTTCTTCTCGCCGGTGGACAAGATGCCGCTGGTCGAGATCATCTGCGGGGAGAAGACGTCGCCGGCCACGCTGGCGAAGGTCTTCGACTACACCCTGCAGATCCGCAAGACCCCGATCGTCGTCAACGACAGCCGCGGCTTCTTCACCTCGCGGGTCATCGGCACCTTCATCAACGAGGCCGTGGCCGCGCTGGGCGAGGGCGTCGAGCCGGCGTCGATCGAGCAGGCGGGTTCGCAGGCCGGCTACCCGGCGCCGCCGCTGCAGCTGATGGACGAGCTGACCCTGACGCTGCCGCGCAAGATCCGGGCGGAAACCCGCGCCGCGATCGAGGCCGAGGGCGGCACCTGGACGCCGCACGCGTCCGAGGCCGTCATCGACACGATGCTCGACAAGTACGACCGCAAGGGCCGCTCCACCGGAGCGGGCTTCTACGAGTACGACGAGAACGGCAAGCGCACCGGTCTGTGGCCGGGTCTGCGCGAGGCGTTCGGCTCGGGTTCGGCGGACGTGCCGTTCGAGGACCTCAAGGAGCGCATGCTCTTCGCCGAGGCGCTGGAAACGGTGAAGTGCTTCGACGAGGGCGTCCTGACCACGGTCGCGGACGCCAACATCGGGTCCATCTTCGGTATCGGCTTCCCGGCCTGGACCGGCGGCGTGATCCAGTACATCAACCAGTACTCGGGCGGGCTGCAGGGCTTCGTGGACCGGGCTCGCGAACTGGCGGCGCGGTACGGCAGCCACTTCGAGCCGCCGCAGTCGCTGGTGGAGAAGGCCGCCAAGGGCGAGATTTACGAATAAGGCCTGAGCTTGTGGCAGCGGGGCCGCTCCGGGGTTTTCCCTGGCGCGGCCCCGTTTTTCGCGGAGGTGACGATGACGGAACAGCAGCTGCCGGTGTTGGACGAACATCGGGTCGTCGTGCGGGCGGACGCCGAGGCGACCTGGCGGGCGATCAACCAGGTCGTCGAGCGCGTCTCCGGCCGATTGGCGACTGGCTACGCCTGGGCGGTCGGCGCCGCCGACTGGAAAGCAGCCGGCCCTCGTCCGCTCGCTGAAGGCTCGACTGTTCCCGGCTTCCGGGTCGTCGCGGCCGAACCGCACGAGCTGCTCGTGCTTGCCGGGCGGCATCGGTTTTCTGAGTACCGCCTTACCTTCCGGCTCGAAGCTGTCTCGGATGGACAGACCTTGGTCCGCGCCGAGAGCCGCGCCCGGTTTCCTGGAATATTCGGGTCTGGTTACCGCTTGCTCGTCATCGGAAGCGGTGGGCACGCGGTCGGCATGCGGAGATTGCTGGGAACGATCGCCCGCCTCGCGAACAATTAATTCCCTGTTCGTGAATTGATCTACGATTTTCGTAGCAAGACGGGAAATTGATCAATGCTCGCCGGGGGACCCGTCGCTCAGCGCAACCACGCGTCCCGCGAACGGCTGAACCCGCCGCCACCCGAACGGCCGCAAGCCGCCCGCGGAAAACCGGGAAACCGTTGCCATGACGGCACAATTCCGGGACCCGTCCCCGGAGCCGCGTGGTTTACTTCGGCATGGACCAGACGGTGGCCGTCGCTGGGGAACAACTCGCGTTCGCTGGGGCAGATCGGCTTGTCAAACTCATCGGGGCGCTTTATCAGCGGCCCCGCGTCGGCGACCGGCCGCGCGAATTGCAGGACGACGGAGAATGGCGGCGCGGTTATCACCGGGAACGCGCGGGGCGGCGAGGGCTGCCCATGGTGTGTCTCGTCGGCGACGCGCGCGAGGGGGCGCTTGAGGAGCTGGGCTCGCGGTTGCAGAACGCGAAACCGGCGGGCACGGTGCGTTCTGTCTACCTCTCGCTCGCTGATCGGCCGGACGTCGACCCGCCGGGCAAGGCCACCGAGGCGACCGTCGAGGTGGTGCGCGACATTCTGTGGCGCGTCCGCAACACCCTCGTCCGCAGTTCTCGCACGCGGGAAAGCCGCTTGCGGTTCCGGCTGTTCACGCTCGTCGACCAGCTCATGGCGAAGCGGTTTCCGGACGGCGAAACCGATACCGAAGCAATCCTGCTGCGCGAACTGCAGGAGAACGGCCTGCTGGTCCGCTTCCGCTCGGCCATCGACAGCGTCAGCCGCGAGTTGGTGCCGCAGCATCCGGCGTGGCGGTTTCCGTTGCTGCTGTTGCGCTGGCTGACGATCGGCTTCTTCCGGCTCGCTGTCACCGGGCGCGTGCCGGGCCTGTCCGGGCGGTACCGGTGGTTCCTGCGCCAGCCGCATCTCGCGCCGGAGATGTCCGGCAGCTTCGTCCGCTTCGCGATGCGGCTCACCGACGGCGAATGGCAGCACGAGTCGCCCCAGTACGTTTCGCGGCTGCTGGTCAACGCGTTCCTGGAGGACCTGCGCCGCGAGTACCGGCTGCGGCCGTGGCAGTTTTGGCGGCGGCGCCGGATGACGTATCCGGTGCTGCTGCTCGACGAGGTCGGCCCGGCCAACGGCGGGTACCGGCTGCTCGACCTGATCAACGAGGTCCGCAACCAGGTCGGCCTCTTCGACCCGCTGCTTGTGGTGAGCGCGAGCCAGGCGCCGCCGCCGGACGCCGCGCCGAGCGAGGACCGGCCGAAGTACTACGCCGCCGATTCCGCCGACGCGTACCGGGTGTGGCAGAACCGGCTCAGCGCGGACCGGCGGGCCCGCCGCCCCACCGCGTGGTACCTGCCGATCGGTCTCGACGCGCCGCACACCGAAACCGAAAAAACCGAGGTGCGCAAGCGAATGCTGGCGCTCGGCGAGCACTACGACCTGTCCGGCGGACGCGCCCGGGCAGCGTGGTGGACGACGCGCTGGGTCCGGGCCGGGGTGCCCGCGGTGGTGCTCGCGCTGGTCGCCGGGTTCGCCGTGGTGCGCTATCAGTCCTTTCTGGACAGTCACTGCGGCACCTCGAGCGAGTGGCTGGCGCGGGTGGACGACCAGTGCGTCGGAGTGTCCGACGGCACCTTCACGCTGTTCTCCCCGCTCGACAAAGAGGGGACGATCCAGCAGGTCGAAGCCGTGATCGCGGACCAGAACCGGCGGGCCGAAGAACTGCACCGGCAGCATCCGGAACGGCCGTACATCACGCTGGTCGACCTGGAGGCGCTGACGTCGTCGAACGGCACCGCCGAAGGCCTCACCGCGGAACGGGAATCGCTGGAGGGCTTCGCCGTCGCACAGTCGCGGCAACTCGACGCGACCGCCGCGGCCGAACCGATCGTGCGCATGCTGATCGCCAACGGCGGCAAGGGAATGCTGCAGGGAGCCGCGGTCTCGAAGACGCTGCTGGAGATGGCGAAACAGGACCCCAGCATCGTCGGCGTGGTCGGGCTCGACATGAGCAGCGCGCCGACGTCCGACACGATCCGCGCGCTCGGCGACGCGGGCATTCCGGTGGTCGCCGCGACGCTCACCGCCGACCAGCTCGCGGACCAGAATCCGATCTACTTCCAGGTCGCGCCGCAGAACCGCCGGGAAGCCGCGGTGGCCGCGGCGTTCGCCGCCCAACGGCCCGGCCCCCGGTCGCTGCGGGTCTACTATCCCGACGACGACGCCGATTTCTACAGCATGAACCTCCGCGACGACGTGCTGGCAGCCTTTAAGCAGAAGGGTTTCACGGTCGAAGCGCGCGCGTTCGAGCCGGACGGCGGGCCAGCCGGAAAATCCGCGCACCTGCGGGACGGCTACCGGAATGTCGGCAACGCAGGAGCGGCCGGGCGGGACAGCTGTTCCTACGACGGCGACGCGTTTTTCGCCGGCCGAGGCGTCCCCGACTTCGGGGCGTTCCTCGCCGGAGCCGCACAGTGCGGCAGCACCGCGACCATCATCGGCGACGACGACGTCTCGCGTTTCGTCGCGGATTCCGTTGCGCGAGAACGCAACCGCGCGCTGCCGTACTACTATCTCGCGCTCGCGAACGCACCAGCCACACCGGCGAAGGGCCTCGCGCGCGACTTCTACGCCACGCTCAACGCCAAGTTCGCCTTCGAGCACACCGAGAAAGGCCGGTCGTTCGACGGTCACGCCGCGCTGTCCTACGACGCCGCACTGGTGATGATCACCGCGACCGCGTACCTACGCGAGACGTCATCGAACATCCCGGTGACGCCAGGCGCGGTGTGGCGCGAGATCACCGCGATCCACACCTCGCGGCCGGATGCGAACCAGACCAACAAATACATCGAGGGCGTCAGCGGCACCATCGACTACGGCGGCGACATCGGCAGACACGTCCCGCAGGACAAACCACTCGCGGTACTGCAGGTCCAAGGCGGCGAGGTCGACCCGGCTTTGCAGGGCTTCTGCGGGAAGGCGGTCGTCCGGGCGCCGGATCCTTGGTGCCCGGCGGACGGCTGAGCCGCTGTAACAGTTTTCCGCGGATTCCCGACCTCCTCGATTGTCTGGATTGCGAGGAGGCACCGCATGCTGCGGAAACTGGGGATGGCTTTGGCCGTAGGCGTTCTGGTCGCCGGATGCGGAGCGGCGCCGACCGGCAACGCACCGTCGGCTGTCACAAGCGAGTATTCGCCGCCGCCGACTACGAGCTACAGCGCACCGGAAACCTCGGCAACGCTGACGGCCCCGTCGACCTCGATCGCGGTCCCGGTCACCACGCCGCCGGTCGCGCCGCCGGTCGCGCCGCCGACCACGGTGGCAAAGCCCAAGATGGCACCGAAAACCCAGGCCGCGCCGCGAGTCACCACGCCCAAGGAGCAGCCAGCACCGGACCCCGCGCCCGCCGACTGCGGTGCTGACTACTACCGCAACTCCTCCGGAAACTGCGTCCACCGCCCGGACTCGAACCCCTCCGGCGCGACCGCGCAGTGCAAGGACGGCAGTTACAGCTATAGCCAGCACCGTTCCGGCACCTGCTCCGGACACGGCGGCGTCAAACAGTGGCTCTGAACCCGCCGGCCCAAGCAAGCGCTGGGCCAAACGGACCAGTCCGCTAAGTCGGATCGATCACGAACCGCCCGTTCCGCCCGCCCCGCCCGGTAGCGTGCGAATCCGGTACGGCATACGGAACGGGGGACGTGGTGGCACGGGCAGGCGCGCGGCCGATCATCGTGGTGCTGGCCTCGTGCGGGCTGGTCGCTTCGTTCATGCAGACGCTGGTCATCCCGTTGATCCCGGCGTTTCCGAGACTGCTGAACACGACGCCGACGGACGCGTCGTGGGTCGTTACCGTCACGCTGCTCGCCGCGGCGGTGTGCACTCCGGTCGCTGGGCGGCTCGGCGATCTTTACGGCAAGCGCCGCGTGCTCCTGGTGAGCCTGGCGGTGCTGATCGCCGGGTCCGTGGTCTCGGCGCTGACCAGTTCGCTCGCGCTGATGATCGTCGGCCGCGGGCTGCAGGGCTGCGCGATGGGCGTCATTCCGCTCGGCATCAGCATCATGCGCGACGAACTGCCGCCGGAACGCGTCAGCGGCGCGATTTCGCTGATGAGCGCGACGCTCGGGGTCGGCGGCGCGATCGGGTTGCCGGTCGCGGCGATCGTGGCCGAGCACGCGGACTGGCACGTCCTGTTCTGGGGCGCGGCCGGGCTCGGGCTCGGCTGTGCGCTGCTGATCCTGCGATTCGTCCCGGAATCGCCGGTCCGCACGCCCGCGCCGTTCGATTTCCTTGGCACGCTCGGGTTGATCGTCGGCCTCACGAGCCTGTTGCTGCCGATCGTGAAGGGCGGCCAATGGGGTTGGGGCAGCCCGGCGACGCTCGGCTTCGCCGCGACCGCGGTGGTCGTTCTCGCGGCTTGGGGCTGGTATCAGCTGCGCCGTCGTGACCCGCTGGTCGATCTGCGTGTTTCGGCGCGGCGGCCGGTGTTGTTCACGAACCTCGCGTCGGTGCTCGTCGGCTTCGCGATGTACGCGATGTCGTTGTCGTTCCCGCAGTTGCTGCAGGCACCGTCGGCGACCGGCTACGGCCTCGGGCTCAGCATGGTCGAAGCCGGGCTGTGCCTCGCACCGAACGGCCTGGTGATGATGGCGCTCTCCCCGGTGTCCGCGCGGCTGACCAACCGCTACGGCGCCCGCGTCACGCTCATGACCGGCGCGACCGTGATCGCGGTCGGCTACGTCTTCGCGATTTTCCTGATGGCCAACGCGGTCGAGCTGATCATCGCGTCGGTGATCATCGGCGCGGGCGTCGGAATCGCTTACGCCGCAATGCCCGCGCTGATCATGAGCGCGGTGCCGGTCACCGAAACCGCGTCGGCGAACGGGCTCAACTCGCTCATGCGTTCCGTCGGCACCTCGACCTCCAGCGCCGTGATGGCCACGATGCTGGCCCACCTCACCATCACGGTCGGCTCGTTCACAGTGCCTTCGCTCGCCGGTTTCCGCGCCACGTTCGCGGTCGCCGCGGTGGCGGCGGTGGCCGGGCTGGCGTTGACCGCGGTGGTGCCGCGATTCCGTGCCGCCAGCCCGGAACTCGCCCGGGTCTAGAGCAGCGGCGGAACAGCCACGTCGATCAGGTGCGGCCCCGGCTCGGCGACCGCGCGCCGGAACTGCTCGGCCAGCTCCTCCGCCGTCGTCGCCCGGGTCGCCGGAACGCCCATGCCCTCGGCGATCTTCACGAAATCCAGGTCCGGACGGCCGATGTCCAGCAGGTCCTTCGCGCGCGGCCCGTCGCCGGACGCGCCGACGCGTTGCAGCTCCATCCGCAGGATCGCGTACGCGTTGTTGTTGAGCACCACCGTGGTCACGTCGAGGTTCTCGCGCGCTTGCGTCCACAGCGCGGAGATCGTGTACATCGCGCTGCCGTCGGATTCGAGGTTGATCACCGGCCGCCGCGGAGCCGCGATCGCCGCGCCGACGGCCACCGGCATGCCGTAGCCGATCGCGCCGCCGGTCAGGGTCAGCACGTCGTGCCGCGGCGCGCCCGCCGTCGCGGCGGGGAGCATGAGACCGGACGTGTTCGCCTCGTCCACGATGATCGCGTTCTCCGGCAGCAGCGCGCCGATCACGTCGACCCAGTTCTGCACGGTGATCGGACCGCTCGGCAGCTCCGGCCGTCCGGCCTCCTGCAGGACCGGCTCGGTGTCCGCGGCGACGAGTGCGGCGACCGCTTCCAGCGCGGCGGCGACGTCCTGGCCGGCGGTCGCGAGGACGTGCACGTCGGCGCCTTCCGGAGTCAGCTCGCTCGGCATGCCGGGGTAGGCGAAGAACGACACCGGTGCCCGCGTGCCCGCGACGATCAGGTGCTTGATCCCGTCCAGCTGGTACTTGGCCTGTTCGGCGAGATACCCCAGCCGTTCGATGTTCGGCAGACCGGCACCGCGCTCCAGCCGCGCCGGGAAAGTTTCGGCGAGCGCCTTCGCCCCGGTCGCGGCGGCGATCCGGCTGGTCGCGCGCAAACCGGCTTCGTGGCAAGCGGATCCGCCGACCAGCAACGCCACCGGCTCACCGCTGCGCAGCACGTCCGCGATCTTCTGCACGGTCGTCGCGTCGACGGTCTGCGGCACGCGCGGCGGAATCGGCTCGCACGTCTCACCGCCCTCGCCCCACGACGCGTCGGCCGGAAGGATCAGCGTCGCGACCCGGCCCGGTGCGTCCTGCGCCGCCGCGACCGCCGCCGCCGCGTCCGCGCCGACGTCCTTCGTGTGCCCGGACCGGCGCACCCAGCCTTCGAGCGTGCCCGCGATCGCGTCGATGTCCGATTCGAGCGGGGCGTCGTACTGCTTGTGATAAGTCGCGTGGTCGCCGATCACGTTGACCACCGGCGTGTGCGCGCGGCGCGCGTTGTGCAGGTTCGCCAGGCCGTTCCCCAGGCCAGGGCCGAGGTGCAGCAGCGTCGCGGCGGGCTTGCCGGCGACTCGCGCGTACCCATCCGCGGCACCGGTCACGACGCCCTCGAACAGCGCGAGCACGCCGCGCATCTCCGGCACCGAATCAAGCGCGGCGACGAAGTGCATCTCCGACGTGCCGGGGTTGGAAAAGCACACGTCGACCCCGCTGTCGACGAGCGTGCGGATGAGGGACTGGGCGCCGTTGAGCGTGCTCACTGTGCTCACTTTCCGGTTTGCGCGAACAGGACGCCGGGGTTCAGGATCCCGGCCGGGTCGAAGCTGTCCTTGACCCGGCGCAGCAGCTCGAGCTTCGCGGGGTCTTCCAGCTTGGCGTAGTACTTCGTCTTGGTGCGGCCGAGGCCGTGCTCGCCGGAGATCGCGCCGCCGAGTTCGTACGCGCAGCCGAAGATGTCGGTCAGCAACCGCGAGCGCGTGTCCGGGTCCTTGCAGAAGATCGCGAGGTGGACGTTGCCGTCGCCGGCGTGCCCGCAGCCGAGCGCGCCGCCGCCGGTCGCCATCGCCAGCTCGCGGGCCTTGGCCATGAATTCCGGCATCGCGGTCCGCGGCACTACCACGTCGATGATGTCGTCCGCGCCCACGGCTTTGGCGTTCCAGAAGGCTTTTTCCCGCGCTTCGATGAGCTTGCGAGCGGAATTGCCTTCGAGCACGTACGCGTCGGTCGCGCCAAGCTCGACCAGCAGTTCGCCGAGCGTCTCGACGTCCTCGCCGAGCCGGTCGGCCACCCGGTTTTCCAGCGCTACGGCCAGATACGCCTGGGTCCGGTCGCGGATTTCCGCCGGGACGCCCAGTTCGAGCTTGTCGTTGTAGACCATCGCGGCCATCGTCAGGTTGTCGATGTACTCGAGGATCTGCGGCGCGAGACCGCTCGCGGCGATCTTCGGCACCGCCGCCATCACCTGCTCGAAATCATCGAACGGGGCGAGCACGGTCGCGCTGTGCGGGAGCCGCGGCTGCAGCTTCACGATCACCTCGGTCACCAGCGCGAGGGTGCCCTCCGAACCGATGATCAGCTGGGTGAGGTCGTAACCGCTGGAAATCTTCGACATCCGGCCGCCCACGCGGATGATCTCGCCGGTCGCGAGCACCGCCTGCAGGCCCGAGACGTTGCCGCGCGTGATGCCGTAGCGGATCGCGCGCATGCCGCCGGCGTTGGTGCCGACGGTGCCGCCGACGCTCGCGCTCAGTTCGCCGGGATAGACGGGGTAGGTGAGGCCGTGCTCGGCGGTCTTCGCGTCGAGTTCGGCCAGCGTGACGCCCGGCTGGACCACGGCGACGTGGTTGCCGGTGTCGATTTCGAGCACCGAGTTCATCCGCTCGAACGAGACGACCAGCCCGCCTTCGACCGGCCGCGCCGCGGCGGACAGCCCGCTGCCGGACCCGCGCGCGGTCACCGGGAGGCCCTCGGCGGAGGCGATCTTCAGCAGCGCGGAGACCTCTTCGGCAGTCGCCGGCTTCGCGACGTACGCCGGTTTCTGGCCGGGAGTGCTGAGTGCTTCGTCGTGCGCGTAATCGTCGGAAATCGCGTCACCGGTCAGCAGGTTCCCAGCTCCGACGGCACCTGCCAGCTGTGTTGCGATCTCGCTCATGCCACTCCCTCGTGCGCGCGTACGTCAAGGCCGAAGCCTAGCTGTTTTGCCACCGGACTGGCCATGAATAGTTTTCACGTTAGCCGACGGAGGGCGGGCACGAAAAAGGCCACGCCGCGGCGTGGCCAGGGGGAGAACCACAGCAGGGACCGGCCCGCGCCAACAGGCCGGCCCCTGGGTTAATCCTCGGTGCCGGTCAGACGAGCCAGCCGAGCACGTGCGCCAGGTGCGCGAGCAGACCCGAGATCAGGTCGTGGCCGTGGTGCACGTGCTGGGTGAACATCTGCATTGAGGGGCTCCTTGTTCGGATTGTTCTTCTGTGGTGCTCTCGCGAGGAGCCAACGCAGATTTCCACCGGTGCTGTCGCGGTGTCAAAACGCGGTTTTCCCAGTCCTGGCAACGGATCGACGGCCGGAGAATCTTCCCATGTTAAACATGTAAGGCTTTCGGGTTTGCCGCCGGGGGTGCACTGTGGACTCTTCGCCACGGTTTGTAGCGAAGGCCGCGTCCGATCACCCTGGGTAGCAGACGCGCACTGCGGCAACCGGGCGGCGTGGCCCCTCGAACCGGTGAATGCGAAGCCACGATTGGTGAGTTGCCGAGGTTCACACCGCCGGGTGATCATCAGGCTCGGATCCCTTGTCTGGCAGCGCATTCCGGGCCGCGTTCATGATCGCGGAGGGTTAACCCGGCTTCACTCTGGCGGAACAATCTGGCCCGATCGGGCAGTGAAAAGGGCCAGTCCCTCCGCGGTGGAGGAACCGGCCCTTGCGCTTGCCGGAAGCGACAGTCAGTCAGCGCGGGCGAACGACAGCGTCTCGCCCTCCACGCCGCGCAGCCACAGGTCCTGCGCGGCCGCGGCCATCTCGGACAGGCCTTCCTCGATCGTCGCGAACACGTTGCCGGGCACCCAGCCCGCGTCGCCGTTGATCAGGAGGTTGTTGCGGCCGTAGAAAATCGCGAGATCCGTGGCACCCTGGTCGCTGTGGGCCTCGCTGCCGTCGTCGTAGCCGTACGCCGGGTTGCCGATTTCCCATGCCTCGAATCCGAAGTAGACCACGTCGCCGGGAATCGGCGTGATGGTCGGATTCTCGCGGCCCGGCTTCGGCTCGGCGAAGGGCGGCACGAGCGTGTAGACCTCGTTGCGCGCGTACTTCGCGTGGTAGGCCGAACCGCTTTGCGGCAGCGCGTCCCACACCGCCTTGCAGGTGCGCGGTGCTTCGTCGTCGAGCAGCCGCGCGCGGCAGGTGACGCCGCGCTTGTCGAGGCTGATGGTGATGTAGCGCGCCATGCCTCAGCTCCCCGTGACCGACGTGACGACCTCGCCCCAGATGCGCAGCGCGTCGTCGACCTGTTCCGCGTTGACGACCAGGGGCGGCACCATGCGCACGACGTTCGAGTACGCACCACAGGTGAGCAACAGCAGCCCGCTCTTGGCAGCCGCTTGTTGCGCGGCCTGCGCGGTGGCCGTGTCCGGTTCGCCGTCCGCAGTAGTGAACTCAGTGCCCACGAGAAGACCGAGACCGCGTACGTCGCCGATAGCCGGCGTCTTGTCCGCGATGACGCGCGCGCCCTCGAGAAGCTGACGCCCGCGCTCCGCGGCATTCTCGACCAAGCCTTCGTCCTGAATGACATCAAGCGTCGCGATGGCTGCCGCGCACGACACCGCGTTGCCGCCGTACGTACCGCCTTGCGAACCTGGGTACGCCTTCGCCATCAGCTCTTCCGAAGCGGCGATGCCCGACAGCGGGAAGCCGCTGGCGAGGCCCTTCGCGATCAGCACGACGTCCGGGTGGACGTCGAAGTGGTCGTGGCCCCAGAACTTGCCGGTGCGGCCGAAGCCCGCCTGCACCTCGTCGAGCACCAGCAGGATGCCGTGCCGGTCGGCGCGCTCGCGCAGCCCGGCCATGAACGCGGTGTTCGCGGGAACGTAGCCGCCCTCGCCGAGCACCGGCTCGATGAAGAACGCGGCCGTCTCGTTCGGCGCGGAGACGGTCTGGAAGAGGTAGTCGAGCTCGCGCAGGGCGAACTTCGTGGCCGTCTCCTCGTCCCAGCCGTAGTGGTAGGCGTACGGGAACGGCGCGACGTGCACGCCGGACATCAGCGGCGAGATGCCCGCGCTGAACCGCGTGCCGGAGGTGGTCATGGTCGCGGCGGCGACCGTGCGGCCGTGGAAGCCGCCCTGGAACACGATGACGTTCGGCCGCTTCGTCGCCTGCCGCGCGAGTCGCAGCGCGGCCTCCACAGCCTCGCTGCCGGAGTTCGCGTAGAAGAGCGAATCGAGCCCGGACGGCAGGACGTCGCCGAGCTTGCGGGTGAGTTCGAGCAGCGGTTGGTGCATGACGGTCGTGTACTGGCCGTGCACGAGCTTGCCGATCTGCTCGCGCGCGGCTTCGACCACGCGCGGGTGACAGTGCCCGGTGCTGGTCACCCCGATCCCCGCGGTGAAGTCGAGATGACGTTTCCCGTCCACGTCGTAGAGGTAAACCCCTTCACCGTGGTCGACGGCGACGGGCGTTGCCTGCTTGAGCAGCGGGGACAGCTGGGCCATGCGGCGCCCTCCTGGGATGCGGGTGGAGACGGTTGTCGATTGTTGACAATATCCATAGCATGAGTTCGGGACAACAGGAACAGGAGCAACCTGGATGAGCGGGATCACCGAGAACGGCGTCGTGGGCGCGGTCGGCAAGGAACTCTTCATCGGCGGCAAGTGGGTCGCCGCGCGCAGCGGGAAGACCTTCGACGTGCAGGACCCCTCCACTGGCGAGGTCCTGTGCCAGGTCGCGGACGCCGGGCCGGAAGACGGTCTCGCGGCGCTCGACGCGGCGGTCGCGGCGCAGTCCGGCTGGGCGGCAGTGGCGCCACGGGAGCGCGGCGAGATCCTGAGCCGCGCGTACAGCAAGCTCATCGAGCGCCGGGACGAGCTGGCACTGCTGATGACGCTGGAGATGGGCAAGCCGCTGGCCGAGGCCGCCGGCGAAATCACTTACGCCGCCGAGTTCTTCCGCTGGTTCGCCGAAGAAGCGGTGCGGATCGACGGCGGCTACGCGGTGGCCCCGAACGGCTCGGGCCGGTTCCTGATCACGCGCCAGCCGGTAGGTTCGACGCTGCTCATCACGCCGTGGAACTTCCCGATGGCGATGGGCACGCGCAAGATCGGCCCGGCCGTCGCCGCGGGCTGCACGATGGTGATCAAGCCCGCCGCGCAGACGCCGCTGTCGATGCTCGCGCTCACCCAAATCCTCGCCGACGCCGGGCTGCCCGAGGGCGTGCTGAACGTCGTCACCACCAAGGACGCGGGCGGCGTGATGGAGCCGCTGATCCGCGACGGACGCGCGCGCAAGCTGTCGTTCACCGGGTCGACCGGGGTCGGGCGCAAACTGCTGGAGCAGTGCGCGGAGAAGGTGCTGCGCACGTCGATGGAGCTGGGCGGCAACGCGCCGTTCGTCGTGTTCGACGACGCGGACCTGGACGCCGCCGTCGAGGGTGCGATGCAGGCAAAGATGCGCAACATCGGCGAGGCGTGCACCGCGGCCAACCGGTTCTACGTGCAGCGCGGCGTCGCCGAGGAGTTCTCCCGCCGGCTCACCGAGCGGATGCAGGCGCTGCCGATGGGCCGCGGCACCGACGAGGGCGTCGTGGTCGGTCCGCTCATCGACGAGGCCGCGGTGAAGAAGGTGACCGAACTGGTCAAGGACGCCACGGACAAGGGCGCGCGCGTGCTCACCGGCGGCTCGCGGGTCGAAGGTCCGGGGCACTTCTACCCGGCGACCGTGCTCACCGACGTACCGGTCGACGCTCGGCTGGCCAGCGAGGAAATCTTCGGCCCGGTCGCGCCGATCACGCCGTTCGACACCGAGGACGAGGCGGTCGAGAAGGCCAACGACACCGAATTCGGCCTGGTGTCCTACCTGTTCACCAGCGACCTGAAGCGCGCGCTGCGCGTGTCGGAACGTTTGGAGGCCGGGATGATCGGCCTCAACCAGGGCATCGTGTCCAACCCGGCGGCTCCGTTCGGCGGCGTCAAGCAGTCCGGTCTCGGCCGCGAGGGCGGCACGGTCGGCATCGACGAGTTCCTGGAGACCAAGTACATCGCGGTGAGCCTGTGACACACCGGATTGCGAGCATCCCGGGCGACGGGATCGGGGTCGACGTCACCATCGAAGCGCGCCGGGTCCTCGACGCGGCCGCGGCGAAGTACGGCTTCTCCTTGGAGTGGACCGAATTCGACTGGAGCTGCGAGCGGTACACAAAGACCGGCGCGATGATGCCGGAGGACGGTGTCGCGCAGCTGTCGGGCTTCGACGGAATCCTGCTCGGCGCGGTCGGCTTCCCCGGTGTGGCGGACCACGTTTCGTTGTGGGGCCTGCTGATTCCGTTGCGGCGGGCGTTCCAGCAGTACGTCAACCTGCGGCCGGTCCGGCTGCTGCCGGGGACGTCCTCGGTGCTGGCCGGGCGGAAGGCCGACGAGCTGGAAATGGTGATCGTCCGGGAGAACTCCGAGGGCGAGTACTCCTCGATCGGCGGGCGGCACAACGCCGGGCGGCCGGACGAGTTCGTGCTGCAGGAGTCGGTGTTCACGCGGGTCGGGGTGGAACGGATCATCCGGTACGCCTTCGAGCTCGCGCGCACGCGTTCGCAGCACGTCACTTCGGCGACCAAGTCCAACGGGCTGATCCACTCGATGCCTTACTGGGACGAGATTTTCGCCGAGGTCGCCGCGCGGTATCCGGACGTCCGCGCGGAACAGTGCCATGTGGACGCTCTCGCCGCGCGGATGGTGCAGGCTCCGGACCGGCTCGACGTGGTGGTGGCGTCGAACCTGTTCGGCGACATCCTGAGCGACCTGGCGGCCGCGATCACCGGCGGATTGGGCATGGCGCCGTCCGGAAACATCAACCCATCAGGTGACTTTCCGTCGATGTTCGAGGCCGTTCACGGCAGTGCTCCGGACATCGCCGGACAGGGCATCGCGAACCCGGTCGCCCAGATCCTCGCCGGGGCGATGCTGCTCGATCACCTCGGGGAAACCGTTGCCGCACAAGCGATCCGCGCCTCGGTCGACGAGGTGCTGGCTGCGGGCGAAACGCTCACCCCCGACCTCGGCGGAACCGCTACCACAACCTCGCTCGGCGCCGCGGTGGCTGATTCGCTCCGCTGATTTTTCGTCGGTGCCGCGAGGTTCACTCTTCCCTGACCCGGTCGGCGGGTCCCCGAGGGGAGGAGGGCACCGATGTGCCAGATGTGCGAGGAGCCGGAAAGATCCGAGGAGCAGCACCTGATCGAGGTGCTGGACCGGATCAGGGAGTACGGATGGTGCGTCCAGGGCGTGCGGGAACCAGGTTCCCGGCCGCCCTGGGCGTACACCGCGGGCCTGACCGGGCAAGGGCTGCCGGAACTGGTGGTCACCGGATTGTCGTTGCGCGAAGCGACATACGTGCTCAACGCCGGGGCCGAACATATCCTGCATACCGGCCCGCCGGAGCCCGGCGAACAGTGGCTGCTGCCCCGGCTGCCCGCGCTGGAAGTGGTGCGGCTCAGCGCGCCCGCGACGCACCTGTACATGGCGGTTTGCTGCTATGGCGCGAGAATCGAAGCCAGGCAGCTGGTCTACGCCGATCCGGCGGGCCGGTTCCCGTGGTCGCCGCAGTACAACTTCGGCCTCGGCGGACAGCCCGTGCTGGGGGTGCGCGATGCCTGAGTTTTTCCTGCTGCGCCAGGCTTTTTCGCGCTTTCGCCCGGTAGACTCGGAGCATGCCCGAACTTGTGGCCCCCACCGTCCGGTTGCATCGCTCGTGGCTGGAAGCACACATCGAATGGGGCCCAGGCCTGCACGAGGACGGCTTCGGCCTGTCGGCGTCGGACGAGGTCGATTCGCCAGCTGGCTTCGCCGCCTGGGTGAACTCTTTGACGCGGGACCGAGCTCGGTACCGCTGGCTAGTCGAGGACGGCCGGGTACTCGGCGGAATCGCTCTGCGCTCTGGCCCGGCGGAGTACGTTTCGTGGGCCGGGCACCTCGGCTTCGGCATCCGCCCGTCGGCGCGCGGCCGCGGTCTGGCTTCCTGGGCATTGCGCGAGATGCTGACCGAGGCCCGGGAATTGCCTCGGGTGCTTTTGGTGTGCGCGGGGGAGAACCTGGCGTCCGCCAAGACGATCGAACGCGCGGGCGGGGTGCTGGAGGAAGTGCGCCAGACCGATCACGGGCCGGTGCGGAGGTACTGGATCACGACCTGAGCCGTTCAGCCGGCGCGTTCCGTCACCGCGATCGCCTCGCGGAGGGTCCGCCGTGCCCGCGCGATGTCTTCCGCCCGGCGGTCGAGTTCGGTGAGCTGGGTGCGCAGCGCGCCCAGCACTCCCGGACACGGACGCAACGAACCGTCCGTTTCGGCGCACGGCAGCATCCGCTTGATCAGGCTGGTCGGCAACCCGGCCGCCAGCAGCGCGCGAATCTGCCGCACGGTCTGCTCGGCGGACGGGGCGTAGTCGCGGTAGCCGTTGGGCAGCCGGTCCGCCGTCAGCAGGCCGACGCGTTCGTAGTACCGCAGGAGCCGTTCGCTGGTCCCGGTGCGCTCGGCCAGCTGCCCGATTCGCATCGCCCCTCCGCTGAGCTTGACCTTGGCACGGTGTCAACGTTCAACACTGGCCCCGGCGGCCGCATTCCGCGCGCCCGAGCTGACCGGGAGTTTCCGTTGATCATCGACGCACACAGCCACGTCCACGACCCCGTGCACCAGCATCTCGCCCTGCTGGACGAGGCCGGAGCCGATCGCGCCGTGCTGTTCGCGACCAGGCCGCATCCCGAACGAGCCACCGATCTGGTCTCGTTCCGCCGGGAAATGAGCGCGCTGGACGCCGCGCTGAACGGCCAGTCCGGAGACGGCTACCAGTCCGCCTGGCAAGAACTGGACACCGCCCTGGCCGCACATCCGGACCGGTTCCTGGGCTTCCGTTCAGTCCGCCTTGACCGGTCCGAAGACCAGCTGGCCGCGGAGGTCGATCAGGTCGCGAGCGGGTTCCACGGCATCGGCGAACTGACCCCACCCCCAGGCGCGGCGGCCCGGATCGAACCAGTCCTGCGGGCAGCCACCGACCACAATGGACTCCCGGTCGTGGTGCACGGCTCCGCCCCGACCGCCGAAGCCGATCTGTCCACCCTGGCGGCGCTTGCCCGCAGCTACCCGACCGTGCCGCTGGTGCTCAGCCAACTGGGCGGCGCACATTGGCTCACCGCGATCGATCTGGCCCGCGAGACCCCGAACGTCTACCTGGAACTGTCGACAGCCAGCATCGTCTTCGCGGTCCGGCTGGCGATCAAGGAACTCCCGGACCGCACAATGTTCGGCTCGGACGCACCCTACGGCGACCCGGTCTTGGCCCGCACGACGATCGAACGCGTGACCCCGCCCGGAGAACTGCGAAACCGCGTCCTCGGCGGCACCCTGGCGGAGGTGCTGGGGCTATGACGTTCGCCCTCAACCGGCTCCGGAGCGTGGCCCGAACCAGGAGACTGCGTGCGTTGTTGCGCGGCGCGCGAAAGCCGTCCGCACCCAACCACGCGGCGACGACCCCCTCATCACCCAGCCGCCGAGACCCCGTCCTTCAAACTCCGCCCCGGAAGCAGCCGGCTGATCGCGTCCTCCATGTGCGCGTCCAGCAACTGCAGCGCCGTCTCCTCGTCGCCCGACCGCAGGGCTTCGATGATCCGCGTGTGCTCCTCCAGCCGATCCTCCACGCCCTGATACGTGCTCTGCAGCAACGTCAGGCACATCCGCGTCTCGATCAGCAACGTCCGGGCCATTCGCATCAACCGCTTGCTGCCGGAGGCATTGATCAGGGCCTCGTGAAATCGGAGGTCCGCCTCGGACAACGCGGCCGGATCGTCCGCGGCGGCGGCCATGTCGGCCACGTTCTGCTCCAAGATGGCAGCCACCGCCTCGCGGTCGCCGCGGAACGCGCACAGCAGGGCGGCTCTTTCCACGGCGGACCGGGCGAGATAAATATCGAACACGTCAGCCGGTTCGAGGTCGATCACGAACAGGCCCCGGTGGCGTTCGCTGCGCAGCAAGCCCTCGGACACGAGGTGCTGCATCGCCTCCCGCAGCGGGCCGCGCGAGACCTGGAAGCGGGCGGCCAGGTCGGTTTCGCCGAGCTGGGTGCCCGGCGGCAGTGCGCCGGTCATGATCGCGTCGCGCAGCTGGCGCGCGATCACCGCGGCGGTCGATTCCCGGCTCACCGGTTCTATGTCAGGGAGTGCGACCACGGGTCAGCCCCTCGTCCGGAACAGCGCGCCCAGCGAACGCACCAGCCGCGTCGTACCGGTCAGGCGCAGGCCTTCCCACACGGTCACCTGGTTGGCGGTCAGCACCGGCTTGCCGAGCTTCTCCTCGATCGCGGTGATCTCGCCGAGCGTGCGCATCGCGGTGTCGGGCACCAGAATCGCGTCGGCGTCCGGGTGGTCGTGGCTTACCGCCAGATCGACGACAGCCTCGGGCGCGAGCTGGCCGACCTCGGCGGCGGTGTCGATGTCGGCGCTCGACATCGAGAGCACCTCGACGCCTCCCGCGGCGAGGAAGTCCACGAACAGCCGCGCGACGTCGTCGGGGTAGCTCGCGGCCACCGCGACTCGGTGCACGCCAAGGGCTTTCGCCGCGTGCACGAAGGCGAACGACGTGCTCGACGCCGGGACCCCGGCAACCGCGGCGAGCTGGTCGGCCTGGTTGCGCGCGCCGTCCCAGCCGTACACGAAGCTGCCGGACGTGCAAGCCCACACCACCGCTTCCGGCTGGTGCTTCGCGAGCAGCCGGGCGCCTTCGGCGAGCCGGGCTTCGCTGCCGAGGTCGAGCAGTTCCGGCACGGCGTGCAGGTCAGTCCCGTAAATATGGGCGACCGGCAGGCTGATGTCGCCTTCGGAGCCGCCGAGAAGCTGTTCCGCGAGCGGGTAGTCGTCCTCGGCCGCGTGGTCGGGGTAGATGAAGCCGATCGTGGTCACGAAACCTCCGGGATGCGCAAATTGTCGACAATATTAGCGGGACGGGTCAAGACACCTCCCGCAGCCACTGGCCGGGACCCACGACGGGCAGCCGCATCCGGCGCAGGCAGGCCCACATGGTCAGCTGGTTGGCGGTCAGCACGGGTTTGCCGAGCGCCTTCTCCAGCGGTTCGATCAGGTCGAACGTGGGGAGGTTGGTGCAGCTGACGAAAATCGCCTCGGCCTCGCGGTGGTCCGCGGCCAGGATCCGCTCGGCGATGGTGCGGTAGCTGACCTTCCAGATGCCGCCGCCCAGCCCGAGGTGGTCGCTGGACACGGTGTCCACGCCGACCTCGGCGAGGAAGTCGTGGAGTTTGCCGGTGAGGTCGGCGTCGTACGGCGTGAGCACCGAGACCCGGTGCAGGTCGAGTTGGTGCAGCACCTCGACGAGAGCTCCGGAGGTGGTGACCGCGTCCGGCGCGCCCGCGTCGCAGATCGCCTTGGTGAGGGAGCGCTCGTAGTCGATGCCGTTCACGAAGCTGCCTGAGGTGCACAGGTACGCGACCACCTCGGGCTCCACGTGCAGCACGTCGCGCGTGGCCGTGGCGAGGTGCCGGCTGTCGCTCACCAGCTGGGCCATTTCCATGCTCACCGGGACCGGTTCGTACGGGGTGCGGGCGAGGTGCAGCGACACCTCCATCGGCACCCAGCGCCACAGTTCGCGCTCGAGCGCGAGGTCGAACGGCGCGATCACGCCGATGCCGCGCTGGGCTAGCGGGCCCTCGAACGCGAGGAAGTCCAGATCCAAGGTTCAGCCTCCGGAATACGCCTGTGCGGATGCCCGTCCGGTGCTCCGGGGGTGGTCCTCGGATTGTTGACAATCATACGAGCCACTTTTACCGTGTCAATCGTGATCGCCCCGGAAACCCCCGTACTGGCAGTGCTCTGCGGGGCAGACCAACCACCGGACATGGCCGCTATCGAAGACGCGGCGGTAGTTCGTTACACCGACGAGCGCGGCCTCGCCGGTGCGCTGGCCGGAGCCGACGCGCTTTTTGTCTACGATTTCCTTTCCGGAGCCGTCCCGGGGGCCTGGCCCGCGGCGGACCGGTTGCAGTGGCTGCACATCGCGAGCGCCGGCGTCGACCCGGTGCTGTTCCCGGGGCTGCGCGAGAGCGACGTGGTGCTCACGAACTCGCGCGGGGTGTTCGACGACGCCATCGCGGAGTACGTGCTCGGCGTCGTGCTGGCGTTCGCCAAGGACTTCGCGCGTTCGCTCGACCTGCAGCGCGCCGGCACGTGGAAGCACCGCGAGAGCGAGCGGATCGCCGGGCGGGAGGTGCTGGTGGTCGGCACCGGACCGATCGGAAGGGCCATCGCGAGGATGCTGCGGGCGGCCGGGATGCGCGTGTCCGGGGCGGGCAGGCGAGCCAGGGTCGGGGACCCGGACTTCGGCGTCGTGCGCGAATCCACCGAGCTGGCGCGGTATTTGCCCGAGTTCGACTACGTCGTCGCGGTCGCGCCGCTCACCGATCAGACCAAGGGCATGTTCGACGCCTCCGCGTTCGCCGCGATGAAACCGTCCGCGCGATTCGTGAACGTCGGCCGCGGCGAACTGGTGGTCACGTCCGATCTGATCGCGGCCCTGCGAGCCGGCGAGATCGCCGGGGCCGCGCTCGACGTCTTCGAAACCGAGCCGCTGCCCGCCGAGAGTCCACTGTGGACCATGCCGGACGTCCTGCTGTCGCCGCACATGTCGGGCGACTTCATCGGCTGGCGGCGGACCCTGGTCGAGGTGTTCGCGGGGAACTTCCGGCGCTGGGTCGCCGGGGAACCGCTGTGGAACGTCGTGGACAAACGGCTCGGCTACGTGCCGTCCGAATCGCAGGGAGGCGCCGGATGGGCGACCGGGAATTGACCGCCAGCGAACTCGTCGCCGCCTACGCCACCGGCGAACTGTCGCCGGTCGAGGCGACGAAGAGCGCCCTGCAGAACATCGAGGACCGCGACGGCGAGATCAACGCCTACTGCCTCGTCGACGCCGAACGCGCGCTCGACCAGGCGAAAGCGGCCGAGGCCCGGTGGCGCGACGGGAATCCGATCGGCGCGCTCGACGGGGTTCCCGCGTCGATCAAGGACATCTTCCTCACCCAGGGCTGGCCGACGCTGCGCGGTTCCACGAGCATCCCGGTCGACCAGCCGTGGGAGGTCGACAGCCCGGTGATGGCGCGGATGCGCGAGGCGGGGCTGGTCGTGCTGGGCAAGACGACCACGCCGGAGATCGCGTGGAAGGGCGTCACCGACAGCGCGCTGGCGGGCATCACGCGCAATCCGGTGAACCCGCGGATGACGGCGGGCGGGTCCAGTGGCGGCAGCGCGGCCGCGGTCGCGGCGGCGATGGGTGAGCTGTCCGTCGGCACCGATGGCGGCGGTTCGGTGCGGATTCCCGCGTCGTTCTGCGGAATCGTCGGCATGAAACCGACCCACGGCCGGATCCCGCTGTTCCCAGCGAGCCCGTTCGGCCCGCTCGCGCACGCCGGGCCGATGGCGCGCTGCGTGGACGACACGGCGTTGCTGCTGGACGTCCTCGCGCTGCCCGACCACCGCGACCCGACCGGGCTCGCGCCGCCGATCAGCGCGTACCGCGAGGCGGTGCGGCGCGACGTGCGCGGGCTGATCGCGGCGTATTCGCCGGCGCTCGGTTTTGTCGACGTGGACCCGGAAATCGCCGCGATCGTCCAGTCTGCGGTGCAGTCGCTCGCCGACGCCGGGTTGCAGGTCGAGCAGGCCGATCCCGGATTCGCCGACCCGAAGGACGCCTTCGACGTGCTGTGGTCGGCAGGCGCGGCGAAGTCGCTCGACGCGTTCCCGCCGGGCAGCGAGCCGCGGGTCGACCCGGGCCTGCGCCGCGTCTGGGAACGGGGCCACACCTACTCCGCGGGCGACTACCTCGACGCCACCGCGGAACGCGCCGCGCTCGGCATCCTGATGGGCGAGTTCCACACCCGCTACGACGTGCTGCTCACGCCGACCGTCCCGATTCCGCCGTTCGAGGCGGGCCACGACGTGCCGCCGGGCAGCGGGATGAGCGAATGGCCGGAGTGGACGCCGTTCACCTACCCGTTCAACATGACGCAGCAGCCCGCGATCAGCGTCCCGGCCGGGCGCACCGAATCGGGCCTTCCGGTGGGACTGCAGATCGTCGGCCCGCGGCATTCGGACGACCTGGTGCTGGCGGTGGCGAAGCTGCTGGAGGAGGTCCGGCCCTGGGCCGCGCCGTGACGCTCGCCGGGCAGACGCGAGTCACGTTTCCGGCGCGATCAGCTATGGCAGGCTGTCGCGCATGACCGAGTTCACCGCGCCCATCGACGACCGCTGGTTCGAGGACTACCCCGAGGGATCGGTGTACGAGTTCGGCGACACGACTGTCACCGAAGCGGAGATCGTCGAGTTCGCCGAAAAGTACGACCCGCAGAGCTTCCACGTCGACCCGGCGGCGGCGAAGGAGGGCCCGTTCGGCGGGCTGATCGCGAGCGGCTGGCACACGTCCAGCCTGATGATGCGGATGTTCGCCGACCACTACCTGTCGTCGGTCGCGAGCCTCGGCAGCCCCGGCATCGACGAACTGCGCTGGCCGCGCCCGGTGCGGCCGGGGGACCGGCTGCGGATGCGGGCGACCGTCACCGAGGCGCGGCGGTCGAAGTCGAAGCCCGATCGCGGCCTCGTCCGCACCCGGATGGAAGTGTTCAACGGCGACGACGAGCTGGTGTTCAGCGCGAGCGCGGTCAACTTCCTGTCGGTGCGACCAGCTCCGCCGGCCGGTTCGTGAGCTGCCGGATCTCGCGGCTGCACAGCGCGAGCCCGGTCGAAACCAGGATCAGCACCCCGCACGCGACTAGCACCGGCTCGCGGCCGAAGTGCTGCACGAGGGGACCCGCCGCGATCTGCCCGAGCGGCATCGCGGCGAGTGAACCCACCATGTCGTAGGAGTACACGCGCGCGAGCTTGTCGGGCGGGATGTGTTCCTGAAGCGAAACGTCCCAGGCGACGCTGAACTGCTCCATCGCCAGCCCGGCCGCCAGCATCGCGACCAGCAGCGGGACGAGCGACGGCCACCAGCCGAGCGCCAGCACCGGCAGAGCTTCCACTGTCACCAGCAGCACCCCGATGAACAAGGCGTGCCGCGGCCGCCAATGCGCGGCGACGATCCCGCCGACGAGCGCGCCCGCGGTCTGCATCGCCAGCGCCAGTCCCCAACCGGACCGCCCGAACGTCTCGTCCGCGACGACTGGCCCGATGACCACGAGCGTGCCGAGCCCGGCGGCGTTGACGAAGGCGAATTGCGCGACCACTACCCACACCCAGGCGCGGGACCGGAACTCGTGCCATCCGGCGACCAGATCGGCGATCGGTCGTGCGCCCGGAACCCGGTCGGTGCGCGGCAGCCGGACGGCGTGATAGGCGAGCGCGGCGGCGAAGAACAGCAGCGCGTTCACCGCCAGCGCCCAGCCGGATCCGGCCGCCGCCACCGCGACCCCGGCGACTCCGGCTCCGGCGATGCGCCCTCCGTTGACCAGCAGCCGCAGCAACGCGTTCGCCGGAGCCAGCAGGTCTCGCGGCACCGTCTGCGGAGTGATGGCCGCCGACGCGGGCAGCGACATCGCCGCGACCGCCCCGTTGACCACGCTCAGCGAGATCAGGAACGGGATCGAACTGAATCCACAAAGGACACTCGCGGCGATCAGCGCCTGGCTGAGCCCGGCCGCGATCTCGGTGCCCTGCAGGATCACCGCGCGCGGCAGCCGGTCCGCGAGGACGCCGCCGAAAAGCAGCAGCAGCACGTTCGCCAGCGACCGGGCGCCGACGACCAGCCCGAGATCGACCGCCGACCCGGTGCGGTCGAGCACCGCGAACGCGAGCGCGACCGGAGCGACCGAGTTGCCGAAGGTGCCGAGCGTTCGCCCGGCGGCGAGGGCGCGGAAACTGCGGTGCCGCAACGGCTCCAGGAGGCTCACCTGGCGAGCATCCTCTGATTGTCAACCGAATAATCAGCAGTTGAGAACGCTCGGCGAGGTCAAGCGAAGAGTGCTGTGCTCGGCTCATGCGGACGACGACCCTAGGCCGCAGCGGCCTCGAAGTCTCCCGGATCGCCTTCGGCACCGGCGGATTCGGCGGCCAGTGGGGCGGCTTCGACGAGGACACCGCGATCGCGGCGATCCGGCGCGCGCACGAACTGGGCATCACCCTCTTCGACACCGCCCGCGCCTATGGCACTGCCGAAGCGCTCCTGGGCAAAGCGTTGCGCAGCGAACTGGACCATCGCCGCGACAGCGTCGTCATCGCCACCAAAGGCGGGACGAACCCCGGTTCCGAACGCATCCGCGATTCGCGTCGAGCATGGCTCACACAAGGCGTGGACGAGAGCCTGCGCGCGCTCGGCGTCGACCATCTCGACCTCTACCAAATCCATTGGCCCGACCCGCTGACTCCGGCCGCCGAGGTTGCCGGGACGCTGCGGGAGTTCGTGGACGCGGGCAAGATCCGCCACGCCGGAGTCTCGAACTACGACTCCGCGCAGCTCAGCGCAGTGAACGAGACGGCATTGAACAAGACGGTGGAAACCGTGCAGGTGCCCTACCACCTCTTCCGCCGCGGCGCGGAAACCGATCCGCTCCCGTACGCCCGCGAGCACAACCTCGGCGTGCTCGCCTACAGTGCGCTCGGCAGCGGTCTGCTCACCGGCTCGCTCACTGCCGAGACGGCGTTCGACCCGTCGGACTGGCGCTCGCGCTCGTCCGCCTTCCGCGGGGACTTGTTGCGGCACAACCTGAAGATCGTCGACCAGCTCGCCGCGTTCGCCGAGGACAGAGGCGCGGCGGTGAGCCAGCTGGCCATCGCGTGGACGCTGGCGAAGGCCGACGTCGCCATCGTCGGCGCCCGCCGCCCGGCCAGCATCGAGAAGAGCGCGACCGACCTTCAGCTCACCTCAGCGGACCTCGCCGAGATCGACCGCATCGTCGCCCAAGCCGTCGCGGTCGGCGGAGCCAGCCCGGAAGGCATCGACTGACCGGCTACCCCCGCGTCGCGAATTCCAGCTCGGCGAGCGCCGTATCCAGATGCGTCAGGATCCGCTGCAGGTGCGGGACGCTGCGCCGGCACCCGGTGACGCCGAAGTCGAGGTTGTCCCCGTTGCTGGTCAGCGTGATGTTCAGGGCCTGCCCGTCGAGCAGCACCGACGCCGGGTAGATGCCGTCCAGCGCCGCGCCGTTCCAGTACATCTGCTTGCGCGGGCCGGGGACGTTCGAGATCACCAGGTTGAACGGCGGGCGCGTGTTGCCGACGACGCCGGGGATCGGCGACGCCCCCAGCTGGGCCACGTTGATCCCGGACAGCAGCAGCGTCTGCAGCGGCGAGAGCTGCGAGAACAGCTTCTTGCCGTTCGACATCGACTCGGAGATCGCGGCCAGCCGCCGCGCCGGATCGGTCTCGTCGGTGGCCAGGTTGCACAGCAGCGCGCCGATGTTGTTGCCGGTCGCGTCGCCGGAGTCGCGGCGGCGCAGCGACACCGGGACCATCGCGACCAGCGGCGCGTCCGGCAGCGCGCTCTGTTCGATGAGGTAGTCGCGCAGCGCGCCGGAGCACATCGCGAGCACGACGTCGTTGCGGGACACGCCCGCGGCGGTCGCGACCTCGCGCACCCGGTCGAGCGGCCAGGACTGCGCGGCGAACCGGCGCGCGCCGCCGATCGGCACGTTCAGCATCGTCTTCGGCGCCTGCATCGGCAGCGTGAGCCGGTGCTCGCGGAACGCCTCGCGGGCCACCTTCGCCGCGGCCGGCGCGATACCCGCGACCTGCTCGAACGTCTTGCCCACCAGAGCGAACGGCGACGCCGGGGCGCGGCCGTTGTGGTTCGCGGCGGGCTTGTCGCGCGAACCCCACGGCGGCGGGCAGTCCAGGTCGGCCGGGTCGTCCGACAGCGTGCCCTGCAGATGCCGCAGCGCCGAAACGCCGTCCATCAGCGCGTGGTGGATCTTCGAATACACCGCGAACCGGCCGTCGCGCAGTCCTTCGATGAGGTGCGTTTCCCACAGCGGCCGGTGCCGGTCGAGCAGCGTGCTGTGCCAGCGCGAGGTGAGTTCGAGCAGTTCGCGGATCCGGCCCGGCTGCGGCAGCGCGGAATGCCGGAAGTGATAGTCGAGCTCCAGGTCGGTGTCACGCGACCAGCGCACGTGCCCGACGGTGTTCACCGGGCGGCTCGGCCGCATCCGGAACACGCTGCGCATGTTGTCCGACTCCAGCAGGCCGCGGCGAAGGTCGCGCAGGTAGTCCTCGCCCGCGCCCTCGGGTTTGCGGAACAACTGGAGCCCGCCGACGTGCATCGGGTGCTCGCGGGTTTCGACCATCAGGAACATCGAGTCGGTCACCGGCATCAACGGCATTCGGACACCCCTTTCCGCCGCCACGGGGACCTCGGCGTCCCCGGCACCCGGAGTGTACGCACGAAAAAGCCGGTGTCTCAGATCTCGCGGCCAGGTGGGGGACAACGGGGCGGCGCGGCAGGCCGCAGACCCTGACAAACCCTGTCCGGTGACGTGTCTGCGGCTGCTTACCGGGGGCGGATACCATCGCTGGCGTGGCAGGACGGACTGGAGCTCAGCAGCTGGGGGACGCGCTCACGGCTCTCGGGGCCGAGGTGGTGTTCGGCCTGCCGGGAGTCCACAACCTGCCGCTGTGGGAGGCGTTGGCGGACACCGGGATCCGGCTCGTCAACGTCCGGCACGAACAGACCGCGGGGTACGCCGCCGACGGTTATGCCCGCAGGACGGGAAAACTCGGCGTCGCGCTCGTGACCACCGGCCCCGGCGCGGCGAACACGCTCGGCGCGGTCGGCGAAGCGATGGCGTCCGCGGCCCCGGTGCTCGTAATCGCCACGGACATCCCGTCGACGCTGCGCCGTCCGGGTGTCGTGCGCGGGGTGCTGCACGAAACTTCCGACCAGCAGGCGATGTTCGCGCCGGTGACCAAAGCCGGGTTCACCGTGCACCGCGCGGACCAGATCGCCACGACGCTGCACCGCGCCGCCCGGCTCGCGCTGATGCCGCAAAGCGGCCCGGTGTATTTGGGCATTCCGACCGATTTCCTCCGGGAGACCACGCCGCCGCGCGAACCGCCCGCGCCGCCCGCCGAGCGCGTGCTCGACCTGCCGGACCTGCCTCGTGCGTCGGAGCTGCTGGCGTCCGCGCGCCGTCCGCTGATCTGGGCGGGAGGCGGCGCGCTGCGTTCCGAAGCCGGGGAAGCGATCGGGCAGCTCGCGCAGCGGCTCGCCGCGCCGGTGCTCACCACGTTCGGCGCGCGCGGCCTGCTTCCGCCCGAACATCCTTGCCTGGCCCCGAATCCGGTGCACGCGCCGGAGGTCGGGCAGCTGTGGGACGAGGCCGACGTGGTGCTCGCGATCGGCACCGACTTCGACGGCCTGATGACGCAGAACTGGCAGATGCCCGCGCCGCCGAAGCTGATCGCGATCAACGTCGACGCCGGCGACGCGGCGAAGAACTACCGGCCGGACGTCACCCTGGTCGGCGACGCCCGCCGCGTCGTCGAATCCCTGCATCCGGAAACTCGCCCCGGCCTGGACGAGCTGACCGCGCGGCTGGCCGGCATCGGCCGCCGGGTGCGCAGGCGCATCCGCGACGAGGAACCGCAGGCCGCCGACTTTCTGTCCACTTTGGAGGAAGTGCTCCCGGCGGACGGGACGATCGTCACCGACATGTGCGTCGCCGGATACTGGATCGGCGGCTTCCACCGGGTCCGCGCGCCGCGGCGGCTGGCGTACCCGATGGGCTGGGGCACGCTCGGCTACGGCTTCCCGGCGTCGCTCGGCGCGGGCGCGGCGGCCGAGGCGACCGGCGGCGGTCGCGTCCTGTGCGTCACCGGCGACGGCGGTTTCCTTTACGCGGTAGGGGATCTGGCGACGCTGGCCGAGGAACAGCTGCCGGTGACGGTCGTGGTCGTGGACGACGGCGGCTACGGCATGCTGCGCTTCGACCAGGACCAGGAAGGCCTGCCGCACCGCGGAGTCGACTGGGACAGCCCCGATTTCGTCGGGTTGGCCCGCTCGTTCGGCGTGCACGCGGACCGGGTGTCCGGCTTCGGCCGCGCGTTTCGCCGGCTGCTGAGCGAATTCGTGGAATCGGACGAGCCGAACGTGCTGGTGGTGCGCGCGAAGCTCAAGCCGCCGCTGAACACTTCGCCGCGGTGGTATCGGAAGCCGCGCAGCTAGGCGCCGTCTAGCCGGGTCGCGCGGCCGCCTCCTTCATCCACTGCCCACGTGACGAACGCGGACAGCCTCAGTGACATGTCCAAGGCTGGCCCTTCGCGGCCTTGACTAATGTCAGGATCCTGACATACCTTAGACGGTGTCAGGAACCTGACATGACGAAAAGGAGCAGCACCGTGCCCGCCATCGGCCCCGACTTCATCTCGCTCCAGGCGCGTGACCTGGACGCTTCGCAGGCGTTCTACGAGCGGTACCTCGGCCTCGTCCGCTCGCCCGCCGGACCTCCGCACGCCGTCGTCTTCGAGACGAAGCCGATCGCGTTCGCGCTCCGCGAGGTCGTTCCCGGCACCGACCTCGCCTCCGCCGCCCGGCCCGGCATCGGCGCCGCGATCTGGCTGCTCGCCACCGACGTCCAGGCCATTCACGACGCGCTCGTCGCCGACGGGCACGAGATCGTGTCGGCGCCGATCGACGGCCCCTTCGGCCGGACGTTCACCTTCGCCGACCCCGACGGCTACCACGTCACCCTCCACGACCGTGGCTGACGCGAGCACCCTGGTTTTCGGGGCTACCGGAGCACTCGGCCAGCACGTCCTGGACGCGCTGGCCGCCAGGGGGTTGAGCCCCGAAACGATCACCGCGGCAGGGCGGAACCAGGCGCGCCTCGAGGAACTCGCTTCCGCCGGGTTCCGCACCGCTGCCGTCGACCTGTCGGATCCGGCCGCCGTCGCGGACTTGGTCGCCCGGCACCCGGACATCGTGCTGATCTCGGGCCGCGACGAGAATCGCCTCGCACAGCACGAGTCGGTCATCGAGGCGGCGAAGAACGCCCGGCACGTTTACTACACGAGCGGAGTCCGCGCCGACGACGAGCGCTTCGAGATCAACGCGGACCATCGTGCGACCGAGAAGGCTCTTGTCGCTTCCGGCTTGACGTACACGATTCTGCGGAACACTTGGTACATCGAGAATTATGTTCAGTCGCTGGCCGGTCCTCGCTTCACTGGCGTCCTCGCCGCCGCGACCGGTGACGCCGTCGTCGCGGCGGCCAGCCGGAAAGACCTGGCCGAGGCGTTGGCCGTCGTGGTCACCACTGATGGCCACGACAATGTCACGTACAGCCTTTCCGGCGACACGGACTTCACCTACGCCGACATTGCCGAAGCGATGTCCGTCGTGCTGGAGCGAGAGGTCGTTTATCGGCCGGTCGCTTCCGAAGAATTGCGGGCAATGCTCGGCAAAACGGGAATGGACGGCGAGCTGGCCAGCTTCTTGGTCGGTCTCGACGAAACCATCGCGGGCGGAGTTTTCGCCCGGGTCGGCGACGATCTTTCCCGGCTCATCGGCAGGCCGACGACCGGTCTCGTCGAAGGATTGACCGCGAAATGACCCCTTCCGATCAGCGATTCTGGATCAACACCGTCACTCTGGACCACGTCGAAGGGGCCATCGAAGGCAGCTTCACGCAGGCGGATCACGGGGCGGGAAAGCGTCTCCGCCAGCCAAGTCCGGGCGACGAGATGATTTTCTACTCGCCGCGCACGAGCTTGCAGGGAGGAAAGCCCGTCCGGCAATTCACCGCGTGGGCCACCATTACCGGCGACAAGCCTTACCAGGCCTACGTAAGCGACGAATTCCAGCCGTGGCGGCTCGCGGTCACCTTTCACGATTGCCGGCGCGTGGACGCGAAGCCGCTAGTCGACCAGCTGTCGTTCGTCACCGATCCCGCGCATTGGGGGTTGCCGTTCCGCCGTGGCTTGTTTTCCATTCCGCGGCAGGATTTCGCGACGATCCTCGCGTGCATGACCGCGTGAGGTCAGCTGTGCGAGTCCGCCTCCCAGCTGAGGAACGCGTCCAGGGTCGCTGATCGGTGCGCCCGCGCGCAGTGCTCGATCCATTCGGCGCCGGAGCCGGAGCGGATGAGATCGAGCAGCTGGTCGTGTTCGGCGACCGAGGCGAGCGCGCGGGCGGGGACGAACGAGAACGTCGAATCGCGGATCCTGGCGAGCTGGGCCCAGCCCTTCTTGACCAGGTCGACCAGGCTCGGGTTGGGGCAGCGGGTGTAGAGGACCTCGTGGAACTCGTGGTTGAGCCGGGTGAACTCGACCGGTTCGAGCTGGTCGAGACCGGCGCGCATCCGGTCGTTGAGTTCGCTCGCCTCGGCGAGGTCGTCGGCGCTCAGGTGCGGCGCGGCGAGCGCGGTCGCCGCGCTTTCCACGATCGCGAGCATCTGCATCGTGTGCTCGTAGCCGACCGGGTCGATCGCCGCGACGGTCGCGCCGACGTTTCGCTCGAAGTGCACCAGCCCCTCGGCCTGCAGCAGCCGCACCGCTTCCCGCACCGGGACCGTGCTCACGTCGAATTCCTTCGCCAGCGAGCCGAGGACCAGTCGATGACCCGCCGGGTACGCGCCCGCGGTGATCCGGGACTTGAGTACTTGGTACGTGTGCTGGCTCTTGCTGAGCCCGCCGGCCGTCTCGTGTGTTGTGGACATCCCTGTCGCCTCCCCTTCACAGCCCGCCGGGGCGGGGTGTCCAGGCCACGGTAACCGGTCCGTTCGCCGCGCTAAATAATATACATTCAATCCAGACGATGCGCCGAACGAGAGACGGGCACTTGCGGCGGCGACTGGGCCATCTGGGCAAAAAGCCTGTTCAGTTACCTCATTGAGCCTTGTCGGGGTGACGACTGATTATATACGATCTGCCACGGCCTGAAGCACCGTCAGCAGCAGGGGAGGCGCGATGCCGCGCACGACCGGGATCAGCAGAGAGCACCGTCGCGTCGTCTTGGCGGCCATGGTCGGCACGACTATCGAATGGTTCGACTTCTTCATCTACGCGATCTGCGCCGGACTGGTCTTCGCGACGCAGTATTTCGCAGTGCTCGGCAAGGACGCGCTGATCGTGTCCTTCGCGACGGTCGGCATCAGCTTCTTCTTCCGCCCGATCGGCGCGATCATCGCCGGGCATCTGGGCGACCGCCTCGGCAGGCGCGCGATGCTGATCCTCACCCTGCTGCTGATGGGGATCTCGACGGTGCTGATCGGCCTGGTGCCGAACACCGCGTCGATCGGCGTGTGGGCGCCGATCATCCTGGTGCTGCTGCGGATCGTGCAGGGGCTGTCGGCAGGCGGCGAATGGGGCGGCGCGGCCCTGCTCGCGGTCGAGCACGCGCCCGCCGAGCGACGCGGGCTGTACGGCGCGTTCCCGCAGATCGGCGTGCCGATCGGGCTGCTGCTGGCCAACGGCGTCCTCGCGCTGGTCACCGCGGTGACCTCGCCGGAGCAGTTCCTCGCGTGGGGCTGGCGGATCCCGTTCCTGCTGAGCGTGGTGCTGATCGTCGCCGGGCTGATGATCCGGTCGCGGGTCGCGGAAAGCCCGGTGTTCGAGGAGGTCCGCGAGAAGAAGGCGCGCTCGAGCATGCCGCTGGTGCAGTTGTTCCGGCACCACTGGAAGCTGGTGATCGCGGGCGCGCTGCTGTTCGCGGCCAACAACGCCGTCGGCTACATGACCACCGGCGGATACGTGCAGTCGTACGCCACGAAGACATTGCACCTCGGCCGTTCGACAGTGCTGATCGCGGTGATGCTGTCCGCGGTCGCCTGGCTGGTGAGCACGCTGATCGGCGGCTGGCTCGCGGACCGGATCGGCCGCGTCCGCACTTACCGGATCGGGTTCGTCATCCAGCTGGCGTGGATGTTCCCGTTCTTCGCGCTGATCAACACGGCCAACGTCGGACTGCTCCTGGTGGCGCTGTTCCTGTTCTCGGTCGGGCTCGGGTTCACCTACGGTCCGCAATCGGCGCTGTATGCGGAGATGTACCCGACCACAGTCCGCTACAGCGGCGCGGCGATCTCGTACGCGATCGGCGCGGTGCTCGGCGGGGCATTCGCGCCGACCATCGCCGAATCACTGCAGACCAGCACTGGAACGGTCTACGCGGTCGGCGGCTACCTCGCCGTGATGACCGTGATCGGCCTGGTCACCAGCTTCTTCGTCAAGGACCGGCGAGGCGCGTCGCTCAGTTCCGCGCCTTCGAACGCACAGGCAACCACCGTCGAAAACGTCTGAGCAGGGGGCGCGCGATGCGGACCCAGACCCGAAGCGACTACTGCGCGTGGCTCGACGCGGCCGCCCGCGACGCGCACGACGCGATCAACCGGATCCACGTCGAGGCTTACGCCGATCTGGTCCGCGCCGCTGAGATCTTCAAGGGCGAGCTGGCCTGCCGCCGTCCGTCGCGGCGGCAGGCGCCTAGTCTGCCCGGCCGGGGACAGCGCCATCGGAGCCATCGGGACGCCGGACTGCGGAGTTCCGCGATGACGCGCGTCGAGGGGTCGCGGTTCGCCGATCCCCGGCCGGGCGGGTAGAAAGGGCGGCGGCGGCCGGTCGCCGCTCCCCGCGGCGCCGGCCGGTTGAGCCGACCCCGAGGAGGAGCAATGCCGGACCAGCAGCCGAACCCGCTGTGGCACCCGTTCGCGGACATGGGCGCGGTCGACGGGAACCGGTTCGTGGTGACCCGCGGCGAGGGGTCCTATGTCTGGGACGACGCGGGCCGTCGCTACTTCGACGCCTCCGCTTCGCTGTGGTACTCGAACCTCGGCCACGGCCGTCCCGAGATCACCCGCGCGGTCACTGAGCAGCTGGAGAAGCTGGACGCGTACAACCTGTTCGGCGGCGTCGCGAACGAGCCGGCGCTGAAGCTGGCGTCGCGGCTGTCCGAGCTGGCGCCGGTGCCGGGGTCGAAGGTGTTCCTCGGCTCGGGCGGCGGCGACATGGTGGACACCGCGGTGAAGATCGCGCGGTCCTACTTCGTCCACACCGGACGCCCGGACAAGACCCACGTCATCAGCCGGACCCAGGGCTACCACGGCACGCACGGATTCGGCACCGCCGCGGCCGGGATCCCGGTGAACGCGGAGGGCTGGGGTCCGCCTGCCGCGGATTTCTCGCAGGTGCCGTATGACAACGCGGCGGCGTTGGAGGAGGAAATCCTCCGCGTGGGGCCGGAGCGAGTGGCCGCGTTCTTCTGCGAACCGGTCATCGGCGCGGGCGGCGTGCTGCTGCCGCCGGACGGGTACATCGAGGAAGTGGCGGCGATCTGTCGCAAGCACGAGGTGCTGTTCGTCGCGGACTGCGTGATCTGCGCGTGGGGCCGGCTCGGCACCTGGTACGGCATCGACCGCTGGTCGGTCCAGCCGGACCTGGTGACGACGGCGAAGGGCGTGACGAGCGGGACGATCCCGCTGGGCGTGCTGCTGGTCGCGCCGCACGTGGCGGAGCCGTTCTTCACCGGCCGTCCGGGCGCGCCGATCCTGCGCCACGGCGCGACCTACGCCGGGCACCCGGTCGCCTGCGCCGCGGCCAACGCGACGCTGGACATCTACGAGCGCGACGACATCATCCCGCGCGGCAAGGCGCTGGAGAAGCCGCTCGCGGACGCGCTTTCCGGCGCGGTCGGGCATCCGGCGGTGGCGGAAGTCCGGGCTGGGCTGGGATTCCTGGCCGCGGTGGAGCTGGCTCCGGACCTGCTGTCGGCGGACCCGGGCGCGCCCGGCCGGTTGCACAAGTTCCTGCTGGAGGAGGGCGTGATCGTGCGCTCGCTCGGCAAGGGGATGGCGGTGTCGCCGCCGCTGGTCGCGGAAGAGGCGGAGCTGGACTTGCTGGCGGCTGCTGTTCCGCGGGCGCTGGACAGGTTGTTGAAGAACTAACGTTTTACGACACCGCGGCGGCGCCGAGTTTCCGGCGCCGCCGCGGTTTGTCTGTCTACAAAGGACTACTTACAGGCGAGCGTTCCGGTGCGCAGCGCGTGGTTGTCGTCGTTGTCGTCGTCGGACCACACGACCTGCTTGCTCCCGTTCGCACAGGTCGGCGAGATCGCGAAACCCTCGTTGTTGTAGTTCGACATCCCGGACGGGCGGTCGTACTGCGCGGTGACCGCGAACGCGCCCTTGGCGTTGACGTCGAGCGTGGTGGTGCGGCCCTTGCACGTGTTGTCGCATTCGGCCCACAGGTGGCCGGTCGACGGCTCGTATTCGAGGTCCATCACCGCCGGGAACCCGCTGTCGATGGTGGCGACGCGGGTGTACTTGGTGCCGGACTGGTCGAGCGCGTACGCGTAGACCTTCCCGTTGGCCTCGAGCCCGACGAAGTACAGGCCGGTCCCGTGGTTCGGGTAGCTCGCCGGGTCGTAGGCGGCTTTCGTGTGCTCGTCCCGGAATTTGTGCGCGGTGAGCGCCGAGTCCGGCACCCAGGCGATGGCCTCGAGGCCCTTGTTGGGCTCGACCGACGGCAGGTCCGAGGTGAGGTCCCACTCCCCGGTCGCGTTCAGCGACTTGCCCGACCCGGAGGTCGCGTACCGGAGCACAGCGGGCTTGCTGGTGTCGCCGTTGTCGTTGTCGCGCTCGGTCGAGGTGAAGACGCCGTCCGGGGTGAAGACGACCCCTTCGGCGTCCGGGTCGCCGCTGCCGTCGGAGTAGTGCATGGACTTGCCCTTGGCCCAGCCGTTGGCGGTGTCGGGCCGCCATTTGCCGCCGTCCTGGACGAGCCGGTACAGGGTGCTCGGGCCGTTCTTCACCGCCCACAGGACGGTGGGCGATTCGTACGACACGCCGCTGAGGTTGGTGCCGAAAACCCCGGAGTCGTCGGCGATGGCCACCTTCGACCCGCCGGGCCACGCGGTGGCTTTCGGGGTGGCCGCCGGCGCCGCGTGGGCCGAGCCGGCCCCGACCGCGAGCGCGAGGACCGACAACGCGACAGTGACTCGGATTTTTCCACGCCGATGTGTTCCACGCTGGTGCGCAAGCAAGGAGCCGCTCCTTCTGTCCGTCTTGGCACGGGTGCAGGGCCGTGCCGAGGTGGTCGCTGCTGACAAGCGGCGGTCCCGCGTCGCGGGACTTACAGCAGTGGGTGATCGACAGTGGAGCACAAGGCGTGGCCAGTAGGCAACAAACAGCAGGTGACGTTGTCCCGGTGATCGGCACGGCGGTCTCGCGCCGCGCCGATCACCATGCGAGCCAACGAGAACCGATCACCGAGCGACGGTCCGCCACACCGGCACGTTGACGACCGCCGCCGGCATGCCGGGAGCCCCGTGGTCTCCGGGAACGATCGTGAAGCGCCATTTGTCGACGCCGCCGCCCATGATTTCGGCATAGCGGCGAGCGCCGTCCGCGTTCGCGAAGCGGACCTGCTGACCACTGGCGAGGTGGGTGATCTTGACCGCCACACTGCCTCCTGGGATCGATCGAGGGGAGGGGTTCTGCCTGGGTGCCGGCCCGCGGAGCTTCCCCCTCCGGGGCCGGCTCGATCAGTAGAACACGTGTTCGATTCTGGGGGCAATCCAGGTCCCCCTCACGAGCGACCCTGGCTGTGTCGGCAGGCGATAGTTGGCATCTGCGGGAGATAGCGGGCACTGCCGCTGCTTGGGTGAATGCCGTGAGGTCAGCCGATGGGGCGCCGTCGAGGCGGGCCGCGGCGCCGGGGAACAGTGCGAGGGCATTGCGTCCGATGTCCTGGCGTTGCCGCGGCGTCAGGCCGTCGAATTCGAGCAGGGATTTCCGGTTGGCTTCGATGGTTTCCTCGGTGCTGCAGGGCACGCCGGAGTCCGAGCCGTAGACGAGGTGGTCGGGCGTGGTCATGGTCAGTGCCGCCGCCAGGCTGGACGGAAACCCGGTCGCGGCGGTGTCGAGATAGAGCCGTCGCAACTGGGCGCGGATTTCGTCGGTGCTCAGCCCGTTCGGGTTGGGAACCCAGGTCTGGGCGCCGAGCAGGCCGAGCCGGCCCGACATGGCAGGCAGCGCACCGCCGCCACCGCAGTGGGCGACGATCAGCTTTACGTTCGGGTATTTGCGGAACACGCCCGCGTAAAGCATGTCGACAATCGTCCGCGTGGTCTCGAAACCGACCTCCAGCAACGGCGCCGGCCGGCCCTGCACGCCGTCGGCGTAAGCGTCGGGATGCGCGAATACCGTGGCACCGCGGCGATCGAGCTCCGCCCACATCGGTTCCAGGCTCGGGTCGCCGAGGTACACGCCGTTGCGTCGGCAGGTCACTGCGAAGCCGTCCGCGCCGAGTTCCGCCGCTCGGCCGAGTTCGGCCATCGTCGCGGCGACGTCGTCGGTGGGCAGGGCGGCGAGCAGGCCGAAGCGGTCAGGGTACTGCTGCGTCAGGCTTGCCCCGTAGTCGTTGGATGCCAGCAGTGCCTCGGTCGTGGTGGGCTGATTGCTCAGCATCTGCATGCGGATGCCGGTCCGGTCCATCTGCTCAAGTGTCTGCTCGACGGTCCAGTGGTACGGCTCCGGGGCCAGGAAACAGGCGTCGCGCATCGACCGCCAGGCCGCCTCCCGCTGTTCGGGGGTGGTCGGCGGGGTGTAGTGGGCGTGGACGTCGATCCAGGCTTCGGTCATGGTGCCAGCCTGCGCGCACCAGCATCCCAAAGGAACCGAATACGCTCCATACTGGCCATAGAGTCGGCCTATGCCCCTCGAGAACCAGCTGCACGGCCTCGACACCAATCATCTCTACGCGCTGCACGGGCTGCTGACCGAGCGAACCGTCACCGGCGCCGCCGCCCGGCTCTCGCGCACACAGCCGACACTGTCCGCCGCACTGGCTAAGCTGCGCCGCCACTTCGGCGACGAACTGCTCACCCGCGTCGGCAACCACTACCAGCTCACCCCGTTCGCCGAACAGGTGCGGCCGTTGGTGAGCGTCGCGGTCGCCGCGGTCGAGCGGGTGTTCTCGGCGCAGTCGGAGTTCGACCCGGCGGGTTCCGGCCGCGTGTTCACGATCGTCTCCTCGGACTACGGGACGAGCATCGCCGGCGCCCGGCTTGTCGCGCTGCTCGAAGAACGCGCGCCGAACGCGAGTGTCCGCTTCAGCCCGGTCACCGCCGAGGCGCTCGGCCGCGACGGCGAGTTCTTCCGCACGGTGGACGGGATCTTCATGCCGCACGGCTACCTGGACCTGCCGCGCTCGCTGGACCTGTTCCGCGACCGCTGGGTCTGTGTGGTCGCGGACGGCAATCCGGACGTCGGCGAGCAGTTGACGATGACGGACCTGTCGCGGCTTCCGTGGGTCACCACGTTCCGGGACCCGCTCGAGAGAGCGCCCGCGTGGCGGCAGATGGAACTGCTGGGGATCGCGCCGCGGGTCTGCGCGACCGCCGATTCGTTCCTGGCGATGCCGCATCTGGTCCGCCGTAGCGGCGGGATCGCGTTCGTGCAGCATCGGCTGGCCAAGGACCTCGCGGGAGCGCTCGGCGTGCGGATCGTCGACGTGCCCTTCGACGCGGTGCCGATCGTCGAGGCGTTCTGGTGGCATCCGATGCACGACGCGGACTCCGGCCACGCGTGGCTGCGCGGGCTGCTCGCCGAGGCCGCATCGAACATCGAGTGAGGCGGGCTCTTCTGACCAGCTGTCAGATGAGCGCGAGCGTCGCTCATCGTGCCACCTTCAACGCCAGCGCGATGATGCCGACGGATGGTCGACGGGTCGCCTGGCGCGGCCTTGATACCAGCCTGACACGGCACATCGACGAACTGACCTGTCTGGCCGGTGAATGCTCGATCCGTTCCGAAACACGCCAGCACCAGGCGCACCCGAAATCAGTTCCCGGACCGGGCTAGGCGCTGCAAGACTGCCGTCTCATGGAGAAGAGCCCGCGGGATGTCACCGAGCTGGTTGACCGGATGCGCGACGGGCAGCGAGTCAAGTTCCTGTTCTTCTGGGGGCACCAGCCGGAGCGTGACGGAAGCGCCGGACGGGGCTGTCTGAGCCAGTGGTGGCCCGCGCCCTTCACCGAGGACGGCCGGATGTTCGCCACGGCCGAGCACTACATGATGTGGCGGAAGGCCTTGCTGTTCGGCGACGAAACGAAGGCCGAGCGGATCCTGGAAGCCCGGCATCCGCGCCAGGCCAAGGAGCTGGGACGCGGCGTCGTGGGCTTCGACCAGAAGCAGTGGGAGGCCTGCCGCGGCGAGATCGTGCTCGCCGGCAGCGTCGCCAAGTTCGGGCAGAACCCGGAGCTGCTTCGTTTTCTGCTGGGCACGGGGAAACGGGTGCTGGTGGAGGCGAGTCCGCTTGACCAGGTGTGGGGGATCGGCCTGGCCGCGGACGATCCGGACGCGGAGAACCCGGCGCGATGGCGCGGGCTGAATCTGCTGGGCTTCGCGTTGGCGCAGGCGCGGACGATCCTGGCGGAACCAGCCTGAACGATCGCGAAACCGCTTGTGCTACAAGGAAGACCGCACCATCGCCACCCGAGGCCACCGGTCCAGCCCCCGCGCGATCTCCGTCCGCCGGATCTCCCGCAGTGCCGGTCCCAGATCCTCGTCCGCCAGCACGCGGAACCCGAGCCGCTCGTAGTAAGGCGCGTTCCACGGCACCTCCGCGAACGTCGTCAGCGTCAGCCCGGACAGCCCGCGCTCCGCTGCCCACGTGCCGACGGTCTCGATCAGCGCTCGACCCAAGCCGCGGCGTGCGTGGCTCGGCAGCAGTGAAACCTGTTCCACGTGGCCGAAACCGTCGACTTCCTCGGCGAGCACGTATGCCGCGATCACCCCGTCGTCGTCCCAGACCCAGCACCGGCCCTCGGACTGGAACACCGCGAGGTCCTCGACCGAAGGCGGTGCGTCGTCGGCGATCTCGGCCATACCGACGGTCCGGAACGGTTCTCCGGCGGCGCGTTCGAGGTCGGGCAGCACAGACAGGTCGGCGGGGGCCGCGAGACGGATCACCGGTCCGATTTTACGGCTACACCGAGTACTCGGAAATCGCCTTTCCGATCTGCTCGGCGTAGCCGCGCAACGCCGTGATCGCCCGTTCGCGCTCCGTGTCGCCGACGCGCGTGGCCGGCCCGACGAGGCTCAGCACGCTCGGCCGGAGCCGGTCCGCGTCGACCGGCACCGAGCACGCCCACACGCCGTCCTCGATCTCGCCCCAGCTCTGCGCAAAGCGATTGACCAGCGCGTGCTTGAGGGCGTCGCGCACCTCGGCGCCGCGCTCGTCGGCGATCCGGGCGACCTGGCGTTCGCGTTCGCCGTCGGGCAGCAGGGCGAGCAGCATCTTCCCGGTCGCGCCGACGCCGAGCGGGATCGAATGCCCCGGCTGGAACGTGAACCGCATCGCGCGGTCGCATTCGACCCGGTCGCTGCACACTGCGAAATCGCCGAAGTGCTGGAACAGCAGGATCGTCTCGCCGAGTTCGCGCGCGGCCTCCTCCATCGTCGGCCGCGCGATCCGCGCCAGGTCGTTCGCGAGCCGGGCGGCGCGCGCGAGCGGCATGACGCGGCTGGTGACGTGGTAGCGCCCGGAGCGCGCCTCTTCGAGCAGCTGCAGTTCCTTCAGCAGCTGCACATAGCGATAGGTGGTGGCGACCGGGCTGCCGATCACGCCGGCGAGTTCCGCCACGCTGGCCTCCCAGCGCTGTTCGGTGAACGACAGCAGCAGCTGGAGCACTTTGCGGGAACTGTTGGCGCCGGCCGTCCGACGGAGTCCGGGTTCCGACATCCTGAAAGCCTCTTCGTGAGATCACCGAATTCAGTCACGAACGCGTCGGTAAATTACCACAGGTCACGGTTTTTCCGCCCCAGCAAGGAACGGTGTCAGCAATCCGGGCACAGCGGTGTCGGCGAGCGCGAGCCCGGCGCCCTGCTCGACGTCCAGCACGCGGTAGTGCCCGCGGCCGGCGGCGATCGGCGCGGTGACGGTCACGAGACCGGCCCGCCGCTGGAACAGCGACTGGTGCACGACGATCCCGGTCAGCCGGTCACGCCGGACGGCGACCGTCGCCCTGGCCAGCGACCCGGAACGGGTCACCAGGTACCGGCCGGTGATCGCGTGGCCGAGCGAGCGGTACCGGTCGAAGCCCACCAGGACGGCGAACGGCAGCAGCACGAGCGCGGCCTGCCACGGCCATTCCGGCAGCACGTCGAGCCGGGCCAGCGCGAACAGCGCGGCCGACAGCGCCAGCACGGCGAAGACGGCCCGGGTGATCCGGCGGGTCAGCGCGCGCCGGGAATGCCGCACGAGGGGGATGTTCGCGAAGTCCTCGCCGAGCACGTCGCTCGCGATCTCCCTGGCCTTCGCGGCCGGAGCGGGCGGCAGCAGCAGGCCGCCGCCGCGGTCCGCGCCCTTGCCCTCGCGCAGACCCGCCGCGACCGCGACGCACTTCGCGCCGCCGACCATCCGCAGCGGCAACGGTTCCTTGATCTCGACGCCGCGCAACCGGTCTTCCTCGATCGACACCGACCGCGTCGTGATCAGCCCGCGCCGGATGTGCAGTGTCCCGCCCGGTTCGCGCGTGAGCCGGAAGTTCCAGAACGACAACACGTATCCGCCGACCGACAGCACCGACACCAGCACGAGCAGCCCGGCCGCCGCCAGCACCACGGTGAGCCACACCGGCTGTGCGAGCGCGCGGGCGGTGAGGTCGCGCAGCGGCCCGAAACTCGTCGGATCGAAGTGCAGTTCGTGCGCGAAGTGATAGACGGTGCCGAGAATCGCCGCGACCACGGCGAGCCCGGACAGCGTGAACGGCGCGAACCGCACCCAGCGCTTGTCGACCTCGGCGACGAGCGACTCCGGCGGTCGCGGCGCCTCGGATTCGGCCGGTTTCCGGTGCAGCAACAGGGTCCGCAGCCGCTGGGCTTCGGCACGGGTGACCGCGTCGAGCACCAACTGGTCCTTGCCCGGCCCCTTTCCGTGCTCGTGCCGTCCGGTGCCGATTCGTACCGCGGACAGCGAGAAAAGCCGATGTTTCGGCTCTGAAACCACGTCTACGGCACGGATTCGATCGAGCGGAATCGCGCGTTGCTTGCGCAGCAGCAACCCGGTGTGCCATTCGATCTGGGTCGCGGTGACGCGGTAGCGCGAGGTGAGGCAGTGCGAAATGCCGACGCCGATCGTCACGGCGGTGGCCACGAGACCGATCCACTGCCAGTAATTACCGTGGCCGAGCAGCAGCGCGCCAACCAGTACCGGAAGCGACTTCACCAGGTCGAGAACGGGGCGGATCAACAACATCCGGCGGTCGAGACGGTGCCAGGGCGCGTCGCCGGTGCCTTCGGCGGCGACCGGCGGGGAGGGCGCGGTGGCGTTCACGTCGCGTCCCCGCGCACGGCCTGGGTGGTGCGGGTCAGCTCGTCGGCCAGCGTGACCGCGACCTCGCGGTCGAGCCCGGAGATGCGCAACGGCCCGGCGGCGGACGCGGTCGTGACGGTGAGCCGGGCCAGCCCGAACAGCTGCTCCAGAGGACCGCGTTCGACGTCCACCGTCTGGATCCGCGAGATCGGCGCGATCCGCCACTCCTGCTTCAGCCAGCCAGACTGGGTGTAGACGGCCTCGCCGGTGACTTCCCAGCGGTGCACGCGATACCGCCACTGCGGCATGACCAGCAGGTGCAGCGGGGCCAGCACGCAGGAGAGCACCAGCGTCACCGTGAGCCACGACGGCGGGTCGTCCGCGGTCGCGACCACCACCGCCTGCACGGCGAGCACGATCAGCCAGCCGGCTCCCGCCGACGCCGCCCAGTGGCCGATCGCCCGGCGGCTCACCCGGTGTTCGGGCGGGCGCAGCCGCAGTTGCAGAGTGGTGGATTCCTCGGTGTTCACCTGCTCAGAGTGCCCGACCGGACGCGCAGATGCCCACGACAAGTGTCACGGTCCCCCGATCCGGGGTGGCCGATGAGTGCGGGGCGTTACTATTTCCGCCGCGCGCGGGATGGATTCGCAGCCGGGCCGCGTTGTACCGCGTACGTCCGTGCAAGCGAGCAGCAGGAGGATCCGGTGGGACTCGATCCCGAGGAACTGTACGAGGTGGACTCGGACGTCCCCGACCTGGACGGAGCCGTGCTCCTGCACTTCTTCGAGGGTTTCATGGACGCGGGCTCGGCCGGGCGGCTGGTCACCGACCACCTCGCAGGCGAAGTGGAGAACCGGGTCATCGCGCGGTTCGACGTCGACCGGCTCATCGACTACCGGTCGCGCCGCCCGACGATGATCTACGCGGTCGACCACTGGGAGGAATACGAGGCTCCCGAGCTGGTCGTGCGCCTGCTGCACGACGACGACGGCATGCCGTTCCTGCTGCTGTCCGGCCCCGAACCGGACCGCGAATGGGAGCTGTTCGCGGCCGCCGTGCGGCAGCTGGTGGAGTGCTGGGGCGTGCGGCTGACCGTGGGTTACCACGGGATTCCGATGGGCGCCCCGCACACGCGCCCGCTCGGCGTCACGGCGCACGCGACCCGCGAGCACCTGGTCGGCGAGCACCAGCCGCTGCCCAATCGCATGCAGGTCCCGGGCAGCATCGCCGCGCTGCTGGAGTACCGCTTCGGCGAATGGGGCCACGACGCGATGGGCTTCGCCGCGCACGTGCCGCACTACCTGGCGCAGTCGACCTATCCGGCCGCCGCGCTGACGATCCTCGAGTCCATCGGCAAGGCCACCGGCCTGCGCCTGCCCGACGGCGAACTGCGCACCGCGGCCGAGGTGGCCAAGGCGGAAATCGACCGCCAGGTCGCGGAATCCGACGAATCCGCCGACGTGGTGCGCGCGCTGGAACGTCAGTACGACACGTTCACCGAAGCGTCCGGACACAGCCTGCTCGCCGAATCGCAGGAACACATGCCGACGGCGGACGAGCTGGGCTCGCAGTTCGAACGATTCCTCGCGGAACAGGGCGGGGACGGCTCCGAACGCTGAGCCGAGAGGTACGCGACGCCTGCGGATCGGACCGTCTGCCAGGCCCACCAGAGCCGGGCCGTCATGATCGCCACGCCGGACATGGTGCGGCCCGCACGTTGCCGGGAGGCAGCGGGGACGGGTGTGGCGGGTGACATCTGGTGAAGCTAGCCGGTGCGCGGGTCGGCCCGGCACCCGGACAGGCCCCTAGCGCTTCCGCAGCCGTCCGTGGGGGGAACCCTGACGGAATCAGAGTCCCTCAGGGTTCCCCTCACGGACAACCACAGAGGGACCCGGCCACCCCGCCAGCTGCCGCAGCGCCTCGCTGGTCGGCCCGAACGCGTCCCCGAGCAGCGCGTGCAGCTCGCCGTTGAACGTCTCGATCACCGGCCGCAACCGGGCTAGCGTCGCGGTTCCCTCGGCGGTCAGGTCCAGCACCAGCGCCCGGTGCTGCCGCGGATGCGGCTCCCGGACGATCAGCCCGGCGTCGATCAGCCGCCCGGTCATCGCGGTGATCGCGGATTCGCGCTGGCCCAGCTCAGCGGCCAGTTCGCGCTGGGTGAGCCCCGGCCGATCGTGCACCGCGAGCAGCGCGCCGAGCTGCGCGGTCGTCACGCCGCCCGCCGCGAGGCAGCGCCGGTCGCCCTCGACGCGCAGCCGGTGCGCCGCGCTCTGCAACAGGAAGAAAAGACGTTCGTCGGCGGCCATGCGGGGATCTTGACAGTGATCTCTTCTCGCCGCCATCCTCACTTCACTACTGAAGTACTTCACTACTGAAGTGAGGACTGGGAATGGACTTGGACTTCGCGCGCGCCGGACTCGCCGCACAACCGTTCAGCGTCCTGCTCGGCGCGCGAGTCGAGGAATTCGGCGACGGCCGCGCGGTGCTGGAACTGAAGGTCCGCGACGATCTCCGGCAGCAGAACGGCTACCTGCACGGCGGCGTCCTCGCCTACGCCGCGGACAACGCGCTCACCTTCGCCGCCGGGACGGTGCTCGGCGCGCAATTGCTCACGAGCGGTTTCTCCATCGACTACCTCGTTCCTGCCGACGGAGTGCTGCTGCGCGCGGAAGCGACGGTGGTCCAAGCGAGCCGTTCGCGGGCCACCTGCCGCTGCGATCTGTACACAGTGGACAGAGACGGGAAGTCGACGTTGTGCGCGGCGGCGCAGGGATCCGCGGTGGTCCGGCGGCCGGCTACTCCCGGGTAAACCAGGCAGTTCGAGGCGGCGTCCGGTTGTCGGCTATCGTCCCGGAATGAACCAGGAAAGCCAAGATCGGCTGACGACAAGGACTTTGGGCCCTGCGCTGCGCCGGAAGGCCGGCCTGGTGCTGCGCCGGGCCGCGGCCCGGCTGCACGATCCGCACACCGACCAGCTCGCCGAACTGCGCGCGGAACTGGAGCGGACGCGCGAGGAACTGCGCTCCGAGGTCGTCCGGCAGGGGGATCGGCTGCTGGACCGCGTGGTCGAGTTCGAAATCCGCAGCCGTCGCGACATCGTGTACGCCGGCGACCAGGACGCGGCTCTGGAGAGCAACGTCTTCGCGCGCGAAAGCCTGATCGGGGCGCAGCATTTCGGCAGCCCCAAGGAAACGCTGGAGTACGCGCTTTCCCTCGCGCCCACCGGCGGGATGGCGCTGGAGTTCGGCGTCGCGTCCGGGAACACGCTGCGCACCATCACGGCCGCGCGCAAGGCCACCGAGGTGTACGGCTTCGATTCGTTCGACGGACTGCCCGAGGCGTGGCTCAACGGCATGCCCGCCGGCGCCTTCGCTCGCGACGACCTGCCGGACGTGCCGGGGGCGGAACTGGTCGTCGGCCTGTTCTCCGACAGCCTGCCCGGATTCCTGGAGAAGCACCCCGGTCCGGTCGATTTCCTGCACGTCGACGGTGATCTCTACAGCTCGGCGAAGACCGTGCTGGACAACGTCGGCCCGCGGCTGCGGGTCGGCAGCATCGTGCACTTCGACGAGTTCTTCAACTTCCCGGGCTGGAAACGGCACGAGTACCGGGCGTGGACCGAGCACGTCGAGAAGACCGGTGTCGAGTTCACTTACGAGGCCTACACGTACAACGACAACCAGGTCACCGTGCGGATCACCGGCGGTCCCGGGCTCATGGACTGAAGCAGCCGTGCTCGTTGAGCGGTCCGATCGCGGGCAGGATCAGGCCGCACAGGTAACCGTCGATCCACCGGCCGTTTCCGGTGAGATTCGCGGCGAACCGGACGAGCGGGGCCAGTTTCCGGATTCCTTCGGCGAGCGACGCGCGGTTTCGTTCGAGCAGTGCGGTGAGCCGGTCGAGCTGGGTGAGCACCGGGCCGAGTTCGCGGTCGTTGTCGGCGACGAGCCCGGACACCTCGACGCCTAACTGGCGGGCTCCGCTGAGCAACGCCTGAATGGCCGACTCGCGTTTGCTTACCTCGGCCAGCAGCTGGTTGCCGTCGGTGAGAAGCCGGGTCAGCTGCGCGTCGCGGTCGGCGAGCGTGGCGGAAATCGTGCGTGCTTGCGTTAAAAGGTGAGCCAGTTTCGCGTCGCGGGTCGAGAGGGAGTCGGAGAGCCGCGACAGCCCGGTCAGCGTCGTGCGGACGTCGGCCGGTGTGTGCGCGAAGGTCTCGGAAATGGCGTGGAAGCTGCGCGAGAGCTGGTCGGTGTCGATGGCGTCGACGGTCGCGGCCAGCTGCCGGAACGCGGGCAGGACGTCATACGGAACAGTGGTCCGGTCGCGCGGGATCGGCGTGTCCGGATCGAGTGACCCCGCCCCGACCGGGTCGAGCGCGAGATATTTTTGGCCGAGCACCGTTTTGATCCGGATCGCGGCCGATGTCCGGTCGCCGAGCCACGCCCCCGACACCCGGAACGACACCCGGACGGACGCGCCGTCGAGGGAAACCTCAGATACCCGGCCGATTTTCACCCCCGCGATCCGGACGTCGTTGCCGGTCTGGAGCCCCGCGGCTTCGCTGAACTCGGCGGCATACGCGGTGCCGTCGCCGATGATCGGCAGATCCGGTGCTCGCAGTGCGGTGAGGACGCCGAGGACGAGCACAGTCATCCCGACGAGAGCGGTGCGCACGGGGCGCCGGTCGGGATGCACAGCGTGGATGGTGACTCGCCCGGCCGGGTGAGGCCAGTCATGCCACCCGAATGGGCGCTTTTGCCTAGTGTCCACTTAGGACTGTTCGCGCTCGCGCCCTGCGCGCGCCCCCTTTTTATTGCCGCACCAGCCGCTCCTGTCGTGTGCCATTCTGGCCTGACCGGCCGACGTGACCGGAGTCATCGGAACATCCGGTGCGGGTCGGCCGTTGAAGGGGTGTGCAGCGAGCGCGGAAAGCCGCGCCGACGCCGATCGGGGAGGAGCCACCATGCGAGACCTGACCACCGGATTGCACCCGGCGCCAGACCTCGTGGACGACACGGACGCGGCCCGGCAGGAGGAACGCCGCCGCAAGGCCGCGCTGGCCGTCGCGTCCAGGGCCAAGGACGCGCAGGAATGCGCCCTGCTGCTGGACATGCTGGGGCTGCACGCCCCGGGCGGCAGCCGGACCGAGGTCGCCTGAGTTCCGTCCGAGGGGCTCGGAGTTGTTCCGGGGTATTTCGGGGTATTCGGGCTCGGGGTGTTCGGGGAAGAACACACTGCGACCGGCGTGCGGACCGGTCGCGGGCTTTGTCGGCTCGCGCGCCAGAGTGCCCTGGGGAGGGCCGGGCTGGCTGCGACTGAGCGATAACGAGCCAACCGGCCCGGCTGCGGAGGCGGCCGGGCCGTTTGGCTTGTGGTGAGAGGTTTCGACTCCGGAGAACGGGGAATCCAGCGGGATTGCCGGATGAAGCAGGGACCCGGTGGGGCAGTTGGAGGCACCGGGGAACCCGGCGGGCCTGCTGGACGGAGCGGGGACCGGGCGGGGCAGTTGGACAGACCGGGGAAGCCCGGCGGGCCTGCCGGGCGGAGCGGGGACCGGGCGGGGCAGTTGGAGGTACCGGGGAACCCGGCGGGTCTGCCGGACGGCGCGGGGAACCTGAAGGGGTAGCTGGAGATGCCGGGGAACCTGACGGGTCAGCTGGACAGGCCCCGGAAGCTCGGTTAGGTCTGCCAGACGAAGCGGGGAACCTGGCGGGTGGCCGCGGGTTGATGTGCGGTGCCAGTGTTTCGGCTCTGTCTGGCGGGAAGTGCCCCCACTGTCGGGCAGAAACAATCCCGCGGCGGACAGGGATGCCGAGCTCGCGTGGCAACTGGCTGGCACATCATTGCCCGGCCCGGCCGATCATCGCCAGGTTGGGACCGGTCGCGTCCTGCCCAGCCGATTCCGCGTCGTGGTGCCCGACCGCCCTGTGGTCAAATCTCGCGCTCAGATTCCCCTCCCGCTACGCACCCAGCGCAGCCTCCCGCGCCCTGATCCCGCGCCCCGATTGGGCCGAACGGGTGAAATCACCGCCGGAAATCAAACTCAAATATCGCGCCGCCCGACCCCGTCGAAGCGCGAACCGCCCGGAGGCCCGCTCCGTTTGAGTGGAACAACCCCTTGCCATGAAAGCGATTCGCGACCGCCGCCCCCGTCGAGCCCGGGGTGTCCACCGGGACCAGTCGCCCCACGATGCGGATTCCGCAGCAACTCACCCCATCCGCATCGGCAACCCAACCCAACCCCCGAAACGAATGCGGAAACCGGCCCACCTGAAAAACCCCCGCAACCTCCGCCGAAGTCCCCGATTCCCTGAACTCCACAGGAATTCCTGAGCTTGCGCGGTCGGGTACTGTCGATGCCCCTGGGTGATATTTTGCTCCGAACGGCTGAGTGTCGCCGACGTATCTGTCACCCTGGTGGAGCATCCTGTACCGGGAAGCGGCCTGGGTCGGGACCGGGCGCAGGGGAGGAAACGCTGTGCAGTACCTGCGGGAAGACGAATATCTCACTCGTCAGCAGCGAGCGCTGGCGGAAATGGTGCGCCGGGGACGGCGGAAGCGCAGTTTTCAGCTCGCGGAACATCTGGCGGCGGAGGGCGGGGTGCATCGGTCGGACGTCCTCGCCGTGACCGCACTTTTCCTTGCCTGCCAGGCGTTTCGGCGAGGCGACGTGGTGGCCGTGCAACGATTTTCGAGCGCGTTTCGCAGTTGTGAGCGAAGCAGCGTGGATCTTGCTCGGCAGCTCATGCGATTGGAAGCGGGCCGGGAACAGGGGTGGCTTCCGCGGGCGCATTATGACGAGCTTTTTTCCTACGCTTGGCGAGAAAACCGGCCCGACATTCTGGTCAAAGCCTCGTTGATTCAGCCGAGAGATGTTCCGGCGGCCGGATGGTGGGCCGAGATGGAGCGGAATCTCAGCCTGTTATCGGTCTGAACCACCGCGTTCACGGCCAGTCGATCCGGGCGAACAGGCCACGCAATTTCGCGCCGCGAGTCTCGTTCGCGGCGCTGACCCACGCGATCCGGCCCAGCAGGTGCGCGCGGAAATCCGGGTGCCCGGCACGGTTCTGCGACGCCGGACCGGTCCGGACGCAGTTGTGCAGCACGGCCCGCAGCTCGTCGTACTCGGAGCGAGCGACGGCCGGCGCTGCGTTCACCACCAGGCCCGCGACGCGTTGCTGCCGGTAGGCCGGTTTCACTGACGTCTTGTCGTCGCGCAGGCGGAAGCCCTCGTCGTTCACGATCCGCCGCACACCGGGCAGCAGTCGGTGCAGCGGCAGGCTCGCGTCGCCGGAGAAGGCGAGGTCGTCGGCGTAGCGGGTGTAGTTCGCGCCCAGCACGGCGGCGAGGCCGGAAAGCCGGCGGTCCAAGCGATTGGTGACGGCGTTCGCCACCGAGGGCGACGACGGCGCGCCTTGTGGGAGGTGCGTGCCGGCGAGGTGGTCCAGCATCCTCGACCGAGCGGGCGCGGCACGCAGGACGTCGACCGGGGTGCGAGTGGTGAGGATTCCGGCGATGGCGGCGGCGACGGCCGGCGGGTAGCCGGCCAGATCGAGCAGCGAGCGCACGCGGGACGCGGAGACCGTCGGGAAAAACCCAGCCAGATCGAGCCGCACCACCAGGTCCTGTCCGGCGTGCGGCCGGGCGCAGGTGTGGATCGAGCGGCCGCGACGGAAACCGTGCGCGGCCTCGTGCACCGGCAGCGCGTCGAGCACGTGCCTGCGGACTCGGCGTTGCACCTCGGCCAGCCGGGGCTTCGGCCGTTCGATCAGCCGCGCGCCGCCGGTGGACGTCGGGATCCAGCGGTAGCTGTAGTGCCGCAGCACGGGCCGCGACCGTCGGTGCCAGCCGCGTTCGTCGGCGAACCACGCCAGTTCGCCGACGGTGAGGTCCAGCGCCGCGGCGCATTCGTCGAACGTCGTCCACCGCGCGACCGGCCACCGCCACACCGGCATCGGTTCGAGGAGCGACGCGGAGGCGACTCGTTCTCCGTTCATCCGCGCTGTCTTGCACGCGGAGCGTGCCGCCGCTGCGCGGGGCGCTGTGGGTACGTGTCGTGCTGCTCCCCGGGGTTGCCCCGGAGTGGGTGGTCCTCCACCGGCTCACCTCCGCGTCGCTCACCGCCACCCTAGCCAAGATCACCGACAAAACGGGCGGCCGGGGAGAATGCCCCCGTGACCGAGCACACCCTTGACCCAGAGCCTTGTCTATAGCAACTTTTGCACTATGCAAGGTTTGCCGGACGACGTGGCCGATCTCGAGCGGCTGACTCGCGTGCTCGTGGCCGTGGCCTGGGACAGCGCGCACGCCGCCCCGCGCGGCGTCACCTTCCCGCAGGTGCGATTGCTCGTGGTGCTCGACAGCCTGGGACGCGTGCCGTGTTCGCGGCTCGCCGAGGCGATGGGGGTCAACGCCTCCTCGGTCACGAGGCTGGCTGACAAGCTCGAGGCGCACGGATACGTCGTGCGCGGCGAGGACGAGCACCGCCGCACGGTGGTGACGATCGAGGTCACCGCTGCCGGACGCGAGGTCGTCACGGGTGTCGTGGACCGACGCCACCGCGCGCTGTCCGAACTGCTGGCGGAAGTGCCCGCCCAGCGGAGCCAGGCGGTCTCGACGGCGGTCCGCGACCTGGTCGCGGCGGCGGAATCGGCACCCGGTGTGCCGACGGCCGGGCCGGGCCGGCTGTGAAGATCCCGGCGCGGGCCGCGCACCTCGGCGACTTCGCAGTCAATCGGCGGATGCTGCTGATCACCGCGATCGCGCTGCCGGTGGGCGGCGCCGCGGCGGTGGCGGCGTTCGCGCTGCTCAAGCTCATCGGCTTGATCGCCAATCTGGTCTTCTACCAGCGCGTCGCCACGGATCTCGTCGCGCCGGGCGCGCAGCACCACCCGTGGTGGCTCGTGCTGCTCGCGCCGGTCGTCGGCGGGCTCGTGATCGGCCTGATGGCGCGCTACGGCTCGGAAAAGATCCGCGGCCACGGCATGCCGGAGGCGATCGAAGCGATCCTCACCGGCGGCAGCCGGGTGGCCCCCCGCGTCGCGGTGCTGAAGCCGGTTTCGGCGGCGGTCAGCATCGGCACCGGCGGCCCGTTCGGCGCCGAGGGACCGATCATCATGACCGGCGGCGCGGTCGGTTCGATCGTCGCGCAGTTGCTGAAACTGTCCGCGGACGAACGCAAGACGCTGCTCGTCGCCGGTGCTGCGGGCGGGATGGCGGCGACGTTCAACGCGCCGCTCGCGTCGGTCCTGCTGGCGGTCGAGTTGCTGCTCTTCGAATGGCGTCCGCGCAGCCTCGTGCCGGTGGCCGCCGCGGTGTCGGTCGCGACGGTGTGCCGCGGTTTCCTCCTCGGCACCGGACCGGTTTTCGGGGTCCCGTTCACCGGCGCGAACCCCGGCCCGGCCGCGGACGGCCTCGCCCTCATCCCCGGTCTCACCGGCGGGTTGCTGGCGATCGGCGCGACCGCGCTCGTCTACTTCGCCGAAGATCTTTTCGGGCGCTTGCCGGTGCATTGGATGTGGTGGCCAGCGATCGGCGGCCTGGTGATCGGCATCGGCGGGTTGATCGAACCGCACGCGCTCGGCGTCGGCTACGACGTGATCGACACGCTGCTCACCGGGCACGCGACCGCGTCGCTGATCGTCGGAATCCTGGTTGTGAAGACGCTGATCTGGGCGCTGTCACTGGGATCCGGGACCTCTGGCGGCGTGCTGGCGCCGGTGTTCATGATCGGTGCCGCGCTGGGTGCGGCGGAAGGCGGTTTGCTGCCACACGTCGCGCCGGGATTCTGGGCGACGTGCGGGCTGGCCGCGGTGGTCGGCGGCGTGATGCGGTCGCCGTTCACCGGCATTGTGTTCACGTTGGAGCTGACCCACGCGTGGAGTTATCTGCTGCCACTCGTCGTCGCGTCGTTCTCGGCGTACGCGCTTTCGGTATTGCTGCTCAAGCGTTCCGTACTCACCGAGAAGATCGCGCGGCGACGGCTGCACCTCACTCGCGAGTATACGACTGATCCACTTGAGACGTTCTTCGTGCATGAAGTGATGACGCACCAACCGGATGTGCAGATGTCAGCGGATGTCGTTGTGTACGCGGACGACACTCTGCGCGATGTCGCGAACGAACTGGCGCTCGGGCACACGACACAGGCGTTGGTGGTCGACCGGCACGATCCCTCGCGGGTGCTTGGCAAAGTGACGTTGGCGCAATTGCTGCACGCGCGACGGCGAGACCTGCACGAGGAGCATCACCGGGAACGGCTGCTGGGCCCGTCGGTCAGCGCTTGAGCCGTTGTTTGTCCACTTTGCCCACTGGGGTCAGCGGCAGCTCAGCGCGGAACTCCACAGTGGACGGTACGAAATGCTCGCCGCCGAGTTCTCTGCGGACCTGGTCGCGCAGTTCGTCGGTGGTCGTCTTGTCGGCGACCACGACTGCGCGCAGAAGGGTACCGTCCGGTCCGGCTTCCGGGACGACTGCGGCGGCTTTTACCTTGGGATGGCTGAGAAGTGCGTGCTCCACAGTGGTCGAAGAGACCTTCGTGCCGTGCTCGCCGGTGACGATGACGTCGTCGATCCGGTCCTCTAGGTAGAGGTAGCCGTCCTCGTCGAAGCGGCCGAGGTCGCCAGTGTGCAGCCAGCCGTCGCCGATCGGCGGCTGGCCGTGGTAGCCGTCCATCATGGACAGTCCGCGCACGAGTACCTCGCCGTTCTCGACGCGGGCTTCCATGCCTGGCACGATGCGGCCGACCGAGCCGAGAAGATCCGGCCGGGCAAGGACTTCGTCCGCGGAGATGCTGGCGATCATCGGCGCTTCGGTGAGCCCGTAACCCTGTCCGACGACCGGTCCGAACACCTCGAGCGCCTCGGCCAGCCTCCGGGGCGGCAACGGCGCGGCCCCGAGGGAAAGCTGCTGCACGCTGGATACGTCCGTTGTGGACAGATGCGGATGGTCGAGTACCGCGGCGAGCCGAGGCGGGGTAAGGGAAAATGTCGTGATGCGATGACGCTCCACATCGGCCAGCAGCTTTTCGGCGTTGAACTCCCGATGCAGCACCACGGTGTTGCCGCAGCAGAGCGCGCCGAGTACGGCGGCGTTGCCGGTCATGTGTGTGAGCGGCGCGGTGACGAGAGCGGTTTTGGTGCCGTCCGGCTGGAAGATGTGGGCCACGCCGTCGTAAATGCCGCTGTGCCGGATCAGCTTCGGAGTTCCGGTGGTGCCGCCGCTGGGGAAAATCGCCGTGACGCGATCCGGCAATGTGTCCGTAGTGGACGGACGCGCGGCGGCGAGCGTGTCGAGTTCGGTGTCAGTGAGCAAGGTCGCCCCGGTGGCCGCCAGCGTCGCCGCCCGCGCCGGACGGCTCGCGGACGCCGCGATCAGCACGACTTCCAATCCACGCAGTTGCGCGGCAAGCTGAGCGAGCACCACTTCCGGCCGGTTCGCGGCGTCGATCGCCACCATGCCGCGTACCTCGGCGAGTCCACTGTGCAGTCGCGACAGCAGCTCTGCCGCCGCCCGGTACGTCATCGTGGTGTCGTCGTGGTGGAACAGCACGGTGTCGCCGCCGTCGCGGAGTGCGGAAAGGACGCGGGACAGGAAAAAGCTCACCCGGCACACCGTAGTCGCGTGTTGGCCGGGACCGGCGATCGCGGCTAGGTTCGGTGTCATGACCGCTCCGCCCGCGATCGACGCCGACCCGAGAAGCTGGCGCCGCGCCCTCGCCGACCTGCGGGCCGGGCTGCGTGCCCGGGAACTGTGGGCCTTGCTCGCCTGGCAGGACATCAAGCAGCGCTACCGCCGTTCGTCGCTGGGGCCGTTGTGGATCACCGTCGGGATGGCGGTCACCGCGCTCGCGCTGGGCGTGGTGAACTCCGCGTTGTTCGGTACCTCGATTTCGACGTTGCTGCCGAGCATCACCACCGGGCTCATCCTGTGGAACTTCATGAACGGCTGCATCGTTGAGGGTTCGGAAACGTTCATCGCGAACGAGGGGATGATCAAACAGCTGCCGGCGCCGGTGTCGGTGTACGCGCTGCGCACGGTGTGGCGGCAGGCGTTGTACCTGGCGCACAACCTCGTCGTGTACGTAGTGGTGCTGGCGATCTTCTTCGGCAAGCTCTCGCAGCCGTACCGCTTGGTGGACAAAGCGGGCGCGCTGCTGCACCCCGGGCTCGGCTGGGGAATGCTGCTCGCGGTGCCCGCGCTGCTGCTGGTCTTGCTGAACGGTGCGTGGGTGGTGCTGCTGTTCGGGGTGGTGTCCACGCGGTTCCGCGACATCCCGCCGGTGATCCAGAGTTTCATCACGATGCTCTTCTACGCAACGCCGATCATGTGGTCGATGGACCAGGTGCGCGCGATGAATCAGGCCTCGCACGAAGGTTTCGGTTCTGTCGCGGTGAATTTGCTGCAGCTCAACCCGGTGTACCACTTCGTCGAGATCGTGCGCGCGCCGCTGGTCGGGCAGCAGCAGAGCTGGACGCACTGGCTGGTCGCGGGCGTGGTGACCGTGGTCGGCTGGACGCTGGCGTTGCTGGTGCTGCGCAATTACCGGGCCCGGGTCGCTTACTGGGTCTGACGTCCACTTAGGACTTTCCGTCGACAGCTCGATCGGCCGAGCACGCACGCGGGGTTTAGCGTGGTCCCACGACCCGCGCGAACGGAGGCCCCATGAAGCGTCGGAAGGCATTGCTGGCTCTCGGCGTGACGGTGCTCGCGATGAGCACGGTCGCCGCCACCCCCGCCGAACTCACCCCGCGGCAACTGGCCGGACAGCGGGTGATCTACTCCTATCCCGGCCTGACCCCGCCCGACGCTCTGCTGCAACGAATCCGCGCCGGGGAAGCCGCGGGCGTGATCTTCTTCGGCGAGAACATCTCGAGTTCCCAGCAGATTACCGGCGTCATCCGACAATTACGGGACGCGAACGCGCAAAGCCCGGTGCATCGGCCGTTGTTGCTGATGACCGACCAGGAAGGCGGCAAAGTCCGCCGCCTGCCCGGGGAGCCGGTCCTGTCGGCGAAGCAGGTCGCTCAGTCCTCGAACCCGTCCGCCGCGGCGCAGGCCGCAGGTACCGGTGCGGGCCAGAACCTGGCCGGGGTGGGCATGAACGTGAACCTCGCGCCGGTTCTGGATGTCTACCGCCAACCGGGCAATTTCATCGACAAATACGGCCGTTCTTATAGTCAGGATCCCCAGGTGGCCGGTGCGCTGGGCCGGGACTTCGCGACCGCCCAGCAGTCCACCGGAGTCGCCGCGACCGCCAAGCACTTCCCCGGACTGGGCGCCGTCCCGGCCGGAAGCAACACGGACGTCGGGCCGGTAACGTTGAACGTGCCGTTGCCTGAACTGCGCGCTAAGGACGAGGCTCCCTACCACCCGGGGGTCGATGCCGGGGTGAAGCTGGTGATGCTCTCGTGGGCCGTGTACCCGGCTCTGGACGCTTCCCGCCCCGCCGGACTCTCGCCGGCGGCCGTGCAGGAACTCCGCAACGGCACGGGGTTCGCCGGGGTGACCGTGACGGATGCTTTGGAGGCTGGCGCGCTGAAGTCTTATGGCGGGCCGGGAAACCGTGCTGTGCTGGCGGCGAAGGCGGGGATGGACTTGATCCTGGCCTCCGCTCGAGACGTGAGCCAGGGGGATGATGCTGCTTCCTCGCTGGCTGCGGGCTTGTCGGACGGATCTTTGCCGAGCGGGGAGTTCACCGCGGCGGTTGATCGGGTGTCGGCGTTGCGGGACGGGGTGAAGTAGGGCCTTTGGTGGTGGGTTGAGGTTCTGCTCGCCGCTGCGGGGCTTCTCCTTGCCTTGTTCTTGCTGCTGAGCCCCGAGCGCGCTCCCGTGCGACGAGGTTCTCGCACCGCCGCTGATGTTGGTCGCGCCTGAGGCGTGCTTCCCCGCGCGGCAAGGTTCTCGGCGCTGCCCCGGCGTTCTCTGCCGCGCGGCTCCGCCCTGGATCCTGCCCTCGAGCTGCCACGCCACGTCGCGAGATTCCGGTATTGCTCCTCGCCGCGCACGACAGCTCTCGGTATTTCTCGCGGGTTCGGCTCCGTCGCGCATCCAGTCAGCGGTGTCCTTCGTTCGCGCTAACTGCGAGCCTGGTCGTCGTACAGCCTCTGCTAGCGACGTTGTAGCCGGTACCTGCGCGGCACCCGGCCCGCCCTCCGCGATTATCCAGCAAACAACCCCCCGTTCCGGTGACACCCGGCGGTGTGGACATCGCGCTGTCGGCGGGCCGAACGGGCACCCTTGCGTGCGACCCACCCACGACGGGAGGACGAATGCAAGCTTGGTGGCTCCTGGTGGCCGTCGCCGCGGTGTTCGTGGTGCTGGCCGTGGTGTTCCTGCGCCGCGCCGCCCGGCGTCGCTCCGCTGTTCCGCCGCCGACCACCCCGCCCTCGCTGACCTCCCCGACCTCCCGGCCGGACGACTCGATGCGCCGCTGGGTCTCACCGTCGGACGCCGAGCCCCGCCGCGCGCGCCACCGACTGGACGAGGCGCACCCTCTGGCGCGCTACCCGGTCGCCCGGCAGCGTCCGGTGCGCCACCCTCGGCCGTCAGCGCAGCCGGATTCTGCACAGGAGCCGAGAGACTCGTAGCTTGGGGGGTCTGGTGGCAGGCCTGGCGGTCGTCGCGGAAGTACTGTCAGCGAGCGGTTTCGGCGGATGGGTTGCCGAATGCTCGGCCGGAAACTCGCCCTGTCCGAAGATGCGCTCCCGCTGGGGCTAAGGAGATTCGCCAGCGCCAGAACCCGGTGGGAAGTCCTCTTCAGCGGAGGCGTTGCCGCTCCAGTGCGACGCTGCCAGCTCATCAGGGCGTTGCCCCGCAGCTTGCTCAGTGTTCATCCCTGTGGGCGAACGCCGAGCCCCGTTTTTTGTCGGTGCCCGCTGGGATGCTTCCGGTCATGGTTCCCGTGCTGCTTCTCATCGACGTCCAGAACAACATGCTTCTCCCGCCCACCCCAGTGCCCGATGCTGACCGAGTCGCCGCCGCGATCGCGCGTGTCCTGGAGCGTGCGCGAGCAGCGGGTGCCCAAGTAGTGCACGTCCGGAACAACGGCACCGGCGACGACCCCGACGTGCCCGGCACCTCCGGCTGGGAACTGGTGCACGACGTCCGCCCGGGCGAGCACGTAGTCGACAAACAGACACCCGACTCCTTCGCCGATACCTCGCTGGGCTCCTTGCTTGCGGAGTCAGCCCCGCTGGTCGTGGCCGGAATGCAGAGCGACTTCTGCGTCCGGGCCACCTCCTTGGCCGCCCTCAACCGCGGTCATGAGGTCACGCTGGTCCAAGACGCCCACGCCACCTACGACGACGAACTCCCCGCCGCGGAGGAGAGCGCCCGGGTGAACGAGGAACTGTCCGCGGCAGGCGTGAAGCTGGTCGGCAGCGAGGAGGTGCTCTTCGCCTGATCCCGGCGCCGTCGAGGGGCGGCAATTGCTAAGTCGATGAGCCTCCGCAGGATCGATCGATTTCATCGCTGAATCGCAGCGAAAACAGGCGTTGGACTGGCTGGTCGCCGTCGGCCAATACTCAGCCCATGACGTCTGAGCCCGGCGACTCCGCCGAGGATCCAGCCCGAAGCGACGACCTCGACGGTGGCGTGCCGGCGGACCGGTCCGCCGACACCGAGCCCGGCCTCGCTGCGAAGAGCGACGCGGGCGATCGTCGGGTCGCGCAGGACAACGTTGTTCTCGATGCGGCGAACGACAGCACGACGACCGGTGCCGAGCCGGTGGCGACTGTTGAGCCGATGGCGGGTGTCGACCAGGCGTCGAGTGTCGACGCGGTGCGGGGTGGCGAGTTGGTGGCCGACGTCAGTTTGGCGACCGGTGCCGAGCCGGTGATGGCCGTCGAGTCGATGGCGGGCGTTGACCAGTCGGCCAGCATCGACCCGGTGGCAGGTGGGGAGCCTGTTACCAACGTCAGCTTGGCGACCGGTGCCGAGGCGATGGCGGGTGTTGACGGGGCGGCGAGTGTCGATCCGGTGCCCAGCGCCGAGTCGGTGGCCGTCAACCTGATGGGGAGCGTCGGCCCGGTGCCTGGCGTCGAGTCGGCGGTCAGCGCCAGCTCGGCAGCAGATGCCGTGGCCGACGCCAACCCGGTGGCGGGCAGCAACTCTGCTGGCGGACTCAACCGGGCGGCCAATGCCGAGCCTGCCGCCAACGTCGGCAGGGCGGCCAACGGCAGCCCGGTGTTCGGCGGCAATTCGGTGCGCGGTGTCGGGCCGGTCGTGAGCCTCGGCTCGGTGGCCGGCGTCGAGCCAGCGGTGGGCCCCAGCTCGGTGGCCGGTGTCGGGCCGGTCGTGAGCCTCGGCTCGGTGACCGGTGTCGAGCCAGCGGTGAGCCTCAACTCGGAGGCTGGCGTCGAGTCGGAAGTCGGCGTCAGCCCGGCAGCCGATGTCGAGCCGGTCGACGGAGAGACTCGCGATGCTGTCCGGTTGCTGCGGCGGCTCGGCGGGCGAGCGTTCGCGTTGGCGTTTGTCGCCGGGATTACCGGGCTGACGACCGTCGCGTTGGTGTTGGGGTTGGTCGGCTTTGCGCTGGTGCTCGCGCCGGTGCGTGGGGTCAGGCGAGGAGGTGGGCCAGCAGCGCCCGTGCCGCCGGGTTGGTGAGGTTTGCCGAGCGGCCGGTCAGGTAGATCGTGCGGGCCAGCGTCGGCTGGGTCAGGTGGGCGAACGGCAGCCCGGACCTCGCGGCGACCTGTTCCGGAACCACGGTGACGCCCAGGCCGGCCGCGACCAGGTCGACTAGCAGGGGCACGTTTGTCGCCTCGCATACCTGGTCGCGGCGGGCTCCGGCTTCGGTGAAGGCGCGGTCGACCAGGGCTTGCAGGCCGCTGCCGGTGAAGTCTACGAACGGTTCGCCGTCCAGCTCCGCCAGCCGGACTCGGCGGCGGGGCGACAGGCGGTGTCCGGGGTGGGTGAGCAGGACCAGGTTTTGCTGCCAGCTGGCGAATTCGGCCAGATCCTCCGGCAGCGGACCGCCCATATAGGACAGATCCAGTTCGCCGTCGGATACTGCGGCGGTCAGTCCGGGGATCGTGCCTTCCCGGACACGCAGCCGGATTCCTGGGTAGCGGGCGCGGAATTCGCCGAGTTTCGCGGGCAGGTCGATGACGGTCAGAGTCTGGATGGTCCCGATCGACACCCGGCCGCGCGCGAGGCCGGTTACCGCGGCGACCTCGCCTCGGGCGGAGTCGACGTCCGCGGCGATTTGGTGCGCCAGGGGGAGCAGGGCCTCGCCTGCGGGAGTGAGGGTCACCCGGCGGGTGGTGCGGTCGAACAGTTCCGCGCCGAGGTCGGCTTCCAGTTTCCGGATCGACGCGCTGAGGGCGGACTGCACGACGTGCACGTCTTGGGCGGCGCGGGTGAAGTTGCGGTGCCGGACTACAGCGAGGAAGTGTTCGACCTGCCTCAGCTCCATCGGCTTCGCCTCCGTTCGCCACCGGGGAGACCGGCGCTTGGTGAACGTACCGCGGGGCTCGTTCGCGACGGCTGATCCAGGTAGGGACCGCGGCGGCGAGGCCCGATGGTGGGCCGGGGCGAGAGGCGATGGGTTCGCGCGGGCCGCGGGTTCGACGACGAACTGTGGCGGTTGGATGCGGAGGGCCAGTTCGCGCGCTGGGTCTCCGCGCCGGGGCTCAGTGACCGGGGCGGCTGCGCGCGGCAGGGCTGGGGTGGCTGTGTGTGGCGGGCTGGGGTGCCTGGGCGGCTGCGTGTGGCGGGGTTGGCTAGCCGGGGTGGCTACACGTGGCCGGCTTGGCTGACCGGGGTGGCTGGCTTGGCTGATCAGGGCGGCTGCGTTTGGCGGGTTGGTTGGCTGGGCGGCTGCGCGTGCCGCGCCCGGTTAGCCGGGGCGGCTGCGCCTGGCGGGGTTGGCTGAGGCGGCGGCGTGCGGCGCGCTCGATTGGTCAGGCGGCCGCGAGTGGCGCGCCCGGTTAGCCGGGGGTGGCCACGTGTGGCGAGCTTGGCTGACCGGGCGGCGGCGTGTGGCGCGCTCGCTTAGCTGAGGCGGCGGCGCGCAGCTGGCCAGGGTTAGCCGGGCCGTCCGGACAGGCTCGCCAGCGGGAGCGGCCGAGCAGCCAGAAACACAGCCAGAGTGCACACGACACCGCACCGAGGCTTACGGGGCTCCCGCCCAACTCCGCGGAAGCCCCAGAAAACCTTACTGGGCCGTGTAACCCCCGTCGGCCATGATCTCTACCCCGGTTACGTACGAGGATTCCGCGGAAGCCAAAAACAGGATCACATCAGCGACCTCCTGCACCTCCCCGGTGCGCCCCATCGGCACGCCCTCGACCTGCTTCGCTCGCCACACCGGGTCGGTGGAGCCGCGGGAGGTGCGCATGGGCGGCAGCAGGCCGGGCGCTACCGCGTTGACTCGGATGCCTTCGCCTGCATAGTGGACCGACGCGGTGGTCGTCATCGCCTTGATCGCGCCCTTCGAGGCGGCATAACCCAGATGCACGCCGACCTGGCCGATCGAGGCTGAGATCGACGTCAGGTTCACGATCGAGCCGCCCCTGCCGGACATCGCTGCGGCGCCGTGCTTGATGCCCAGGAATACTCCGCGGGCGTTGACTTGCAGCAGGCGGTCGTAGAAGGCCGTGCTCGTGAGATCCGGGTCGAAGGTGCCGCTGATCCCGGCGTTGTTGACCAGGACGTCCAGCTTTCCGTGCTGGTCCAGGACGGCACCGAGGACAGCCGCCCAGGAGTCTTCGTCGGTGACGTCCAGGCGGCGGTATTCGGCCTGGCCGCCGAGCGCGCGGATTTCCTCGGCTACGGCGGCGCCGTCAGCGTCTTCGACGTCGGTGACGACGACCGTCGCGCCTTCGCGGGCGAAGGTGAGGGCGGCCGCCCGGCCCATTCCGCTTGAAGCGCCGGTGATCAGGGTGATCTTGTCGGCCAATCGCATATGGGATGCCCTTTCGCTGGTGGGGACCCCAGTCTGAGCATGCGCGTCGGCGGGCCGTCGGCGAGGGGGTGGCTCAGAAAGATCAGGCCAGCTCAGCGGAGACGACGGACGACAGGTCGCGCAGGGCGTCCAGCAGCGAGTCGAGCGCATCGGGGCTGACCAGGACCGTGCTGACCATGCTGCTTTCCCGGACGCCTTCGCGGACGTCGACGGACAGCTCGTGGATCAGCTTCCCGTGCTGGGTCAGCGTGGCGACCAGGCCGGGGATCTGGTCGATGCCGCCGACGAAGTACGTCGCGATCCGGCGGCGGACCAGCATGGCCGGGGCGGAGGTGTACGGGGCCGAAGAAAAAGTGCTCAGGGACATGGCGTTTCTCCAGGAAGAAGGATCTGGCGGGAAGAGGGCCAGGTCCCGGAGAAAGGCGTACGCCGGCTTGCGCGCCGGCAGCCTGGTTCAGCCGGCGCGCTGGGTTACGAGTCGCTCGGACGTCATGAGGCGCAGCACGGCGACAGGCTAACACGGCATCCCGAGAAGGCAAAAGAATCCACAATGGACAGACGGGTCAGCCGGGTTCGTTCCACGGCAGCCGCTTGCGCAGCAAGGTGGCCGCACGCAGGGCGACTTCCACTTCCAGCCGGTGCTCGGCGAGCGGTCGTCCGCACAGTTCCTCGGCCTTGCGGACTCGATAGTGGACGGTGTTCTTGTGCAGGTGCAGCCGGGCGGCGGCGTGCGTGTAGCTGCCGTCGGTGTCGAGGAAGACCCGCAGGGTTTCGCGCAGCTGTTCGGCGCCGGGATCGTCGGCGACGAGGTCTCCGAGCACCCGCGCGATCCATCGATAGACATCGTCGGACTGTTCGGTGAGCAGCGCGGCGATTGCGACGTCGTCGAACAGCACCACGTTCTGGCTCTGGTCCTCGTTGGTCTCCGCGACCGCCCGTGCCCGGACCGCCTCGCGCAGCGAACCGCGGAATCCGGCCAGTCCGTAGCCGGGCGCGCCCAGAGCCAGCCGCAGGCCGCCGCCGATGTCGGTGACGCCGGAGCGGAGCCGGTCGACCTCGATGTCGTCGCGTTCCGTGCTGACCGTCCAGCTCCACAGCGTGCGGTCGTCAGCCAGCATGGTGAGAGCTGGACCGCGTCCGCACACCTCCTGTAGCAACCGGGCCGCGGCCTGCAGTTCGCCCGCACCCTCGGCGGGCAGCCACGCGACGGCCGCGCGGTGCCACTGTCGCATCGGGAAGGCGAGAAGCTGCTGCGCGGAGTCCTCGGTCAGCGTGTCCGAATCGAGGACCAGCCGGATCTGCGCCGCCCGCGCGGCTCCGGTGCGGCTGCTCCAGCGGCGGCGTTCGGTCTCGAAGATGTCGATGAGGCCCTGGATGACCTGGTCGATGTAGCGGTTGGTGCGGCGGGACAGTTCGGCGAGCACGGCCAGCGCGAGCTGGGTGTCGATGTTCGGCTGCCGCTCCAGCGCCTCGATCGCCCACTGTTCGAACCGGTGCTCGCCGAGCCGGTACGCGCGCAGCAGCGCTTCCAGCGACAGCTCGTGCTGGGCGAACCGGCGCGCGTACTCGGCCGCGGCGGGCGGGACGGTGATCCGGTCGAGCGGGATGGAATGCGACAGCATGTCGAGGATCGCGACCAGATTCGCCGACGTGCTGGCGATCATCAGCTTCCGGACCGTCTCGTCGTGCCGGAACTCCGGGATCATCTCGACGAACCAGTCGGTCAGCTCGGTGGTGCGCGCGGTGAGATCGGCGTCGATGGCGTGCGCGATCTCGGCCACGACGGCGTCGACGGCGTCGGACATGGCGGTCAGGGTAACCACCGGGCCGCCCCGGCGACAGGCGAGCGGCGTCGTTCACCCCCTCGGTGCAGGCGGTTGTGACCCCGGCACAACGACCGGCGAAGCCTTCGGTTCTGCGGCCTATGGCCTGGGTCACGGCCCGTCCTTACCGTCATTTCCCACTAAGCCGCCCTGGGAAAGGACTTCGACGATGCACCTCGCGGCCCTGCCTGAAGAACGAGCGCGGCGGAACCCGAACCTGCCCTGTCTCGCCGATGAACACGGCGAACTCGGCAATGCCGGATTCGCGGTGCGGGTGCGCAGTGCGGCGGCCGCCTTGCGGGCCCGAGGGGTCGGCGCGGGCGACGTGGTCGCGGTGCTGCTGCCGAATCGGGTCGAGTTCGCGGTGGTGTTGTTCGCGGCCTGGCGGCTCGGGGCCGCGGTCACGCCGGTGAACCCGGAGCTGACCGACGGCGAGGCGTCGTTCCAGATCTCGGACGCGAAGGCGAAAGTCGTGGTGGGGCAGGCGGATTCGGATCTGGTGACGCTGCGACTCGAGCAGTTGGCGACCGCCGCGCCGGACGACGGACCGGTGGCCGACGACGAACATGCCGTCGCGTTGCTCATCTACACCAGCGGCACGACGGGGCAGCCGAAAGGCGTCGTGCTCGACCACGCCAACGTCCGGGCGATGACCGAAATGATCGTCAACGCGCTCGAACTCGGCCCGGCGGACCACAGTTTGCTGATCTTGCCGCTGTTTCACGTCAACGGAATCGTGGTCAGCGTGCTCGCGCCGCTGCTCGCCGGCGGCTGCTCGACGATCACCGCGAGATTCCGCGCGGACTACTTCTTCGACACGATCGAACGCGTCCGACCGACGTTTTTCTCCGCCGTACCAGCGATTTACGCGCGGCTGGCGGGTCTTCCGGAGACTGTTCGGCCGGACACTTCGTCGCTGCGGCTGGTGGTTTGCGGTGCCGCGCCGATGCCCGCTGAACTGATCGAGTGTGTCGAGCAGCGGTTCGGGGTGGTGGTCGTCGAGGGGTACGGACTGTCCGAGGGAAGCTGCGCGTCGACGCTGAATCCGCTGGCCGGGCCGCGTAAACCGGGCACCGTCGGGCGTCCGTTGCCCGGGCAGGAAGTCGCACTGATGGATCCAGAAGGCAGGCTGACCGACGGTCCCGGCGAGGTCGTGGTCCGCGGCCCGAACGTGATGCGCGGTTACCTCAACCGGCCCGAGGCCACCGCCGCGACGATCGTCGACGGCTGGCTGCACACCGGCGACGTCGGGCGGTTCGACGAGGACGGCTACCTCGTCCTGGTCGACCGCATCAAGGACATGATCATCCGGGGCGGGGAGAACCTCTACCCCAAGGAGATCGAGAACGCACTGCACGCACACCCGGCGGTGCTGGAAGCCGCGGTGGTCGGCGCGCCGCATCCGGTGCTCGGCGAGCTGCCGGTCGCGACCGTGACGCTGTACCCGGCCGCGGTCGTGAGCGAGGCCGAGCTGCTTGACCATTGCCGCGCCCGGCTGACGCGGGTGAAGGTGCCGGTGCGGATCGACATCGTGCCCGCGCTGCCGCGGAATCCGGTCGGCAAGATCGACAAACCGGCGCTGCGCCGGGAACTCGCCGCGGCTGGCTAAACCCGCTCTTGAAAGAACAATCCGTGCCCGCATCAGCGGGTCCGGTCGATGCTGCCCGGAGAAAGGCGGAGAACAATGGGGTTCAAGACAGGGGATTTTCCCCCGGTCGATCCGGAAACCTTCCTGCGGAAGCCACTGTTCGAACGGACCAAGGCGCTCGCGCTGCACTGGGTCCAGTTCGGCTTCGGCTCGCCCAAAATGATTCCGGCCACATACGTGGTGAAGCTGCTTTTCCTCTACGTGCTGGCCGGGGTGGCGCTGGTGACCGCGACGTCCGGCGTCGGCCCGTTCTGGGACGTCGCCGCGTGGTGGCACGAGCCGGTCGTTTACCAAAAGCTCGTGCTGTGGACGGTATTGCTGGAAGCGATCGGCGTCGCCGGTTCCTGGGGACCGATCGCGGGCAAGTTCAAGCCGATGACCGGCGGGATCCTGTTCTGGGCGCGGCCCGGGACAATCCGGCTGCGACCGTGGAAGCGCGTGCCGTTCACCAAGGGCGACCGGCGAAACGGCTTCGATGTGCTGCTGTACCTGGCTTTCCTCGCGACACTGCTGACCGCGATCGTGCTGCCCGGCGTCCCGGACGCTGCGTTGTCGGCCGCGCTTCCGGGCAACACCTCAGGGCTCGTGCGTCCGGAATTGCTGATCGCGCCGATCGTGCTGTACGTGCTGAATGGCTTGCGGGACAAGACCGTTTTCCTTGCCGCGCGCGGTGAACAGTATCTGCCCGCGTTGGTGTTCTTCGCCTTCCTTCCGTTCGTGAACATGATCATTGCCGCGAAACTGCTGATCTGCCTGGTCTGGATCGGCGCGGGCGTCTCGAAGTTCGGCAAGCACTTCACGAATGTGGTGCCGCCGATGGTGTCCAACAGCCCGTGTGTGCCGTTCAAGTGGCTGAAGCGAGCGCATTACCGCGATTTCCCGAACGACATCCGGCCGTCGAAGCTCGCGTCGTTCATGGCGCACGTCGGCGGGACGACGGTGGAAATCATTACCCCGCTGGTGTTGCTGTTCTCCACCAATCACTGGGTCACGCTCGCCGGCGTCGCGCTGATGGTGGTCTTCCATCTGTTCATCACGTCCACCTTCCCGCTGGCCGTGCCGCTGGAGTGGAACATTCTCTTCGGCTACCTCGCGATCTTCCTGTTCCTCGGCTTCCCGGCGAGCGCCGGATACGGCGTCGGCGACATGACGCCGGGCTGGCTCGCCGTCGTGATCGCGGCCGCGCTGCTGTTCTTCCCGATCCTGGGCAACCTGCGGCCGGACCTGGTGTCGTTCCTGCCGTCGATGCGGCAATACGCGGGCAACTGGGCGTCGGCGCTGTGGGCGTTCGCGCCGGGTGCCGAGGCGAAGCTCAACACATTGCCGCACCGGCCGACGAAGAACCAGGTCGACCAGTTGCAGGAGATGGGCTACCCAGCCGAAATCGCCGAGATCACCATGCAACAGACGATCGCCTGGCGGTCGATGCACAGCCAGGGCCGCGGGTTGTTCTCCGTGCTCGCGAAGAACCTGCCGGACCTCGACGCGCGGACCGTGCGCGAGGCCGAGTTCGGCTGCAACTCGATCCTCGGGTTCAACTTCGGCGACGGGCATCTGCACGGCCGCGACTTCGTCAACGCGGTGCAGAAGCGGGTCGGGTTCGCGCCCGGGGAGTGGATCGTGGTGTGGGTCGAATCGCAGGCCATCCATTCAAAGGTGCAGCATTACCAGGTGATTGACGCGGCGCTGGGCGTGATCGAGCGCGGCCACTGGACGGTGGCCGACGCGGTCAACGAACAGCCGTGGCTGCCGAACGGTCCGATTCCGCTCACCGTCACCTGGACCGCTCACCAGGCCAAGACCGGCAGCGTGCTGGCATGACTACGGCGGTGGTGGTCGGCAGCGGTCCCAACGGGCTCGCCGCGGCGGCCGTGCTGGCACGCGCCGGGGTCGACGTGACGGTGCTGGAGGCCGCTGACGAGATCGGCGGCGGCGCCCGCACCTACGAGGCGATCGTCCCCGGCCTGCTGCACGACCACTGCTCCGCGACGCATCCGATGGCGGTCGGCTCTCCGGTGCTGACCGGCCTCGGGCTCGACCGGTACGGCCTGCGCTGGCGGCTGCCGGAGATCGACTGCGCGCACCCGCTCGACGACAGCACCGCCGGGGTCCTGCGGCGCTCGGTCTCCGCCACCGCCGCCGGGCTCGGTCCGGACGAACGTCGCTGGTCGGCGCTGTTCTCCGCATCGGCGCAGAACTACGACGCGCTGAGCGAGGACATCCTCGGCCCGCTGCTGCGGGTGCCGAAACATCCGTTGCTGCTGGGCAGATTCGGCCTGCCGACGGTCGCTCCGGCGACCGTGCTGGCCCGGTACTTCCGCACTGAACAGGCTCGTGCGCTGTGGCTCGGCGTTGCGGCACACGCGTTCCGGCCGTTGGACCGTCCGCTGTCGTCAGCGATCGGGCTCGGCATTCTCACCGCGGGTCACCGGCACGGCTGGGCGGTGGCTGAGGGCGGGTCGCGGGCGATCAGCGACGCATTGGCCGCGTTGGTGGCCGACTTCGGCGGGAAGATCGAGACCGGCGTGCGGGTGCAGGCGGTTTCGCAGCTGCCGCGAGCGGATGTGGTGGTGTGGGACGTCGGACCTCGCGCACTGGCATCGGTGCTCGGCGATCGATTGCCGCCGCGGATCCGGCGGGCGTACGAGCGGTTTCGCTACGGTCCCGGTGCGTTCAAAGTGGACTTCGCGGTGCAGGACGGGATTCCGTGGCGCTCGCCGGAAGCGCGGGCGGCCGGGACTGTCCACTTGGGAGGTTCTGCGGCGGAAGTCGCTTCAGGTGAGCGTGAAGTGCACAATGGACGGATGCCGGATCGGCCGTTCGTGTTGCTGGGTCAGCAATACTTGGCCGATCCGTCGCGTTCGGTCGGGGATGTGCATCCGGTGTGGGCGTACGCGCATGTGCCGCATGGCTACTCCGGCGACGCGACCGAGGCGATCACCGCACAGATCGAACGGTTCGCGCCGGGTTTCCGGGAGCGCGTCATCGGTTCGGTGACCACGTCGTCGGCGGAATTCGCTGCGGGGAACCCGAATTTCGTCGGCGGAAATATCCTCACCGGAGCGAAAGACGTGCGACAGCTGGTGTTCGGGCCGCGGGCGACCCTGCAGCCGTACGATGTCGGCGTTCCAGGCCACTTCGTGTGTTCCGCGGCCACGCCGCCGGGACCGGGCGCGCACGGGATGTGCGGCAGTCACGCGGCGGCGCGGGCGTTGCGGTATCTGCGGCGATAGGGACTAGCGGAGCAGGACGCCCGGGTTCAGCACTCCGGCCGGGTCGAGGGCGTCCTTCGCCGCGGACAGGGCGGCGGCGAACGGGTCCGGGCGCTGCCGGTCGTACCACGGGCGGTGGTCGCGGCCGACCGAATGATGGTGGGTGATCGTGCCGCCGTTGGCCAGAATCGCCTCGGACACCGCGGTTTTCAGCTCGTCCCACTGCGCGACGGTGCTGCCCCAGCGGCCGGTCGCGTAGATGCCGTAGTACGGCGCGGGGCCGTCCGGGTAGACGTGGGTGAACCGGCAGGTCACCACGCCCGCGCCGCAGATCTCGGCGATCGCCGCGTTCGCGGCCGTCGTGACTGCCTCGTGCAGCGACTCGAACGCGTCCCAGGTGCAGGCCGTTTCGAAAGTCTCCACCACCATCGACCGGCGGGCGAGCGCGTCGCGCTGGTACGGCATCCGCAGGAAGGCCGATCGCCACGCCGAACCGGATTCGCCGCGCCGGGCGGTGACGGTGCCGCCGTGGTCCGCGGCGAGTTCGAGCGCGCGGTCCAGCCAGGCGTCCACCGGATGGTCGGCGGACTCGAACGCGAGCAGCAGCAAGCCGTCCGCCTGGACGCCGGTGTTGAGGAACGCTTCCGCCGCGTCGAGGAGGCGGCAGTTCGATGGGTACAGGCCGGACTGGGCGATCGCCCGGGTCGCTCGTACTGCGTCGGCGTACTTAGTGAAGCTCACCGACGCTTTCGCCTGCCAGCGGGGACGTTCCTGCAGCCGCATCCACGCTTCGGTGATCACGCCCAGTGTGCCTTCCGAGCCGAGGAACAGCCGATCCGGCGACGGTCCGGCCCCCGAACCGGGCAGCCGTCGCGACTCGCTGACGCCGGCCGGAGTCACGACGCGCAGGGACTCGGTGAGGTCGTCGATGTGCGTGGCCAGCGTCGCGAAGTGGCCGCCGGCGCGGGTCGCCAGCCAGCCGCCGAGCGTGGAGTGCGTGAACGACTGGGGGTAGTGCCGCAGCGTCAGGCCGTGCGGGCGGAGCTGGTTCTCCAGGGCAGGCCCGTGCACCCCGGCCTGGATGCGCGCGGTGCGGCTCGTCCGGTCGATCTCCACGACCTGGTCGAGGCGGCCGAGGTCCAGCGACACCGCGGGCGCCGGGAAACGCGGTTCGACGCCGCCGACGACGGAACTGCCGCCGCCGTAGGGGATTACCGGCGTGCCGCTGGTGGAACACCAATCCAGGAGGTCGAGCACGTCCTGCTCGGACTCCGGGCGCGCGATGATGTCCGGCACCGCCTCGACCCGCCCTTCCAGATTCCGGACGACGTCCCGGAAGGCCTTGCCGCGCGCGTGCGACAACCGGTCGGCCTGGCCGGTCGAGCACAGCCGGGCCAGCGCGGCGGGCGGGCGGAGCCGGGACGGCGGCGCCGGCAGGTCGTCCGGCGAGGGAGGAGCGTGGTCGGTGAAGTCGTGGGCGGGAAGGAAGGCGGACGTGCGCGCGACCAGCGCTTCCGATTCTTCGGCGGTCAGCGCTTCTTCGGTGTCGCCCCAACCCCACCAGGACCGTGTCATCCGACTGCTCCCTTCCGAATTGACCCTAGAGTAACTTACTCTAGGGTAATAGGCACTGAGGAGGAAAGATGAGCGTGCTGACCGCTGCCGCGCCGTTCGTGGTGAACCGGGTGCTCCCTCGTTTCGACCAGCGGATCGAGGAGTCCGCGAAGCCGTTCGACCGGCCCGGTCTGCTGCGGCCGCATCCGGACTCGCGGACCTGGGCGTGGACGCACTACGGCATCTTCGTGCCGGAACTGCCCCGGCCGCACCGCTACCTCAACACCATGACGCTGATCGGCAGCACCGGTGCGGTGTGTTTCGACAACGATTACCTCGCTACCTCCGATGCGCGCCGCACCACCACTGTCTTGTCGTCTACTGCCGCGTCTGGGCATCATCACTATCAGGCCTACGATTCGCACACTGAATGCCGCTTCGCGGAGGACGGTTCGCGGCTGGAGTGGGATTCAGATCTCGCGATCGAAGCGGCACATCCGTCGTATCAGGTGCATGCGCGTTACGACGGGTTCTCGGCGGATCTGGCGATTACTGCTACGCCGCAGGTTTCCTGGTTCGTGCGGAACCCGGCGTATGACCACTTGAGTTTGCTCGCGACCTTTACCGGGATGATTACCGACGACACTGGCGAGACCGAGATTGGCGGGCTCTGCACTGTCGAGTACGCGCGATCGGTTTCGCCGCAAGCACTTCGGCGTACGCCGTTGCCGCCGCGGTTCAAGCTGCCGATCGACTTCTTTACCTATCAGATCATCAATCTCGATGACCGGACCCAGTTGTTGCTGACCGATGTTCGGGCGGCTGGGGCTACGGCTTGTCGGCTTGCCTATGTGCGCACGCTTGACGGGGATGCCGCGGTGTTTCGTGAGGTCCAGTTCGAAGTGGACTATCGGGGCGAGCCGGAAGTTGATCCGCGGGGGCGGGAGATGCGGGTGCCGGAGCGGTTTCGGTGGACGGTGCGGGACGGGGCGGAGGAAGTTGTGGTGGTGGAGGCCGTTGTGGACAGTCCATTGCGGTACGGGCATGGGCGCGGTTATGTCGGCGCGTACACGTATTCCGGCGCGTTTCGGGAGCGGGCGGTATCGGGGAGCGGATACTTCGAGTGGGTGGATTGCGAAGTCAGCCGCGCAGGGAGGTGAGGATTCTCGCGCAGCGTTGGGTGGTGGTTTCGGCGGTTTCTTCCGGATGCTCCAGCCACCAGTTGACGGTGGCGGCTACCGCGCTGTACCAGATTCGGGCGAACAGGGAGGCGTCCGCGGGGTCGGCGAAACCGGCTGTGGACAAGGCTTCTTGGGTGCCTTCCGCGCCGAGTGCGGACAGTTTGCGGCGGTAGGAGCGGGCCGCTTCGTCTACTGCGGAGTTCGGGGGGAGGGTGGGGTCCCAGAGGACTGCCCAGTCCAGGCGGCGGGGTTCCAGGGTGCGGAAGATGGCGTCCAGGGTGTCCAGGGCTCGGGTCAGGCCGGTGCCGGTTTGGGCTTCGGTGACCGCGTCGACCAGCGGGGCCGCGCCTCGGTGCAGGCAGGCGAGGTAGAGGCCGTCTTTGGACTCGAAGTAGCCGTAGACGAGCGGTTTGGAAATTTCCGCCCGGCGGGCGATGGCGGCTACTGAGGCGTGGGCGTAGCCCTGGGCTCCGAACTCCTGGACAGCGGCGTCGAGGATCAGCCGCTCCCGTTCGGGGCGCGGCATTCCTTTGCTGCCTGCCGAATTTGCCACGGGGTCAGCATAGCTGATGTCGGCTGCTGAGCTGTTGGGTCCATTGTGGACTCCGGAGTGCGGTGGTCGGGTAGGCTGCTCGCACAGGTTTTCGCGAGGCAGGGGAGTGTCGCTGTGTCTACTCATCATCTTGTGCTTGACGGCGCGGACATCGTTTACGACGTGCATAACCGGCCGGTTTCGGAGGTGGACCGGCCGTTGGTGATGATCGGGCAGCCGATGGATGCCAGCGGGTTCGGGACGCTTGCGGGGTTGTTCCCGGAGCGGGCGGTGGTTACTTACGATCCGCGGGGGCTCGGGCGGAGTACTCGGTCTGACGGGGGTACGGAGAATCGGCCTGAGGTGCAGGCTGGGGATGTGCATGCGGTGATTTCGGCTCTCGGGGTGGGGGCTGTTGATCTGTTCGCCAGCAGTGGCGGGGCGGTTACTGCGCTGGCGTTGGTGGCTCGGTATCCGGGGGATGTGGTGAAGGTGGTCGCGCATGAGCCGCCGGCTATCGCGGCGTTGCCGGATGTCGAGGGGGCGGCTCGGGCTTGTGATGCGGTGACTGAGCGGTATTTGGCTCGGGGGTGGGGGTATGGGATGGCTGCGTTTATCGCCATGACCAGTTGGGTTGGGGAGTTTACTGAGGAGTTCTTTGCGCAGCCTGAGGTTGAGCCTGGGCAGTTTGGGTTGCCTGCCGAGGATGACGGGAAGCGGGATGATCCGTTGTTGTCCGCGCGGTCTCGGCCGGTTATTGATTTTGTGCCGGATTTTGCCGCGTTGAAGGCTGTTGAGGGGCGGGTTGTGCTGGCGGTGGGGGAGGAGACCGGGGAGACGTTTACTGGGCGGACTGTTCGGGCTCTCGCGGCTCGGTTGGGGGTGGGGGTGACTGTGTTTCCTAGTCATCATGGGGGGTTTCTTGGTGCGGAGAATGGGTATCCGGGGCAGCCGGAGGCGTTTGCTGTTCGGTTGCGGGAGGTTTTGGGGTGATTGCTCGTCGCCTGGCGGCGACATTGCTTCTGAGTGGGGGCCACCACCCCGAAGTTTTATTGTCCTGACGGTTCGGGGGTGCTTGTCAAGGCGGGAAAGATGCCTTGACAAGCACCCCCGAACCGCAGAGGAGGCTTCGTATCGGGGTTGGGGGCGGGGTGGGTGCCTCCATGGGTGGGTGCATCGGCGGCGGTTCGCTGGTGGTGGTGGGGCTAGCGCCAATGTGGCATTGGGTGCGTGGGGTGCACCGAATGCGGCGTTGGGTGCGTGGGGTGCACCGAATGCGGCGTTGGGTGCGTGGGGTGCACCGAATGCCACATTGGGTGCATCTGACGCGCGGAACGCTTCATTGGGGCAGATCGCGGCGGCGAGCGGGCGGGGTCCGTGAAGGGCTCCTTGAGGGAATCTAAGTCCGTGAAGGGGTCCCTCACGGACCTCCGCTGGGCGTGAGGGGAACCCTGAGGGACTCTGAGTCCGTGAAGGTGGCCCTCACGGAACGCGCGAACCAAAGGGGGTGGGGTGCGCGGATTGCCAAGACCTCTGCCTGCGACGACAAGGCGATCGGGCGCCGAGCAAGCACACTGGGGCGCTGCGGGGCAACGGGAGCCTCGCAGTGGATCGGGAGGCCTGGGATGGCACAGCAGTCGACACCGGAGGCCGTCGGGGGGCGGCTTCGCGCTAATGCGCTCGGGACTGGCGGGATCGCGTTTCTCGTGCTGGCGGCCGTCGCGCCGTTGACGGGGATGGTTGTCATCGCGGGGCTGGGGATCGCGCTCGGCAATGGCGGCGGGATGCCCGCGTCGTTCCTGATCGCTGGGGTTGTGCTGTTGTTGTTCGGCATCGGGTATGCGCGGATGAGCCGGTACGTGTCCAATGCTGGCGGGTTCTACGCATATCTTGTCGCGGCGCTGGGGCGGCCGGCCGGGCTTTCCGGGGCGTTCGTTGCGTTGGCTGGGTACAACTGCTTCGTGGCGGGGGCCGTCGGGACGTCTGGTGCGTTGACGGGAGGTGTCGTCAACCGGGTCTTTCATCTTGATGTGCCGTGGGAGTTTTGGGCTGGGTTGTCGGTGGTGGCGGTCTTTTTGCTGAGCCGGCGCGGGGTTGACGTTTCGGCGAAGGTGCTGGCCGTTTCGTTGATCCTTGAGGTCAGCATTTTGGTCGTGTTCGACGTCGCGGTGCTGGTGAAGTCCGGGTACTCGTTCAGTGCGTTGTCGCCCGCGGTCGTGACGTCGGGGTCGATCGGGCTGGGATTGTTGTTCGCTGCCACGTGTTTCATCGGGTTCGAGGCGACTGCGTTGTTCAGCGAGGAGGCGCGCGACCCGAACAAGTCGGTGCCTCGTGCGACCTATATCGCGGTGATCGCGATTGGCGTGTTCGCGGCGGTCACGTCGTTGGCGTTGGTGAGTGCGATCGGGGTGGGCAACGCGAAATCGGTGGCGCAGGACCATCTTGCGGCGGGCGATCTGTTGCTTGCTACGTCGCAGGACGTTCTAGGGACCGCGCTCACCGATGTCATGCAACTTCTGCTGGTGGTCAGCCTTTTCGCCGCGTTGCTGGCGTTGCATAACTCGGCCAGTCGCTACATCTACGCGCTTGCTCGAGACGGTGTGTTGCCGAAGGCGTTGGGGCGCACGGTTTCTGGTACGCCGCGTAACGCCAGTGCGGCGCAGATCGGGTTCGCTACCGTGGTGGCGGCGATCTTCGCGGTGCTGGGGCTCGACCCGGTCGCGTTCTTGACGTCGTCGATGACCGGGTTCGGGACGTTGGCGATCCTCGTGTTGCAGGCGATGGCGTCGATCGCGGTGGTGGTGTTCTTCCGGCAGCGGCGGGATCCGCATTGGTGGAGCACGTTCATCGCGCCGGGGCTGGGCGGGGCCGGGTTGATCGGCGTGATTGTGCTTGCTGTTCTGAACTTTCCGACCATGGCTGGGTCGGACGCGGCGTGGATTGGCCTGTTGCCGTGGTTGTTGCCGATTCTGATTGTCGCTGGGCTCGCGATGGCGGTCTATTTGCGACGGAGGCGACCGGAAACGTATGCGGCGTTGGGGCCTGAAGTGCATTGAGTCGCTAGTGGACTCAGCTTTTCGTCTTGGCTCGGTTGGCGCCCCAGCTGGCGATTGCTACGCCGACGAGCGTCAGCGCCAATAAGGCGATGAGCTGACCGGTCCATCCGCCGGGGACCCAGTCGAACGCGCCCCACAGTTGGCGTGCGTCGTGGTCGAAGAAACTGCGGATCGCGGCTTGTGCGCATACGACTGTGATCACCATGCCGACCGTTTGCACTGCCGTGTAGCCGCCCTTGCTCATGTGTTCTCCCTAACTCGTGGTGGCTCAAGTGTGGCGGTCGCGCCCACAACACGCATCGGACCTGCGGAGCGAACCGGGGCCGACCAAAGTCGAGGGTTACGACTTTGGTCTAAAGCGACGCTGTGCCGTGGGCGGCTGCACGGGGCGGGCGGATCGGCGAAGATGGGTGGGTGATCGTTCCGCAGGTCAGGCTCAAGCCGTGGCAGCAGGGGTGGCGGCTGGTCGTAGCCGCGCTGCTTGGTGCGTTCGCCTGGTTCGCGGTGGCCGCTCAGCTGCCGGAAGGCTCTGAGGACCCGCGGATCGGGTGGCTGCTCTTCGGCGACCCGATCATCGGCGTCGGGTGCCTGGTCGCGACGTTGTGGCGGCGGAAGTATCCGCTTTCGATCGCGACTGGGGTGGTGATCGTCTCGGCGGTGTCGTCGTCCGCGGGAGGTGCGGCGCTGCTCGTGCTCGGGTCGCTCGCCACCCGGCGGCGGCCGCTTGAGACCGCGTTCATCGGGTTCGCCTGCATCGCGACGGGAGCGGTCACCGAAGGGATTTACCCGCGCGGCGCCGATCCCGACCCCTGGTGGCTGTCGGTGGCGTTCATCGTGCTGATCACCGGCATCGTCGTGGCGGTCGGGGCGGCGATCGGGGCGCGGCGCGAGGAGTTGCAGTCGCTGCGGGAACGTGCGGAGAGCGCGGAACGCGAGCAGGTCGCGCGGGCGGCGGAGGCGCGGATCGTCGAGCGGCACCGGATCGCGCGCGAGATGCACGACGTCCTCGCGCATCGGGTTTCGCTGGTCGCGATGCAGGCCGGGGTGCTGGGGCATCGGACGGATCTGGACCCTGACCAGGTGTCGCTGCTGGCCAAGGGGATCGCGGACGGCGCGCATCAGGCGTTGGAGGAGTTGCGGGAGGTGCTCGGCGTACTGCGGGCGAGTCCGGGTGGGCTCGAGCCGCCGCAGCCGTCGCTCGCGACTTTGCCCGCACTGGTCGCGGACGCCCGGGCGCTCGGGGTCAACGTCGCCTACACCCCGGAATCCATCGGTACGCCGCCGGATCTGCTTGCCCGCACGGTGTACCGGATTGTCCAAGAAGGACTGACCAACGCCGGGAAACACGCACCTGGCGCGGAAGTGCGTGTCACAGTGGAGGGCGAGGAAGGCGACGGCTTGCGCGTGACCGTGCGGGATTCGGGCGCGGCGAGGGGCGAGAAGCCGCCGCCGTCGGCGGGGTTCGGGTTGCTGGGGCTGTCCGAGCGGGTCGAGCTCGCCGGTGGTGAACTTGACCATCACGCGGACCCCGGCGGCGGGTTCGTGCTGACCGCGTGGCTGCCGTGGCCTGCCCGCGGCGAAGGGAGCGAGTGAGTGGACCGGGTGCGGGTCGTGATCGTCGACGACGATCAGCTGGTGCGGATGTCGTTGCGGCTCATGCTCGACGGCGAAGCCGACCTGGAGGTCGCCGGCGAGGCCGCGGACGGCGACGCCGCCATCGCCGAGGTCCGCCGGATCCGGCCGGACGTCGTGCTGATGGACGTGCGGATGCCCGGCCGCGACGGCCTGAGCGCGACCGAGGCCATCCTCAGCTGGCCGGACCCGCCGCGGATCCTGGTGCTGACCACCTTCGACTCCGACGAGATGGTGCTCGGCGCGCTGCGGGCCGGGGCGCTCGGGTTCGTGCTCAAGGACACCCCGCCGCCGGACATCCTGGCCGCGGTGCGCTCGGTCGCGGACGGCAACCCGGCGTTGTCCCCGGCCGCCACCAGCAGGTTGATCACCGCGGCGATGGGGCCGCGCTCGTCGGAGACCCGGCGTACCGCGCGGGAGGCGGCGCAGGCGAGGCTGGCCGCGTTGACCGAACGCGAACGGGACACCGCGCGGGCGATCGCCGAGGGGCTGTCGAACGCCGAGGTCGGGGAACGGCTGCACATCAGCGTGGCGACGGTGAAGGCGCACACGAGCAGCCTGTTCGCGAAGCTGGGCGTGGTGAACCGGGTGCAGATCGCGCTGGTGGTGCGCGACAGCGAGGAGTGAGCAATGCGCAAATCTCCGCGACAAGCCGCACGCGCGCAGGTATTCGGAAATGAGAGCGTGTTCGCTGATGGAATGCGAATCGGTCGATCGGGAATAGTCTGACCGGGTAATTTACGCTGTTTGTCGCAGCGACCACTGCGGCAGGCGCGCCGGTCGCCGACAACCAGAACAGCCTCACCGCCGGTGCGCGCGGGCCGGTCCTGCTCCAGGATCTCTGGCTGGTGGAGAAACTCGCGCACTTCGACCGCGAGGTGATCCCGGAACGGCGGATGCACGCCAAGGGATCCGGTGCTTTCGGCAAGTTCACCGTCACCCACGACATCAGCGGCTACACCAGGGCGGCGTTGTTCAGCAAGGTCGGCAACGAGGTCGAGACGTTCGTGCGGTTCTCCACCGTCGCCGGGGAACGCGGCGGACGCCGAACGCGACATCCGCGGGTTCGCCGTCCGGTTCTACACGTCGCAAGGCAACTGGGACCTGGTCGGCAACAACACGCCGGTCCTCTTCCACCGCGACCCGCTGAAGTTCCCCGACCTCAACCACGCGGTGAAGCGCGACCCGCGGACGAATCTGCGCGACGCGGAGAACAAGTGGGGGTTCTGGACCAACCTTCCCGAGGCGCTGCACCAGATCACCATCGTGATGAGCGACCGCGGCATCCCGAAGACCTACCGGCACATGCACGGCTTCGGCTCGCACACGTTCAGCCTGATCAACGACGCGGGCGAGCGGCACTGGGTGAAGTTCCACCTGCGCACCCAGCAGGGCATCGAGAACCTGACGGACGGGGAAGCGGACGCGCTCATCGGCGAGGACCGCGAATCGCACCAGCGCGACCTGTACGACGCCATCGAGCGCGGCGACTATCCTAAGTGGACGCTATATGTGCAGCTCATGCCGGAGGCGGAAGCGGCGACCTACCGGTTCCACCCGTTCGATCTGACGAAGGTGTGGAGCAAGAAGGACTACCCGCTCGTCGAGGTCGGTGAACTGGAGCTGAACCGCAATCCGGAGAACTACTTCGCCGACGTCGAGCAGGCCGCCTTCACCCCGGCCAACCTGGTGCCGGGCATCTCGGTCAGTCCGGACAAAATGTTGCACGGCAGGCTGTTTTCCTACGGCGACGCGACCCGCTACCGGCTCGGCGTGAACCACCACCAGATCCCGGTCAACTGCCCGCACGCGGCGGCGCTGGTGAACACCTACCACCGCGACGGCGCGATGCGGGTCGACGGCAACCAGGGCGGGGTGCCGAGGGTGCAGCCGAACTCCTTCGGGCGGTGGGCGGAGCAGCCGCAGTACGCCGAGCCCGCGGGGGCCGCTGGTGCGGTCGCGGATCGGTTCGACTATCGCGAGGACGACGACAACTACTTCGAGCAGCCCGGCACCCTGTTCCGGCTGCTCGACGACGGCGCGCGGCAGCGGCTTTTCGAGAACACCGCGCGGGGGATCAAGGGCGCGCGGAAGGAAACGGTCGAACGGCATATCGACAACTGCGCCAAGGCCGATCCAGCTTACGGCGCCGGCGTACGAAAGGCCTGCGAGGAGATCGGCGCCCTCTAACCCCCTCCGGTTCCGTTCGCCGCCGGCTTCGCTGTCCGTGAGGGGAACCCTGAGGGACTCTGAGTCCCTCAGGGTTCCCCTCACGGACGGTCAGTGACGCAGTTGTTGGCGGGCGGTCAGGCGGGTGCCTGCACGTGTTCCGGGCAGTCGGTGCGCAATTCGGTCAGCGCCAAGGGTTTCCGCATCAAGTGGCAGTGGTGCGGAGCCCTCGGGTCGGGATGTTCGTCCCGCCCGAAGAACCGGCACGTCGTGCACACCCGGGCCACGCTGATCGCGCCGTCGCGCTGCAGATCCGCGATCACCCGCAACAACGTATTCAGTGTGGTGGCCCGATCCGGTTCCGGCACCGCGGCCAGCGATCGCACCAGCTGCTGATCCCACGCCGACAACGAGGCAGCGACCTCGAAGCCGCGGTCGGTCAAAGTCAGGAGGCGGCGGCGTCCGTCCGAACCCGGTGAGCGCGTGAGGAGTTCCTTGCGTTCCAGCGTGCTGACCGCGTCGGACATCGTCGGCGTGGTCACGTCGAACTCCGCGGCCAGTGTGTTCACCTCGCGCCGCGTCGCGGGCTGGCGGGACAGGGACAGCACCGCCTGTTGTTGCAGCGGCGAAAGGCCCTGCGTGCGGGCGCTGCGCTGGGAAAGCGCGCGCAGTCCGTTCCCGAGCCGCTCGACGGCGTCGGCCAGCCGGCGGTCGAGGCCGGGTTCGTGCTCGGGCATGCGCGCCGCCTCGCGGTCAGGATTCCTTGGCGCTCATGATAAGCGACGGCACGGAAGAAGGCCGGGACCACACGGCCCCGGCCCCCTCCCTCGCCAGTTGGCTCAGACGAGTTTCTGCGCCTCCAGCAGCGCGTCCCGAAGGATCTGCTCCATTTCGTCGAACTCCGCCTGCCCGGCGATCAGCGGCGGGGCGAACTGGACGACCACGTCGCCCCGGTCGTCCGGACGGCAGTAGAGGCCGCGGTCGAACAGCGCGCCCGGCAGGAAGCCGCGGACGAGGCGTTCCCGCTCGTCGGCGTTGAACGTCTCGCGGGTCGCCTTGTCCTTGACCAGTTCGACCGCCCAGAAGTAGCCGTCGCCGCGGACGTCGCCGACGATCGGCAGGTCCAGCAGCTTGCCGAGGGTCGCTTCGAACGCGCCCTGATTGTCCAGTACGCGCTGGTTGAGCCCCTCCCGTTCCATCAGGTCGAGGTTCGCGAGCGCGACCGCGGCCGACACCGGGTGCCCGCCGAAGGTGTACCCGTGCGGGAAGCCGACTCCCGCGCCGAGGAACGGCTCCATCACGCGGTCCGACGCGATCAGCGCGGCGATCGGGCTGTAGCCGGAGCTCAGCCCCTTGGCGCAGGTCAGCAGGTCCGGCTGGAGGCCGAACTTCTCGCTGGCGAACGTCGTGCCGTGCCTGCCGAACGCGCAGATCACCTCGTCGGCGACCAGCAGCACGTCATGCCGGTCGCAGATTTCCCGCACCCGTTCGAAGTACCCGGGCGGCGGGGTGAGGCAGCCGCCGGAGTTCTGCACTGGTTCGAGCACGACCGCGGCGACCGTGTCCGCGCCCTCGAACAGGATCGCCTCCTCGATCCGGTCCGCGGCCCAGCGGCCGAACGCCTCGAGGTCGTCGGCGAACTCCGGATGCCGGTACAGATTGGTGTTCGGCACGCGGAAGCCGCCCGGCGCCAGCGGTTCGAAGTCCTTCTTCATCGCGGGCAGGCCGGTGATGGCGAGCGCGCCGTGCGGGGTGCCGTGGTAGGCCACCGCGCGGCTGATCACCTTGTGCTTGCCGGGTTTTCCGGTCAGCTTGAAGTACTGCTTCGCGACCTTCCACGCGGACTCGACCGCCTCGCCGCCACCGGTGGTGAAGAAGACGCGGTTGAGGTCGCCCGGCGCGAGGTGCGCGAGCCGTTCGGCCAGTTCCGCCGCCGGTTTCGTGGCATAGCCCCAAATCGGGAAGTACGCCAGCTCGTTCGCCTGCTGTGCGGCGACTTCCACGAGCTCCCGGCGGCCGTGCCCGGCCTGCACGACGAAAAGCCCGGCCAGCCCGTCGAGAATCTTGCGGCCGCGGTCGTCCCACACGTGCACGCCCTCGCCACGGGTGATCACCGGGACCGGCGAGTCCTGGTAATTTCCCATGCGGGAGAAGTGCATCCACAGGTGCCGGGCTGCTGCCGACTGAGTGTCCATCGCAGATCCCTTCTCAGACGTTCTGCGGGAAGCCGAGGTCGAGCCCGCCCTGTTCGGGGCCAGGCCAGCGGGTGGTGACGACCTTGGCGCGGGTGAAGAAGTGCACGCCCTCGCCGCCGTGCGCGTGGGTGTCGCCGAACAGCGAGTTCTTCCGGCCGCCGAACGAGTGGTAGGCCACCGGGACCGGCACCGGGACGTTCACGCCGACCATGCCCGCCTCGACGTCGGCGGAGAACCGGCGGGCCGCGCCGCCGTCGTTGGTGAAGATCGCCGCGCCGTTGCCGTACGGCCCGGCGTTGATCAACTCGATCGCGTCGGCGAAGGTCTCCACGCGGACCACCGAAAGCACCGGGCCGAAGATCTCGTCGGTGTAGATCGGCATGTCCGGGCGGACGTGGTCGAACACCGTGGGGCCGACGAAGAATCCGTTGCCGTCCGCGTCGAACTTGCCCTCGCGGCCGTCCAGCACCAGCGTCGCGCCTGCTTCGGCACCGGCGGCGATGTAGCCGGACACCCGGTCCTTCGCCGCTTCGGTGACCAGCGGGCCCATGTCGCAGCCGCGGGTGCCGTCGCCGGTCACCAGGGTCTTCGCGCGGTCGGCGATCCGCGGCACCAGCGCGTCGGCGACGTCGCCTACCGCGACCACCACCGACACCGCCATGCAGCGTTCGCCAGCAGATCCGAAACCGGCGCTGACTGCCTGGTCGGCGACCAGGTCGAGGTCGGCGTCGGGCAGCACCACCATGTGGTTCTTCGCGCCGCCGAGCGCCTGGACGCGCTTGCCGTTCGCGGTGCCGGTCTCGTAGACGTACTGCGCGATCGGGGTCGAGCCGACGAACGAGACCGCTTCGATGTCCGGGCTGTGCAGCAGCGCGTCCACCGCGGTTTTGTTGCCGTGCAACACGTTGAACACGCCCTCGGGCAGCCCGGCTTCGCGCCACAGCTCGGCGAGCCAGTTCGCGGCGGTCGGGACCTTCTCCGACGGCTTCAGCACGACGGTGTTCCCGGCCGCGATCGCGATGGGGAAGAACCACATCGGGACCATGGCGGGGAAGTTGAACGGGGAGATGATCGCGACCGGGCCGAGCGGTTCGCGCAGCGACGTGACGTCGATGTCGGTGGACGCGTTGGCCGTCGCCGCGCCCTTGAGCAGCTGCGGGATCCCGCAGGCGAACTCGACGACCTCCAGGCCGCGCGCGACCTCGCCCGCCGCGTCGGACAGCACCTTGCCGTGTTCGGCGGTGATGATCGCGGCGAGTTCGGCCGATCGGGCGTCGAGCAATTCGCGGAACCGGAACAGCACGCGGCTGCGCCTCGCCAGAGAAGTCCTGCGCCAGGCGGGGAACGCGGCCTTCGCGGCGGCGATCGCGGCCTCGGCGTCCGCGGCCGAGCCGAGCGGCACGCGCGCGGTGACCTTCCCGGTCGCCGGGTTCGTGACGTCCCCGTAGCCGTCCGGCGCGCCTGCTGCCTCACCGCCGGCGATCCACTGGGACAGCGTCGGCACGGAATCGCTCATCGAGCCACCTTTCTTCCTGGTCTTCGCCCTCTGAGGGTCCCTCCCGGACGGGTCGCGGGTAACCGACGAATCGTCGGATTGACGGGTCTTTGCTTTACAGATCGTCGGGTTATGCTGACGTCGTGCACCTGACCTTGCGAGACGTCCTCGAGCTGCCCGTGATGGCCGCCGGGTCGCCGGTCGTGCGCTCGGCGGCGGACGCGGTCGACGTGCCGGTGCGATCGGTGCACGTGAGCGAGTTGAGCGACGTCGCCGGGACGCTGACCAGCGACGTTCTGGTGCTCTCCATCGGGAGGGCGTTCACCGAGCCGGGCTTCGACGCGGTGGCCTACGTGCGGTCGCTCCGGGACGCCGGCGCGATCGGGCTGGTCGTGGAGCCGGGGCAGCATCTGAAGGCGGTGCCCAACGCTCTGGTTCAGGCCGCTCGCGCCGCGCGATTTCCGCTGGTGGAGCTGCGCAGCACGGTCCGCTTCATCGAGGTGACCGAGATCGTGCACGCCCGGATCGTCAACGCGCATTACGAGCGGTTGCGGCTGGCCGAGCGCGCGCACGAGGCGTTCAGCACGGTCGGTTCGGCTTCGCAGGCACCGGACGCGGTCCTCGCGCACGCGGCGGACTTGATCGGGTTGCCGGTCGTGCTGGAGGACCGGACGCATCGGGCGCTCGCGTTCGCTGGCGTCGGTTCGGCGGAATCTCTCCTGCGCGATTGGCCCGCCCGGTCCCGGCGGGTGCCGTTTTCCGCGGCGACCGAGGTGGGCGGTCCGGAGAGCTGGATGTGCACGCCGGTCGGGCCGCCGCGCGAACGCTGGGGCCGACTGGTCGTGCCCGCTCGGTCGGCGGAGCAGCCGGCGGCGTGGATGGTGCTCGAACGCGCGGCGGAGGCGCTGACCGTCGGGAAGTTGCTCGAACGCTCGCCGCTGTCGGTGGAAATCGAAGCGCAGGGCGATTTGCTGCGGGACCTGTTGCATGGTGCGGACGAGGGTTCGGTCCGCGCGCGGGCTCGGGCGTTGGGGCTGGCGTCGGCGACGTACTACGCGGTGCTGGTGTGCCGTCCGGCTCGGGCTGGGCAGGAGCGGGCACTGCTGGACGCGGTGCTGACCAGCGACGGGATCGGCGGAGTGCTGGCCGAGGGTCGGGTGGCCGCGGTGTTCCCGTGTTCTTCGGTGTCGGCGGAGAAAGCGTTGCTGGAGCGGGTGGTTGCCGGTGTTCCAGCTGGGTTGGCGGCGGCTTTCGGAGCGGCAGGGCCGGTGCGCCGGCTCGGTGAGTTACCGGCCGCGCTGCAGGAGGCGGTGCATGTCGCGGACGTCGAATCGCCTGGTGCGCCTGGGCTTCGGCGGGCTGGTGACTTGGGGGTGCGCGGGTTGTTGTGGTGGTTGCGGGAGCATCCGCGGTTGCATGAGTTCACCGAGGCTCAGTTGCGGCCGTTGCTGACGTTGCCGGAGCCGCGGGCTGGTCGGGTGTTCGGGACGTTGCGGGCGTTTGTCGAGTCGGGTTATTCGATGACTGAGTTCGCGAAGGCGTTGAATTTGAGCCGCCCGGCGGCGTATTCGCGGTTGGCGACGGTGGAGCGGTTGCTGGGGGTGGATCTGTCCGATCCGGACACGCGGCTTTCGTTGCACCTGGCGGTTTTGGCGCACGGGCACCGTGATTCAGCTTCCGGCGCCCCAGCGCAGTGAGAGGCGATCGGCGGCGCGTTCGGTGCTGATGTGCATCATGCTGCCGAGAATGGTCGCGCGGTCGATGACGACGATCGTGCCGTCCGGGGTGCTGGTGGTGCGCTCGCTGACCAGGACCGGGGTGTTGACGGGCTCGGCGAGGAGGCGGGCGAGCTTGTCGTCGAGGGCGTCCGGGCGGATGGTTTCGGCGGCCCTATCGACCACGACGTCCAGTTCGGACAGTGCACTGTAGAGCGAGACCGTGGTGAAATCCTTGTCCCGCAAGCGTTCTCCGTGCGGGGGAGCGATCCAGGACACCTGATGGATTGCCCGGCGACCGCCGAACTCGCGCACTCGCTCAAGGCGCAGGCCGGAATCGGTGGCTCGAGCCTGCAGCCGAGCCGCGACGCGCGCGGGCAGCCGCCGCACTGATTGGCTGACGACTTCGGTGCGCACGACGTAGCCCTGATCGCGCAGGTCCTCGGTGAAGCTGCGCAGGGAGCCCAGCTGGTACGAGGCCGGTGTGGACGCCACGAAGGTGCCGCGGCCGGGTTGTTGCACGATCAGGGCTTCGTCGCTGAGCTCGCGCAGCGCTTGCCGGAGCGTCATGAGCGTGACGCCGTAGGACGCGCTGAGCTCCCGTTGTGGCGGCAAGGCCGCACCGGGCGCGTACTCCCCGGCGCGGATCTTCGCGGCGAGATCCGCGGCGATCGCTCGGTATCGGGCCATGCGCGTCCGTTCTGGTCCAGTCTGGCTTGACCAGCGGATTCTAGTCCAGCGCGGCTCGCAGGGTCGCGACGTACTCGCCGACCCGCTCCGGACCAGCGCCGTCGAGCACCCGGCGCATGATCGCCGCGCCCACGATCACGCCGTCGGCCACGCGCGCGGCCTCGGCGGCGTGTGCGGGTTGGGAGATCCCGAAGCCGACGAGGACTGGCAGGTCGGTGGCGTTCTTCAGCCGGGTGGCCAGGTCGATCGCGGAGGCGGGCAGGTGGTCGCGTTCGCCGGTGGTGCTCATGGACGAGACGGCGTAGACGAAACCTCGGCTCCGCGCGACGATCTCTTGCGCGCGGTCGGCCGGCGTCGCGGGGGAGACCAGCAAGGCCAGGTCTATTTCGTCCTCGATCGCGGGTACTTCCTCCAAGGGAAGATCCGGCACGATCAGGCCCTCGACTCCGGCTTCTTTCAGATCAGCGCAGAAACCCTTGCGGACGGCCAAGTTGGCGTAAGTGCTCACGATGACCGGAACGTCCACTGTGGTCTCTGACAGGGCATTGAGGACACTTCGCGGGGTCGTTCCGTTGGCTAGTGCGACGTTCGACGCCTCTTGAATGGTCACGCCGTCCAATGTCGGGTCGGAGAACGGGATGCCGACTTCGATCGCGTCCGCGCCCGCCGAGGCCAGCGCCGGGAGGTAATCAGTCCACTGTGGAGTAATTCCGCCGGTGATGTACGGCATCAGGATTTTGCGGTCGGTTTTCATGCGCGGGACTCCTCGGAGCGGGCGATGAGCGTGGCGATGTCCTTGTCGCCGCGGCCGGACAGGGTGAGCAGCACCGTCGAGCCCGCCGGAAGATCCGGCGTACCAGCGGCTTCGGCCACCCAGGCAAGCGCGTGCGCGGATTCGAGCGCCGGGATGATTCCTTCGGTACGAGCCAGTTGCGAGGCCGCGGCGACCGCTGCTTCGTCGTTGACCGCGACGTATCGAGCCCGGCCGAGGTCGCGCAGGTGCGCGTGTTCCGGTCCGACGCCCGGGTAGTCCAGCCCGGCCGCGATCGAATGGGCTTCGAGGATCTGCCCGTGCTCGTCCTGCAGGAACAGCGATCGCGAACCGTGCAGCACCCCGGCCTGACCGAACGTCGCGCCCGAGCCGCCGATCGCTTCCACTCCGACCAGCCGTGCGCTGGTGTCGGCGAATCCCGCGAAAGTGCCCGCCGCGTTGGACCCGCCGCCGACGCACGCGACGACGAAATCCGGGATCGCCGCGTACTGCTCACGGGCTTCCTCGCCGATCACGCGCTGGAATTCCCGCACCATCCACGGATACGGATGCGGCCCGACGACGGAGCCGAGGCAGTAGTGCGCCTCCTCGGTCGAGCTGACCCAGTGCCGCATCGCCTCGCTGGTCGCGTCCTTGAGCGTGCGGCTGCCGCTCGAGACCGGGACGACCTCCGCGCCGAGGTAGCGCATGCGGAACACGTTGTGCGACTGGCGTTCGACGTCCTGTTCGCCCATGAACACCGTGACCGGCAGGTCGAGCAGCGCGCCCGCGGTGGCCGTCGCGACGCCGTGCATTCCGGCCCCGGTCTCGGCGATCAGCCGCCGCTTGCCCATCCGCCGCGCGAGCAGCGCCTGGCCGACCGCGTTGTTGATCTTGTGCGATCCGGTGTGCGTGAGGTCTTCCCGCTTCAGCGCGACGCGCACGCCGAGTTCGGCGGACAACCGCTCGGCGGGCGTCAGCGGCGTGGGCCGGCCGACGTGTCGGGCGAGCATTGTCTGGCGTTGCTCGCGGAAGCCGGGGTCGACCCAGGCCTTCTCGAACGCGTCGGCGACTTCGAGGCAGGCGGGCACCAGGGATTCCGGCACCCAGCGCCCGCCGTACTCCCCGAAGCGTCCTTTCCGGGTCGGGGTGCGCATGGGGCATCTCCTTAGAGTTCTATAACTTTCTCCACAGTTATAGAACTCTTGACGGCAGAGTGCAAGCCTCTCAGCGCTGCCGCAGGATCTCGACGCCGTCGCCGTCCAGGTCGTCGAGATACGGGGAACGGCCGGTCATCGCCATGATCAGCGCGAGCGTCGAGCCGGACACGAGAGGTCCCGCGCCGCCGGAAAAGTCACTGTCGGTCGCCACGAGACGGAGGCCTTGGACGCGTCCTTTGGCGAGTACGACGAGGTCGGAGCCGCGGTAGTAGCGGGCCACCGTCGTGAGGGTGCCGATCGGATGCGCACGGCGAATCCCGAGCGGACGGCGGATGTCCTCGCCGTGCACGACGATCTCGCCCAGCATCGCGACCACCGGCAGCGGCGGTTTGGTGGTGCTGGCGACGATCCGGCGGAAGCGGGCCAAGGTGTCGGCCGGGCTGTAGCCGAGATGCTCGGCCAACCGCATCGCGACCTGCCGATCGAAGTCGAACCGGCAGCGGAGCACGCCCGCCAGCCAGCGCGCCGGCGTGAGCGACGCGCCCGCGGTGAGGTGGGCCAGCACCTCCCGGACGGAGAGTCCTTCGCACAGCGAAGGCGTGCTCCAGGAGACGTCGGCGAGGTCGTCGGCCAGCGCGGCGCGTTCGGCGTGGATCTGTGGCCAGGTGGCGGTCATTCCGGTTCTCCTTGGTCGTGGTTGCCAGGTGAGACCGGCCGGATGAGGCAGAATCGTCGGTCGTGGCGGAATTTTCTTCCGAAGCCGCGTTCACCCGTGCGGTGGCCCCGTTGCGTGCGGAATTGCGTGCGCACTGTTACCGAATGCTCGGCTCGATCCACGACGCCGACGACGCCGTGCAAGAGGCGTTGCTGCGAGCGTGGCGCGGATTGCCCGGGTTCGAGGGCCGGAGCGCGCTGCGCACCTGGCTATACACGGTCGCCACGCGCACCTGCTTGGACCTCATCGAGCAACGCGGCCGCCGCGCGCTGCCGGTTGATCTTGGCCAGTCGAGCGAACAAGTCGTGTTCGAGGCCCCGCGCGCCGACGTGGCCTGGCTCGGCCCGTGCCCCGACTTTCCTGCGGCGAGCTACGAACAACGCGAGGCGGTCGAGCTGGCTTTCGTCGCCGCGTGCCGCCACCTGCCGGGCAATCAGCGGGCGGCGCTGCTGCTGTTCGACGTCCTCGGGTTCTCCGCCGCCGAGATCGCCGCGATGATGGAAACGTCAGTGACCTCGGTGAACTCCGCCCTGGCCCGCGCCCGCCGGACCCTCTCGGCCCACGTCCCCGCGCGCACTCAGCAGCAGACGCTCCGCACCCTCGGCGACGCCCGTCTCCAGGAACTGGTGACCAGCTTCGCGACTGCCCTCACCAGCGGCGATGTCGACGGCCTGGTGCGCTTGCTGACCGAGGACGTCACCTGGTCGATGCCGCCGCTGCCGCACTGGTACCGCGGCCGCGACGCCGTGACGGAGTTCGCCGTCCAGGTCCCGATGACGCGCTGCCCGAGCTGGCGCTTCCGGCTGACCAGCGCGAACGCCCAGCCCGCGGTGGCCTTCTACCTCGGCGGTTCGGCGGCTCTTCCGCACGAGGCATGGTCGATCACCGTCCTGACCCTGCGCGGCGACCGGATCCGCGACCTCACGTCGTTCCTCGGCGCGGAGCATTTCCCGGCCTTCGGGCTGCCCGCGTCGGTCATGCCTTAGGCGCCGCCCGGACGTGCGCGCGCTGCCCTTGCCGTCCGATCAGGCACAGATACTCGACCGGTTCCGCCGAAGCCGCGCCGAACCAGTGCGGCACCCGGGTGTCGAATTCCGCTGCCTCGCCGGGCGAAAGCGTCATGTCGTGCTCGCCGAGAACCAGTCGTAACTGTCCATTGAGGACATAGGTCCACTCGTAGCCCTCGTGTGTTTTGGGATCCGGTTCCTGCTTTTTCCGTTGCCCGGGCAGGATGAACTTGTATGCCTGGATCCCGCCAGGACGGCGAGTCAACGGCAGGATCGTCACGCCGTCGGCGCAGCTGATCGGGCGGAGGTGGATACGCGGATCGCCGGTCTGCGGGGCGTCGACCAGCTCGTCGAGGGTCACGCCGTGCGCGCGGGCCAGCGGCAGCAGCTGTTCCAGGGTGGGCCGCCGATTGCCGGACTCCAAGCGCGACAACGTGCTGGCCGCGATTCCGGTCCGCTCGGCCAGTTCGGCGAGCGTGACCTCCCGTTTGCGGCGCAGTTCGCGCAGCCGGGGGCCGACTGCGTCCAGGGCCTGGTCGTCGTCCATCTTCCGAGTTTGACAGATTGGCAAGATTGCTTGCCAGTCGTGCCGGCGGGTTTGCAAGGTGGTACCAGGAAGCAGGAAAGGAACTCCTTGTGCCGCACGCATTCGATCAGTCCTATTGGGACGAGCACTGGGCTGGCGCCGCCGGGCACGCGCGGCTCGGACCGCATCCGCGGCTCGTAGAGGAAGCAGGGAAACTCGCTCCCGGACGCGCGCTGGACGCCGGTTGCGGCGAGGGCAACGAGGCGGTCTGGCTCGCCGAGAACGGATGGCGGGTGACGGCGGTCGACCTGTCGGAGGAAGTGCTGCGGCACGCACGCGAACGGTCGAGTGCGGTCGAGTGGGTGTGTGCTGACCTGCTGGAATGGACCCCGCCGGGGCAGTTCGACCTGGTCGCCACCCATTACGTGCACGCTGCCGGGCCGCTGTTCGAGCGGTTGGCGGAGTGGGTCGGGCCGGGCGGGACGTTGCTGGTGGTGGGGCATCACCATGGGGAGCTGCATCCGCCGGAGTCGACGATCACTGTCCACGACATTGGTCTGGACGCCGAGCAGTGGGTGATCACGGTCGCCGAAAGCCGCACGCGGAAGGTTCCCGGCGGGGAATTGCACGACACGATTCTCTGTGCCCGCAAGGTTTCTTCGCTGAACGCGTAATAGGTGGCGGCCAGGCCCGGTTCGGTAGTGCACTGGAGCGGTGGCGGCCTACGACGAGATCGCGGATTGGTACGAGGAAGAATTCCTTCGTGCCCAGCCGGTGAACCCCGGTGCCGAAGCGCTGCGGGGTCTTCTCGGCGAGGGCAGCGGCGTGTGCCTCGAGCTCGGCTGCGGCACTGGCGTGCACGCTGGCCTGGTGCGGGAGCTGGGCTGGACTCCGGTCGGCGTCGACTTGTCCGGCGGGATGCTGCGGCATGCTCGCGCCCGGCTGCCGATCGCGCGGGCCGACGCCGCGCGGCTGCCGATTCGGGACAGCAGCGTCGCGGCGGTGGTCGCGGTGCTGGTGCACACCGACATGCCCGCGTATTTCGCTGTCCTGCGCGAGGTGGCCAGGGTGCTGCGGCCGGACGGAGTGTTCGTGCACGTCGGCGTCCATCCGTGCTTCTGCGGCGGATTCGCCGACCGCGGCGATCCGGCCGCGGTGGTCGTGCGCCCTGGTTACCTCGACGGGCACTGGACCAAGGAATCGTGGACCGATCAGGGAATCCGGGACAAGGTCGGTGCCACGCACTGGCCGCTGCCCGAACTGCTGAACGGGTTCCTCGACGCCGGTCTGACTCTCGACCGCTTCGCCGAGGCCGGCACTCCGCTCCCGATCGTGCTGGCGGCCCGAGCACACGCGCGATGAAATTCGGATGCGCGCCGCCGGGAAGATCTTTATCCTGGCGATCGTGATACAGCACCAGTTCTACCTCTGAGGGATGACCGCCTCCACCGGTCCGCGCGCGTTCGCGGCACCGGCCCTCGTCCTTGCTGTTCATCACGTTTCTTCGGAGGCATTCCCTCATGACATCTCCGCTTACGCCTGCGCTCGTGCGCACGGCGCACGTCCGGCTGTCCGACGTCCACGTCGCCTTCGGCGGACGTCCGGTGCTCGCCGGAGTCGATCTCGTCGCGGCGGCCGGCGACCGGGTCGCCATTGTCGGCGAGAACGGGCGCGGCAAGACCACCCTGTTGCGCGTGCTGGCCGGGGCTCAGCCGGTCGACCATGGAGAGGTTCGCCGCGTGGGCACGTTCGGCGTCGCCGATCAGCAGATTCCCTTGGGAGACCAGGAAACCGTCGGCGATCTGATCGACCTCGAACTGGCTGCGGTACGAAATGCGTTGGCCCGTTTGGAAGCCGCGACGACCGCGCTCGCCGAAGAGCAACCCGGCGCGGACGACGCTTTTGCCAAAGCTCTTTCAGATGCCGAAGCTCTCGACGCCTGGGACGCGGACCGGCGGGTCGAGGTTTCGCTGGCCGCGCTGAACGCGGTCGGCGATCGAAACCGTCCACTCGGGACACTCTCGGTCGGGCAACGGCATCGAGTCCGGCTGGCTTGTTTGCTCGGCGCGGGGCATTCCGTGCTGTTGCTGGACGAACCGACCAACCACCTCGACGCCTCCGGCCTCGCCCACCTCACCGAGCGGCTGCGCGCGTACCCGGGCGTGGTCGTGCTGGTCAGCCACGACCGTGCGTTGCTCGCCGACGTCGCTACCTCCGTACTGGACCTCGACCCGTCGAGCGACGGCCGCCCGCGCGGCTACGGCGGCGGTTATTCGGCGTACGTCGAGGCCCGGCAGGCCGAACGGGCCCGATGGGAGGCGCTGCACGCCGAGCAACTCGCGGAACGGCAGCGGCTGGCGGACGAGCTTTCCGCGGCACAGAACCGATTGCGCGACAACTGGCGTCCGGAAAAGGGCCACGGCAAACACGCCCGCGCGACCCGGGCGCCTGGCTTGGTCCGCGCGGTCCACCGTCGGCAGGAGGACCTGAACGCGCATGTGGTGGCCGTCCCGCCGCCGCCGTCGCGGTTCGCCATGCCGGAATTGCCGCAGCACCAAGGAACCGTCGCGGTTCGGGCGGCCGGGGTGACCGTCGCTGGGCGGCTGGACAGCCCGGTCGACCTGACCCTCGGCGGTGCGGACCGGCTCGTCGTCACCGGCCCGAACGGGGCGGGAAAATCGACGTTGCTGGCGGTGCTGGCCGGGGCGCTGGAGCCGACGTCGGGCACGGTCACGCCCGCGAGGTCGGTACGGATCGGCTGGCTGGGCCAGGAATCCGACCTGCCCGCGCGCCGCACCGCCGCCGAGCTGCTCGAACAACGGTTCCCAGGCTCGGCCGACCCGGGCCTGCTCAGCGGATACGACCGCCACCGTCCGATCGCCGAGCTGTCGACCGGAGCCCGGCGGCGGCTGGATCTGGCGTTGGTGCTGGCCGCGCGGCCGCAGGTCCTGCTGCTGGACGAGCCGACGAACCACCTGTCCGCGACGCTGGTCGACGAGCTGACCGCCGCCCTGAGCGAGACCCCGGCCGCGGTGGTGGTGGCCACACACGACCGGCAGTTGTTGCGCGACACGGCTTCCTGGCCACGGTTGGCGCTCTGAACCGCTCCGATGCGGCGTTGGGTGCGCTCAACGCCACATCGGGCGGCAACGACCGCGAAACATCCGCGGGGCAGGCTCGGCACCATGCCTCTGCAGATCACCCGAGCCGACTTCGCGGACCCGCAGCTCCACGCCTTCCTGCAGGCGCACCTGGACGATCTGGCCCCCACCTCCCCGGCCGAGAGCCGGCACGCCCTCGACCTGGCCGCACTCCAGCGTCCCGGCATCAGGCTCTGGACCGTCCAAGCCGACAACCGCATCGTCGGCACCGCGGCCCTCGCGGCATTGGAACCTCGGCACGAGGAACTGAAAAGCATGCGCACCGACCCCGCGCGACGCGGGCAAGGCATCGCTCGCACGCTTCTGGACCACCTGCTCGAGGACGCCAAAGACCGCGGCGTCGAGCGCATCTCGCTGGAAACCGGCAGCATGGACTTCTTCGCCCCGGCCCGCGCCTTGTACACCCGAGCGGGCTTCACGCCGTGCGCGCCGTTCGGCAGCTACCGAGACGACCCGAATAGCGCTTACCTGTCCCGCCGGCTCTGAAGCTGTCACAGATTTTCCGCGGCCGGTGTCCATCCGCTGAAAGACCCGAAGCGGAGGAGGACAGCATGACGACGACAGTGCTCGGCGCGGGATACGCCGGGGTCATGGCAGCGAACCGGCTGGCCGGACGCGGCGAGGAAGTGGTGCTGGTCACGCCGAACGCGTGGTTCGTCGAACGAATCCGGCTCCACCGCGTGGCAACCGGCCTCCGGGAAAACGCCCGGCTCGATCTCGACACCGTGCTGAACCCCGCCGTCGAGGTCGTCCAGGACACCGCGACCAAGATCGGCGACGAGAAGATCCAGCTCGCTTCCGGCGAGAACCTGCCCTACGACACCCTCGTCTACGCGATCGGATCCGGGGCCAGCGACCAAAACGGCGCCTACCGGATCGTCTCCGAGCACGAGACTGACCGGCTTCGAGCAGCCCTCGCCGAAGCGCCGGACGCTCCGGTCACCATCGTCGGCGCGGGGCTGACCGGGGTCGAGCTCGCCGGAGCGCTGCGCGAGGCCGGGCGCGCGGTCAAGCTGGTCTCCACCGCCCCTGGCCGGCGAGCGATCCAGGCGCACCTGCGGTTTCTCGCCAAACAAGGAGTCGAGATCGAGGTCGGCCGCGTAGCCCCGGCTGAGCTCGACGGGCTCGTCGTCGACACCACCGGGTTCACCGTGCCGAGCCTTGCCGCCGATTCGGGGCTGCCGGTCGACGAATTCGGCCGGTTGCTAGTGGACGAGCAGCTCACGGTGAAGGGCCACCCGAACATCCTCGGCGCGGGCGACGCCGTGCATCTCGACGCGCCGAACTACCTCCGCGCCGCGTGTGCGACCGCGTTGCCGATGGGCGCGCACGCCGCCGACGTCATCACCGCGCGCCGCGAAGGGCGGGCGGGGGAGGAGTTCCGGATGGGCTACGTGCTGCAATGCACGGATCTCGGAAGCGGACGCGGGCGCGTCCAGTTCCTGCACCCGGACGACACCGAGCGCGCGCTCGCGATCGACGGCCGGGCAGGCGGGCTCGTCAAGGAGACGATCTGCCGGATGAGCGTGCGATGGCTGACGCAGGAGCGAGATCGCGCGGGCCGGTACTCGTGGCCGGCGGGCGCCTAGACTTGGCCGGCATGGATCACGGCGACGTCTTCACCGCGCACCGGTCGACGATGCTCGCCGCCGCCTTCCACATCACCGGATCGCGTTACGACGCGGAGGACGTCGTGCAGGACGCGTGGGAGACCTGGTCTCGTGTCGATCTTAAAACGGTCCGCACCCCGCACGCGTTTCTGTCGGTGATGGCGTCGCGGCTGGCGCTCAACGCGGTCCGCGCGCAGCGGCGCCGGCGCGAGAATTACCCCGGTCCCTGGCTGCCGGATCCGGTGGTCGAGGGGGATTCGCCGGAATGGGAGATGCTGCATCGCGACGGTCTGGGCCAGGCGCTCGACTTCGTGCTCAGCACGTTGACCCCGGAGCAGGCGGCGGCGTATGTCCTGCGGAAGGTCCTCGACGTCGACTACCCCTCCGTCGCCGAGGTGCTGGAGACCACGCCCGCCGCGGCCCGGCAACTCGTCTCGCGCGCGCAACGGGCGGTGACCTCGGCGATCGGCGATTCCTTGCCGGATCAGGGAAAACGCGACGCCGAGGGGCTGGCGAAGCTCGCCGAAGCGGTGCTTTCCGGCGAGATCGACAAGGTCGCCGCGCTGATCGCGCCGGACGCGGTCCTGTACTCCGACGGCGGCGGCAAGGTGCTGGCCGCACGCAAGCCGTTGTATGGCCCGGATCGGATCGCGCAGTTCCTGATCGGAATCTCCACGATGGAGGAGGTGACGATTGTCCCCGCGATCATCAACGGCGGCGCTGGCGCGGTTTTCCTGCAGGACGGCAAGGCAACGACCACCGTCACCGTGCGAGCCGGAGCGACGGGCGTGTCGACGCTGTGTTTCGTGCGCAACCCGGACAAGCTGACTGGCGTCACTCTCGCCTAGCCGCGATCCCGTCGTACATCATTCGCCGCACGGCTTCGCTGATTCGGCGTTGTTCGTCGGGATCCGGGTTGCGCAGCGAGGCGATCGCCGAGGCCAGGATCATCCCGTTGATCGCCCGCGCGCTGTTGTCGACGTCGAGATCCGCGCGCAGGTAGCCGAGTTCCACGCCGTGCGACAGGTACGCCGCGGTCAGCTCGGTGGCCAGCTCGAAGAAGTCCAGTACCCGGGCCGCCATCGCTTTGTCGATACCGGCGGCTTCGAACAGCAGCAGCCGCGGGACGCGCGGGTCCTCGCCGAAGATCTGCGCGAGCGCGTCGCCGATCCGGGCGGTCTGCTCGCGGTAGGCGTCCAAAGTGGATACCGCGTCCGGCGCGTTCTCCGCGGTGAGCGCGGTGACGATGCGGGCGACCAGGTCGTCGATGACGTGGTCGACGATGTCCCGCTTGTTCTGGAAGTAGCGGTAGAAGGTGCCGTGCCCGATGCCGAGCTTCGTGGCGATGTCGGAGATGCCGGTGGCGTGGTAGCCGAGGTCGGCGAAGCAGTCGAAGGCGGCGTCGATGATCTCGCGGCGCAGTTCCTGCTTCTTGCGCTCGGCTCGGGTGGTGCGGGCGCTCTCCTGGGCTGTCACGCACTGCAGTGTATTGCCAAGTCCGGCGAAGTGACATACCGTTCCGTTACTGACAAGTAATTCCGGACGAGAGGTCGGACATGGACGCGCAGTACGACGCCGTCATCGTCGGCGCGGGCTTCGGCGGGATGGGAGCGGCCATCCAGCTCCGCCGTCTCGGCTACCGCGACCTGCTGATTCTCGACCGCGAGGACGACCTCGGCGGGACCTGGCACGTCAACCGGTACCCGGGGCTGGCCGTCGACATCCCGTCGTCCACCTACTCGTACTCGTTCGAGCCCAATCCGTACTGGTCCCGGCTGTTCGCGCCGGGCGCGGAGCTGAAGAAATACGCCGAGCACGTCGCGGACAAGTACGGACTGCGCGGTTCGATGCGGTTCGGCACGGTGGTGACCGGCGCGACCTGGGACGGCTCCAGCTGGCGGGTCAGCATCGAAGGCGGCGAGACGGTCACCGCGAAGTACCTGCTCACCGCCACCGGGTTCCTGTCGCAGCCGAAGATGCCGGACATCGAGGGCATCGAGAAGTTCGCGGGCAAGGTCATCCACACCACCGCGTGGGACGACAGCTACGACCTCGCCGGCAAACGCGCCGCGGTGATCGGCACCGGCGCGACGGCCGTCCAGCTCATCCCGGAGATCGCCAAGGTCGCCGCGGACCTGACCGTCTACCAGCGCACGCCGATCTGGGTCAGCCCGAAGCCGGACTACGCCGTGCCGAAGCCGCTGCAGCAGGCGTTCGCGAAGCTGCCGCTGGTGCAGCGAGCGGTGCGGCTCGCGGGCAGTTCGGTGCTGGAGCTGATGATGATCTCCGGCGTCGTGCAGTACCGGCAGTTCCGCGGCGCCAACCGGATCGCCGAACGCTGGTGCCGCGCGCACCTGTACCGCCAGGTCCGCGATCCGCAATTGCGTCGCAAACTCACCCCGGACTACTCCTTCGGCTGCAAGCGGCCGACGTTCTCCAACGACTACTTCCCGGCCTTCACCCGCCCGCACGTGCACCTGGAGACCACCAGCATCGAGCGGATCGACGAGACCGGGATCGTCACGGCGGACGGCAAGCGCACCGAGATCGACACGCTCGTGCTGGCCACCGGCTTCAACCTGTGGGACGTGAACTTCCCGGCGATCGAGATCATCGGGAAGGACGGCAAGAACCTCGGGAAATGGTGGCGGGACAACCGGTTCCAGGCGTACGAGGGCGTCACCGTGCCCGGGTTCCCGAATCTGGTTTCGCTCAACAGCCCGTATTCCTACAGCGGCCTGTCGTACTTCACGACCATCGAATGCCAGATGAAGCACATCGACCGCCTGTTCAAGGGGATGCGCGCTCGCGGCTCCGACGTGTTCGAGGTGACCCAGCGGGCGAACGACGAGTTCCTCGACCGGATGAAGCACAAGGTCGGGCATTCGGTGTTCGCGCTCGGTCAGTGCGCGACCGCCAACAGCTACTACTTCAACCAGCACGGCGAGGCGACCTTGCTGCGGCCGACGTCGACGATCAGCGCGCACCGGGAGGCGGCGCGGTTCCCGTTGGAGGATTACAGCTTCGCGTGAGCCCGCCACGTGGACTGATCGCTGACGCGTGAAGCCCGGGTGATGTGCGCCGGTCAAGGGAACCTCCGGCCCCCGATCGGCGTCGAGGTTGGCGTGAAGACTGAGCAAGACGTCATGGCCCACCTCCGCACGCAGGCGGAGCCCGTCCTCGGCAAGGCCGCGGCGGCGCGGATCCGTGCGTTCGAGAACGGCGACCTGTACGTCGAGGCGCGCACCGCTTCCACGATTTGGGCCTGGCTGGTCGACTTTCTCCTGGTCACCGGTCTCTCGGTGGCCGCGGCGGTGGCGTACTACTTCAAGTCGTACAGCGTCGACGCCGCGGTCGGCGCGAGCGTGATCGGGATCGCGGGGCTCTTCGTGCTGCCGCTGCTGTACGGCTGGTTCTACGGCAACGGCCGCGGCCTCGGCGCACTGTTCAACGGGATCCGCCTCGTCCGGCTTCGTGACGGCGGCCGGATCGGGCTCTGGAAGGCGGGCTGGGCGATGCTGATCCGGACGCTCGGCTTCGTGATCATCGCGCTCGGGGTGCTCAACGGCGACGTCACCGTGACGAACGGCGTCCGCACGAGCATCGACGTCCGCGAGACCGAGCGGCTCCGCGCGGCCGGTTTCGTCCGGAAGCCGTGAGCGGGTACCAGGTCCGCGCGGTCGCGGACACTCCCGAACAACGGCTGCGCGACTACACCGTCCGGCTGCAGGCGATCGTCACCACGCGGCGGGTCTACCGGGTGATGACGGCCAGCCTCGCCGGGCTTTTCGGCGTCAGCGGGCTCCTGGTCGGGATGCTGGCCCACTCCGCGGCGGGAGGTTTCAGCCTGGCTGGCGGCGGCGTCTTCTTCGCGGTGCTGTGGCTCGGCGGAGTCTTGATCTGGCGCGGTAGGCCCGCGACCGAACGTGCGATGAACCCGGATTCGCATCCGCCCGCCGGGCGTACTCCCGGGAATCTGCGCGGGGCTTTCTTTGCCGCAGCGGGGATGGGTCTTCTCGCGACTGTCGTATGTGGACTGTCCTTTATGTCCAGTAACCCGCCAGACGCGGTGCTGAAGCTGGTTATCGTGGGGCTCGGCACTTTCACGGTCTTCGCCGTTTTGTTCGTCCCGCCCGGATACGTTTACTCCCAGTCCGATCGGTACTTCGCGAAGTGGCTTAACCGTAACCGTGCGGCTTACGAGGCAGCGGCTCGGCGGCTCTAAGGCGTACGGCGGCGTAACGTCGCCGCGCCAAGACCCAGCGCCAGTACCGCGCATCCCAGCACGATAAGAATGTTGCGGGTCAACGTCATCGTCCAGTCTGCTCGTACTCCCGGGAATCTGCGAGGGGCTTTCTTCGCCGCAGCGGGAATGGGTCTTCTCGCGGCTGTCGTATGTGGACTGTCCTTTATATCCAGCAACCGGCCGGACGCTGTGCTGAAGCCCGGATACGTCTACTCCCAGTCCGACCGGTACTTCGCGAAGTGGCTTAACCGCAACCGCGCGGCTTACGAGGCCGCGACGAGCCGTCTCTAAGGCGTACGACGGCGTAACGTCGCCGCGCCAAGACCCAGCGCCAGTACCGCGCATCCCAGCACGATAAGAATGTTGCGGGTCAACGTCATCGTCCAGTCCGCGCTGTGTGTCACCTGGGTCAGCGCTTCGACGGCGTAGGACAGCGGCATCACGTCCGACAGCCAGTGCAGCACCCAGCCCATCTCGTCGCGCGGCTGGAAAAGCCCGCACAGCAACGCTTGCGGCAGCACGAACAGCGGCATGAATTGCACGGCCTGGAACTCGCTCGTCGCGAACGCGCTTACGAACAAGCCCAGCGCCATGCCCAGCAACGCGTCGAGCGCGGTGATCAACAGCAGCGACCACACCGAACCGGCGACTGTCAGTCCGAGCCACCACAGGCTGACCGCCGTCGCGACCGCCACCTGCAGCACCGCGACCAGCCCGAACGCCAGCGCGTACCCGGCGAGCAGGTCGAATTTGCCCAGCGGCATCGTCATCAGCCGTTCCAGGGTGCCCGCGGTGCGTTCGCGCAGGGTGGTGATCGAGGCGATCAGGAACATGATCACGAACGGGAACACGCCGAGCAGCGCGGGCGCGATCCGGCTGAACACCTCGGCCGAGTTGAACACGAAGCGCAGCAACAACATCAGCAGCGTCGGCACGAGAACGAGCATCACGACGGTGCGCGGATCGTGCCGCAGCTGGGCGAGAATCCGGCGGGTGGTGGCGAGAGTGATCGAGGCAGTCATCGCTGAGCCTTCACCAGGTGCAGGAACGCGCGTTCGAGGTCTTGTTCGCCGGTGGCGGCGCGCAGGGCGTCCGGCGAATCGTCGGCGAGCAGCGCGCCGTCGCGCATCAGCAGCAACCGGGTGCAGCGGGCCGCTTCGTCCATGACGTGGCTGGACACGAGAAGCGTGGTGCCTGCCGCGGCGAGCCGGTGGAAAAGGTTCCACAAATGCTCGCGCAGCAACGGATCCAGCCCGACGGTCGGCTCGTCGAGCACGAGCAGCTCGGGTTTGCCGAGCAAGGCGACGGCGAGGCTGGCTCGGCTGCGCTGCCCGCCGGAAAGGCGGCCGACCAGCGCGTCGGCGTGCGAACCGAGGCCGACCTGTTCGATCGCGTCGGCCACCGATCGCGAGGGCGCGCCCAGCACGGAGGCGAAATAGCGCAGGGCTTCGGTGACCGTGAGATCGGCGTAGACGGCCGGCGCCTGCGTGGCATACCCGATCCGGCTTCGCAGCCGACGGCTTCCGGCGGGTTCGCCGAGCACGGTCACCGTGCCGCCGTGGGTCAGCTGCACGCCGACGACCGCGCGCATCAACGTGGTCTTCCCGCAGCCGCTCGGCCCGAGCAGCCCGGTGACCGAACCGGCCTCGACGCGGAAGCTCACGTCGCGCAGCACATCCCGGCCACCCCGGACGACCCGCAGGCCGTCGATGACCACCGCGGAATTAATCATGCGGTTAATTCTGCGCGCGCGGAATTTCCCTGTCAAGCACGGGCGGGGCTGGCAGATGTCCGTGAGGGGAACCCTGAGGGACTCTGAGTCCGTCAGGGTTCCCTTCACGGACTGCGGCGGGTTCAGGGGCGGTCGACGTATTGCTGCACGGCGGGCGCGATCAGCGCGAGGACGTCGTCGTGGCTGGCCCCGGCGAGGGGTTCGACCTGGATGACATAGCGGACCATCGCGAGCCCCACCAGTTGGGCGGCGATGCCGGTGACCCGCAGGGGCGGAATGTCGAGGGCGTCGGCGATTTTGTCCAGCAGCGCGCCCTGGATGAAGCCGCGCAGCATGTCCGCGGCCTGTTCGGTGGTGGAGACCGAGCGCAGCACGCCGAAGAACGCGTCGCGCGAGGCCGGGGTTTCCCAGAGGGTCAGGAACAGCCGCACGAGCCGTTCGCCGACCTCCGCGCGCGGGCCGTCGAGGATTGCCGCGACTACGACTCCGGGGTCGGCCGGAAGGTGCAGGGCGGTCGCGAAAACCTGGTCCTTGCTGCCGAAGAAATGGTGCACGAGCGCGGGATTCACGCCCGCCTCGGCGGCGATCGCGCGGATCGTCGCGCCCTCGTACCCGTTCCGGCCGAACAGGTCCCGCGCGGCGGCCAGAATGGCCTCCCGCGTTTCGGTCTGCCCGGGGCGGCGTCCCGTCCGTGCCATCGGCGTCCTTTCGTCCTCCCCAGTATCGCGGGACCATGGTCGGTACAGCTGGCTGTACCTGATCTTTACCCCGCGCGGGATCGCCGGTCGCCGCGCCGGGGCCCTAAATTCGGCAATCCGGGAGGACCGGCGGCAGGGGGAATGGGATGAACGGGGCGGCGGTGCACGAGGAAGCGGTCCGGGTGCTGATTCACGCTTCGGATCCGCTTACTGACACGGGGATCCGGAGCTGGCTGCAGGCGAGACCGGAGTTTTCCGTCGTCGCCGACGAGGTGGACGTGATCATCGTCGCGGCCGAGCTGCTCTCGGTGGAGGCGACCTCGGTGTTGCGCGGGCTGAAGGCCACTGTGGACGCTCCGGTCGTTCTGCTCGTCGACGAGGAGACCTCGGGCGCGGCGGTGCTGACAGCGGTGGAGTGCAACGTGGTCGCCCTGCTGAACCGCGAACGCACGTCGAGCGAGCAGCTGGCCGCCGCGGTGCTCACCGCTTCCCGGGGCGGCGGAATCCTGCCCCCGGCGGCGCTGGGGACGCTGCTCAGCCATTTCCGCCGCCCGATGGATCCTCGCCCGACGCACAGTTCCGGCCTGACCCAACGGGAAATCGACGTGCTCCGCCTGCTGGCCGACGGCCTCGACACCGCCGAAACCGCGGAGAAAATCAACTTCTCCGAGCGCGCGGTGAAGAAGGTGATCCACGATTTGTCGCAGCGGCTGGATCTGCGCAACCGGACGCACGCCGTCGCCTACGCGCTGCGCAACGGCGCGATCTGAGCCGTTCAGATGATGCCGGTGCGCAGCGCGTACGCGACCGCGTGCGAGCGATTGCGCAGATCGAACCGCACCAGCAGGGTGCTGATGATGTTCTTGATCGTCCGCTCCGAATACGCCATCCGGTCGGCGATTTCGACCGTGCCGAAGCCGTCCGCGAGCAGGCCGAGGATTTCCACCTCGCGGCTCTGCAGCCGGTGCCGGTCGAGGAAACCCCGCGGATAGCGGGCCTCGCCCTCGCTGGCGCGGAACTCGTTCGTCAGCCTGGTCGCGCGGACCTCCTCCGGTTCGGCCGCCGGCACCCGGGCGGCCAGCGCGTCGAGGATCTTCTCGCGCGTCGCGGAACCGCGGTACAGCACGGCGGACAGGCCGAAGCCGCCGAGCCTGCTCAGTTCGGCCTTCTCGATCCGGTCCGCGACCAGCACCGCGCGCACGTCCGGCGCGAGCGTCGTCCGGCGGATCCGCGCCAGGTCGAGCAGGGTTTTCTCGCGGACCTCCGGCACGATCACCAGCAGCACGTCCGCGCGCGGGACCTCGGCGGGCGCCATCACGGCGTAGCGCGGCGCGGCGCGCAGGTAGGCGGCGGCGCCCTCGCCGCTGATCGGGTCGTTGGCGATGATCGCCACTCGTTCGGGCAATGCGCTCATGTCAGCTCACAGACCAGTCGTTCCCGGCGGCAGCGCCGCGTCCTCCGCCTCCGCCGAGGATCCGCGATTCGGCGCGCGACATCGATCCCCCGCGCTGCCGGGCCGCGGTAGTGCCTGCGGTACCTCGGCAGCCAGCGTTAGTTAAGAACTGAATCGAACGTTAGTACTTGTAACCGTAGTTGAACCATAGCACTAGACGGGAGTCCAGTGTTGGTAATTGCCCGCACGACCGGGTGGCGTTCACGCGGCCGTGCGGGCCGCCCGCGGACTCAGGCGAGGGCCTGGGCCGGCGGAAGCCGCGCGGCCCGCATCGCCGGATACGCCCCGGCGATCGCGCCGACCGCGGCCGAGACCGCCACCCCGCCGGCGAGTGCGACCGGCGGCAGCACCGCGGGCCAGCCCTGGCTGAGCGCGTAGCCCGCCGTCGCGCCGACCCCGAGCACCACTCCGACCAGCCCGCCCAGTCCGGACAGCAGCACCGATTCGGCGAGGAACTGCCCGCGGATCTGGCCCCGGGTCGCGCCGAGCGCGCGGCGCAGCCCGATCTCGCGCCGGCGTTCCAGCACCGAGATCACCATCGTGTTCGCCACGCCGACGCCGCCGACCAGCAACGCCACCCCGCCGAGGCCGAGGAACAGCGCGCCGTAGGTGTTCTTCGTCAGCTGCTGCGCCGCGAGCGCGTCGGACGGCCGGTCGATCGCCACCTCGTTCGGCGCGGCCGGGTTGATCGTCGCGGCGAGTACCGAGCGCACCGCGTTGACCTGCGACTCCCGCGCACGCAGGTACACCGTGCTCGGGTGGCCGTCGAAGCCGAAGACCTGCTTGGCGACGTCCCAGCCGATCAGCACCGAGCGTTCGACCTCCGGCGCGAGCGGCATCGGGGCGAGAATCCCGACGACGCTGAACCACGCCGAGCCGATCAGGATCTGCGGCGGCCGTGCCGCGTCGAGGCGGTCGATCCCCAGCCGCGACGCCGCTTCCGAGCCGAGCACGACCGCCGGGAACCGCTGGTTCGCCGGGCTGAGGAACGTTCCCGCCCGGACCTTGCCGCCGAGCAGCGGCAGCAGATCCGGCCGCGCGGCGAACACCGAGACGCCCGCCGAATCGTCCTTGCCGACCCGGTCGTTGCGGTACACCTTGGCGTTGACCTTGCCGACCTCCACCGCACCCTCGACCGGAGCGATCCGCCGCACCATCGGGACCGCCGAGTCCGGCAGCTTCGCCGAACCGCCCATGAGGGTCTGACCGGCTTCGGCGCGCAGCAGGTTGGTGCCCATCGCGGCGAGCTTGTCCTGCAGCGCCTGGTCCGCGGAGGCCGGAATGGCGAGTACCGCGACCATCGCCGCGACGCCGATGGCGATGCCGAGCGCGGACAGCATCGCGCGCAGCGGGCGGGTGCGCATCCCATGTGCGCCAAGGGAAATCAGGTCGGCGGGGCCGAGCCGGTTCGGGCTGGGCGGCGCGATCACCGCGCTGCTCCCTCGAGATCGGCCGCGCCGGTGTCGAGGCGCAGTTCTCCGTCGAGAATCTCGATCCGGCGGGGCATTCCGGCCGCGATCTCCCGGTCGTGGGTGATGAGCACGACCGTGGTGCCGGCGGCGTTGAGTTCCGCGAGCAGCGACAGCACTGCCGCGCCGTTTCCGGTGTCGAGGTTCCCGGTGGGTTCGTCGGCGAGCAGGATCGGCGGCGTGTTCACGACCGCGCGCGCGATCGCGACCCGCTGGCGTTCGCCGCCGGAGAGTTCGCCCGGCAGGTGACTGGCCCGATGCCCGAGCCCGACCCGGTCGAGCGCCTCCAACGCTCGCGCGCGCCGCTTCCGCTTCGGGACTCCGCTGTACAACAGGCCGCCGCACACGTTGCCCACCGCGGTTTCGCCGTCGTCGAGGAAGAACTGCTGGAAGACGAACCCGATCCACCGCGAGCGCAGCGCGGCGAGTTTGCGGTCGGACAGCTGCGCGACGTCGTGTCCGCGAATTTCGATCCGGCCCTCGGTCGGCCGGTCGAGCGTGCCCATCAGTTGCAGCAGCGTGGATTTGCCCGAGCCCGAAGGACCGACGATCGCGACCATCTCACCGTCTGAAAAGGACAGTGAGACCTTCCGCAACGCTGGCACATTCCCGCCGTAGGTGCGCGAGACTTGATACGCGGCCAGTACGGGCATCATGACGTGGTCACCACCTTTTGGCCCGCGTGCAGGCCGGCCGCCTTGATTTCGACCTGGCCGCCAGAGAACAACCCGGTCTCGACACCGACCAGCCGCCGCTTGCCCTGCTCGTCGACCTCGACCGCGTACCCGCCTTCGGCGAGCGCGACCAGCGCCCCGACCGGGACTACCAGCACGTCCTGGTGGACCTGCTTGGTGAACCGCACGGAGACCGGAACGTCGAGGACATCGCCAGTGGCCGCCGGGTCGTCCATCCGGATCTGGACGGTGACCTTGGCCTTGCCGTTTTCCTTGTCTTCCGTGGCGGTGTTGCCGACGTCGGTGACGGTGCCGGTCAGCGTGCGGCCGTTGAGCGAGACGGACACCTTCGCGTCCTTGACCGCGACGCTCTGCTTGGTCGCGTCCAGTTCAGCCTCCACGACGCGCGCCGTGCCGGTGTACTTGAAGACCTCGCCCGCTCCCGGACCGCCGAGCTGGCCGGTCACCGCCGACACCCGGATCTCGCCGGAAGCGAGCAGGACGTCGGCCGGATCGAAGGACCCGGTCTGTTCGAGGCCGAGCGATTTCTGCCAGCGCTTGAGCGCGGACGCGGTCGCTGAGGTGAACTTCTCGTCCGGCGTGCCGAAGCCGCCGTACCCCAACGCTTTCAGGTTCTCCTCAAGCTCCTTGACGTCCGGGCCCTTGTCCACGCCGTCGTTCAGCGCGCGATAGAACGGCAGGCTTCCGTAAAACAGCGGAACCGGCTTGGCGTCCACTGTGTACGCCGTCGTGCCACGGCCGAGTACGTCGCCGCGCGCGGGCAGCCACGTCAGCGTGCCGTTCTTCCGGCCGCTCAGCGTGGATTCCTTGCCGTAGCCGAGTTTCCCGGTCGCATTCTCCTCTTCCTTCAAGTCCGATTTGGTCACTTCGGCGGTCGCCACCGGCTTCGCCGCCGCGGCCGGTTCGCCACCGGAGGCGACATGTGTCAGTACGACGGCCGAGGTAGTGCCGACCACGACGACAGTCGCCCCCGCGGCGATGATCCAGCGTGCTCGTTTTCCGCTCACTTTCCGGCCATTCCCATTCCGCACGCCTTGAGCGCTTCCTCGAATTTGGTCCCGTCGTCCTTCATCGGCAGCGCCCGCGCGCCGCCCTCGGCGTCGGGGTCCGGCATGTCGACGCCGTGCTCGCGCATGCATTTGGCGTCCTTGCGCGCCTTGTCCATCTCCTCCGGCGTCAGCTTCTTCGGCACTCCGCCGCCCGGCAGCAGCTTCTTGCAGGCGTCGAGTGCCGCCATGGTTTTGGGATCGTTGGAAAAGTTGATGGTCGGGGCTTCGTTCTCGCCCGGATCCGGCGTGTCGACGCCGTGTTCGCGCATGCATTTCGCGTAGTTGCGCATCGCGTCCCGGTCCGCCGCCGGATCGGCTTTCCCGGCCGCGGCCCCCGGGTCCGAACTCGCCTTCGGGCTGGAGATCGACGGCACCTGCGGCGCGGTGTCCCCAGACGAGCACCCGGTGAGCAGCGCCAGCGCCACTCCGGCCCCGACGGCCGCCAGACGTGCTTTCCGCATCGGATTCTCCTTCGCTCGAGCGGGTGGTTCCCGCCGGTGGCCAAGTAGTACCGACGCGGCGATACAGGCCCGTTAAGCGATCTTGTTTATCCTCTCCTTATGCCCGGATCCGGCAGACTTCCCGGCAGCGACGACCGGGGAGGACCTTTGGCCGAGAAGAACGCCGACGCGCGCCGGGGCCCGCTGCGGCTGTCCGTGCGGACCCGGCTCACCGCGCTGTACGGCGGGTTCTTCCTGCTGGCCGGAATCGTGCTGGTGGTGGTGACCTACGTTGTCGTCAGCAACGAGCTGCCCGTGCCCGCGCAGTACCTCGGCGACGGGGTGTCGTTGAGACTCGGCCAGGTGATGTCAGCCGAAGCGCTTCCCGCGAACGCGACTTTCAGCGCGGTCCCGGCGGATGCCGCTTCGGCTTCGGTGGAACGGGTGGCCACAGCGGTGCTCACCGATTACCGCAGCTCGACAATGTCCACTTTGGTCCTCGCTTCGGCGATCGCACTGGTGGTGACGGCGGCGCTGGCATTGCTGTTCGGCTGGTTCATGGCCGGCCGCGCGCTGCGGCCGCTGCACACCATCACCTCGACCGCGCGACGGCTCGAAGCCGGGAAGCTCGATCAGCGGATCAACCTCGACGGCCCGCGCGACGAACTCAAGGAACTCGCCGACACTTTCGACAGCATGCTGGACCGTCTCGCCGGTTCGTTCGACAGCCAGAAACGTTTTGTGGCCAACGCTTCGCACGAGTTGCGCACGCCACTCGCGGTGCAACGCACGCTGATCGAGGTCGCGTTGGAGAACCCCGATGCCGGGCCGGAGCTGACCAAACTGGGCGCGCATTTGTTGCAGACCAACGAACGCAGCGAGCGGCTGATCGAAGGGCTGCTCGTGCTCGCGCGCAGCGATCGCGGACTCAGCGCGCGGGCACCGGTGCGATTGGACAAAGTGGTCCGCTCCGTCGTCAAACTTACCGTCGCGCAGGCGAAAGACGCTGGCGTGACGGTGGAAGCCCGGCTGCGCGCGCGGACGGTGATTGGTGATGCGGTGCTGCTTGAACGATTGGTGCTGAATCTGGTGAGCAATGCGATCAGCTACAACGTTCCGGATGGGTGGGTGTCGATCACGATCGGTGCGACGCCTGCGTTGAGTGTGCGCAATTCCGGGTCCATTGTGGACGAGGTTGCGGTGCCGGGTTTGTTCGAGCCGTTTCGGCGGGGGAAGCCGGATCGCACCGGTGCGGCGGATCACTCGGGGCTGGGGTTGTCGATCGTGCGTTCTGTCGCTCGTGCGCATGATGGGGAGGTGTCGGCGCGGGCGAACCCGAATGGCGGGCTGACTGTCGATGTCCGGTTGCCCGCCTGATCCTTATCTCGCCTTTATCGCCGGTCAAGGCATGATGATCGAATGCGGGTACTGATTGTCGAGGACGAGCCGCTCCTGGCTGATTCGATCGCCGAGGGGCTGCGCCGCCATTCCATCGCGGTGGACGTCTGCTACGACGGCGGCGAAGCGCTCGAACGCGTCGCCGTGCATGCCTACGACGTCGTCGTTCTGGACCGGGACCTGCCGACTGTTCACGGCGACGAGGTGTGCGCGGCGATCGTCGACGCGGGCGGCGAGACCCGGGTCCTCATGCTCACCTCGGCCGCCGACGTCACCGATCGCATCGAAGGCCTGAACCTGGGCGCGGACGATTACCTGACCAAGCCGTTCGTGTTCGCGGAGCTGGTCGCCCGGGTGCACGCGCTGGCCCGCCGGGCGCGTCCGGCGTTGCCGCCGGTGCTGGAGGCGGCTGGGCTGGTGCTGGATCTGCCGCGCCATCAGGCTTCGCGTGACGGCCGGTTTCTGCCGTTGTCGCCCAAGGAGTTCGCGGTGCTGGAGGTCCTGATGCGCGCGGACGGGACGGTGGTGAGTGCGGAGCAGTTGCTCGAGAAGGCGTGGGACGAGCACGCCGATCCGTTCACGAACACGGTGCGGGTCACCGTCATGACGTTGCGGCGGAAACTGGGGTTGCCGCCGGTGATCGAGACGGTCGCGGGAGCCGGGTATCGGCTGGATTCGGGACCGGTCACGCCCAGACCGGCTTAGCTTGACCGGCCTCGGTGACGGAGGAGGGTCTGGCGGCGGAGCGGACGGATTCGCGGTCCCTGGTAGCCGTGACGGCGTTCCTGATCCGGCCGCTCGACAGGTGTGGACCAAGCAGTTCCGCCGCTATGCTGGGCGCACCTCGCCGTCAGGAAACCGTCGCCATGCGAAGCGGAGAAACCCGGGCTGTTCTGGAACGGCTGCTGCCCCGCGTGCTGACCGGGGTGCGGAACGAGCTGAACACCACGATGGCCGTGCACGGGCCAGGGGCGCTCGCGCTGATCCCGCGCTCGATCGAACTCATCCGGTTCGGCGCGGACCTCGCCTTCGACTGCGCGCGATCGGACCAGATTGTCGACCCGGAAACCCTTTCCCCGTACGAAAAGTTCGGTCAGGTCGTGGCCGACGGAGGGTTTTCCGCGGAGTCGCTGCGGCTCGGCGTCACCACCAGTTACACCGCCGCGATGCGGATCGCGCTCGCCGAAGCGTCGGTGACCGACCGGGCCACGCTGATGCCGTTGGTGAGGTGGTCGGCTCAGCTGGGTCCGCTGGCCGAGGACGCCGAACTGGGCGCGTTCTTCGGCTGGCATCGGCAACGAGCGGAAACCGGGCGGTACCGGGAACAGGTGATCCGCGGCCTGCTGAGCGGTTCGGCCGCCGGGGCGGGCTCGCGGGCTCCGGCGCATCTGATTGCTTTGGTGTCGCCCGCGGATTCGCGCGGCGACCTCGCGGGCAAGCTGGCCCGGCTTGAGCGGTCGCTGCTCGAAAGCGGCGCCTTAGTGTTGGCGCGCAGGAATTTCGTCATCTTGCTGCATCCCCTGCCGGTATTCGACGGGCCGGGAATCCGGGTGCCGGAACACGCGTCGGTCCCGGCTCTCGGCGCGCTCGGGCCTGGCGTGCAGGTGGTGTTGGCCAAGGGAAGCACGCAGGGACTTCTCGGTGCCTTCCGGGAAGCGGTGACAGTCTGGCGGCTGGTGCGCGGTCGCGGCTATCCGGCCGGTTTTTACGACTTGTCGCAGGTGCTGGCGGATCGGCTGGTGTCGGGCGATCCGGATCTCGCGACGCGGTTGTCCGCCGTGGTCGCGCCGCTGGCCGATTCGCCGGCGCTCGTGGACACCTTGCGCGGCTGGGTGCTCGGCGACGCCGACCGGCGGCGAGTGGCTGCCGCGCTGCAAATTCATCCCAATACTCTCGACCGCAGGCTTCGGCAGATCGAGCAGCGCACCGGGCTGTCGGTGAGCGGCTATCGCGATCTGCAGGTGCTGCATCTGGCTCTCGCCGCGCTGTCCGCGCGCCCGTGACGCCGAGTGCCGCGGCCGTCGGCACTCGGACGCCCAGCCCGGTCAGGGACGGAAGAAACCGCTGGCGTAATTGCACGTCACCTGCACCGAATTGTTCCGGGTGCAGTTTCCGCCCGCGGAGCTGGCGATGGTCACGACGCCGCCGGTGCGGTTGGCGATCGTGGCTGACGCCAGCACTTCCACCGGGATGCCCTTGGGGACCGACACGGACTTGTTGCCGGGCGAGGTGGTGAACAGCAGCTGGGTGAACGCGCTGGGATTGGTGCCGAAGGCCAGCGTGCTGAATCCGGTGACCAACCGGGACGACAGGGAGATTTGCGCCGGAGCGGAACAAAAGACGCCGAGCGACCAGAACACGTTCGGCGGGGAACCGGGGAATTCGGAGAACTTCACCTGCAGCGGACCGGAATTGCACGTCACCGAATTCGCCGCCGGTTTTGGCGAGGCTGTCGCGGCGGTCTGGCCGGTCAGGGCCAGCACCGCGGACAGGCCGAGCGCAGCGCCGGCCAGCCGGGCTGTGGAGTTCATTGCCGCACCTCCAGAATCGAAGAGGAAACCGTCGCGGTCAGCGTAGGAACGCTGCCGCGCGAGGTCACGGTGACGGGAACACCCAGCCGGCGAGGCTCGTGGTGACCGCGCCACCTCCTAGACGGTCTTGAACGTGGCCATCATCCCCATGTCCTCGTGCTCGGCATTGTGGCAATGGAACATGTACCGCCCGCGATACCCGTCGAACCGGGCGATCACCTCGACCGCCTCGCCGGGCTGAAGGTCCACAGTGTCCTTGCGGCCCGCGTCGTGCGGGGCGGGATCCTTGCCGCCGCGGGAAAGTACCTCGAAGTGCACCAGGTGCAGGTGGATCGGATGGTGTAGATCCGCGACGAACCGCCAGATCTCGACGTCGCCGAGTTTCGGCTGGGCCGCGATGCGCGTCGGAGTGAAGGCTTCGCCGCCGATGGTCCAGCCGTGCCTGCCGTTGACCTGTCCACTTCGGAACGCGAACTCGCGAGTCACTGTCGCTTGTGCGCGGTCAAGTCGCTCCACTTCGGACAGTCGCGCCGGGATTCGGCTGTCGTCCTTGGCCCGGCGGACGACGCGGAAGCGCATGACCTGCGCGGTAGTCCCGGTGCCGAGCCGGTTGACCAGCGTCACTTCGGTACCGACCGGATAGGCGCCGAAATCGACCACCAGGTCATACCGTTCGGCGGGCGCGATCGGCAGATGTTCGTGGCCGCGCGGGGCGGCGAGCAAGCCTTGATCCGAGCCGATCTGCGTGAACGCGGGTCCGCTCGGAGGCGGCGGGTCGAGTGCGAGGTCGTAGCGGCGGGCGTTGGAACCGTTGAGGAAGCGCAGCCGATATCGGGTCGCCGACACTTCCGCGACCGGCCACGGTGCGCCGTTCACCAGCAGAACGTCACCGAGAACCCCTGCGGCGTAAGCATCTTCGACACCGGGAACGGTCCGCAATGAAGGGTCGAGCGACGGGTAACGCATCGATCCGTCTTCGGCGAACGCGCGGTCGGTGATCATCAGCGGGATCTCCCGCTCGCCGCGCGGCAGCGGCAGGGCGTCTTCCTCGGCGTCGCGGACGACGTGCAGTCCGGCGAGCCCGCGATACACCGCCGGGCCGGTGAAATCCATCCGGTGGTCGTGATACCAGAGCATCGCGGCCTTCTGCCGCAACGGATACGTGTACTCGCGGGTGCCGGTGGTGACGACGGCGTCCGGATCGGCCATCCCGGAATGACCGTGCCCGGCACCGGCCAGATACCGGCCGTCGGCGGGCAGGACGAGGTCGGTGGCGTATCCGTCGGACTCCGGCGGCGTGCGTCCGCCGTGCAGGTGCACGACCGTCGGCACCGGAAGCTCGTTGCGGTGCCGCACGATCGTGGTCCGGCCGCTGCGGGATTCGATCGTCGGGCCGGGGAAAGTGCCTTGATAGCCCCAAATCGGCGTGCGCAGGCCGGGCAGGATCTCCGCGGTGCTCGCCCGCTGGACGATCTCGTACCGGTCGACGCTACCGTCGCGGGAGACCGGATTCAGCACCGTCGGCACCGGCAGGGGCACCTGAAACGGTTGCGGCAGCGGCACTTCGCTGGTCAGCAGCTCGCCGGTGGCGGCAGCGTCCCGGAACAGCCGCGGGGTGACGAACCCGGCGGTGAGCACCACTCCGGCCCCGCCGGCCAGCCCGAGAAACCGGCGGCGCGACATCCCGCTCATCGCCGCGTCCCGGTCCGCCAGATGCCGAACAGCGTCCCGAGCGCGATCGCGACCAGCGCGACGCCGAGCGGAATGTGCAGGTCAAGGGCGCCAGCCAGGCCCGCGAAGTACTGCGCGGTCTCGCCGCCGGCCAGCAGCAGGCTCGCCCAGAACGGCCACTGGACGCCGCCTCGCCACCAGTACAACGCGGCAGGCACGAGCTGTGCCAGCGCGACCGTCGACACGATGTTCGCGCCGAGTTCGTGCATCGCCAGCATGCCGTAGTCGCCGATCAGATACCGTCCGGCGAACACCGGCTGACCGAGGATCGCGACGGCGTGGACCGTCACGAAAGCCCGCATCACCACCAGCAACGTCCGCCCGCGTGTAAGGGCCGCTTCGGCCACTGTTCCCCCTTGTGCGCGTAACTCTTCCCCCGAACAGACGCTAAGCTGAACTTCTCATGCCGTCCAAGACCAAAAACGGCATATACTCATGACCTCGGAGCTATGAGATGGACCTGCTGCAACTGCGCTACTTCCAGGCGGTCGCCTATCGCGGCCACCTCAGCCAGGCGGCGGCCGAGCTGCACATCGCGCAGCCGTCGCTGAGCCGGGCGATCGCGCGGCTGGAGGCGGATCTCGGCGTGCCGCTGTTCGAACGGGCCGGGCGGGGGCTGCGGCTCAACCACTTCGGCACCACGTTCCTGCGCCGCGTAGACCGGGCCCTGCGCGAACTCGACGACGCCCGCCAGGAGCTCGTCGACCTGTCCGGCCTTGAGCACGGCCGGGTCGCCGTCGCGTCGGAAACCCTGCTCACGCTCACCGGCCTGATGAGCGCTTTCCGCGCGGAGTACCCCGGCATCGAGCTGCGGCTGTACCAATCCTCGGCGGAAACCATGGCGCAGCAGCTGTGCGCGGGCGAGGTCGATCTGTGCTTCGCTTCGCAACCGCTGTTGCAACCCGGCCTCCAGGCGCGGGAACTGCTGCGCGAGGAGGTGATTCTCGCCGTGCCGAACACGCACCGCCTCGCGCGGCGCAAACGGGTGCGGATGGCGGACCTCGCGAACGAGCCCATGGTGACCACCCGCCCCGGCTACTGGCCGCGCACCCTCGCCGACCGCCTCTTCGCCGAGGCCGGGTTGGAACCGAACTACTCCTGCGAGAGCGACGAACCCGGCGCGACCGGCCAGCTGATCGCGAGCGGGCTGGGGATCGGTTTGGTGCCGGAGGTGGCCCGACGAGCCGCCAAGGACGAGGCGGCCGTCGGGTTGGAGCTGGATGCTCCGGGTTGTTATCGGACGTTGACGGTGGTGCGGCGGGCGGACGCCTACCTTTCCGCCGCGGCGCAACGGTTGACGGAATTCGCGATGGCTTACTTCAGCACCGGCAGGTACCGGACCGCGGTCGAGAGCGCGAGCTGAATCCTCCCGTGCACGCGCGGATTCAACAGCACGGTCCCGTCGAAATCGCCGCTGGAAGCGAAGATCGCGACCGGAAGCGTCAGGGCCTGGAAAAACCCGAACAACGGCCGCAGCGCGTGTTCCAAGACGAGGGCGTGGTGGTCGCCGCCGCCAGTCGCCGCCAGCAGGACGGGTTTGTCAGCCAGCGCGTATTGGTCGACCAGATCGAAGAACTGCTTGAACATGCCCGGATACGAACCGCGGAACACCGGTGTCGCCGCGATCAGCAGGTCAGCTTCTTCCGCACTCCGCAACGCGGCCTCGACCTTCGGCGGCGCGTCCGAGCGTTCACTGGTTCCGCCGAGCCCCAGCCGGTAAACGTCGATCCGGGATGCCTCAAGCGGGACCAAGCCGCCCAGGGTTTCCAGGATGACGTCCACCAACCCCATCGTCTTGGACGGCTGGCTCGGGCTCTCGTTCACGACCGCCACTCGCAGCCCGCTCACGACGCGATCTCCCGTCGTACGACCGGGGCGACCTCGGTGCCGAGCCGCTCGATCGCTTCGAGGTGCGCCTTCTGCGGCATCCCGCCGAAGCCGAGCTGGACCAGCACTCGGTTCAGGCCGTAAAACTCGTGGTAGGCAAGCAGTTTCTCGATCAGCTCCGCCGGACTTCCCACCAGCAGTCCCGACCCGGGCGAGGACTGCGCGTCGAAAGCGGATCGGGACAGCAGCATTCCTTCGCCGCGCTGATGATTGTTCTCCAGCATGCCCTGCGCGAAGTAGGGATACATCGTCTCGCGAGCTTCCTGGCTGGTGCGCCCGACATATCCGTGCACGTTGATGCTGATCGCCGCCGGATCGTGCCCGGCCTCCCGCGCGGCCTGCCGGTAAAGCGCGGCGGTCTGCTCGTGCTGCGTCAACGGCCCCAGCAGCAACGCCATCGCCATCGGCAGCCCGCGTCGTCCAGTACTGATCGCCGAGGCCGCGGACCCGCCGACGCCTACCCAGATCGGCAGGCCGTCCGCACGCGGCGCGATGTCGGCGTCATCGAGCGGCGCGCGGAACTTTCCCTTCCAGGTCAACGGATTCTGCTCGCGGATCGCCAGCAGCAGGTCGAGCTTCTCGCGGAAGAGATCGGCGTAATCGGCGAGGTCGTAGCCGAAGAGCGGGAACGATTCGGTGTACGAGCCGCGGCCCGCGATGATCTCGGCGCGGCCCGCGGACAACAGGTCGATCGTCGCGAACTGCTCCCACACCCGCACCGGATCCTCGGAGCTCAGCACGGTCACCGCGCTGGTCAGCCGGATCCGCTCGGTGCGCTCGGCCGCCGCGGTGAGCAGGATGGCCGGCGCGGACCCGACGAAGTCGGTGCGGTGGTGTTCGCCGACGCCGAAGACGTCCAGCCCCACCTCGTCAGCGAGCCGCGCCTGCTCGATCGTCTCGCGCGCCCGCTGCCGCGGCGAGGGGAGCGCCCCGGAAACCGGGTCCTTGGTGAGTTCTCCGAAGGTCAGGATGCCGATTTCGAACGGCCGCGCCTCAGCGGTCTGGGCGGCGGTCTGCGGTTCAGCCATGGTCGACTCCTTTCGCGTGCCCGGCCGCACCCGCGGCCGGGCCTGCCGGAATTAACCTGTCTGCGCAGACAACTATTTCCGGCGACGGCCGTGATCACCCGTTTGCCAGGGCCGGGCTACCGTGTCGCCATGGCGAGCGACGGGCTGCGAGACCTGGAACAGGAGGCGTGGAGCGGGTTCCTCTTCACGCACGAGCGGCTGTGGCGCGCGCTGGCGGACGGGCTGGCGCCGCTGAACGTGAGCATGGCGGAGTACAGCGTGCTAGCCCTGTTGGCCGAAGCGGGTGACGCGGGCATGCGGATGACCGACCTCGCGCAGCGCCGGCTGATGTCCACCGGCGGCTTCACCCGGCTGGCCGACCGCCTCGTCAGCCGCGGCCTGATCGAACGCCGCCAATCGGCGGTAGACGCCCGCAGCTTCGACGCCGTTTTGACCGCGCAGGGCCGCGCGCTGATCCGCAAAGCCCGCCGACGCCACCACGAAGACCTGCGGACGCTGTTCTTCGACCGGCTGGACGACGAGCAGCTGCGCCTTCTGGCGGGCATCTGGCGGACCCTCGAGGACGGCTGAGCCTCCCCAAGCCGGGGGAAATGTCCGATTCTCGACCATGGACGGTTGTTGCCCGGTCACGAACTGCTCATGCTGAACAGTTATTCGGCACGAGCAGGGGAAGCCAGATGCAGCAGCAGAGCTTGGCGGTCCGGTGGTCGTCGCGAACAGTCCGGTCCGGCCCGTTTCACCGCGCGTTGTCCGAGGCCGTCGACCGGCGCGGGCTGTCCCTTTCGCGGCTTCGCGCGCATCTCGCCGCGCACGGGGTTTCGGTCGCGGAGTCCACGCTGAGTTACTGGCAGCGCGGATTGCGCAGTCCGTCCGCGCCCCGGTCGCTCGACGTCGTGCGCGCTCTGGAGTCGGTGCTGAACCTGCCGCCGGACAGCCTGGTCGTGCTGATCGGGCCGCACCGGACCGCGGACGCCGATCGCAGGCCGTCGCTGCCGGAGCTTCAGCAGAGCTGGGCCGAAACGTTCGCGCTGCGCGACGAGCTGAGCGGAACGCCCGGCGTCGAGGAGAACGCGGACCTCGACGTCGCGACGGTCGTCGACGTGCTGACCCTCGGCGCGCAGGGCCGGACCGAGGAGATCACGTCGACGATGGTGGTGCGGGCCCGAAGATCCGGACCGGACAGTTTCCTGGTCACGCACCAGGACGAGGAAGGCAGCGACGTGACGGCGACGGAGATCATCGCGGTCGACGGCTGCCGGGTCGGGCGGGTGCGGCGCAGCATGCGCTCGGCGGGGATGGTGTTCGAGGTGCTCTTCGACCGCGGCCTCGCCGAGGGGGAGACGCACACGTTCGGCTTCACGCTGCGTCCCTCCGCCTCGGTCCGGCCGGGGAGTTTCCACCGGGTCGTGCGCTCTCGCATGTCGGCGTACCTGCTGCGGCTGCGCTTCGACCCGGCCGCGCTGCCCGCGCGCTGCCTGCGGACCGTCCGGCCTCGCGAAGACCTGGAGCTGCTGGTCCGCGAGCCGCTGTTCTGCGGGCCGGGGAACACGGTCAGCGCCTACTTCGAGGAACTCGGCGTAGGCATCGCCGGAGTCGATCTCATTTGGGACTGATCCGGCGTTTCGTCCAGCGCCACAACAGGAACGCGCCTGCCGCCGCCACCGCGGAGCCGAACACGATCAGCCCGACGGTCAGCGAACCGGCCGGCCCGGTGTCGCGCTGGAGGGTCTGCTTGAACCCGATTCCGCCGCCCCGCTGGTAATCCGAGCCGGGCAGTTTGTCGGCGTAGCGGGAATGTACCTGCTGCTCGTAGTCGGCGATCGGCGTGAACTGGCCGACCGGCGACTGGGGAAGGCTGGCCTGCAGGAGCACGACGCCGTCGCGGCCGAGGTCGTACCAGCCGTTGATCTGCGGTTCGTTCAGCAGCACCGAACCCGGGCGCAGCCGGGCGCTGAGCCGCTCCTCGTCGTTGCCGGACAACACGTTCCCGACCGACCAGCCGCTCGGCGCGGCGCGGTCGGGCGCGGCGCGGAGGGTGGCTTTCGCACCGGTGGCCGAGGTGGCCGTCACCGCGATCGACCGCAGCACGCCCGCCGCGGCTCCCGGCTTCGCCGCGACGAAATCGGGATTGAGCGTGTAGACCGGGATTCCCTGGTGCCCGACCGTGATCCGGCCTGGCTCGCCGTGGCCGACCTGCCGGAAGTTCGACGTGGCGAAACTGATCGCGCGCGCCGTTTCCGCGGCTTTGACCGCGGCCGCGACGTCCTGCTCCGACGGCGGCGCGACCCACGAGGCCCCGGCGGCCTCGGCGGGACCGGCGGACAGGAGCGCCGCGACCGCGATCGCCGCGCCGGCGGCGAACTTCCGGCAGATCTCACCCATGGCGGCTCGTCAGCCCTTCTTGATGTTGACGATGGTGTCGTTCCAGTTGAACTGGGCGTTGCTCTGGTACTGGGTGTAGTCCCAGGTCTGGTAACGCTCGTAGCTCGGCCACGGGTCGCCGACCATGATCGAGTTGTTCGTGGTGTCGTATCCGTAGATCACCTCGGCGTGGCCGCCGCCGGAGGTCCAGTAGATGCCGGTCAGGTTCAGGATTCCGGAGTTGACCTGGTTCTGGACCGAGTCGTAGCTGATCGGCCCGTTCGCGCTCTCCGCGTTGAACCCGGTGCCGATGAAGCCCTGCACGATCTCCGAGATCTGGCCGCCTTCGTTCGGGCAGTACCCGGACTGGGTGCCCTTGCCCGCCGCGCAGAAATCGGCCTGCGAGGCGGAGCCGCCCTGGGACTGCTCGATGCTGGAGCCGTCCGCGGCCCAGCACCACTGGTCGTTTTCCTGCACCTGCTGGTTGTACGAGAGCTGCTTCGAAGCGGGCAGCGCGGCGCGGTTCAGGTGCCCGCCGAGCGGCTGGACTTCGACCACCTTGGTGTGCGTGGCGGTCTTGATGAGGCCGTTCGGCTGGTTCGCGTCGTTGGTCGACTGGGCCAGCGCGGTGCCCGGCAGCAGCGCCACGGCAAGCGCGGCTGCCCCGGTCGCCACCGTAATCCGGACTGTCCGCCGGGTGGGTCGGTAATCCATCGAATCTCCTTGTGCCAGACGGGGAAGGGAGCTTGCCGGGGTGACCCGGCCGAGCATCACTGTGTTCTCGCCCGCTCCCGCAGAGCAACGGCTCCGGCACGCCGTGTGAGTGTTCACATCCGGTTCTGCGGGAAAACAACTGGCACCGCCGCGGTTTCGCTCATCGCGGCGACAGGTAATTCGCAATATTCACAGCGCGTTCACAACCGATGAATCGCGCCGGAGGGACTTTGGTCCACAAGGGACCCGGGGTTACGGCAGGCTTCGCCGGAGTGCGTCGCGCAGCAATTCCGGGGGTGTCGATTCCGGGTGCAGCACCGCTTGCATGGTCAGTCCGTCGAGCAGTGCGGAAAGCCGGACCGACTCGACGGTCAGGTCCAGTTTCCCGGAAAGCCTGCCGAGCGCGACGGCCTCGCGCAGGATCCGGGTGATCAGGTCGCGCAAGTACTGGTGCTGGGCGTCGGCGCTCGCGCGGAACGCCGGCCGGGTGCGGGCGGCGACGGTGAACGCCAGCCACGCGACGGCCTCGTCCCGGCGGTCGTCGTCGAGCGGGAGGAATTCGGCGAGCAGGTCTTCGACGAGCGTCCGGCGATCGGTGTCGGCTGCGAGGAGCCGGTCCGCGCGGACCGCCACGCGCTCGCCGATCCGGCGGCCGAGCTGGTCCATGGTGAAGATCATCATCGCCTCGTGGTCGGCGAAGTAGTGCCGGATCGATCCGATCGCGAGGCCTGCCTCCTTGGCCACGTTGCCGAGTGTCGCGCCCTCGACGCCGGAGCGGCGGACTACCCGCACCACGGCTTCGCTGACGGCCATCCGCCGGTCTTCCGGCACCACGATCTTCGGCATGGTTGCGTTTATAGCACGACGATGCCACGATGGATTTAGCATGACCGTGCTAAATGGGGTGAACGCTGGGGTCGTGAGTGCCTGCGCCGGTTCTCACCGGCGCGAACACGCACGAGGCCCAGCGCTCGGTGAAGGGGGTCCGCGATGAGCGGGTGGGTGCTCGTGAGTTTGGTCGTCGGCGTCGTGGTGATGCTGGTGTTCCGGATGCTCGGGGAGCCGTTGAACTGGCGGGACACCGTCGCGCCGCCGGTGGTGCTGATCGCCATCGGTGTCGTGGGGGTGGTCGGTTTCAAGGGGCTGACCAGCGCTGACGTGTGGTGGATTGTCGGCAGCTGCGTGGTCGGTCTCGCCTTCGGCGCGGCGCGCGGGGCGACGATCCGGCTGTATGCCAAGAAGGGCGCGCTGTGGCAGCGCTACCGCAAGTCGAGCCTCGCGCTGTTCGTGCTCGGTGTGGCCGTGTCGCTCGGATTCACTGTGCTGGCAGTGAAATTCGGCATGCACGAACAGGCGAGGCCGTATCAGCTCGCGATCGGGGTCAGCTTCGCGGGCGAGGCGCTGGTGCTCATCCCGCGCGGGCTGCGCTCGGACGTGCCGTTCGCCAAGGACAAGGAACGGCCGTGGGACAAGTGGCTGCAGTCCCGGGTCCGCTGACGGCTCAGGACAATTCGGCCTGTCGTCGTCGCAGTTCGTCGATGACCTGGTCGAACACGGCGCGGTGGGCTTCGAGCCGATCTAGGGTCAGGCTGATCGACTCCTGTACCTGCTCGACGTCCTCGGCGGCGATCTCGACGTGGTCCGCCCGTACGGCGGTGGTCGTCCCGACGGTCAGCGGACGGTCGACGCGGGGGAGGGGCCGTCCTTGCGGTTCCCGGTCGAGCCAGGACGCCATGTCCCGCATCTCGTCTTCGAGCCGCACCGTCCACGACTGCCGCCGCCGCTCCTCCCGTCCCGGATCGCGGCGTTCCCAGCCCGCGATGACCATGTCCGAGATGGCCCGGGCCGCGGTGGCGCACGCGACTTCCAAGCGGGGCAACGGATCCAGGCCGACCGTCGAGATCTCTTCCAGGATCGGTTCGCTCGCGGTCCACACCCCGTCGACGGTGTGGGTTTCGGCGACGTCGTGCGCGGTGGCGAGCAGGGCGCTGATCGCTTCACGCACCTTCGCCACGTCGGCTGGGTCGAGGTCCTCGTCGCCCAGGCGGTGCGGCGATCCGGCGCGCGGCGGGCGTTCCCCTGCTGGCCAGGAGCGTTTCCCGCCGCGCCGCCGGTAGTGCTGCTGCATCGCCTGTTTGGACCGGTTGCCGTACTCCGCCCCCAGCTGTTCCCAGGTCCAGCCGCGGTCGAGGGCCGATTCGATCAGCGTGACCTCCGCCCGGTCCAGGTCACCTCGGACGTCCGGGACCAGGTGCAACGCGCCTGCCGCGTCCTCGGCGCTGAGGTCTTCGCTGGGTTGGCGTCCGGATCTCGCCGCGCGCACCAGTTCGTCGAGGAAGGGGTTTCTGCGTTGCCGGAAGTATCGGGCGGCCATTTCCTGCACGGAGTCTGCCATGGTTGTCAACGTATACGTTGACGTGGGCACGCGTCAACTGATCTGTTGACGCGTGCGGTTTCACCAGGTCACGGGCAGCTCGTGAACGCCGTAGATGTTCATGCCGGTCCGCAGCGGCACCTCCTCCGGCGGGACCGCGAGCGCGAGCGCCGGGAAGCGGCGCAGCAGCCCGGCGAAACCCGCGCGCATTTCGATCCGGGCGAGCTGCTGGCCGAGGCATTGGTGCACGCCGTGCCCGAACGACAGATGCGTGCGCGCTTTCCGTTCGACATCGAGAGCCTCGCCGTCGGGAAAATGCGAAGGATCGCGGTTGGCGGCCAGCATCGAAATAAGAACGGTCGATCCCTTGCTGATCTTTTCGCCGCCGAGTTCGAGGTCTTCGGCCGCGTACCGGAAAAGGACGTCGACTACGGCGAGATAGCGCAGCAGTTCCTCGACCGCGCCGGGAATCAGGTCCGGATCGGCCCGCAGTGCCGCCATCTGCTCCGGGTTCTCCAGCAACGCGAAAGTGCCGAGCGCCAGCATGTTCGCGGTCGTTTCGTGCCCGGCGAGCAGCAGCAGGAACCCGATCCCGACGAGTTCCTCGATGCTCAGGTCGTCGTCGCGGGCCAGGTCGGACAGGATGTCCGAACCGGGTTCCGCACGCTTGCTCACCGCGAGTTCGCCGAGGTACGACGAGATCGCCGTCCAAGCGGCCATCTTGTCCTCGATGCTCTGGTCCCGGAGCATGATCTGCGAGGAATTCTTCTGGAACATTTCCCGGTCCGAATACGGCACCCCGAGCATTTCGCAGATCACCAGCGACGGCACCGGAAGCGCGAATTCCGTCACCAGATCGGCTGGTTTCGGGCATTCGGCGAGATGGTCGAGCTGCCGTTCGGAGATTTCGGCGATGTGCTCCTCGAGCCGTTTCATCCGGTTGACGGTGAACGTGCCGGTGAGCTTCCGGCGCAGCCGGCCGTGGTCCGGCGGGTCCATCGTGATGAACAGGCCGGGCGTCTGCGGCGACGGTTCGAACTCCTCCTGCGCTTCCGGCATGCTCGGCGTTTCATATGGCACGTGCACCGGGCCGAGGTCCTGGCGCGAGCTGAACCGCGGGTCGGCGAGCGCCTGGCGGACCGCGTCGTAGCCGGTGACCAGCCAGCCGTCGTGCCCGTCCGGGAACTTCAGCGGGCTCACCGGCCGGGACTCCCGCAGCCGGGTGATGGCGGACGGCGGGGCGAACGGGCCTGCGTCGCGCTCGAGCGGCAGGCCGGGTGGGCGTGTCATCGGAGATCCCCCTCTGTGTGGTGGTGCGACCAGCGTCACCGCCGCGGCTGATATCCGGCTGACACGGCGCTGTCTCGACTAACATCCGCGGACATGCCGGACACGCAGTACGAAGACCTGCTTCAGCACGTGCTCGACACGGGAGCCCGGAAGGGGGATCGCACCGGTACGGGCACCCGGTCGATTTTCGGGTACCAGCTGCGCTACCGGCTGGCCGACGGATTCCCGCTGATCACCACGAAAAAGGTGCACTTCCGCTCGATCGCGTACGAACTGCTGTGGTTCCTGCGCGGCGACTCGAACGTCACCTGGCTGCGTGACCACGGCGTCACGATCTGGGACGAATGGGCCGCTGAGGACGGCGACCTCGGCCCGGTCTACGGAGTCCAATGGCGGTCCTGGCCGACTCCTGACGGCGGGCATGTCGACCAGATCAGCGACGTCCTCCGCACTCTGCGCGAGAACCCGGATTCGCGGCGCATCATCGTGTCGGCGTGGAACGTCGGGGACATTCCGCAGATGGCGCTGCCACCGTGCCACGCGTTCTTCCAGTTCTACGTGGCCAACGGCGAGCTGTCCTGCCAGCTGTACCAGCGCAGCGCGGACCTCTTCCTCGGCGTCCCGTTCAACATCGCGAGCTACGCCCTGCTGACGCACATGATCGCCGACCAGGTCGGCCTGCGCGTCGGCGATTTCGTCTGGACCGGCGGCGACTGTCACATCTACGACAACCACGTCGACCAGGTGCGCAAGCAGCTCTCCCGGGACGCGCGGCCGTTCCCGTCGCTGAGCCTGAAGCCGGCCGAGAGCCTGTTCGACTACCGCTACGAGGACATCTCGCTGGAGGGCTACGACCCGCACCCCGGCATCAAGGCTCCGGTGGCCGTCTGATGATCGGACTCATCTGGGCACAGTCGGCGAACCGCGTCATCGGCCGCGACAACGCCTTGCCGTGGCACATTCCGGAGGACATGAAGCACTTCCGCACGGTGACCGCCGGCGCGACGGTGCTGATGGGCCGGCGCACGTGGGAGTCGCTGCCGGAACGCGTCCGGCCGCTGCCGGGACGGCGGAACCTGGTGGTGTCCCGCACGCCGCAAGAAGGCGCGGAGACGTTCCCCAGACTGGAGCAAGCGTTTGCGGCCGCCGACGGTGACGTGTGGGTGATGGGCGGCGCGCGGATCTACCAGGAGTCGCTGCCGTTCGCCGACCGGATCGAGGTGACCGAACTCCGCGAGTCCTTCGAGGGCGACGTCTACGCGCCGGAGATCGGCCGGGAACCGGACACCGTCGGGGAATGGCAGGAGTCCAAGAACGGACTGCACTTCCGGCACCTGAGCTGGGGCTCCGGAACCTCGTGAGCGGGGATGCCGGTTCTAACCGGCATCGGCACTCACGAGGCCGCAGTGCTCTGCGGGTTCGGGGTGTGCGCGGTCTTGCGCCCCAATGAGGTTTTCTCAGTAGTGGGCCTTGGGGAGGTCTGTGAAGGACTTCTCCGGGAGCGGGGAGCGGTGTGGCGTGGGTCGGCCGCGTCGCCGCAGCTGCCCGCGGCCCCGCGCCGCATGCCACCGCGCAGCCCTGCGGGGAGACCCCCGTTTGCGCGAGGTTCTCGCGTAGCGCGGCTGGCCTGACGCGTGATGCCGAGGTCTGTGAGGGGAACCCTGAGGGACTCTGAGTCCCTCAGGGTTCCCCTCACGGACTTTCGGCAGGAACGGAGCCACGCGACCAGGCTGGCCCCAGCCACCGCTGCAACGAACCCGCCACACACCGCACCACTGAGAAAACCCCAATGTGGCATTGGGTGCGTGGGACGCACCGAACGCCACATTGGGTGCATCTGACGCACCCAATGCCACATTGGGGCGCTCGCTACCCTAGGCAGCAACCGGTTCTAACCGGGATCGCCGCTCACGACACTGCGGCCCCGACGGTCAGCGTGTCCTCTCCCAGCGTCGCGACCGGCCCGAGCGGGACTGACAGCGGGGCGGTGCCGTGGCCGACGTCGATGCCGCCGAGCACCGGCACGTCCAGCGCGCCTAGCCGGTCGCGCAGCACGTCGAGCACGGTCCAGCCGCGGTCGGTGTAGTCCTCGAAACCGGGGAACCGGCCGAGCGCGACCCCGCGCAGGCCGCGCAGCGAACCGGATCGCATGAGGTGCGTCAGCTGCCGGTCGACCTGGCCGAGCCCGATCGCGCGCGGGGCTTCGAGGAAGAGGATCGCGCCGTCGAGGCTGGGCAGTCCGGCGCCGATGAACCCGATGACGGTGCCGAGGTGGCCGCCGACCAGGTTCCCCGTGGCGGTGCCGGGAAACGAGACCGCGGCAGTGAGCGAGTTCGGGTCGCGGTGCAGCGTCGTGGGTTCGGGCTCGAACAGCAGCCGCCGGGTCGATTCGGCGGAGCGCTCGCCGGCGAGGAAGCCGTGGATTCCGGCGATCCGGCAGTGCCGCCACAACGCGAGGTGCAGGTTGGTGATGTCACTGAACCCCATGAGCGGCTTGGGATCCGCGCGCACCGCCGCGAAATCGATCCCGTCCGCGATCCGGTACGCCCCGGCCCCGCCGCGAGTGGCGATGACCGCGCGTACGCCGGGATCGCGGTAGGCGTCGTTGAGATCGGCTAACCGGTCCTCGTCTAGCCCGGCGAGGTAGCCGTGCCGATCGAGGGCGTGCTTGCCGACTTCGACGGTCAGGCCCCAGTTTTCCAGCGTACGCACGGATTCCGCGAGCAGTTCGGCAGTTGGCCAGCTCGCCGGGGAGACGAGCCGGACCCGGTCTCCGCGGCGGAGCCGGGGCGGCAGCACGACGTCGGTCACCTGATCACCTTCGCAGATCGCGCGGGGTAGCGGTCACTGGCTGGCCGCTTCCTCTGCCAGCGTGGCGTTGCTCAGGAAAGGAAACCGGCAGATGCAGATGCGGCTTTTGGGACGGACCGGAATCAAGGTCAGCGCCTATTGCCTCGGCACGATGAAGTTCGGGCGGATCGGCAACCCCGATCACGGCGAGTGCGTCCGAATGGTGCACCGGGCGCTTGACGCGGGGATCAACTTCGTTGACACCGCTGACGTTTACGGGCCAGGCGGGGAGTCCGAGGAGATCCTCGGCGCGGCTTTGCGGGGCCGCCGCGACGACGTGGTGGTGGCCACGAAGGTCAACGGCTCGATGGGCCCGGGCCGCGGTGGAAGCTCCCGGCGCTGGATCGTCGCGGAAGTCGAACAGTCGTTGCGGCGCTTGCGAACTGACCACATCGATCTCTACCAGCTCCACCACCCCGACCCGGACACGGATCTGGAGGAAACCCTCTCCGCGCTGACCGACCTGCTGCGCAGCGGGAAGGTGCGCGCCGTCGGGTCCTCGAACTTCCCGGCGTCCGAGATCGTCGAAGCCCAGTGGGCGGCGCAACACGCGGGGCTCGCCCGGCTGCGGACCGAGCAGCCGACGTACTCGCTGCTCAACCGGGGGATCGAGAGCGAAATCCTGCCGGTGTGCGACCGGTACGGCATGGGGGTCCTGGTGTGGAGCCCGCTCGCGATGGGCCTGCTGACCGGCCGCTACCGGCCCGGCGGCGAGCAACTCCGGGAAGCGCAGCTGCGGTTCGTGCCACGGCACATGAGCGACGAGCGCAAACACGCGGCGGTCGAGCAGCTCGCGCGGGTCGCCGAGGAAGCCGGGCTTTCGCTGACGCACCTGGCGCTGGCGTTCGCGGTCAACCATCCGGCCGTGACGTCCGCGATCATCGGGCCTCGGACGTTGCCGCAGCTGGACGACCTGCTGGCTGGTGCCGACATCCGGCTGGACGACGATGTCCTGGACCGGATTGACGAGATCGTCGCGCCGGGGGCCGACGTGGGTCCGATCGACGTCTCGTACGTTCCGCCGTCGCTTACCGACCCGAGGCTCCGTCGCCGCGACTGACCCGGCCCCGAACCAGCGGCGACACGTAACCGGTCGCGACCAGCTCACCGTCGAACCAGGCGGTGAGCTTCGCGGCCTCCTGGTCCAACGCCCGCACCGCGGCCCGCGGCAACGGATCGATCGCCACGACCTCCACCGTCCCGTCCGGCCGCTGCGTCCACGTCCCGACGATCCGCCCGTTCCACCACGCCGTCGGGCCGGCGTTGCCCGCGCCGTCGAAGAGGTGCGGGCCGTGGTCGCCGAGGTAGAAGTCGCGGCGGCGCCAGCCCATGGTGGTCGGGTCGAGGGTCGGGAGGAGTGCCGCCCAGTCGCCGTCGAGGCGGATCTCGTCCTCGTCGTCGGGATGCAGCCACGCCGGGGTCCCGTCCTCCAGCAGGGCAGGCGTCGCGCCGGCGTCGTCCAGCGCCCGGCGGACCGCGGTTTTCGTCGCGCCGAGCCACCACACCAGGTCGTCCTCGGTCCCCGGCCCGAACGACCACAGCCACCGCCGCACCAGCTCCCGGTAGCCCTCCCGTTCGTCCAGCGCCCCCGGATCCTCGCCGAGCCACTGCTCAACCGCCGTCCACACTGGACGCGACGTCTGCCAGCGACCGGCGTTGTCCCCGCGTACGACCGAACCGCCCGCCGCGAGCACGGAGAGGACGCGCGAGCCCACCGGAGCGAGAACGGTGGGCCGTCCTTCAGCAGCGATCCGGGTGCTCAGTTCGGGGAGGCGGGCGCGTAGCTGCGCTGTGGTTCCGGGTACCTCGCGGATCGCGGCGAGTGCCTCGGCGCACCTGTCGGCAACCCAAGCCGGACCGTCGTCGATCCCGGCCAGTTCGGCGTCCTTGGCCAGCCGCGCGGCCATCTGCCGGACGACCCGGGCCGACGCGCTTCCCCTTGCCGCAGCGAACAAATCGACCGGAAACGCGAACACAGTCCGGCGCATCGCCAACTGCCGCACCACCGTGCGCCGCCCGAACAACGCGTCCGAAATAGACGCCCGGTCGGCGCGGGACCGGGCGTACGCGGACAGGTAGATGCTGCTGGCCTCGGTCGCGTGCAAGCACGTGACCGCGCGCACGGCGGCCTCCACTCCGGGCGCGGCGGTCGCCAGCGCGTGCCGCAGCCCGATGCGGTCTCGTCGTTCGTCGTCGGTCACCTTTCGCATGGTTTCGATCATGCCGGAAGTAGCGGCCACTGCCTGACCGCTACTGCTGCGAGTCTCGGTTCCAGCGCGGGAACGAGTCCGGCGCTGGAACCGAGGAGTCGAAATCATGGCAGTGCACGCCGTCGCCCACTTGAATTTCCGGGGCGAGGCCAGGGAGGCGCTCGAGTTCTACCGGTCGGTGTTCGGCGGGGAGATCCGCATCGCGACCTACGGCGACTTCGGGATGCCCAAGGACGCGCCCGGCGCGGACCACGTGGTGTTCGGTCAGGTCGCCGGCGAGAACGGATTCCAGGTGATGGCCTACGACGTTCCCGGCCTCGCCGCCGCCGCGCCGGTCGGCGAGACCACCCGCGAGAACGGGATGACCATCACGACGGAGAAGTTCTTCCTGTCCGTCGGCGGCGATTCCGTCGACGAGGTCGGCGAGTTCTGGAAGAAGCTGTCCGAGGACGCGACGGTGATCGAGCAGTTCGGCCCGTCGCAGTGGGCCCCGGGGTTCGGCATGCTCCGGGACCGCTTCGGCGTCACCTGGATCCTGCAGGTCGCCGCCTAGCCCGCCGGTCTGCGGCCGGAGTCCTGCGCCGGCCGCAGACCGGCTTTCACACCGGGCGCGGCGAGAGACCCTGCTCGAACGCGAGCACCCCACTCGGGTCGTACTTCGCCGCTACCGCCCGGAGCGTCCCGAGATTCACCCCGTAGTACGCGGTGGCCCAATCCTTCTGGTCGTCGTTGATGTAGTTGACGTACGCCCCGCCGGTGGCGAATTTCGCCAGCCGCGCCTGGACGTCGTTCACTTCGTGCTTCGCGGTCTCCCGGTCGACGCCCGGGTCCGCGCTGAGATAAACCTGCACGTCGCCGAAAACGCCGCGGTGCGTGAATGCGGTGTCGGTAGGCCGGACGTCGGAGACCGCCGCGTCGAGCGGGTTCACTTCCAGCGCGATCTTCGTCTCGCCGGTGACGAGCGCGCTCATCTGCGCCGGATCCGCTCTCCTCGTCAGAACCCGAGACGCGGCCATGAATCGGCGACGTCCCAGGTTTCCGGACCAGAAATTCATCGCACCCAGATAATCGGTCTCCTGGAAGCCGCTCACGGTGCCCTTGACTCCGGCCCGGCGTTCCAGGCCGGCGATGAGTTCGCGCGCCTGCTGCTCGCCGCCGAGGAGACAGCCGGGAACGCCCGCGGCCGGATGCGGGCCGCCGAGCACCGAGATGTTCGACCAGAATTCCCTTGGCGCGGCGGTGATCCAGTCCTGCCAGGCCCCGTAAACGTCGGTGCCGGATCCCTCGGGGAAGTTCACCACGAACACCGTGACCCGCGGCGGCGCGGGCACCGTGCGGAAGGTGAATTCCGTGGTGACGCCGAAGTTCCCGCCGCCTCCGCCGGTGAGCGCCCAGCCGAGGTCCGAGCCCGGGTCGACCGAACGCACTCGCAGGTCGCACGGCGTCACCACTTTCGCGCCGGCCAGGTGGTCGCAAGTCAACCCGTATTTCCGCATCAGCACGCCGATTCCGCCGCCGAGCGCGAGCCCGGCGATGCCGACCGAACCGCAGGTTCCGCCCGGCAGCGCGCGGCCTTCGGCGGCGAGCGCGTGATAGACGTCGATCAACCGGGTGCCGGGGCCGACGACCGCGGTGCCGTTCCGGCGGACCTCCACGCGGTTCATCAGCTTGAGGTCCGCGACCAATCCGTCGCCCGGAGTGGAATATGCGACATAACTGTGACCGCCGCTGCGGGCCGCGAACGTGATGTGGTTTTCCGCGGCGAACTCCAGGCATTTCCGGACGTCGTCGGTGTCGACGCACCGGGCGATCGCCGGCGGGTAGCGGTCGTCGTAAAGGATGTTGAACGGCGGCCGGATTTCCTCGTAGCCGGCGTGATTTCGCTGCAGCAGCGCGCCGTGCAGCCGCCTGCGCAACGCGGCCCAGTCCGGTTCCTTTCCGGCGGCCTCCGCAACGGTTCCGGCCCCGACCACGGCCGTGCCCGCGGCGACCGCGGACAACTGCAAAAGACGACGACGGCTCAACGTCATGGTCGACCCCTCCACGGCTCGGCGGCCCGCTGCCCGCGCTGCGGAAACCCGCCGGCGCCCGCCCGAGATTCCCCTTGTCCGACGGCGCCAGCATAGACTAATCTTTCCGAAATAGAAGACGTATCTACGGTATCTCGGAAATACGTGATTCGGGGGGTTGTCGGGTCGAGGTCGACCGGCCTTGGTCCACCATCGGATCAGGAGGTGCGGGCGTCATGAGCGCAGACAGCTCTCACTCGGACGGCTCCGGCTCGGCTGGTTCGGCCCCGCCTCGATCGGCGCGCCGGTCCGCGGTGCTGGCTTCCAGTATCGGCACGCTGCTCGAGTATTACGACTATTACCTGTTCGGCCTAGCCGCCGCTGTCGTGTTCCCGGCCGTCTTCTTCCCGTCCGCGGACCCGCTCACCGGACAGCTGTCGTCGTTCGCCACCTTCGCGGTCGGGTTCGTGCTGCGCCCGGTCGGCGGCGTCGTGATCGGCCACATCGCGGACCGGTTCGGCCGCAAGAAGGCCCTGATCCTCACCATCGTGCTGATGGGGATCGCCACGATTCTCATCGGCGCGCTGCCCGGATACCGCCAGATCGGTGTCGCGGCCCCGATTCTGCTCGTCATCCTGCGGTTGCTGCAGGGGTTTTCGACCGGCGGCGAAATGGGCGGCGCGATCTCGCTGGCCGTCGAGCACGCCCCGCCGCGCAAACGCGGTCTCTACGGCGCGCTGCTCCTTTCCGGGGCGGGCGTCGCGCTGCTCATTTCCTCCGGTTTGATGGCGTTGTTCGCGACGCTTCCCGATCGGGATTTCCTGGCCTGGGGCTGGCGGATCCCGTTCCTGCTGAGCTTCGTGCTGCTGGTCGCGGGCTTGGTCATCCGGCTGCGGGTCGGCGAAACGCCGGAGTTCGAACGCGCACGCAAGAATGATTCCGGTGCGCGCATTCCGCTGGTCTCCGTACTTCGTCGTCCGCGCAATTTGATCTACGGTGTTCTGTTCGGTTTCGCCAACAGCATCGGCGGCTACGTGATCACCACCTACGGCGCGTCGTACGTCAAAAAAGATCTCGGCATGCCCGCCTCGGTGGCACTCACCGCCACAATGGTCGCCGCCGGCGCACAGATCATTCTCGCGCCGACCTGGGGCGCATTGTCGGACCGGATCGGCCGGAAACCGGTGTTCCTCGGCGGCTGCGTCGGGCTCGCGGTGGTGATCTTCCCGGTGTTCTGGTTGTTCGAGACCAAGAACCCGGTGCTCGTGGCGGTCGCGATGGTGCTGGGCTTCTCGGTGTTCGTGATGGCGATGTCCGCGCTGTCCCAGACGATTCTGTCCGAGCTGTTCGACACCCGCTCGCGCGTCACCGGGGTCAACCTGGGATATCAGCTCACCGCGGTGTTCGGCGGCGGGTTCGCGCCGTACCTCAGCGCGTGGCTGGTCGGCGCGACCGGTGCGGTGTGGGGCGTCGGCATTTACGTGATCGCCGGCTGCGTGCTCAGCGCGGTCGCGATGCTGATGTTGCCCGAACGCTCCGGCCAGCCGTTGCCGGAGCCAGCTGCCGAGCCGAAAGCCGCGACGGTATGACCTTGCTGGGATATGTCAGCGACGAACGCTATCTGGCGTTGCCGGACGTGCTCGTGGAGATCGGCGGCCACGGGACCGCCCGCTCCACCGCGACCGGCGCGATCCACGCCGACGTCCCGCCCGGCGAGTACCGCGTAACCCTCGCCAAAGACGGCTACGGAGCCAAACACGTCGACGTCGCGCTCGGGTCCGGCGAACCGCACCAGTTCCGGCTGCTGTCCGACCGGATTTTCGGCTATGTCTGGCCGAAATGGGCCCGCAGCGGCGACGAGGGAGAGTTCCGGATCCACAGCCCCGAGCCGTACCGGCTGAGCCTGTGGCGGCACGGTGCCGAGGCCGAGGAGACGGCGCTGATCGGCTGGTTCGACGAACACGCGCCGCGCGCCACGGTGCAGGTGACGCCGGACGGCGACTACACGCGAACCGGCGTGCGGTTCAACGAAAAAGGCTACGTCGATCCGTCACACCGCCAGTACGTGACGGCTCCGGATCGCAGCGGCTTGTACTACTTTCACGTCGAAGGCGAATCCGGTGCCCGATTCTCGTTCCCTTGGGTGGTCGCGCCGCGCCAGCCGACGGCGCCGATCGCCGTAGTCGCCTCCACGAACACGTGGAACGCTTACAACAACTTCGGAGGCCGCAGCAATTACATCAACGCCGCCGGACTGCCTTCGGCGCCAGTTTTGGTGCCGCGCTTGGAAATTCCCCGCTACCTCGAATCAAGCTTCAGCGAACACGCGCTGCCCGACGACGCGTACCCGCCGCTGTCCTTTGAACGCCCGGAGCCGCTGAACCAGCTCAGCGCGGCCGACCAGCCGGAGGACCCGATCCGCGGCAGGCAGCCGTGCCACCTGGCCGCCGCGGAATGGCGACTGCTCAGCTGGCTGGAACGCAACGGCTACGAATACGACCTCTATTCCGACGCACACCTGCACGACGGCACCCTGCCGCTGGACAGTTACCGCGCGCTGGTCCTGAGCACCCATCCGGAATATTGGTCCCGCGAGATGTACTCCGCTGTCTACTCCTGGGTGCACGATCGCGGCGGAAAGCTGGCCAACTTCGGCGGCAATGTCGCCGACTGCGAAGTGGCTTTCGCCGCTGACGCGCTGCAATTCCGTACTCAGGCCATCGAATCCGGTCCGTATGAGAGCCGGATGCACCGCACGTTCCGGCCGACCTCAGAGCTGTTCGGCGTCGTGTTCACCAGCGCTGGTGCGATGACCGGAGCGCCGTACGAAGTGATCGACCCAAGCCACTGGGCTTTCCGCGGTACCGGACTGGACAAAGGGGACTTGTTCGGAGTCCGGAGCTTGCACGAACGATGCTCAGGCGGCGCTTCCGGGCACGAAACCGACAAGACCGGCCCGTACAGTCCACAAGGGACTCAGGTCCTCGCGCGCGGCGGCAACCCTGGTGCCGGCGGCGGTGAGATCGCTTGCTACGCCACGGCCAGCGGCGGCGAGGTCTTCTCGGTCGGTTCGATCACCTGGACGTCCGCGGTGCTGGTGGACGACGGCGTTTCCGCGGTGACCGCGAACGTGCTCGACCGGTTCATCGGACGCTCCTGAACCCGGCGGCGACGTCATCGGTCACCTCGACGCCGAGGCCAGGCGCGGCGCCGAGCCGGACCTTCTGGCCGTCGCTGTCCAACGGCGTCTTGAGGATGTCGCGCTCGTAATAGTGCGCGCCGATGATGTCGGAGGGAATCCGGGTCGACAGCCCCGGCGCGGCACACGCGGCGTGCAGCTGCGCCGCCGCGCCGATGCCCAGCTCCCCATTGGATCCGAGCACGACGTCCAGCCCGAATGCATTCGCGAGGTGCGCCATCGACACCACCCGCCCCGGCCCGCCCGCTTTGCCGATGTACAGGCTGACCGCGTCCGCCGCTTCGGCCCGGATCACGGATACGAGATCGTCCGTGCCGAACACGCTTTCATCAGCCACAATGGACAGTCCGCGTCCGCGCAGGTTCCGCATCCCAGCGAGGTCCCCGGGGGCCACCGGCTGCTCGAGAAACGCCGGGTCTTGGTCGCGCATCAATTCAATCGCCCGGGCCGCGTCGGCAGGCCGGTAGCCGCCGTTCGCGTCGAGACCGAGGAACGTGTCCTCCCCGACGAGCGCGCGGGCCTCTGCGAGCCGACGGGCGTCCTCTTCTGGCTCGAAGCCGATTTTCAGCTTATAGCTGCGAAATCCCGCCTCTGAAGCTGCGTGGTAGACGTCCTGGAGTCGTTGCCCGCTGCCGCTGAGGGAGCACTTCACCGGTACTTCAGTCCTTAATGGACCACCGAGGGCGGTTGCGAGCGGGACGCCGAGCGTGCGCGCGTACGCGTCCCACAACGCCGTCGAGATCCCTGCCTTGGTGAACGGTGCACCGGCCGCCGCTTCGTCCATCCGCCGTTCAAGATCGGCGACCGGGATAAGCGGCTGGCCGAGAATCGCAGGGGCGAGCGCTTTTCCGATGAGGTATTCCGCCGTGCCAGCGTCTTCGCCACTCCACTGAAGCGTCGCGCTGACCTCGCCCAGTCCCGTCGCTCCGTCCGAAGTGGTCACCCGGACCAGCAGGAAGTCGGAATGGTCATGGGTCCCACGGGCCCCGGCCACGACGAGTTCCGGCCGGACGACCGGACTGATCGCGACGACCTCGACGTCTTCGACCGTAATCACAGGAACTCCCGGAACTCCGCGAGAAACCGGTCGATCATCCGGACGTCCTCGGCGTCGAGCCGGTGTGCGGGCGCACGGCAGTACGGGCTGGCGAACAGCCCGCGGCGTACCGAAATCAGCTTCTCCGCGGCGATGATCCGCTCGGTGTCCAGCATCCAATACGAAATGTAGGGCAGCAGCCTGCGGTGCAACTCGTCCCCGCCCGCGTCGTCGCCGTTCTCGAACCGCCGCCAGATCTCCACGTAGATCTCGGTGAACGAACACCCCGGCTGCGTCCCGACCGCACCCCGCCGGATCGCGTCCGGCAGCTGCACCCCCGCGTATCCCTCGACCGCCGGAATCGGCGGATCCCCAGCGGCCAGTTCGGCGATCAACGGCCCCGGCGGGCTGGATTCGACCTTGACCAGTTGCAGATTGGCGTGCTTGGCCGCGATTTCGCGCAGGACGTCCGCATCAAGACTGGTGCCGGTTTCCGAAGGCGCGTACTGCAACACCACCGGAGTCGGCGCCACCGCGTCAAGCACCTCCCGAATATGCTTGACCAGCTCCTTTCTGGAGGGTTGCAAATAATGCGGCGGCAAAAGATTGATCAGATCGGCTCCCGCCGCCACCGCGTCTGCAGCCCGCTTCACCGCGAGCCGGGTCGCATGATCCTGCACCGCGACGATGGCCAGGACGTCCGCCCGCGGCGCGGTCTCCGTCAGCAAGATCTCGGTGAGGTTCTGCCTTTCGTCCTCCGCCAGTTTGTAGAACTCGGATGCGAACCCCGGGAACATCACGCTGCCGACCCCGGTCCCGAGCACATGCCGGACCACGCGCCGAAAGCCGGAAACGTCGATCTCGCCGTCGTCGGTAAAAGGCACTTCGAGAACGGGCGAGACTCCCCGGATCGGCGTCATCGCGGATTCCTCTCCAGCCCGAGTGCGGCGATCGCGTCCGCGTGAATGACTCGCTCGATCAGCTCAGGGGAAACCTTGGGCAACCTGGTGCCCTCGACGATGTCATTGACCCGCCGGATCCCCGCCATCGCTTCCGCGGTAGTGGCGATCGGAAAGTCCGAACCAAGGAGAAGCTTGTGCGGCACGCCCCACTCTTGCGCCGCGAGCAGCGATTCGTAACAGACCCAAGGCCGAAGATAGATCGAGGAGACGTCGGCGTACACGTGCGGATGCTTGCGGATGGTCACCACCGTTTCGCGCCCCCACGGATGTCCCATGTGCGCCATCACGATCCGAAGTTCCGGGAACTGCAACGCGACCTCGTCCGTCACCAGCGGATACGTATACCGCAGCGGCGCCTGCCGAATCGGCGACGCGCCCTGATGGAACAAGATCGGCAACCCGTTCCGCTCGCAGTATCCGTAAAAGTCCAACGCCGGCTGCGACAGCGGGTCGAAATTCTGATAGTTCGGCCCGAGCTTCACCCCGACCAGCCCGAGTTCACGACACCGATCAGCCTCGTCGAAGACGTCGGGCGCGGTCGGATTCACCGACATGAACCCGATCCGCCGCTCCGGATCAGCCGTCACGAACGCCGCCGTGGCCGTGTTGGTGTCGTCGGCCCGATACGGCAATCCCGTGGCCTCTTCGGGTTTCTCGACCGCGATGTTGAACACAATGGACAGATCAGCGGCCTCAGTGGCCTTGTCGTAGTCGTCCCAGGAATTCGTGGTCACCACGGCCCGGTCGGTGCGCCACCCCTCGTAAACGCGCCGCTCGTCCTCCGGCACCGCTGCCTGGTGGGTTGGAGTGTGCGTGTGCACGTCCACGATCATGGCTTCACAACACCTTCGCCAGCGCCACAAACCGGTCCGCGAGCCCGTTGGCGATCCTCTCGAACCACCTGGTGCCCCGGCTCTCCGTCGCTAACTCGGGCCGGTCGGTATACCCGTCAATCTCTCGCCAGACCTGTCCGGAATGGATGTCCACATCAGACACTCCCGTCCGCGGCGGCTTCTCCCGTGCGGCCGGTTCCTGAACCAGCTCCCCGCAGACCGCGAGCATCATCGAGGTCTCGAACTCGCCGGCATGTCCAGGAACAATGTCCTCGGGCTCGAGGACCCGCCAATAGTCGGTATGCGCCACAGCAAGCCCGTGCCGCGTCGAAGCAGCGCCCGCGAACGCATGGCAGACGCCGACATTGCCCCCGTGCCCGTTGACGACGACCATCCGCCGCCCGCCTTGGACCGCGATCGACCGAGCCAGATCGTCAAGCACGTGCAACAAGGTCTGCGCGGAGAGAGAAAGCGTTCCGTTGAAAGGCAAGTGATGATCAGACGCCCCGTACGGAATCGGCGGCGCAAGCAACAACGCCCGCTCGGCTCGCGGCGCCGCCACCTCAGCCGCGCGCTCGCACACGGCGGCCGCGAGAAACGCGTCAGTGCCAGTAGGCAAATGCGGCCCATGCTGCTCGGTCGCGCCGATCGGCACCAAGACGAGCGCTTCGGAAAGCACCCCGCGCACCACAGCGCGGTCGGCCTCCGCCCAGCGCAGCAGTGCGCCCACGACGTCTCCCCGATACTCCGGTTGGCCTATCTTCCGGTATTTCGTAGAAGTCTTCCTTATTCAGGAAGATAGTCGATCGGGGGAGGAGAAGCAATGCCGTTGACCAGGCGGCAAGAAGAGGCCCGGCCGCAGGCGAAGATGCGGACGGGCCCAGGATGTGCGGAAAAGGCTTACCGGTCAGTCGGATCCTTGAGCACCCGCAACGCGGGCTCCGACCCGTTGGCAGGCCGGGTGATGGCGAACAGCCGTTCGCCGTTCGCGGCCCACGCCAACCCTCGCGGTGCGAGGACGCCGTCGCTGGTCGCATCCAACGTGGCCACTGGCGCGCTGCCGCCGACCTTGTAGACGTAGACGTCGTCGCGCGGGTTGCGGACGCCGCCCGCGAGGTACTTGCCGTCCGCGGATGCCGCGACGGAGTTCGGATACTGCCCGGTGTGATACGCGCCGGCACGAGTGAGATCCTTGCTGTTGAAGGCTTCGACTGCGTCACGGGAGCCCGAGGCGGTGTAGATGGTGGCACCGTCCGGAGCGAGCGTGAGGTCGGCCAGGTCGCTGCCGACGACCGCGCCGGACGCGCGAGACTCGAGCTTGCCCGCGGCGACGGCATAGACGTAGACCGACGATTGGCTGAGTTCTGCTTGCCCCGCCACGAGCGGTCCAGTGTCCCCGGCCTGAGCCGCGACCAGCGGCGCGTGATGGAACCGGACGTTCACACCCTGCTGGTCGAGAGTGACCGCAGGCGGGACGGCGGCGGTGTCGAGCTTGCCGATGCCGCCGTTCCAGGATTCCTCGCACCCGTAGCCGAACCACACGACGTTTCCAGTGCGCGCGAGATGTGCCGGGCAGGTCTGGGCTCCGGTGGGGTAGCGAGCGGTTTCGGCGAGCGTGGCGGTGTCGATCGCCGACCTGACCGAGAAGATCACCCCTGAAGGCCGCAAATGGCTGTTCACCTACGACGACCGCGGAAACCTGGTCGCCGTCACCGATCCCAAGGGCAGCGGAGATCCCGCTTCCGGCCACTACACCACCTTGAGCAGCTATGACAGCTACGGCCAGCTGCTGACCGTCACTGACGCCAACAACAACACCACGACCTTCGGCGATTACGACCCCATCGGCTCGCCGCGCCGGATCACCGACGCCTACGGCCACGACACGCTGACCAAGTTCGACGCGACCGGAAACGTGCTGTCCACAATGGACGCGCGAAAGAAGGTCAGCGAGTACGCCTACGACCTCTTCGGCAGGCCGCTGTCGGCCAAGGTGCCCAAGGACGCCGACAAGGGCGACTTCATCTTCACCCCCGGCGCGCAATACGACTCGAACGACAATGTCGTCAAAACGACGGCAGCCAACGGCGCGGTCACCTCGGCCGCCTACCGGCCCACTGACGAGATCGCCGCGGTCAGCGCCCCCAAGGACGACGCCGGCGATCCCGACCGGACCACGACGTACGACTACGACAACGTCGGGAACCTGCTGCGGCAAACCGACCCGAAGGGCACTCTGACGCCCGACCCCGGCGACTTCACCACGACACGGGAATACGACCAGCTCAACCGGGTCATCGCCACCGTCGACGCCAGTGGCAACCGGGCCACGTACGACTACGACAACGTCGGCAACCTCACCACCGTGGTCGACCCGCGCAAGACCGCGACGCACGACCCCAAGGCGTACACGACGAAGTACGCCTACGACCTGAACCACCGCGTCAAGACGGTCACCGACGCCGCGGGCTTCACCACCGGCCGGAAGTACGACCGAGACGGCAATATCGTCGAGGCTACCGACGCCGAGCAAAACACCTCAGTGCTCAAACTCGATGCCCGCGCCATGGTCGAGGAGCAGTGGGTGCCGCGCGCGAAGGACGCGTCAGGCAATCCCGTCTACCGCAAGACCCGCTTCGAGTACGACGAGGTCGGCAATAAAACCAAGGTCATTTCCCCGCGCGGCACCGAGATCGCGGGCAACACCGACAACTTCGCCGCCGTCACCGTTTACGACAAGCTGAACCGTCCGATCGAACAGCAGACCCCGTTCGACGTCAACGACGAACGCGTCAAGACGCCGGACAAGACGACCTACACCTACGACGAGGTCGGCCGGCTCACCGAAGTCAGCGCGCCGCCGTCCAACGGCCAGAACTTCCGCAACGTCACCCGCACCAGCTACTTCGACACCGGCTGGCTTCGCTCCAGCGTCGACCCGTGGAACATCACCACCACTTACGACTACGACCAGCTCGGCAAGCAGACCGCCCGCACCCTCACCGCGGCCGGCGGATCCATGAGCCGCACCATGGCGTGGTCGTTCTACCCAGACGGAAAGCTGAAGTCGCGCTCCGACGACGGCGTCCCGATCGGCCGGGACGTGCGGGTGATCGACAACAGCGACCCCGCCGCCATCGTCACCGGCACCTGGGGCACCGGCGGAGCCGACCCGAACCCCGACTACGAAGGGTTCGACTACCGGCGGCACAACCCCGGCACCGGCACCGACACGGTCGCCTGGAACCTCGACGCGCCGCGCACCGGGACGTACGAGATCTTCGTCCGCTATCCCAAGGCCGCCACCGCCACCAACGCCACCTACACCATCGATCACGACGGCGGCAGCACGACCAAGACCGTCGACCAGACCCAGCAACCCGGCCAGTGGGTCAGCCTCGGCTCGTACGGTCTCACCGAAGGCCAGCCGCGCAAGGTCACGCTGTCGGACAAGGCGAACGGCGTCGTAGCCGCGGACGCGGTGAAGATCGTCCGCGACGGCAGCGGCGAAACCGGTCCGGCCCAGCAGAAAACGTTCGGCTACCGCTACGACCCGAACAACAATCTGGTCGACATCACCGATTCGAGCCCGAATGCCAAGATCGACAACTACGCGATCGCGTACAACGGGCTGAACCAGATCCAGCAGGTCCAGGAAAAGCTCAAGGGCGCCGTAGCCAAGACCACCAGCTACAGCTACGACCCCAACGGCAACCCGAAGACCCGCGACCACGACGACCAGCACTCGGTCTACGAGTACGACGTCCGCGACCTGGTCGAGAAGGCCACCAACACCGACACCGGCGGCACCCCGCAGAACACGACCTACACCTACACGCCCCGAGCCCAGAAACTGCTCGAAACCAAGGCGAACGGCAACCAACTCCAGTCCGAGTACTTCCCGGACGGCGCACTGCGGCACGAGGTCGAACGCAAGCCCGACGGCACGATCGTCAGCGAACACACCCGCGACTACGACGCCAACGGCAACCCCGCGCACGACACGCAACACACGATGAACGCGGACAACCACGGCGCTTACCTGGACAACACCCGCACGTTCGCTTACGACCCACGGGACCGGCTCCGCTCATCGACCAAGACCGAGCCTTCGGGTGCCACCCTCGGTGTCGAGAAGTACCTGCACGACGCGAACAACAACGTCATCGAGCAGACGATCGACGGGAAGACCACCAAGTACACCTACGACCGCAACCGGCTGGTCACGTCGTCGATCGACAAGAACACCAGCACTCATACCTACGACCCGTTCGGCCGCCTGGACAACGTGACTGTCGACGGGACGTTGCTGGAGAAATACCGGTACGACGGGTTCGACCGGATCGCGGAGTACCAGAAGCTTAAGGAAGGCAGCGCGACTGAGCGGGTCACGACGACGTATGCGTACGACCCGTTGGACCGGACGCTCGCCAAGACCGAGGGCGGTAAGACCACTGATTTCGCTTATCTCGGTCTGTCTTCCAATGTCTTGAACGAGAAGCTTGCCGGGAAGCTGGACAAGTCTTACCAGTACAGCCCCAATGGGCAGCGGCTGTCGCAGACCAAGCAGACCGGTGACGGTGGCAAGGAGACGACTCAGTACGGGTATAACCCGCATACGGACGTCGAGACTCTTACTACGGATAAGGGCGATACGAAGGCGACTTACGGTTATACGGCTTACGGGAGTGACGACAAGCAGTCGTTTACCGGGATTGACAAGCCTAAGCCGCAGGATCCTTCGGCGCAGGCTTACAACCTGTATCGGTTCAACGGGAAGCGCTACGACCCGGTTACTCGTAACTACGACATGGGGTTCCGGCACTACAGCCCTGGTCGCAACACCTTCCTGACGCGTGACTCGTACAACGGGGCTGTCGATGACCTCGGGCTGTCGGCTGATCCTTGGACTGGCAACCGGTACGCCTTCACTGGTGGCAACCCTATTGGTCGGGTGGAAATTGACGGCCATAAACCCTGCGGAAGCGCCAGTGACTGTCAGCAGTACGACCAGTATCTGCAGCAGACCAACCAGTACTACGACGCTTCCGGTGTGGAAAAGCCGCAGACGCCAGCCATGCGGAAAAATCAAGAAGACTATCAGGCGGAGAGCAAGAAGGGAAGGCATGTCGTTTTTCCTGGGGGGACTGAATATCAGAGGACTGCTGACCAGGTGTTCATTAACGGCGTGGAACTGCCGATCACTGATGTTTCTCCTGATTTTGAGGTTTTGGCGGGGCAGTTGGACGACTGGGTTCGCAACAATAGCGTTTGGGGGAAGACTGCGAGACGGCAAGCTGACCTAGGGATGGCTCGGATCGGAAGTCTGACTGGCGAGGCCACGATGAGCGCACTGCGTTCTATTTGCGCTCAGTCGTGTGACCGGTCATATCTTTTGAATATTTCCGCTGACCAGCTATATGACTCCTTGGCCGGTGAGGGTGCTGGCCTGGCTGCTGGCGCGGTCGGGGCAGCAAAGGCAATAGCAAAAGTTCCTTGGATAACTGGTAAGCTGCCCGCGGCAGAGGAGAAGGCTTTGTCTGATACGTTGGGCCATATTGACATGAAGACGACACCTGCGGGCGCGACCGCTGTCAAGTGGGGAACTCCGTTCAAAAATTGGAAAAAAGACCTACCTGGAGGTGTTGGTGCGGACTCGCCCTATCTGGAGTATCGAGTGGCTGCACCGCCTGGCGTGAAACAACCCGGCCCGCTTCGTGTCGTGCAAAACTCGCAGGCCGGTGAAACATACTACACGTGGACTCATTACGGCGACGGCGGTGCCACTCCGGCGTTCGTCAGGATCCGGTGATGAAAATGAATATCCGAACAGGCGTTACCCATATTGATTCAGTAAGGGTGAACGTCGTCGACCTGATTTCAGGGGAAGCGGATGGTCGGGTATTCATCTTGAATACTGGGCCAGGACGTGGCTCTGCCCCATTTTTCGATGCCGTGCGCGCAGTGTTTCCCTTGAATCCGCCGGTGGTGGGTTCAAATAGTTGGGATTCCTTGTCGGATTCACTCTGGCAGGGGCTGTTCGAGCTCCAGGCCAGCCGAATTATTGTTTGGTGGGAGGATGCTCGTCTATTTAAAAAAAATAACCCTTCCGAGTATGAGATTGCCCTGGGGATCCTGAGCGACATCTCAGGTTCGCTCGCTGACTCTCGCGCAACGCAAGGGCGGGTGAAGCGTGTGTCAATACTTGTGTCCAGTAATTAGTCGACCTGCTCGAAAAGTGGTTTATGAAATGCTCAATTTGGTCTTATTTATGCTTGCCGAACGGTGATTGGCAGGTGGTGGGCGGTGGCATCGGTTGTCGATATGTAGCCGATGTCAAGGAGGTGTCTAGTGTAAACGCTCACAACACAAAACCCAGTCGTCGCGAGACCTCCTGCCCCACCTGCACCACACCCCGCACCGCGGCCTTCCGCTTCTCCCCAACCAACTGCCGCGCAAACCCCGTCACCCCAACGGCCCCAGCGACAGCACCCTCGGCGTCGAAGAACGGTGCAGCAAGGCAAGCGATCTCAGCCTGTTCCTCCTCGCTCTCAATCGCATACCCATCCGCCCGCACCTTCGCCAGCAAGGCCAGAAACTGACCCGCATCCGGCGCAGCAGCCTTCGGCCCAGCCCCGAGCGAAAGACGGGACAACAACGGCTTCAACTCAGCCTCCGACAGATGCGCAGCGATTGCCCGCCCCAACGCAGTCAGGTCGAACGGAGCAACCTTCCCCCGATAAGTATCGAACTGAACAAACCCAGGCGTAGAAGCCTTAGCCACATAAACGACCGAAGCATCCTCCAAGATCCCCACATGCGCAGGCATCCCCAGGCTCTCCGCGAGACGCCGCAGGTCGGCCTGGACGATGGACGGCAGGTCGACCTTCCGGACCAACTCGATGGCCAGCCCATAGAGACGCAGCGTGGGGCGCCAGAAATGGCTCCGGCCGACGACCCGCCGAACGGCATACCCCCGCTGCTCCAGCGTGTAAGCGATAGAGGCGCAGGTGGCGAGCGGCACCCCGGCAGCCTTGGCGAGTGCGGTCAGCGTCAGCGGTTCCTCGGCCCGTACGAGGGCTTCCAGCACGGTCAGCGTCCGGTCCGCGGCCGGCGACGCTGCTTTGCCCGGTGCGTCGCTCATGGCATCAACCTTTCGGATACCTGTACTCATCTTCGGAACACGGTAGCGTCCGGTCAGCCGGCTGGCTCGATGCGCTCGATCGTCTGTTCGGCCCAGGACCGGATGGCGTCGGCCTGTGAGGGGGTCAGCTCGTCCAGGAAGTGGCGGCGGATGTTATTGCCGTGGACCACCAAGGCGTCCTGAATGATCGACCGGCCGTGTGCGGTGAGGCTGATTCCGGTGCGCCGGCCGCTGGGGCCGCTGCGAGTCGGGGTGACCAGGTCGCGCGACTCCATCCTCGTCAGCTGGTGCGAGACCCGGCTCTTCTCCCAGCCGAGGGACTCGACCAAGTCGGCGACGCGCGCCTCGTGGCCGGGGGTGCGCCACAGGGTCACGAGGACGCTGAACTCGGCCTTCGAAATGCCGCAGTCACGCTGCAGTCCGCGGTCCAGCTCGCGGGTGAGCAGGCGTTGGGCGCGCACCCAGGCGTTCCACAGCTCCCAGTCGTCGGGCGTCATGGGCAGAGAGCGTACCTCGGCAGTTGACTCATCAACTCAACCCGCCCCTAGAGTTGATGCATCAACTTTGGGGAGGGTTCATGCGGACATTGCTGCGGAACGGCACAGTGGTCAGTCTCGATCCGGAGGTCGGGGATCTCCCGCGTGGCGACGTGCTGATCGAGAACGGGCGGATCGCGGCGGTCGGCACCGCGCTCGAAGCCGACGCTGAGGTCGTGGACGCGGCGGGCAAGATCGTCCTGCCTGGGTTCGTGGATACTCATCGGCACACCTGGCAGACGGCGTTTCGGGGGATCGGCGCGGACTGGACGTTCGCTGAATACCGCGAGACGATGCACGAGAAGCTGAGGCCGCACTACCGGCCGGAGGATGTGTATCTCGGCAATCTGCTGGGGCGGCTCGAAGCGCTCAATTCGGGTGTGACGACGATGCTCGACTGGTTCCACTGCTCTGACCGGCCGGAGAACGCCGACGCGGCGATCGACGCGCTTCAGGAGGCTCCCGGAAGGTCGATCTTCTGCTACAGCGCGCTGGACCCCGCCGACACCGCGCGAGTGCGGAACCGGCTGACCGGCGACGAAATGGCGTTCGGGCTGCGGGGGCCGATGTTGACCACAATGGACACTACGGCCGCCGACGTCGCGTTGGCGCGGGAGCTCGGGCTCAGGGTGAGCGTGCACATCCACCGCGCGATTCGCGACTCGATTCCCGAGATGCGCGAACGAAAACTGCTTGACGACCGGACAACAATCGTTCATGGCAACGGCCTCGCCGACGAGCAGCTGGCGATCCTCGCGGACGCGGGCTGTTCGGTGACGGTCAGCCCGGACGTCGAGCTCAAGATGGGGTTCGGGTGGCCGGAAACCGGACGTCTGCTGGCCGCCGGGATCCGGCCGTCGTTGTCCATTGACGACTGTCCGTCAGTTGGGGGTGACATGTTTTCGGCTATGCGCACGGCGTTCGCGACGCAGCGCGGCCTGGACGGCGGTCTCTTCGCGCGCGATGTGCTGGAGTTCGCCACTGTGGACGGTGCTCGGACCTGTGGGCGCGAGAACCGGGCGGGGAGTATCAGCGTCGGGAAGGACGCGGATTTAGTACTCATCGACGCGGAGGATCTGTCGGTGTTTCCGGTCAACGATCCGGTGTCCACAGTGGTCACCGCTGCTCATCCGGGGTTGGTGGACAGCGTCTTCGTCGGCGGAAAGGCGGTCAAACGGGACGGTCGGCTGCTGGGAGTGGATTTGCCGAAGCTCAGGACCAGGCTGCTGGAATCTCGCGACCGGATCGCGGCGGCGGCCGGATTCGTGATCGCGTGAAAGTTCTGGAGACGGACCGGTTGCTGTTGCGGCGGTTTACCGAAGCTGACGTAGAGAATCTGGTGCGGCTCGACAGCGATCCGCGGGTGATGCGGTATCTCACCGGTGAGCCGACACCTCGCGCTGAGGTTGAGCACAAAACCCTTCCCGACATCCTCCGGACCTACGAAAACGGACCGGCCGGGCGGTGGGCGGCGATCGAGCGGGAAACCGGCGAGTTCCTCGGCTGGATTTCCCTGGATCCACCGGAAGACGGCAGCACCGCGGAGCTGGAGCTGGGTTATCGGCTGCTGGCGAAATCCTGGGGCCGCGGCTACGCGACGGAAGGCGCGCGGGCGGTGATCCACAAAGGATTCACCGAACTCGGCATGCGGCGGGTGTGGGCACAGACTATGGCGGTCAACACCCCGTCGCGCCGGGTGATGGAACGCGCGGGCCTGACTTACGTGCGCACGTTCCACGTCCACTTCGACGATCCGTTGCCGGGTACGGAACACGGCGAGGTCGAGTACGCGTTGACCCGGGAAGAATGGGCGGCCAAGGGGTAGCCACACCACTGCTCGGCACTGCGGCTCACAGGCGGGGCAATGAGGCGAGGAACACGGATCCGCCCGTCCCCGGAAAGAGCTGCCTTAAACTCCCGGTATGTCATCGGGTGCCGCGCGAACCGGCCGGGCAGGGGCGGAGCGCGAGCCCGGGTCCCGGCTGGAGTTCGCCGTGCTCGGGCCGGTCCGCGGCTGGTACGGCGGGCAGCCGCTGGAACTCGGGCCGGTGCTGCGGACGACGATGCTGGTCGCGCTGCTCCTGCGGCCGGACGTGACGGTCAGCCGGGCCGAGCTGGTCGACCGGGTGTGGGGCGAGCATCCGCCGGAGAGCGACGGCGTGCCCGGTTACATCTACCAGCTGCGGAAATCTCTGGCCGCGGCCGGCGCGGACGCGAAATCGGTGCTGCGGACCGACCCCGGCGGATACCGGTTCGCCGGGGCGGGCGTCGGGGTGGATGCCGTGCGGGTCGAGGAGATCGCCGCCCGCGCCAAGAAAGCGGCGGCCGCCGGTGCGCTCGCCGCGGCGGCGGACGGATACGGCCAGGCGCTGGCCTTCTACGACGGCGTTCCGCTGGCCGGACTGCCCGGCCCGTTCGCCGAACGGGAGCGGCGGCGGTTCGGCGAACGCCGCGTCGGGCTGGTCGAAGGCCGGACGGACGCGCTGATCCGGCTGGGGGACTACGAATCGGCGATCAGCGAGGTGTCGGCGCTGCTCGCCGAGCATCCGGATCGCGAACCGCTGACCGGATTGCTCATGCGCGCCTTCTACGGTGCCGGGCGGCAGACCGACGCGCTCGACACCTGGCGCGAGTTCCGCGTCCGGATGCTCGATGAGCTGGGGCTCGAACCCAGCGAAGACCTGCGGCGCGTGCACGAAGCGGTGCTGCGCGGTGACGACGTCGCGCTCGGTGTCGCGACGCGGCAGGCCACCTTGCCCAGGATCCGGGACGAGCTGCCGCACGACGTCGGCGAGCTGTCCGGCCGCGACGACGAACTGGCCCGCCTCGCCTCGCCGGGCAGTGCAGTGTCCGCAGTGGACGGTGTACCCGGGGCCGGAAAGACGGCGCTGGCGGTGCGCGCGGCCCAGCTGCTGCGCGAGGAACATCCCGACGGCTGCCTGTTCGTCGGACTGCACGGCCACAGCACCAGCCGGGCTCCGCTCGCGCCGGTGCGGGTGGTGCGGCGGTTGCTGCGGTCGGCGGGCGTCAACGATCAGAACATTCCGGACGACCTGGACGAACTGTCCGCGAACTGGCGTGCCGCCACTGCTCCGCTGCGCTTGGTGCTGGTGCTGGACGACGCCGTCAGCGCCGAACAGGTCCGCCCGCTGCTGCCCGGCGGAACCGGGAACCGGGTGTTGATCACCAGTCGCCGCCGACTGCCCGGTTTGGACGTTGAACGCCGGATTTCCTTGGGTCCGTTGAGCTCTGACGCTGCGGCCGGCCTGCTGAGCCGGATCGTCGGCCCGGCCCGCGCGGGCCAGGAACGCGAGGCTGTGCACGAACTCGCCAGCCTGTGCGGACGGCTTCCGCTCGCCCTGCGCATCGCGGGGGCAAGGCTGCAAAACCGTCCGATGTGGACGTTCCGCGACCTGGCGGACCGGCTCGCCGACGACACCGGACGGCTCGGCGAACTGACCGCCGAGGAACGCAGTGTCGAGGCCGCGTTCCGGCTGTCCTACGACCAGCTTCCGGCTGACGCGCAACGCGCCTTCCGCACACTGGGCCGTGCACCCGCGCCCGAGTTCGACGAGCTGGTCCTGGCCGCGATGCTCGGCTGTTCCCGCCGTGCCGCGGAAAACGTGCTGGAAGACCTGGTCGACGCGAACCTGGTGCAGGCGCCCGCCGCGGGCCGGTACCGGATGCACGACCTGGTCGCGGTTTATGCCCGCCGCCTCGCCGCGGACGAACCCGACGTCGCCAGCGGGCTCGGGGTGTATCTGCACGCCTGCCGCGCCGCGAGCGAATGGGACGAACCCGGTTTCCCCAGCGGCCCGGAAATCGCTGATTCGCCGTTCGCCGGGCTGGTGGACGCTTCGGCCTGGCTGGACCGCGCGGGCGACCTGGTGGAAGTGGTCTCGTCCGCGGTCGCGGCGGGGCATCCGGATTACGCGTGCTGGATCGCCGAGGGTGCCGTCGACTATCTCGTGCGGCGCATCCGGTATCGGGAATGCCTTGCGCTGCTGGAAGTCGCGCTATCCGAAGTGGACAACGTGGCAGACCGGCGGATGGCGACGGCGCTGCGTTTCGGACTCGGCTGGGCGCATCTCGCGCTCGGGGATTCCGTGCAGGCCCGGAAATGGTGCGAAGAAGGACTGCGGATCAGCCGCGAAACCGGCGACCGGCGGGAAACGGCGCGGGGGTTGTGCGGGCTGGGAATGGTCACGATGCTCGCCGGACCGCTCGATGAAGCGGAACAGGTGCTGAGCGAGGCTCGAACGCTGGCCGCTGAGGTCGCGGACAGCTGGCTGGTCGAGCGGGCGGTATCCGGGTTGGGTTACGTGCATTTTAAGCAGGGCGAGCACGAACTCTCGCTCGCCTGTTTCGCCGAATCGCGGGAAGTGGCGGTCCAGACCGGAAATCCGGCGATGCTGGGCCGGGTTTCCAGCCATATCGGCAGTGTCCGGCTGCATCTCGGTCGATCGGAGGAAGCGGCGGAATCCTTGCGGGAGGCGGTCGAATTGGCTGAGAGGGTGGAGGATCGGCTGTTGCTGGTGAGTTCGCTGTCTCGCCTTGGCTCCGCGGAACAGGATTTGGGGAGTTTGGATCTCGCGCACTCGTATCACGTGCGGGCGCTGGGGGCGTTGACGGATCAAATGTCGCCGTGGGCGGAGATCGAGGTTCGGAATCGGCTGGGAGCTTGCCTGCACGCCCGGGGCGAGGATGAGGCGGCGCGGGAACAGTTCGAGTTGGCCGCTGCGGTGATGGCTTAGGTCCGCTGACCGATCCGCCCGGCCGGGTTGGCAACGGCGGCCCACCCGGCCGGTTCGCGGTTCAGCGAGCGGGATCTGTCCGATCAGGAGAAGCGGATCGCCTCGATCTCCAGGACGAGTTCGATCTCCTTCGACACGAGAAGTCCGCCCGATTCCAGCACCATGTTCCAGACCAGTCCCCAATCCTCGCGATTGATCTTGCCCCGAGCGGAGAACACCGCTCGATCGTTTCCCCACGGGTCGCGCGCGTGCCCGAGATACTCCACGGCGAGCGTGACCGGATGCGAAACTTCTTTGATGGTCAGGTTTCCGGCCATGGTCGCGTGGCTGCCGGTCGCAGTGACCGAGACTGATTCGAACGTGGCTCGCGGATGATGGTCCACGTCGAAGAAATCGCCGGAACGGAGATGATCGTCCCGGGTCTGGTCTCCACTGTCCACTGTGGCCATGTCGATGACCGCGCGCACCGTGGTGTCTTCGATCCGCTCGCCGATTTCCAGTGTCGCGTCCACGCCGGTGAACCGGCCGCGGACCTTGGTGAGCATGAAGTGTCTTCCGACGAAGCCGACCTCGGCGTGCCCGGGGTCGACCTTCCATGTCCCCGCGGCGGGAAGTTCCGTTCCGGCGACCACGCGAGTTGCGTCTGTCATGTTCCTGTCCCTTCTGTCCCGGGCGTTCAATTGCCGGATTCGGTCGGCATTCCGGCCGCGATCCAGTCGGCTTTGCCCTCGTCGTAGTCGAAAACCTGGGTGTATCCGAGTTCCGACAGGTGCTTCGCGACTGTGCCCGAGTTCTGGCAGGGCGAGTCGGCGCAGTAGACGATCACCGCGGAATCCTTGTGCGGCACCAGAGTGGGGGCGAGCTTCTCGACTTCGTCCACTGGCAGGTTGAGGGTGCCGGGCAGGTGCGCCTCCGCGTAGTAGCTGGCGGGCAGCGCCTCGACGACGATCGCCGACCCGGCGTCGATCCGCCGCTTGACCTCGTCCCGCGTAATGGGCTTGACCATGCAGTCCTCCTCGAAGAATTTATGTGCGTACGCACGCACTCAACTCATTAGGTGCGCCCGCACGCAATGACCTACACTGGGCGGGTGAGCGACCCGAAGATCGGACTGGAGGCCTGGCGGGCGATGCTGCTCGCGCACAGCGCCGCGGTGCGAGCCATCGAAACCGACGTGCAGCGGGGCGGAACCGTGCCCCTGGCCTGGTACGACGTCCTGCTGGAACTGAACGCGGCGGGGAAGAACGGGCTGCGGATGGCGGAGGTCGCCGACCGGGTGGTGCTGAGCCGGACGCGGGTGAGCCGGCTGATCGACGAGATGGTGCGGGCCGAGCTGGTGACGAAGCGCCCGGAACCGGATGACCGCCGGGTCAGCTGGGCGGTGATCACCGACGAGGGGGTCCGCGCGCTGCGCAAGACCGCGCCGGTCTACCTGCGGAGCATCGAACGGCATTTCTCGGCGCACGTCAGCGACGAGGAGGCGGCGGTGATCGGGAAAGCGCTGCTGCGAGTCGCGGAAAGCGGGAAGGCCTCGCGGCCGGCCTAACGCAACCGCCACCGATGGTCAGCGGTGCCGTTGTCGCTGAACTGGACCACCTGCGCACTGTCCGCAGTGGACATCCGGTCTACTCCGAGCACCTTGCCGGAGTTGCGGTTCACGATCCGGAACCAGCCGCTTCCGTCGTCGAGCAGCCGCCAGTCGTGGTCTGGGGTGCCGTTGTCGGCGTACTGCACCACGATCGCGCTGTCCGCTGTGGACATCTGATCGACGCCGAGCACTTTGCCCGAGTTGACATTGCGAATCCGCAGCCACCCTCCGGCCGCCTCGAAGGTCCACAGATGATCGGCGGTGCCGGTGTCGCCGAACTGGACGACCCGGGCGCTGTCCGCAGTGGACATCCGGTCGACGCCCAGTATCTTCGCCGAATTTCGGTTCTCAATCCGCACCTGGCCGTCCGGCACCAGCTGCCACAGATGGTCGGCGGTCCCGTTGTCGGTGTACTGGACCACCTGTGCACTGTCCGCTGTGGACATCCGGTCCACGCCGAGGACCTTGCCGGAGTTGCGATTGACGACCCGGAACCAGCCGTCGCCGTTGTCGATGAGCCGCCAGAGATGGTCCGCGGTTCCGTTGTCCGTGTACTGCACGACCTGGGCGCTGTCCGCAGTGGACATGCGATCGACGCCGAGGACTTTGCCGGAGTTGTGGTTGCGGATCCGATACCAGCCGTCGCCGTTCGGGACGAGGTGCCAGAGGTGGTCGGCGGTGCCGTTGTCGGTGTACTGGACCACCTGTGCACTGTCCGTTGTGGACATGCGATCGACACCGAGAACCTTGCCGGATTTCAGGTTCATGATCCGGAATCCGGCACCGCCTCCGCCGGGAAGCCAAGGAGTGCCGTCGGGAGCGGCTGTCGGGAAAGACGTGATCCGCAGCCGCGCCGTGCCCATCGGGATCAGCGTGACTGGCTCGACCTCCGCTGTACTGCGTGCCGGCGACGGCTGCAGCGGCGTCACGACATTCTGGTCGTCTGCGGTCCATTCGGCGATTTTCCTTGCAGGCGCGGTGATCCGGACCGGTGTGGTGTCCGGGGTGAAGGGATTGTCCGGCAATGATCCGCCGGTGGCGGCGAACGTCATCGCCGAAACGTCGCCGACCAGTCCGTAATTCCACGGCGACGTCGCGTGCACGGCGTATTCCGGGAACTGCGCGGAACCGCCGAGTTGCTCGTACTGTTCGCCGATCTGCAGCGAGTACGTCAGCGGGCCGTGGTCGACTGACACGGAGTCGTGGTTCGCGGGCCAGGTTCGTACGGTGGTTCGTTGCGGCAGAGTCAAGGTGACGATGTCGCCGTTTCGCCATACTCGCTGGACTTTCGCATACGTAGGCCCGGCCGGAACCGTGACCGGCGTGCTTGCGACGGTGAATTTCGGGGCGGCGCACCACGAAGGGATCCGGAAGTACAAAGGGAAATTCAGCGGGTGCGGGGTCCGGATGGTGAAAGTGATCGTCTCCGAGAACGGGTAGGCGGTGTCCTCGTCGATGGTCACCGAACTGCCGTCGCCGACTTTCGCGGTGACGGTGCTCGCCGAGTACATCGACGCGGCGAGGCCGTTGTCCGGGGTGGCCAGCCATAATTCCTCGGTGAAATACGGCCAGCCCATGCCGTAGTTGTGCGGGCAGCAACGGTATTGGTCGACGGCGGGCAGATACGCCTGCATCGCGAAGCCGTTCTGGAACTGGCCTTCGGTCTTGGGCACATTGTCGAGATCGACGCTGTTCGCGCTGGTGATGTAGTGCACCGCCCGCCCGGTCGGGTCGAGAGCGGCGGGGAGGGAATTGAAGGCGAGGTCTTCGCAGCGGTCGGCCCAGACCGGGTCGCCGGTCAGCCGGGCGAGGAGTTGGTGGCTTGCCATGAACTCGACGATTCCGCAGGTTTCGAAGCCCTGCCTCGGATCTCCGTAACCTGGGCGTGCGTTCTCGTCCCCGGCGAAGCCGCCGCCGGCGAATTGGCCGTACGCCGCCATGATCTGGTTATAGTCCTGATAGGACGCTTGGACCAGCTTCGCGTCGCCGGAACGCAGCGAGTACTGAGCGGGTTCGCGGAATCCCTGTGCCACATTGACGTTGTGCAGGCTCGGCAGATTGCCGACCCAGTTGGCCCCGTAGCGGTGGATTTTGTCGGAGAGGTCGAGGAGGAACGGGTCGCCGGTGCGGTTGAACAGCCAGAAAACGCTGTCGAGGCCGTCGCCCCAGCGCATGTTCAGCCAGTCCGCGTCGAACACGTCGGTGCTTTGCGCGTTCATGTACCGGAAGAATCGGGTCAGCAGCGGAATGATGCGCCCGTCGCCGGAGTACTCCTGCCAGGACCGCAGCGCCTGGATCATCGGCAGGTACGGCCAGAAGTGCGGCCCGCCGCGGAATCTGGTGCGCAGTTCGCTCGGACCGAAAAACCCGTCGGCCTGCTGGGTGGCGATGACCGCGTCGATCCAGCGGCGCGCGGAGGCCAGCGCGGTGCTGTCTCCGGTGACGATGGCGAGGTCGACGTACCCGCGCAGCCAGTACGGCAGTTCTTCCCAGCCGCCGCGTTCGGGATGGACCCAGCCGGTGGTGTCGAAGTCGAGGAAGTGCGACGTCTCGGGATAGTGGCCGCAGAGGCCGTCGAGTTGAAGTCGCAGTTGGCCGGCGAGCCAGCCCCTCGGCTTGACCGCGCCCGGCGGGAGCTTGAGGAACGCGGTGGGGGAGAGCGGGGCGGCGTTGGGCGAGTAGAAGCCGCCGCGCCTGCGCCCGGCCTCAGCGGTCCCGGCGGAGGCGGTGGCGAGCAGAGCGGCGACGGTCCCGGCGACGAAGTGTCTGCGGTTCAGCGGCACGGAGACCAGCCTCCACTCGTTACAACGTTGTAAAAATAGAAATACCTGGTGGTGGGGCGAGGGACAACCGCCGTTCGTCGTAGCTGGCGGACCAGGGGGTCTGCCATGCTCGGCTTCGTGACCGCCCAGATCGCGCTTCGCGAGGCCCTGCGTGATGTTGTCGGCCCGGCCGCGCGCGTGCACGGGTTCAGCGGCTCGGGCGGGAACTGGCGTCGGTCGAATGCGTTGGGAGACTGGGCCATCGTCAATGTTCAGTCGTCGTCGTTCAGCAATCGTGAGCGACTGAGGTGCGTGATCAACTTGTCGCTGGCACCTCGGCCGTGGCTCGACTGGCAAGAGCGCACTCTCGGACGTCTGCCGAAGCCGATCCCCGAGAGCCTGGGCCTCTACCGCGGGCGATTGCACCCCGCCGGCGCGCCGCCCGGCAGCGACGGGTGGTGGGAGATCACCGGACGGCGGGACAGCGCGGTCGCCGTGCGGGACATGGCTGCCCGCCTGGCCGACGACGGCTGGCCGTTCTTGACCGCGCTCCTTGATCGCGAGCGGATGACCGAGCAGATCCGGTCGCGCGACCTCGGCTTCATCCGCGGCGACGAGAATGCCGGCTATCTCGCGCGGGCTGAGGCCGCGATGCTGTCCGAGCATGGCCGCAGCGACGAGCTTGACCGGTTGCTCGAGACGGTGGCCACCGAACCGCAGCGGGAGAACGCGATGGAATTCGTGCGCTGGGCGCGCGAACGCACCGGAACGCGCCGCTGATCACGAGCGATCAGCGGCCGTTGCCAGGATGAAACACCTTGAGCTCGCCGTAGGCCGACAATGCGCCTGCCAGGTCACTGGATCCCTTGCGCAGCAAGGAATCCAGAAACGCCAGACTCGCAGCGGCCACCACCCGCGGACTCTCAGCGCGGCCCAGCGAACCGACGATCGAAGGCACCGGCGGCAGATACAGCGGACCGTCGGTGAAGGTGAGGTGCGCCGCGCCGGGGATGGTGAGTCGGTAGTTCGTCGCCGTGCCGCGCGTGAGCACCTCGGTGAGCTGAGGCAGGTATCGCGGATCGGTAGCCGGGGTGACGGCCTGGGTGAGCGCGAGCGTCGGCTGATCAAGCATGGGAGACAAGGGCCCGCGAGGGTAGCCGTCCAGATTGATGACGGCGGTGAACCGGTGGTCCCGCCTAGCCGCCTGCAGCGCGGCGGCGCCACCCATCGAGTGCCCGGTTACGGCGACCCGGCCGGGGTCCAGGCGTCCGGTCAGTGGGTCGGCGCGGAGGCTCTCCAGCCGGGTCAGTGCGAAGCTGAGGTCGGCGGCTCGGATCGCGGTCCAGTCGTCGGCCAGCCGGTCGTCTGCCTCCCGGTCGCTGGTGGAGACGGTCGCGCTGGTGATCGTCCGGCCGTCGGCGAGCACGACGGCGGCGGAGTCGTACGGGTGGTCGAGCGCGACGACCACGTAACCATGGCTGGCGATTTCCTCTGCCCACGCGGTGTTCTGCGTGCGCACTCCGCTGGATCCCGGCGAGAACAGCACCACCGGGAACCGTCCGCCCTCAACGGCCACCGGTGCGTCGGGAATCGCGTGCGTACGGGCGCGCGGAACACCGTCGAACAGGAAGCCCGGCAGGCCGACTCCGCTGGCGAGTGCTTCGGAGACGGTGCGCGCTTCGTCCTCAGTGCGTCCGAGGTACTGGGCACGCGGCGCGTCAGCTGGGCCGTTAGCGGGGTACCAGAGCTGGGCCACGATCGTGCGCCGGTCGCGCGGATCGGCGGTGAAGGTCTCGGGGCGGTCCGGGTCGGTCCACTGCAGCACCCGGGTGCCGATGGCGAAGCCGCCGGAGGGCGTCGGGAAGACGGGGACGGGAAAGGCCCACGCCGTCACGGGACCGGTGGCGATCAGGCAGACGCAGAACAACGATCCCGGCAACGCCAACCACCAGCGGGACCGGCGTCGTACCAGCGGCAAGAAGGCGAGCGGAGCCGCGACGACACCGCCCGCCACCACCGGCAGCAGCTGCCAGCGGATCCCAGTCACGCAGAGCGCTAGCGCGGACAGCAGGAACACCGCTCCCGCCGCGATAGTGACGCGCGGGCGGGCAGCGGCGGGCAGCCAGCGTGCTGCCACCAGCGCGACGGCACCGAGCAACGCCAGAATTTCCAGCAGGGACAGGTTCATGCCGCCATATTCGGTGCCGGACCAGTCCGGCCACATCGCTCTCCGGACCCGATCTCCAACCCGTCTCCAGTGGCAATCGAGCACCCGAACCGGCGGCCGCACTACGACCACAGGAGGTATCGGGACTCCTTCCGCAGTCGCAATCCGGCGCGCCACGGTCAGCCGGCAGGCTCATGTGCGCGGCGGGACGTCGGCCTACCCTCGCGTTGTGAAGATCGAGCGACGCTGGGCGTCAGTGCAGGATTCCCTGCTGCCCGCGCTTCTCCTGCTTCACGTCTTGACCATGTGGGCGCCCGCAGAGCTGCCGATGGCCGCCACACTCACCGTCGCGCTCGCGCTGCCCTTGGTGTGGCGGCGCCGGGCCCCGCTCATCGTGTTCGGTGTGGTGGCGACCGCGGCTGCCGTCCAGTGGCTGGCAGGCATCCAACTGCCCGCCGACATCGCGCTGCTGGTGGCGCTCTGCACAGTGGCCGCGAACTCGGGCAAGCGCGTCACGCTCGCCGCTGCCGTCGTGGTGGAGATCGGGGCTGTCCTCGCCTGCCTCCGCTGGGCGAGCGACGGTGCGTTCCTGACCCCGTTCGCCGCGCTTACCGCGATGGTCGTCGCCGCGGCCGTCCTCGGGGTGAACAAGCGGACCGCGCGCGCCTACCTGGAAGCCGTGCGGGAGCGGGCCGTCGCCGAGGAACGGGCCCGGATCACCAGGGAGATGCACGACATCGTCACGCACAACCTGTCCGTCATGGTCGCGCTCACCGATGCCGCCGTCTTCGCGCAGCATTCGTCGCCAGCCAAAGCCACCACCGCGATGCGCCAGGTGTCCGAAACCGGCAGGCAGGCACTGACTGACATGCGGCGTTCGCTCGGCGTCCTGCGCTCCGACGAACCGGACGCGGCGCGCCATCCGCTGCCCGGCATCGCGCAACTGGAGACCCTCGCGGGCCAGACGCGCGCCGCCGGGCTTCCGACCGCCCTCGACATCGACGGCGGCCACGCGCACATCCCCGCCACCGCGCAACTGACCGTCTACCGCCTGGTGCAGGAAGCCTTGACCAACGTCCTCAAGCACACCCCCACGGGCACCCAGGCGACGGTCCGGATCGAATGCGCCGCCGAGACCGTCACCGACACCGGCCCGCCAGCTTCCCCCGCCACCCGCTCCGGCAACGGCATCACCGGCATGCGCGAACGTTCGGCCGGCTACGGCGGGACGGTGCTGGCCGGACCGCTTCCCGGCGGCGGCTGGGGAGTGCACACCCGCCTCGTCTTCGGCAGCACAGCGGAGTCCGCATGACGATCCGCGTCCTGATCGCCGACGACGAAGCGTTGCTGCGCATGGCATTCAGCATGATTCTGGACGCCCAACCGGACCTGGAACCAGTCGGCGAAGCCGCGAACGGCACCGACGCCATCCGCCTGGCCGCCGACCTCCGCCCGGATGTCGTTTTGATGGATGTCCGCATGCCCGTGACCGACGGAATCGAAGCCACCCGGCAGATCCTCCGAGGCCGTCCGCAGACCAGAGTCCTGATCCTCACCACCTTCGACCTGGACGAATACGCCTTCGCCGGGCTCAAAGCCGGAGCCTCGGGCTTCCTGCTCAAGAACGCCAGGCCGGAGGAACTGCTCTCCGCGATCCGCACCGTGGCCGCGGGCAACGCGGTGGTCTCCCCGCGCATCACCCGCCGCCTGCTGGAGAAGTTCCGCCCGCACCTGCCCGACACGGACGCCGCCGGCGACGAGCGCTTGAACAAACTCAGCGCCCGCGAGCGCGAGGTGCTCGTCCAGGTGGGTTCCGGTCTTTCGAACGCCGAGATCGCCGCCGCCCTGCACCTCGCGGAGGCAACCGTGAAATCCCACCTGGGGCGAATCCTGCACAAACTCGAACTCCGCGACCGGATCCAGGCGGTGATCTTCGCTTACGAAAGCCGCCTCATCCACCCGGCGTGACGTCGATCGGCGGAAACAAAATTGGCCGATACCCGCACCGTGAAGGTGATTTCGAGTATCGGCCGATAATGTGCCCTCGGCAGGGCTGCTAAAGGATGGGAACGGGTCTGGCCAGGGAATCTTCACCGGGACGTTGGTAGTTGAGGCGAGCTTTGTCCCGTCCGCTCGAACTCTTCGTGCCGGTGCCCGGCCGAGGTGGGGTCCAAAGGCAGGTCCAGATGGCGAGAACGGGACTGTTTGGGCCTGGTCTTCGGGTTCGGTGCCGTGAACCGTTCTATTTTAGTGCTCGGCAGATGCGAGATGAGCTGGCGGGTCACGGGCGAGAGATTCGCTGGTGCTCTTGTCGACGGTTCGCGTAGTGCCCTTGACGTTGTCGGCGATCTTGCGAATCGACAGGGGCCGTCTTCTGGGTATCCCGGTCTGGGGCCTGGCTATCGGCTGGCCGTGTTGCCAGTGGCGGGTTACGGGTGGCGCGTGGTGTCCAGCGCGCGCAGGCTTGTGCGGAGGTCGTCAGCGCGGGGATGGCCGTATTGGTCGTAGAGGGCCAGCGCGTCGCGCCAGCAGGACTTGGCCCGGTCGATGTGGCCGGTGTCGCGCAGGCAGGCACCGAGGGTGTCCAGGATCCCGGCAGTGTCTTGGGGAATGCGGTGGTGGGGTTCGATGGCGAGAGCGTTCTCGCACTGCGCGATTGCCTCCCGGAGATCTCCTAGGCCCTGTCGGGTCCGCGCGATCTGGTGCAACGCGAAGGGTTCTCCTTGGTCGTCGTGGGCGGTCCGACGGAGGGAAAGACTGCGTTCAGCGTGCCGCAGGCCCTGCTGGTAGTCCCCCAGCCCGGTGCAAAGGTCGCTGAGATTGCCCTCGACCACCCCTTCCAGCCGCCCCTTCTGAGAACCCGATGCCAGTGAGAGCGCTGCCAGGAAGCGGTCCCGCGCCTGCGCGTGCTGCCCCTGTTCCAGCAGCACCAAGCCGAGGTCGTTGAGCGCCCATGCCTGCAATTCCCGATTGCCGAGGTCACGGGCCAAACCAAGTCCTTCCAGTGAGGCGCTGCGGGCCTCTCGCAACTGCCTCACCGTCCAATGCGTGGTGCCCAGGTCCAGGAGAGCGTGGGCTTCGACGGTGCGATCTCCGCCGCGGCGGGCAGCGGCCAGCGCAATGCGCGAAAGGTCGAGCTGTCTCTTCTTCCGCCCCAGCCGATACAGGAACCCCGCCGCGGCGGTGGCGAGCAGGATGGTGAGCGGGATGCGGCCGTGCCGGTCGGTGTCGCGGGCCACAGCCACCAGGTTGTCCTGTTCGCTCTCAATCCACGCCCAGGCCCGCGCGGCGTCGGGAAACTCGATCCGCGGATCGGCACGGACTTCCAGGTTCAGCGCTGGACGCCAGCCGCAGTGTGCGGGAAACAGGACCTGGTGGGCGGTTTTGGCGTGGTGGGCGTACCACTGCCACATCCGCTCGCGTGCCTGCTCGCGGTGCTCGGGCGGGTCGTCGGTTTCGGCGCGGTGGGATGCGTAGGCGCGCAGCAGGTCGTGCAACCGGTACCGGCCCCGCCGCACGGGTTCGATCAGATGCGCGGCGGCGAGCGCGCCCAGCACCCGGCGAGCCCCGGGCAAATCCAGGCCGGTGACAGCGGCGGCCGCTTCGGCGCAGAACTCCGGCCCGGGGTGCAGCCCCAGCCGCCGGAACACCCGCGCTCGTTCGTCGTCCAGCTGCTGGTACGACCAGTCGAACACCGCGCGCACCGCCGCCCGTTCGTCCCCCTCCCGCGACAGGACGTCCAGTCGGTAGCGCTCGTCCGCCATCTCCGCGATCACCTCGGCCACCGTGGTGTCCGGCCCGGACGCGTAGCCGGCGGCGATCCGCACCGCCAGCGGCAGCCGCCCGCAGCACCGGACCAGCTCCCGGACCGCGTCCGGCTCGGCGGTCGCGCGGTCCTGACCCACGATCCCGCTCGCCAGCGTGATCGCCTCCGGCTCGCTGAGCAGATCCAGGGTGAGCCGGGCCGCGCCCTCGGTCACCACCAGCCCGGTCAGCCGGTCCCGGCTGGTCACCACCACCACGCATCCGGCCGTCCCCGGCAGCAGAGGCCGCACCTGCTCCGCGGCATTGGCGTTGTCCAGCACCATCAGTACCCGCCGCCCCGCCAGCAACGACCGGAACGTCGCGGCCTTCTCCGCCGTGCCCGTCGGGATCCGCTCGCCCGGCAGCCCCAGCGCTCGCAGGAACCCTACCAGCACCTCGCCCGGGCTGGCGGGATCACCCGGACCGTAGCCACGCAGGTTCGTGTGCAGGGTGCCGTCGGGAAAGAGGTGCTGCACGCGATGCGCCCACCAGACCGCCAGCGTCGTCTTCCCGATCCCCGCCGCGCCGTCCACGGCCGAGATCACCACCGACCCGCCGGTACCCGCATCGTCGACGGCACCGTCACTGCTGGGCTCGGCTTCCGCGGGCAGGAGTGCGTCCAGCGCCGCTACCTGCTCCGTGCGGCCGGTGAAATCCCGGACCACCGACGGCAGCTGCCGAGCCACCGAACCTCCGGTGCCCGTCGCGGTGCCGGCCAGTGACAACTGACCGATCGACCCGGCCTGCACCACTGTGCCGCGAACCTCGCCACTCGCCTCGTTGCGGAAACCCGCCCCGTCCGACACGAAACCAGTGTCGCGCCAGCTGCCCCGGCTGCGGTGCGGGAACAACCAGCTCCACCCGCACGGACCACGAGTGTCCCCGACCCGGCAACTGGTCTCGGCCCCCTCAAGATCGTCTGCGGTGTCAGGTGCGCCACTCACCCAGCGTCGTTTCAGGCTTCTCGCTGGTCGAGCTTGTGAGCACGCAGGCGGCAGCTGTCCGGATCGGTGGTCGTCTCGGTCAGCCTCGCAGGGTCAGCAGGCGACGGGGCGTGTGGTAGTCGTACTGGTAGCCAGGGTCGCGAAAACCCAGACACAGAGCGAACGGTTTGTCGCCGAATTCCCGTTGAAGGGATCGCCAGTTTCGGGCCAGGTATTCAGTCGCCGCCCACGTCGTATCTCCTCGACGCCCTAGGCAAAATATCACCGTCGTGCCACGTGCGGTGTCGTGTATTTTTTCGACTACGGCGAGGTCCAGGGATTCTGACGTGACCAGCTGACCGAGATCTGCTCCGTTGAGCACCTCGACGTATTTCATTTCGGGCGGCGGCCGCTGATCGTCTGTGTCCGAGTATTCGTTGGAGATTCGGAGACTGATCAGATTCTCCCGCAGATACAGTCTGCGGATGCTGTTGCGGGTGGCGGCGCCAACCACGATGAGGTTGCCGCTCAGGTCGGAGAAATGCTTGGGGTCATCGCTTGACGCGGGGCTCACGTTGTTGCGGAAGTCGTAGCGGTGACGCCCCAGGTAGATCGCGTCGACCAAACCGCGGACCAGATCCGGAAGGCGGAAGGACGCCGAGCCGAACAAACGGGTGATCGCCTCGGATGCGCGCAGTTCATGCAAGGAAATAGAGTAGCCTCGCGGGCGGGAACTTGTCGCGGTGGTCCACAGGTTAGACAGGCAGACGATCAATTGCTGATTCGTGTGCAAGCCGAAGAAGCTGCGGAAGCGCCGTTGCGCGATCCTTGCCATCATTGCGACTGCGAGGCCTAATCCGAGCCAGAACATGATGTTTGCGATGACGTTGGTAGCGATGTCCAACAACATTCGATCAGCATCGTCGCTGTACTGGTCTCACCTCCGGGCAGTGACCCAATCGTTATGCGGAGCACCACGGCAGGAGCTGTCCGCGCTCGTCGGAAGACATCAGCGGCGCTTGATCAGCGGCATAGCGAATGCTCGCTGGAGTCGGCAGCCGCTCCTGGCCCGGGTCGGACGTCGGGTGCCGCGGTGGCCGGAACTGGTGCAGGCCGAGGATCTGCCCGAAGACGCCGCTCGGTGACAGGACAAACAAAATCGGGAGAGATGTCAGACATCTCTCCCGTTCCCATCCTTGTGGTGCCCTCGGCAGGATTCGAACCTGCGACACCTGCCTCCGGAGGGCAGTGCTCTATCCCCTGAGCTACGAGGGCTCGCTCGCGCGAACTGAACAAAGCCTAGCGCATGCCCCCTCACGGCCGCGCACAGAGGGTGCTTAGCGCGGTAGCGTCGAACTGTCGACGCGGAGGGAGCACCGGTGAGCGCCGAGCCGTTCCAGGTCAGGGTGGCGGACGAGGACATCGACGACGTGCGGGCGCGGTTGCGGCGCACCCGGTGGCCAGAGGCGGAGACTGTCGGCGACTGGTCGCAAGGGCTGCCGCTCGCCTACGCCCAGGAGCTCTGCCGCAGCTGGGCCGAGGACTACGACTTCGGGTTCGCCGAGCGGCTCAACGTTTTCCCGCAGTTCCGCCAGAAGGTCGACGGCCTCGGGATTCACTTCGTCCACCTCCGCTCGCCGGAGCCGGACGCGTTTCCGCTGGTGATCACGCACGGCTGGCCTGGCTCGGTGCTCGAATTCCTCGACATCCTCGGTCCGCTGACCGATCCGCGGGCGCACGGCGGCGATCCGGCGGACGCGTTCCACGTCGTCGCGCCTTCGCTGCCGGGGTACGGCTGGAGCGACAAACCGAGCGAGGCCGGTTGGGGCGTCCCGAAAATCGCGGCCGCCTGGGATCAGTTGATGGTTTCCCTCGGCTACGAGAGGTACGGCGCGCAGGGCGGCGACTGGGGTTCGGCGGTTTCGGGCGCGCTCGGCGAAGTCGCGCGGGAGCGGGTCGCGGGGGTGCACGTCAACATGGCGGCCGCGCCACCGGGCCAGTTCGAGGACCGGACTGACGAGGAGCGCGAAGGGGCACGAGCGGCCGCGGAGTTCCGGAGCACTGGCCAGGGGTATTCGGGCCAGCAGGGCACGCGTCCGCAAACGCTGGGCTACGGCCTGACCGACTCGCCGGCGGGACAAGCGGCCTGGATCGCCGAGAAGTTCTGGGCCTGGACCGACAACAACGGGCACCCGGAGGACGCGGTCACCCGGCAGCAGCTCCTCGACGCGATCTCGGCGTACTGGTTCACCGCGTCGGCGACGTCGTCCGCGAGGCTGTACTGGGAGAGCTTCCGCAGCTTCGGCGATCTCGTCACGGCACCGTCCGGCATCTCCGTCTACCCGCGCGACATCATCCGGCCGTCGCGGCGGCAGGCAGAGCTGAAGTACACCGATCTGCGCTGGTTCGAGCGATTGCCGCGCGGCGGGCACTTCGCGGCGATGGAACAACCGGCGTCGCTCGTCGAGCAGATTCGCGGGTTCTTCCGGCTCGTGCGCTGATCTTCCCATCTCGCGGAACAGGGCTGGGAGAAACACGCCACCAGGCATTAGAGTGAAGTTAGGCTACCCTGTATTGCACATATGCGCATGTCACTATATATTCCTCTCGACACCGAAACTTGGGAGGCGAGCGATGGGACACGGGCACGGCCACGGGCACACCGCCGCTCCGGCGAGCGCGTCCGGCCGCTACGTCCGCGCGCTGCTGATCGCTCTCGCGGTCGGCGCCGGGTTCATGGTGCTGGAGTTCGTCGTCGGCTTCGCCACCGGCTCGCTCGCGCTGATCTCCGACGCCGCGCACATGTTCACCGACGTCCTCGGCGTCGGCATGGCGCTCGCCGCGATCGTGCTCGCGCGCCGCAGCGGGCCGACGCCCAGCCGCACGTTCGGCATGTACCGGGCGGAAGTCCTTGCCGCGCTTGCCAATGCGGTGCTGCTGTTCGGGGTCGCCGGGTATGTGGCGGTCGAAGCGATCGGGCGGATTACCGATCCGCCGGAGGTGCCCGGCCTGCCGGTGCTGCTCGCCGCCGCGGCTGGCCTCGGCGCGAACATCGTGTCCTTCCTGGTGCTGCGCTCGGGCGCGAAGGAAAGCCTGAACGTCCGCGGTGCGTACCTCGAGGTGCTGGCTGACCTCGTCGGCTCGGTCGGCGTGCTGCTCAGCGGCGCGATCACGCTCACCACCGGCTGGCGCTACGCCGACCCGATCATCGGTGTCGCCATCGGACTGTTCGTCCTGCCGCGCACCTGGACGCTCGCCCGCCGCGCGCTGCGGATCCTCTTCCAGCACGCGCCCGCCGGCGTCGACGTCGGCGCGATCAGCACCGAACTCGCCGCGCTGCCGGGCGTCGCGGATGTGCACGACCTGCACGTCTGGACGCTGACCTCGGGCATGGAAGTCGCCTCGGCCCACCTGACGGTGAACGCGGAAGCCGAACAGTCCACTGTGCTCACCAAGGCGCAAGACCTGCTGTCGGTCCGCTACGAGATCAAACACGCGACGCTTCAAGTCGAAGGACCGCAATGCGCCCGCAGATGCGCGGAGCTGTCCTGGTAGACCGGGAACCATGCGCAAGGACTTCGACCCCGCACAGTTGGCCCCGAACGCGTTTTACCACCTGATGACCGCGACCGTCGTGCCGCGGCCGATCGCCTGGGTGTCGAGCACCTCGCGAGCCGGGGTCGACAACCTCGCGCCGCATTCGTTCTTCACCGTCGCCTCGGCCGCGCCCGCGGTCCTGCAGTTCACCTCGGTCGGGCGGAAGGACACCCTGCGCAACGTCGAGGCGACCCGGCAGTTCGTGGTCAACCTCGCGCCCGAGCCGCTGTTCGAGCAGATCAACGCCACCGGCGCGGATTTCCCGCCGGAACTGAGCGAATTCGACGAGGCCGGGCTCACCCGCGAACCGAGCCTGAAGGTCCGTCCGCCGCGCGTGGCGGAATCGCCGGTGGCGTTCGAATGCGAACTGCACAGCACGGTCGGTTTCGGCCGCTCGACAGTGGTGTTCGGCCGGGTCGTGCACCTCGCGGTCAATGAGGACGTCCTCGACGGCGATCACCCGATGATCGACCGGCTGCGCCCGTTGTCCCGGCTCGGGCGCGACGAATGGGGAACGCTGGGCGACATCAAGGAATTGGCGCGGCCCACATACAAAAGCTCGTGAGCGGCTAAGCGCTCACGAGCTTTTGAACGGGTTCACGGAGAACGTCAGGGGGCGGGCAGCGGCTGCGCGTCCCGCCCCTTCAGCATGAGCTTCATCTGGTCCATTTCCGCGCCCTGCGACACCAACATGCTGCGGCACAACGCTTTCACCGCGTCGTTGGACGTGTGGTCCTGCGCGTACTCGGCCATCGCCACGCCGCCCTGGTGGTGGCGCAGCATCAGCTGAAGGAACTCGACGTCCAGCGCACGCCCGGACAGCGAGCGCAGCTTCGCGAGGTCCGCGTCGGTGGCCATGCCGGGCATCGGCGCGCCGCCCGCCGGGCTGCTGGTCGGCATCTGCATGCCCGCGTGGCCCATCGGCTCGGTCATCCACGTCATGTACGCGCCGGTCGCCTGCTCCGGCTGGTCCCACAGCATGAGCCAGCCCTTCATCCGCCCGACCTGCTCGGTCTGCGTGCGCTCGATGTCGAACGCGAGCTGGCGGATCTCCGGGTCGGTGGAGTGGTCGCGCGCCCAGCCGGCCATGGTGACCGCCTGCAGGTGGTGCACCGACATGTCCTGGGCGAAGCCGACCTCGACCGAACCCGCGCCCGGCGTCGCGGGCACCGCGTCGCTGCCGTCGGTGAGCCGCGTCGCGAAGACGCCGATCGCGGCACCGACCAGCAGCACGGCGATCAGGGTTCCGCCGATGACCACCCACCGGGACCAGCCGGTCCGCTCCGCCGGAGCGGGCTCCTCGGGTTCGACAGCGCTCGCCTCCGCCTGGTCAGCGTCGTTTTCGGAGCTGCCCACGGTCACTGCCCGGCGGGCGGGGTGCCCGGCATGCCGGGCTGCTGCTCGTTCTGCGCCCCGGTGCTGCCCTTGTAGTCCATCGGCTTCGCGTCCTTGCCCGGCTTGCTCGGGTCGAACTTCGGCGGGTTGCTCGGGTCGAACATGCCCTTGCCGAGCGCGTCGCACGAGGCGCCGATCTCCGGGTACACGCCGTTCGGGTTGGTCCGCAGCGCGGCGATGAACTGGTCGATGCGCGGGTCGTCGGCGCTGTCGAGCTTCAGCTGGTGGCCCCACGACTGCAGCGAGATCGGCTTGTCCAGGCCGGGGTAGGGCGACATCATCGTGTACGGCTTGCCCTTGACCCGCGCCTCCAGCAGCGGCAGCTGGTCGCCCTTGACGAGGTCCGGGTTGTAGGCGATCCACACGGTGCCGTGCTCGAGCGCGTGCACCATGTTCTCGTTGCGCACCGCGGTCGGGTAGACGACGCCGGTGCAGGTGGCCCAGTACCCGTCGTGCGGGCCGCCGAACGGCGGGCTCTGGTCGTAGGCCACCCGTTCGGTGGGCAGAATGTGCACCGAACCGGTGTACTGCTTGGTGATCACGCCGGGGATCTTCTTCGACGGGTCCGGATTGCTCGCGGTCGGCGCGAAGGCGGCGGCGGCCTCGTCCCGGGAGGCCTGGTCGCGCTTGGGCGCGGAGGCCTGCAGGTAGTAGACGATGACGCCGGCCAGCAGGGCGACCACCACGACGACGCCGATGATGGTGCCCCAGGGCGTGCGCTTGCCCGCGACGACCGAGCGGTTCTTCGCCGCCTTCACCGCGGACGCGGACGAGCCCTTCTTCTTGGTGGTCCCGTTGGCCATGGTTGCCGAGATCTCCTCGTGAGAGCGGGGGAGGGATCCGGACGGAACCCTGCCGGTAGCCCAGTGTAGAGACCGGGCGTGCGATCACCGTGAACACCCGCGAGGCGCCCCGGCGAGCGGAACATCCGCCTCCGGTGTGCCCGCCGTCTCGCCAGCGCGTACCGCCGCGACCGCGCGGCCGAAGCGCACCTAGAATCCGGCGAGTGACTCCCGCCGCTCTCGCCGATCTGGTCCGCAGCTCCGCCGTGCAGGTCCTCGCCGCACGGGGCGTCGACGCCGCCGTGCTGCCGGAGACCGTGACCATCGAACGCCCGCGCAACCCGGACCACGGAGACTACGCGACCAACCTCGCGCTGCAGGTGGCCAAGAAAGCCGGGCTGAAGCCGCGCGAGTTCGCCGAGGCGCTCGCCGAGGTGGTCGCCGGTGCGGACGGGGTGGCCGCGGCCGAGGTCGCCGGACCGGGCTTCCTCAACTTCCGGCTCGCCGCGGACGCCCAGGGCGAGGTCGTGCGCCAGGTGCTGGCCGCGGGCGCGGCGTACGGCCGGGGCGACGCGCTGGCCGGGACCCGGATCAACCTGGAGTTCGTCTCCGCGAACCCGACCGGCCCGATCCACCTCGGCGGCACGCGCTGGGCCGCGGTCGGCGACGCGCTGGGCCGGGTGCTCGGCGCGCAGGGCGCGGACGTCACCCGCGAGTACTACTTCAACGACGCCGGCGCGCAGATCGACCGGTTCGTGCGCTCGCTGATCGCCGCCGCGAAGGGCGAGCCCGCGCCGGAGGACGGCTACGCGGGCGGGTACATCAGCGACATCGCGGCCGAGGTGATCAAGGCCGAGCCGAGCGCGCTGAGCCTGCCCGAGGACGAGCGGCACGAGACCTTCCGGCGCATCGGCATCGAGCTGATGTTCAGCCAGATCAAGCAGAGCCTGCACGAGTTCGGCACCGACTTCGATGTCTACTTCCACGAGAACTCGCTGCACGAATCCGGCGCGGTCGACGCGGCGGTGCAGCAGCTCAAGGACTCCGGCAACCTCTACTTCGCCGACGGCGCCTGGTGGCTGCGCTCCAGCGAGTACGGCGACGACAAGGACCGGGTCGTCATCAAGAAGGACGGCAACACCGCCTACATCGCGGGCGACCTGGCCTACTTCAAGGACAAGCGCAACCGCGGCCACGACCTGTGCATCTACATGCTCGGCGCGGACCACCACGGCTACATCGCGCGGCTCAAGGCGGCCGCCGCGGCGTTCGGCGACGACCCGGCCACGGTCGAGGTGCTGATCGGCCAGATGGTGAACCTGGTCAGCGACGGCAAGCCGGTGCGGATGTCCAAGCGCGCGGGCACCGTGATCACGCTCGAGGACCTCGTGGAAGCGGTCGGCGTCGACCCGGCCCGCTACGAGCTGATCCGCTACTCCGTCGATTCCTCTTTGGACATCGATTTGGACTTGCTGCGCAAGCATTCCAACGACAACCCGGTCTACTACGTGCAGTACGCGCACGCCCGGCTGTCGTCGCTGCGGCGCGGCGCGGCGGACCTCGGCCTGAAGACCGGCGAGTCCGGCGAGAACGTCGATTTCGGACTGCTCACCCTGCCTGCAGAAGGCGACCTGATCCGCACCATCGGCGAATTCCCCGCCGTGGTGCGGCGGGCGGCGGAGATGCGCGAACCGCATCGCGTGGCCCGCTATCTCGAGGAACTGGCCGGCGCGTACCACAAGTTCTACACCGTGGGCCGGGTCCTCCCGCAGGGCGACGAGGAGGCAACACCCCTCACGTACGCCCGGCTCGCTCTGTGTGAAGCCGCGCGCCAGGTACTGGCGAACGGCCTGTCGCTGCTCGGTGTCTCCGCTCCGGAACGGATGTAAACAATGGCGCACCCCGCGGGCCCCCGCCACGCCGACGTCTACCCCCATGCCGACGCCTCCGGGTTCCCGCCCGCGAGCGCCGGCGAACTCGACCTGCTGCCCGCGAAAGTGTGGCCGCGCAACGTTTATCGCGCCGCGGACGGCGTCGTGCGGATCGCCGGCGTCGACGTGCGCGATCTCGCCGAGACCTACGGCACGCCGCTGTTCGTGGTCGACGAAGCGGACTTCAAGTCCCGCTGTGCCGACTACGCCGAGGCGTTCGACGACCCGGCGCTCGTGCACTACGCGTCGAAGGCGTTCCTGTCCGTCGAGGTCGCCCGCTGGGTGGCCGAGCAGGGACTGAGCCTCGACGTCTGCAGCGGCGGCGAACTGGCCGTCGCGCAGCGCGCGAACTTCCCGGTGGAACGGATCACGTTCCACGGCAACAACAAATCGGTCGCCGAACTTGACGCGGCCGTCGAAGCGGGTGTCGGCACCGTGGTGGTCGACTCGTACTACGAGATCGCCCGGCTCGCCGAAATCGCCGCCGCGCACGAGGTCGAGCAGAAGGTGCTCGTCCGGGTGACGGTCGGCGTCGAGGCGCACACCCACGAGTTCATCGCGACCGCGCACGAGGACCAGAAGTTCGGTTTCTCGCTGGCTTCCGGCGATGCCGCCGAGGCGGTGCGCCGGGTGCTGAACGCGCCGTCGCTGAAGCTGATCGGCCTGCACAGCCACATCGGTTCGCAGATCTTCGACGCCGACGGGTTCGAGGTGGCCGCGCGCCGCGTTGTCGGGCTGCTCGCGGAACTGGCCAAGGAGCACGGCCCGGAACTGCTGGAACAGATGAACGTCGTCGACCTCGGCGGCGGTTTCGGCATCGCCTACACCGAAAAGGACAACCCGCCGCCGCCCTCGCAGATGATCACGCAGATCCGCGAAATCGTCCGCAAGGAATGCGCGTACGCCGACCTCCCGGTGCCGCGCATCGCGGGCGAACCTGGTCGCGCGATCGCCGGCCCGGGCACGTTCACGCTGTACGAAGTGGGCACGATCAAGGACGTCGCGCTCGGCGACGAGACCGCCCGCCGGTACGTCAGCGTCGACGGCGGCATGAGCGACAACATCCGCACGGCGCTCTACGACGCGGTGTACGACTGCCGCGTGGTTTCGCGGTCCGCCGCCGACGGCGACGAGCCGGTGACCCCGGCTTTGTCTCGCGTGGTGGGAAAACACTGTGAGTCCGGCGACATCGTCGTCCGAGACTGCTGGCTGCCAGACACGCTGGCTCCCGGCGACCTGCTGGCCGTCGCGGCGACCGGCGCCTACTGCTACGCGATGGCCAGTGGCTACAACCGGCTGCCGCGGCCCGCGGTGGTCGCCGTGCGCAACGGCGCCGCCCGGCTGCTGCTGCGCAGGGAGACGACGGACGACATGCTGCGCCTGGAGGTTTGAGAAGTGTCCACTGTGTCTCCGAAAGGCCTCTCTCCAACGGATCGTGCGCCCATTCGCGTCGCGATGCTCGGCTGCGGCACGGTCGGCAGCGAGGTCGCCCGGCTGCTCACCGAACAGGCCGGCGAGCTGGCGGCCCGCGCGGGCGCGCCGGTGGAACTGGTCGGCATCGCGGTGCGGCGCCCGGACAAGCACCCGGAGCTGCCCGCCGAGCTGCTCACCGACGACGCCGCCGCGCTGGTGGCGCGGGACGACGTCGACGTCGTGGTCGAACTGGTCGGCGGGATCGACCCGGTGCGCAGCTGGCTGCTCACCGCGCTGAACGCGGGCAAATCCGTGGTCACCGCCAACAAGGCGCTGCTCGCCGAGCATTCCGCCGAACTGTTCGAGGCGGCCGACGCGGCTGGCGTCGACCTGTACTTCGAGGCCGCCGTGGCCGGGGCCATCCCGCTGCTGCGCCCGCTGCGCGAATCCTTGGCTGGCGACCGGATCACCCGCGTGATGGGGATCGTCAACGGCACCACCAACTACATCCTTTCCGCGATGGACGCCACCGGCGCGGGCTACGCCGAAACGCTCGACGAGGCGAGCCGCCTCGGCTACGCGGAAGCGGACCCGACGGCGGACGTCGACGGTTACGACGCCGCGTCGAAGGCCGCGATCCTTGCCTCGCTGGCGTTCCACTCCCGGGTCACCGCGAAAGACGTGCACCGCGAAGGCATCGCCGACGTCACGGCGTCCGATCTGGCCGCGGCGCGCACGCTTGGCCGCACGGTGAAGCTGCTGGCGATTTGCGAACGGGTGACGGCGGATGACGGTGCGGAGTCGGTCTCCGCTCGCGTGCACCCGGTGATGATTCCGCGCAGCCACCAGCTGGCCGGCGTCGGCGGCGCGTTCAACGCGGTCTACGTCGAGGCGGACGCTGCTGGCGAGCTGATGTTCTACGGCCAGGGCGCCGGCGGCGCGCCGACCGCCAGCGCGGTGCTCGGCGACCTCGTCGCGGTGGCGCGCAACCAGGTGCTCGGCGGCCGCGGCCCGCGCGAATCGGCGCACGCCGCGCTGCCGGTGCGGCCGATGGGCCAGACGCCGACGCGCTACCACGTGAGCCTCGACGTCGCGGACCGCGCGGGCGTGCTCGCCCAGGTGGCGCAAGCGTTTGCCGCGCACGGCGTGAGCATTGCCGCGGTGCGCCAGCGCGACGCGAACGACACGGCGAGCCTCGTCGTGGTGACCCATCTTGCGCCGGACGCGGCTTTGCAGTCCACTGTGGACGAAATCGCGAAACTCGATGTGGTGCACGAGGTTGTCAGCGTGATGCGGGTGGAAGGCGAAGACGCGTGAGTGGTTGGCCAGGGATCATCGAGGCATATCGCGACCGGATTCCGGTCCCCGACGGGGCGCGCGTGGTCACGCTCGGCGAGGGCAACACGCCGCTGCTGCCCGCCGCGCACCTGTCGGAGCTGACCGGCTCGCAGGTGTACCTGAAGGTCGAGGGCGCGAATCCGACCGGCTCGTTCAAGGACCGCGGGATGACCGTGGCGATCACGCACGCGCTGGCCAGCGGCCTCAAAGCGGTGATCTGCGCGTCCACCGGCAACACCTCGGCCTCGGCCGCCGCGTACGCCGCGCGGGCCGGGCTCACCTGCGCCGTGCTGGTGCCGCAGGGCAAGATCGCGATGGGCAAGCTCGCCCAGGCGGTGCTGCACGGCGCGCGGATCCTCCAGGTCGACGGCAATTTCGACGATTGCCTCGAACTCGCCCGCAAGACCGCGGCGGACTATCCGGTCACGCTGGTCAACTCGGTCAACCCGGTGCGCATCGCCGGGCAGAAGACCGCGGCGTTCGAGATCTGCGACGTGCTCGGCGAGGCCCCGGACGTGCACTGCCTCCCGGTCGGCAACGCGGGCAACATCACCGCGTACTGGAAGGGCTATTCGGAGTACGCGGCCGACGGTGTGGTCAAGAACACCCCGCGGATGTTCGGTTTCCAGGCCGCCGGCGCCGCGCCGCTGGTGCACGGCGAACCGGTCTCCGACCCGGACACCATCGCGACCGCGATCCGCATCGGCAGCCCCGCTTCGTGGGCGGGCGCGGTCTCCGCGCGCGACGAGTCGGACGGCCTGTTCGAGGCGATCACCGACGAGAAGATCCTTGAGGCGTACCGGCTGCTGGCCCGCCGCGAGGGCGTCTTCGTGGAGCCCGCGTCCGCGACGAGCGTGGCGGGTCTGCTGGCCACCGCGGCGGACGGACGGCTGCCGAAGGGCTCGAAGGTCGTCTGCACGGTCACCGGGCACGGCCTGAAGGACCCGGCGACGGCGCTGGAAGGCAACGTCGAGGTAGAACCGCTCGCGGTCGACCCGACGGCCGTGGCGGCGGCGCTGGACCTGCGGTGACCGGCCCGGCTCCCGCTTCGGCCACAGCGCCCCAATGTGGCATTGGGTGCGTCTCACGCACCGAACGCCACATTGGGTGCGTCGCATGCACCCAATGCCACATTGGGGCGCGGTCGTGACGGCCCTGCGCGGGTTCCGCGCGACGGTCCCGGCGTCGAGCGCGAACCTCGGCCCGGGATTCGACGCGCTCGGCCTCGCACTGGCCCGCTACGACGTGGTCGAACTGCAGGTCACCGAGGGCGGCCTGAAGATCGAGGTGCTCGATGCGGGAGCGGGCGGCGTCGAGGACGTGCCGACCGACGAATCCCACCTGGTGGTCCGCGCGCTCCGGCGGGCTTGCGAACACCTGGACGTCCGGCCGCCGGGCCTGCACCTTCGTTGCCACAACAGCATTCCGCACGCGCGCGGCCTCGGGTCGTCGGCGGCCGCGGTGGTCACCGGCGTGGCGCTGGGCTATGCGCTGGCGGAGCGTCCGCTCGACGCCGACGCGCTCCAGCTCGCAGCCGAGTTCGAGGGACACGCGGACAACGCGGCGGCGAGCCTGTTCGGCGGGCTCGTGGTGGCGTGGTCCGAAAACGGCCGATTCCGCGCCGAACGCGTGGAGCCGAACGCGGCGATCCGGCCGGTGGTCGCGGTGCCCGCGGAGAAGTCGTCCACCAACACGACGCGCGGGCTCCTTCCGGCGCGGGTGCCGCACGCCGACGCGGCGCACAGCGCGGGACGGGCGGCGCTCGCCGTGCTGGCCGTCACCGAGCGGCCCGAACTGCTGATGGCGGCCACCGAGGACCGGTTGCACCAGGATTACCGCGCCGAGGCGTACCCGGCGAGCACCGAATTGGTGCGCACGCTGCGTACCCAGGGCGTGCCCGCGACCATCTCCGGGGCCGGCCCGACTGTGCTCGCTCTCACGCTGACCGGAATACTCCCGGCGGGCGTCGACGTTACCGGGTTCGACGTCGCCGAATTGCCCGTGGACCGCGACGGCGTGCAGGTTGTGGCCAGGTGACGACCTGGTCACAGGCTGGACGGCAGCGTGCGCCACGCGGGGGGTGGTTGTTGCACCCGGACAAGGCGCGGTCTACCCTCGGGGGCGTTCGATCACCGTGCGTTTCCGCACCCGATGCCGGGCCTGTTCGCCCCTAGCGGCGGCTCCGGTCCGCATCCTTCGTCGATCCGCCGATTCCGCACCGCCCGGCACGCGGGAGGCGGAGGGACGCAGGCGGGTTTCCGGTTCCGGCGGTGCCGAATTCCGCTTTCTCCGTCCGGAGGGGGCAAACACCCTGTGCTGGCGGCGCTTCGCTGTGTCTCGCACGGCTGGGCGCGAGCCGTCCGCATCGGAGGCAGAAGCCGTCTCGCTACCGGCGGCAGTCCGCTGATCCACCTGGAACGTGGATCGGTCAGGAAGGACATGTGTGAGCAACACCGATCTGTTGAGCGGCGACGTGGAGACCCCCGCCGCGGCCGCTGAGACCAATGGGGCCGCGGCCGCTCCGAAGCGCCGCACCGGGGGCTTGTCCGGAATGGTCATCGCCGAGCTCCGCCAGCTGGCGGGCGAACTGGGTGTGGGCGAGACCACCGGCATGCGCAAGGGGGACCTGATCGCCGCGATCCGCGAGCGCCAGGGCAAGAGCAAGAAGCGCGCCGCGACGGCCGAGACGCTGCCGCTCGACGGCGTCGGCGAGCCGGTCAAGGCGGAGAAGGCCGAGAAGCCCGCCCGCCGGGCCAAGGCCGACGCGCCGAAGGCGGACGCTCCCCAGGCGGAGCCGAAGGCCGAGCCGGTGCAGGCGGAGGCTCCCAAGGCCGAGGCGCCGAAGGCGGAGACCGCGCAGGACGGGAAGCCCGCCGCGCAGGAGCGCCCGGAGCGCCACGACCGTTCCGAGGGCCAGCAGTCCGACGGCCAGTCCGAGGAAGGCGGCCGCAACCGCCGTCGCCGCGGCGGAGCCAACCGGGGCGACGGCCAGCGCGACCAGCGCGGCGACCGCCAGGGCGGCAACCGCGACAACAACCGGGACAACCGCGACAGCCGGGACAACGGCGGCCGCGACAATCGGGAGAACAACCGCGACAACCGCGGCGGCGACAACCGGCAGGACAACCGCGACAACCGCGGCGGTCAGGACAACCGCCAGGACCGCGACAACCGGCAGCGGAACCAGCAGGACAACCGCGACAACCGGAACAACGGCCCGCAGGACGACGACGAGGAAGGCGGCCGTCGCGGCCGTCGCTTCCGCGACCGTCGCCGCCGGGGCAGCGGGGGCGGCCAGCGCGAAGGCGGCGCTCCGGACACCGAGATCCGCGAGGACGACGTCCTGCTGCCGGTCGCCGGCATCCTGGACGTGCTCGACAACTACGCGTTCGTGCGCACCTCGGGCTACCTCGCCGGGCCGAACGACGTGTACGTCTCGCTGTCGCTGGTCCGCAAGTTCGGCCTGCGCCGCGGCGACGCGATCACCGGTGTCGTGCGCCAGCCGCGCGAGGGCGAGCAGCAGCGGCAGAAGTTCAACCCGCTGGTGCGCGTCGACTCGATCAACGGCCTGGAGCCGGACGAGGCCAAGCGCCGTCCCGACTTCACCAAGCTGACCCCGCTGTACCCGAACGAGCGGCTGCGCCTCGAGACCGAGCCGCACAAGCTCACCACCCGCGTGATCGACCTGATCATGCCGGTCGGCAAGGGCCAGCGAGCGCTGATCGTGTCCCCGCCGAAGGCCGGTAAGACCACGATCATGCAGGACATCGCGAACGCGATCACCACGAACAACCCTGAGGCCCACCTCATGGTCGTGCTGGTCGACGAGCGTCCGGAAGAGGTCACCGACATGCAGCGGTCGGTGAAGGGCGAGGTCATCGCCTCCACCTTCGACCGCCCGCCGTCCGACCACACCTCGGTCGCCGAGCTGTCCATCGAACGGGCCAAGCGCCTGGTCGAAATGGGCCACGACGTCGTCGTCCTGCTCGACTCGATCACCCGTCTGGGCCGGGCCTACAACCTGGCCGCGCCCGCGTCCGGCCGGATCCTGTCCGGTGGTGTCGACTCGACCGCGCTGTACCCGCCGAAGCGTTTCCTCGGCGCCGCGCGCAACATCGAGAACGGCGGCTCGCTCACCATCTTCGCGACCGCGATGGTGGAGACCGGGTCCACGATGGACACGGTGATTTTCGAGGAGTTCAAGGGCACCGGCAACGCGGAGCTCAAGCTGGACCGCAAGATCTCCGAGCGCCGCGTGTTCCCGGCGGTCGACGTCAACCCGTCCGGCACCCGTAAGGAAGAGCTGCTGCTCTCGCCGGACGAGCTGGCGGTCACGCACAAGCTGCACCGCGTGCTGCACGCGCTGGACTCGCAGCAGGCCATCGACCTGTTGATCTCGCGTCTGCGCAAGACGAAGACCAACATCGAATTCCTGATGCAGGTCTCGAAGACCGCCCTCGGCGGCGGAGACGACGACTGAGTTCCCGCTTCACACAACACGGCCCGCCCCCATCGCTTCCGGGGGCGGGCCGTGTTGCGTGTGGAGGTCCGTGAAGGACTCCTTGAGGGAATCAGATTCCCTCAAGGAGTCCTTCACGGACGTTTCTCCCCGCACCGGGGAGGTGGCACGGGGAGAAAACTCAGTGGCGGGGGACGGCGGCCGGGGTCCAGCCGCGGTAGTTGTTGAAGTAGCTCGTGGAGCTGCCGTGGCCGATCTTGCCGCCGACGCTGGTGGCGTAGAACCCGCCGTTGCCGTCCGCGATGCCGACGTGGCCGTAGGCGCTGATGTTCCAGTACACGAACGAACCGGCGGGCGGCTTGCCGCTGGTGTGCTTCGGGCTGGCTCCGTTCCAATGTGCGTTGGCCGACGCCCAAACCCCGGTGGTGCCGTACGAATTCTCGGCGGCCTTCTCGCAGTAGTGCTCCCACCCGGTGCTGCCGGCGTGCGCCTTGTACCAAGCGACAGCACCGGCCGGGGTGCCGTCCGCGGCACCGGTCAGGTTCGCCTCGGACACCTCCGAGAACGTGCCCGCGGCGGGGTTCACGTCCGCGGCGGTGATCCCGTCGGCGGCGTTCGCGGCAGGCGCGAAGACCGCGGCGGAAGCGGCCAGCGCCAGCACGGCGGCCGGCTTCGCGAGCCGGGTGAGCAGGTCGGTCGTGCGCATGTCCGGACCTCCAGTAAGTGAGCGATTCACGAACTCGGCCAGCTTCACGCCATCAGGTACAAAATCCGTACAATGCGAATGTCCTTCACTACCGACTGTCGCGGCGGAGCGTGGAATACCTGGTCACCGGGGTGTGTTGTAGCCCGTGCCAGCACGTCTGGCAGAATGACCCGCTGAAGTCCGGCACCGGTTCACCCCGCACTGGGGACCCGGGGCCAACGAGAGAGGACACCATGAAGAGCGGTATTCACCCCGAATACGTGACCACGACCGTCACGTGCAACTGCGGGAACAACTTCGTCACCCGCAGCACGAAGGAGTCGGGTCAGATCCACGTCGAGATCTGCTCGAACTGCCACCCCTTCTACACCGGCAAGCAGAAGATCATGGACACCGGTGGCCGGGTTGCCCGGTTCGAGAAGCGCTACGGCAAGCGTCAGCAGAAGACCGACGCCAAGTAGCTTGTCCGACGGCGCCCACCCGCACGCCCGGGTGGGCGCCGTTGTTCTGTCCGGGCTTGTTCGCGAGAGGGAGACGGCGAAGTGGATTCGAGTTCGCTCAAGGGGCTGCTCGACGAGCACGCACAGCTGGAACAGCAGCTCGCCGATCCCGCGGTGCACGCGGACCAGGCCAGGGCCCGGAAACTGGGCCGCCGCTACGCCGAGCTGAGCCCGGTCGTGCGCGCGGTGCGCGAGCTGGACCAGACCCGCGACGATCTTTCCGCGGCCAAGGAACTCGCGGCCGAGGACGCGGCGTTCGCCGCCGAGGCCGACGAGCTGGCGGCGAAAATCCCGCAGCTCGAAGCGAAACTCACCGAACTTCTCCTGCCGCGCGACCCGTACGACGGCTCCGACGTCGTCATGGAAATCAAGTCCGGCGAAGGCGGCGAGGAATCCGCGCTGTTCGCCGGCGACCTGCTGCGGATGTACCTGCGCTACGCCGAACGGCACAACTGGAAGGCCGAGGTGCTCGACTCGACGGAGTCGGACCTTGGCGGCTACAAGGACGTCACGCTGTCGCTCAAGAGCAAAACCGCGGATGTCGAAGGCGTGTGGTCGAGGCTGAAGTTCGAGGGCGGGGTGCACCGCGTGCAGCGCGTGCCGGCCACCGAATCGCAGGGCCGCATCCACACGTCCGCCTCCGGCGTGCTGATTTATCCGGAACCGGAAGAGGTCGAGGTCGAAATCGACCCGAATGACCTCCGTATCGACGTGTTCCGGTCCTCGGGCCCCGGCGGGCAGAGCGTGAACACCACCGACTCGGCCGTGCGGATCACGCACCTGCCGACCGGGATCGTCGTGTCGTGCCAGAACGAGAAGTCGCAGATCCAGAACCGCGCGCGGGCGCTGCAGGTGCTGCAGGCGCGGCTTCAGCAGGTCGCCGAGGAAGAGGCGGCGGCGAAGGCCTCGGACGCGCGCCGTTCGCAGGTGCGGACGGTGGACCGTTCGGAGCGCGTGCGGACGTACAACTTCCCGGAGAACCGGATTTCGGATCACCGGGTGAATTACAAGGCGTACAACCTGGATCAGGTTCTGGACGGTGAGCTGGACGGCGTGCTGGACGCGCTGGCCACGGCCGACCGGGAGGAGCGGCTCGCCTCGCAGGCGGGCTGATTCTCAGACTGCGGCGGGGATTTCGTCAGCCGTCGGGTCTTCAGCGTGCTCCGGCGCGCGTTCCTCACGGGGGAGCAGGCTGAGGACCGCGAACACCACAGCCAGCACGGTCGGGAACAGCGTCAGCAGCTGGTGCTTCACGCCCTCGATGCCTTCGCCCAACGCAGACAGCCCCAGCTGTCCCGCCGCGAAGAACACCAGCAGGAACGCGACAATCCCGTATTCGCGCCGATTCCGGCGGAACGCGCGCACCCCGGCCCAGCCGACGAGCACCCAAATCGGCACCAGCGCGAACAACCCGAGCGGCGCGATCAGTGCGGCCAGCCCGGAGAACACCGGAACCCGGTATTCCTTCGACAGCCGCGGCTGTCCGGACAGTTCGCCGAAGCTGCCGAGGTTTGCCGGACGCGCGGTGAGGGCGTCGACCCCGCCCTGCTGGAGGATTTCGGCGGTGCGCCCAGGGTGCGTCGCGTAGTAGTGCAGCACGTTGCGGCGGCTGATTTTGTCCTTGTACTGCGGGTAAAGCGGGTCGTGCCAGGCCGCGCGCTCGCCCCACCAGCCGGTGCCGACGTACTGTTCGAACGATTCCGGCAGCCCGAGCGCGGCGAGGTCGGCCTTCGTGTCGTGCTTTCCGTCCACAATGGAGTCGAAGACCGCGTGGTACATGTTGGCCTCGCGGTATTCCGCGTTGGCCGGGTCGCCCTGGGACTGCACCGCCAGGGTGCCCGCGCCCACGATCGCGAGCACCGCCAGCGGCAGCACCCAGCGTTTCCGGCCGCGCACGCCGGACGGCCGGGTCAGCAACAGCGCGAGCGCGAAAAGCGGGATGAGCAACAGGGTCTGCGACTTGGCGTTGATCCCGATGAGTCCACCGAGGACAGTCACCGCGGCACCAGCCCAGCGCAGCTTTCCGGGGCGGTGCAACAGGAACAGGCCGCCGCAGATCAGCAGGATGCCGAGGAAAGCCGCGCCTTCGCTGAGCACCGACGCGAAATAGCCGAAGAACGCCGAGTCGCCCATCACGAGCAGCAGCAAGACCGTGGCGATCAGCCGGTTTCGCCGGTTCAGGTCGAGGCCGAGGACCGTGACGGTGATCGCGCCGGCGACCAGCACGCAGGTGAGCACGCCGAGCACCAGCAGGTTCAGCACCCCGGAGGCACCGAACAACGCGCCGATCTTGCCCGCCGCCCAGTCGAGCCAGGCCTGGCTCGAGACGTAGGCGGAATTACACGGCGGCGCGGACCCGTAACTGAACCGGACGAACCCCTCCGACGGCCGGTCCAGCTGCCGCCCGCCGAGCTGGCACAGTAACCGCCAGCCGTCGCCGTTGTCGGCCATGCCGACCGGGCGCGGCACCAGGAACCGCACCAGCAACAGTCCGAGCGAGGCGACGAATACCCCGAGGCCGAAGCGCAGGTCCCTGGATCTCACCAGGCGGAGTCTATGGGGCGGGCCCGGAGCTGACGTCAGGCGGTTGCCGCGGCGAAGGCGGCCATCCGCTCCTCGTATCCGTCGTCACTGCCGAAATGCACGGCTACCGCGTCCGCACCGGCCTCCCGATACGCACGGTAGGTCTCGACGGCCGCGCTCAGGTCCTTGCTGAACTGCTGCCGGGCGATCCGCCGCACGCGCCGCTCAGGATCGAGCCGAGTTAGCGTCGCGACTCGTTCCGCGAACGCTTCCGGCGAGAGGCCCGCGCTGAGCCACTGGTCGCCGGCCCGAACCGCGCGGCGCAGCGCGACCGTCGAGTTCCCGCCGACCAGGATCGGAATCCGCCCCTGCGGCCGAGGCTCGAAATACCCGCCGGCCCGGCCGCGTCCGGTGGTGAACAGCTGGTCCAGCAGCGAAAGCGTGTCGTCCAGCGTCGCCCCGCGCCGGGAGAAATCCGCGCCGATCTCCGCGAACTCCGGCTCGTTCCACCCCGCGCCGACGCCGAGAATCAGCCGGTGCCCGGACAGGCGGTCGATCGTCGCGGCCTGCTTGGCCAGCAGATACGGCTCGCGCAACGGCGCGATCACCACGGACGTGCCCAGCTGCACCCGTTCGGTCGCCGCGGCGAGATAGCCGAGCGTCGCCAGCGGTTCGTACACCCCGCCGAAGACCTCGCCGAACGGTTCCGGCGGCAGCACGTGGTCCGGCAGCCAGACGGATTCGTACCCCAGCTCCTCGGCCAGCCGGGCGAGGTCGGCGAGGCGCCGCGGGGTCAGGTCGGGCGATTCGTTCGGCAGGACTGCCTGGCGGGTCATCGCAGCACCTTCCGGATCGCGGTGAGCCAGGCGTCCGGCGCTTCGTCGGTGATGCCGTGCCCGGACTCGATCTCGACCAGCTCCGCGCCCGGAATGCCGTCGGCCAGCTCGCGCGAGTGCCTCGGCGGCACGAGGGCGTCCAGCGTCGTGGCGATCACCAGCGTCGGGACCGCGATCGACGCCAGCTCGGCCCGGGTGTCGACGGATCGCACCAGCTCCACCTGGTTCGCCGTGCCCGCGGGCACCGACTCGGCCAGCCCGGAGACCGTCGCGGTGACCTGCTCAGGTGTCAGCGTGGCGAGGAACTGCTCGCTGACGGCGGTCAGCATCAGGAACTTGGCGAGCAGGGTGCGGTCGCCCTTCAGCAGCTCAGCCCATACGTCCAGCGCCAGCTCGATCCGTGCGTCCGGCCGGGCGAGGCCAGCCGTAAGGATGAGCCCGGTCACGCGATCGGGATGCCGGGTGGCCACGCGGACCGCGACGGCCGTGCCGAGCGAGTAGCCGAGGACGGTGAACTGCTCGACACCAGCGTCGACGGCGGTCGCGACCAGGCCGTCGGCGAGTTCGTCGAGCGTGCCGCCCGCGGCGGGGTAATCGGCGCCGACCACGGTGTGCGTACGGGCGAGATCGTCCAGCAGCGGGCCGAAATTGGCCCGCACGCCGCCGCCCGCGCCGTGCGCGAGCAACAGGCCGGGGCCTTCCCCGAGAACGAGAGGCGCGAAATGTTCTGTCATGTTCGCGACGTTAAAGATTGACACCAGTGTGAAGGCCAGACACGGGGGAGAATCGGATGCTGATCGGCGAACTCGCGCAGCGCACCGGCGTCGCGCCGCGGCTGCTGCGCTACTACGGCGAACAGGGGCTCCTGGACTCGGCGCGCAACACGAGCGGCTACCGGGTGTACGGGGAGGAGGCCGTCGTCCGCGTGTGCCAGATCCGGAAACTGCTGGCCGCGGGCCTGACCACGGAGATGATCGCCCAGATGCTCGACTGCGCGATCGGTCCCGCCGCGCACCTGGACCTGTGCCCCGACCTGGTCCGCAGGCTGCGCGGGGAACTGGCCGAGGTGGAGCGGCGGATCGGGGATCTCGCCCAGCGCCGCGAAGTCCTGTCCGGGTATCTCGGCCAGGCGTGAGGCCCGCGCGGGCCGCGGGTCGATACGCTGAGCAGCACCCCCGTTGGGGGCAGCTTCGACGAGTGAAGGACGACCAGTGAATCGGCAGCCGCTGCGCCTGGCCATCATGGAGGCCACCCGGATCCTCACCGAGGCGGGCGTGGAATCGCCGCGGTCGGACGCGGATCTCATCGCCGCGCACGTGCTCGGCGTCGAACGGGGCAGGCTGCCGATGGTGCCGCTGGTCGACCCGCCGGTGATCGACGCGATCGGGCAGCTGGTCGCGCAGCGCGCCAAGCGGATCCCGCTGCAATATCTGACCGGATGGGCCGCGCTCGGCAACATCACCGTCAACGTCGGCGCGGGCGTGTTCGTCCCGCGCCCGGAGACTGAGTTGTTGCTCGAATGGGGCGTGAAGTTCCTGCAGGGCCGCGAATACCCGGTGGTGGTCGACCTGTGCACCGGCTCCGGCGCGCTGGCCCTGGCGCTCGCGCACGAACGCCCGGACGCGGTGGTCTACGCGGTCGACGTCGACCCGCAGGCGCTCGCCTGGGCCCGGCACAACGCAGACGTGCACACCGCCGCGGGCAACACCCCGATCCGGCTCTACTCCGGCGACATCGCCGACCCGACGATGTTCGCCGAACTCGACGGTCTCGTCGATCTGGTGCTGTGCAACCCGCCTTACGTGCCGGAGGGCACGCCAGTCCCGCCGGAAGTCGGCGAGCACGACCCAGCCCGCGCGGTCTTCGCCGAGGAAAGCGGCCTGGCGGTGATCCGGCACGCGATCGCGGCCGGTGCGCGATTGCTGCGCCCCGGCGGCGGCCTGGCGATCGAACACGACGACACCCACGGTTCGGCAGTCCCCGCACTGGTGCGAGCGCGGCGGGTGCTGACCGGGGTGGAGGACCACCCGGACTACACGGGCCGCGCCCGCTTCGTCACCGCCCGTCGCCTGGGCTGAGGCCGCGCTGCTCTCCGAAGGTCCGTGAAGGGCTCCTTGAGGGAATCTAAGTCCGTGAAGGGGCCCTTCACGGACCGCTGTTGGCCGTGAAGGGCCGTCGAGGGGACCCAAGTCCGTGAAGGGAACCCTCACGGACTTGCGGTAGTCGGTGAGCCACCTTCACTGACTTGGAGGTCGTGAGGGGAACCCTGAGGGACTCTGAGTCCGTGAAGGCCACCCTCACGGACCGCCCGCCGCACCCGGCCGGTCGCGCTGCGCCATTCGCACCTTTGCCCCTGTCTTGCCCGACTTTCGTCGTGCGGCAGCGGGGTGGATTTCGTTCGCCCGCCTAACGATCACCGTTAGCGTCGGGCCTCGGGACCGCCGGGCGGACCGGCGGAGAAGTGAGGAGCGAGGATGAGATCCCCCTTACCCCGCCGGAATCACCGCACCCGGACCACCGGCCTCGGCAGCATCCGGCTCGGCGCCGACCGCGCCTGGACCACCAGCGCCCGGATCAGCCGCCTCGGGGTCGCCCGCACCCGGAGCGCCCGCGGTCGCGCAGCCATTGTCGTGGCGATCGCCGCACTGGCGCCCGCGCTGCTCGCCGGGACCGCGGCGGCCGATCCGCTCACCGGGGGCTGGCCCGCACCGCTCGACTCCGCGCATTGGGCCGACCAGGCGAGCATGACCTGGCAGGACTACCGCCACGTGCCCGGCACCAACTGGGCCGACCCGTCGCTGAAACCGACCGTGCGCAAGTTCAAGGGCGCTGTCGTGCTCGCCGACTACCCGGACGCGGATTTCGTCGTCACGAAGCCGCCGCATTCGACCGTCTTCGGCAATCCGTCGCCGTCGGCGAGCAATCTGCCGCGGGAAAAAGTCGCGCAGCACTACCAGGATTTCCTCAACAAACCCGAAACCCTGAACCACGGCCACACCATCAACGAGTACTGGATGGAGGACTCCGGCGGCCGGTTCGGCGTCGACCTCACCGCGTTCGGCCCCTACCGGATGCCCGGCAAATCCTTCGAGTACGGCATGGAAATGCAGCCGGAGGACTGTCCGGCGAACGCCGACTGCACCCGCGACCTGCGCAAGGACGCGGGCGACGCGTGGCGCGCCGACGTCGGTCCGGTGGCCGACCAGTTCGACTTCATCTTCTTCCTCTCCGCGGGCCAGGACGAAAGCTCGACGTGGCAGGAATTCGGCGAGATGAAGTTCGGCACGAAGGAGAACGTGCCCGCCGAATTCGGCCCGCCGGGCAGCAAGCCCGGCGACCAGAACTGGGCGCACACGCGCTACGTGCCGTGGACGTCGTGGGCCTCGGCGTCGACCATCTGGCCCAACGCGGCCAACGGATCCTCGACCCAGGCCGAAAGCTCCGGCCAGGGCGTGTTCGCGCACGAGTTCAGCCACATCCTCGGCATCGGCGACAACTACAACAACCCGTTCGGCGACCCGCCCCGGCGCTCGTACACCGGGCCGTGGGAAATGTTGTCGCGCGGCAGTTTCAACGGCCCCGGCGGCCCGCACACGCGCTGGCAGATCCCGGCGACCGAAGGCGGTTCGATGGGCGCGCACCACATGCTGCGCAACAAACTCAAGCTCGGCATCGTCGATCCGAAGGCCGTCCTGAACCTGGACCGGAATCAGCTCGCCACGACCGGTCCCGTCACCGCTCGCGTGACTGCTCGGGAAGCGGAGCCCGCGACCGGCGCGTACGCGGGCGTCACGATCGCGCTCACCGGCGGCGACCGTTCGCCCAAGTGCGATCCGACGAAGGACCCGAAGTGCGACGGCGGCGGGTACGACCACTACAGCCTCGAGGTCGTCGACCGGATGGGTTCGGACTCGTTCGCGCCGGATTCCGGCGTCCTGCTGGCCAAGACCAAGGCCAAGGATGCCGCTCCGTTCGAATGGATCGTCGACGCGAACCCGCAGGACATCGGCCTGACCGACTACGTCCGCCCGGACGGCACGCCGGTCAAGATCACCGTCGGCGACTACCGGCAGCTCAACGACGCCACGTTCAAGGCGGGCACCGGCGCGGCCGGCGGATACGAGTACACCGATGAAGCCAACCGGCTGCGGTTCCTCGTCACCGACCTCGACCGGGACAGCCGCGGCGTGCTGTCGTACACGGTCACCGTCGCGTCGCTCGACGGTGCCGGACCGCAGGCGCGGGGCGCGTGGCTGTGGCCCGCACTGCCCGCGTTCACCCGCGGCGGGCTGGCCACCTGCGACTTCCGCCTGTCGAACCAGGGTTCGGCACGCGGCGCGGCGGCCCCGTACGACCAGGACACCTACCGGCTGACCGCGTCCACCGACGCTCGCGGCTGGGAAGTCCGGCTCCCGAACGCCTTGGCCACCGCCAAGTTCGGCAGCTCGACGCAAGTCCAGGCGTACGCGAAACGCTCGGCGGACGCACCGCACACCGCTCGCGTGCGGCTGACCGCGACGTCGATCGCCGACCCGTCGAAGTCAACGACGACTGCCTGTACCGCGATCGGATTCTGAGCACTGAAAGGCGTCATCCGTCCACCGGCGGATGGCGCCTTTCGGCTGGGCGGCAACTGCTTGCCCCGCCGCAAGGCCACCCCCTACCTTGGGGCGGCCGAACAATCAGACTTCTGGGGGAGTCATGTTCATGCGTCATCGAATCACCGCCGGATGCGGCGCCGCGCTCATCGCCGCCACCGCGCTCACCGCGAGCGCGACGAACGCGTCCGCCGCCGCCGGGCCGACCACGCTGCCCGCCAGCCAGTACACCCTGACCTCGGACTATCACAAGTACGACGCGGCCTACTCGGGCTTGTCGTCGAAGCTGCACACCGTGCCGGTGCACACGGTGATGGACAACGCGAACCACGACCGCCAACCGCCGCCCTCGACGTTCAACCCGGCCGGTCTCACCGGCGGATTCCGCTTCGACGACGGCGACAACAGCGACTGCACCAACTATCCGCAGGGCATCACCACCAGCCGCGACGCGGTCGGCGGCGACAACGGCGGCAACTACGACGGGCACCAGCTCGTCGCGGTCAGCTGGTACACGCGCGACAAATGCGGCGGCAAACAGGTCCGCAGCCGGATCACGCTCGCTGATTGGGACGCGACCTACCCGAACAAGTACCGCAAGATCCTGCTCGTCGAACCGACCGGCACCACCGCTTCGCCGAACTACAAGGACATCCCGATCCACGCCGGCGGCGTCTCCTGGTACGGCGACTGCCTGTACGTCGCCGACACCGGCGGCGGCATGCGGGTCTTCGACATGCGCAAGATCCTCGAGGTCAACTCGGGCGGCACGGCCGATCAGATCGGCCTTTCCGGCGGCCAGTACTACGCGCACAACTACCGCTACGTCCTGCCGCAGGTCGGCACGGTTGCCGCGCACACCACGTCCGGCACGAACCTGGCCTGGTCGAGCATCTCGCTGGACCGGGTGAGCAAGTCGATCGTGATGACCGAGTACACCTGCAAGGCCGACTGCACGGACTACCCGAACCGCCCGCCGCGCGCGGTGCGCTTCCCGTTCGCCTCGGGAGCGACGACGTTCGCCGCCTCGACGACGGCGAGCCAGGCCCTGCAGCTGCCCTGGTACAACCTCAACGGCGTCGCCTCGCACAACGGCCGCTGGTGGTTCAACTCCTCCGCCCAGAAGCAGCTCTACTACTGGACCCCGACGGCTGGCCCGGCCACGCACGCCTGGGTGAGCAGCGGGGAGAGCATCTCGTACTGGGAGGACCCGAAGGACGCGGATCTCTTGTGGTCCCTGCAGGAGGGGGCCGGGAACCGGAACGTGTTCGCGGTGAAGCAGGCCAGTTACGGCAGTTGATCGCCTGACCTTCGGCCACCTGACCCCTCGGGTCCGGTGGCCACCCGGCCAGGCTCGGTCCGGTGCGGCCGCGCCCCGCACCGGACCGAGCCCTCCGCCTCGTCCCTGACGAAATGCCCCCAATGAGGTTTCTCAGTGGTGCGGTGTGTGGCGGGTTCGTTGTAGCGGTGGCTGGCCAGGGGTGCGGAGCACCGCCTGGGGTCAGCCTGGTCGCGTGGCTCCGCTCTTGGCGAAGGTCCGTGAGGGGAACCCTGAGGGACTCTGAGTCCCTCAGGGTTCCCCTCACGGACTTTCGGCGTCACGCGTCAGGGCAGCCGCGCGACGCGAGAACCCCGCGCAAACGGGGTCTCCCCGCAGGGCTGCGCGGTGGCATGCGGCGCGGGGCGGCTGGCAGCTGCGGCGATGCGGCCGACCCTCGCCGCTCCCTGCTCCCGAAGCCGTCCGTGAAGGGCTCCTTGAGGGAATCTGATTCCCTCAAGGAGCCCTTCACGGACCTCCGCGTCGCGTACCGAGCCCGCCCCTCGCCGGAGCCAGACCGCTCCACCGCCCCATCGCACGTCGGGGCGCTCCGAACCCCTCCGCGCCGGGGGATAGGCTGCCCGTCATGAGTGCGGTCTACGACTGCGGCAAGCGCGAATCCCGAGCCGAAGGCCTGTCCGCGGCGGCTGCCGCGGTGCGGTCGAGCCGGCTGGTCGTCCTGCCGACGGACACGGTGTACGGCATTGGCGCCGACGCGTTCGACTCCGGCGCCGTCCAGGCGTTGCTGCGGGCGAAGAACCGCGGCCCGGACATGCCGGTCGGCGTTCTCGTCGGTTCCTGGTCCACTGTGGACGGTCTGGTGCTCGGCGTTCCGCCGCAGGCGCGCGCGCTCATCGAGGCGTTCTGGCCCGGCGACCTGTCGATCGTGCTGCCGCACGCGCCGAGTCTGCAGTGGAATCTCGGCAACTCGCGCGGCACGGTGATGCTGCGGATGCCGCTGCACCCGGTCGCGCTGGAGCTGCTTCGCGACGTCGGCCCGATGGCGGTGTCGAGCGCGAACGTCTCCGGGCGTCCGCCCGCCTCGACCGCCGAGGAAGCTCAAGAGCAGCTCGGCGATTCGGTGTCGGTGTACCTCGACGGCGGGTCGAGCGGCGAAGCGGTGGCGTCGTCCATCGTGGACCTCACCGGCGACAAGCCGGTGGTGCTGCGCGAGGGCGCGGTCACGAAGGCCGCCATCGCCGAGGTGATCGGCGTCGGCGAGGAGACGCTGGACTGAGCCGGGGAAGTGACTGCCGTTCACCGGCACCGCACGCGGGCGCGGTAGCGTGGCGCGGTGACTCCGACCTCCCGGCGGGCGTGACGCGGTCATGCCTGTAGTCCAAGGACTTCTCCCGATCCGGGAGTACCTGCTCGTCGCGCTGACGGCGACCGCGGTGACCTATCTGCTGACCGGCGTCGTGCGGCGCGTGGCCATCCGGATCGGCGCGATCGCCAACCCTCGCGCGCGCGACGTGCACGTCAAGCCGATCCCGCGGATGGGCGGCGTCGGCATCTACCTCGGAATCGCCGCGGCGATGGGCCTCGCGCACCAGCTTCCCGCGCTCAGCCACGGTTTCGACGTCTCCTACGACGCGGTCGGCGTGTTGCTCGCGGCGGGCGTCATCTCGCTCATCGGCATCCTGGACGACCGGTTCGAACTCGACGCGTGGACGAAGCTCGCCGGACAGGTCATGTGCGCCGGGATCCTCGTCATCTTCGGCGTGCAGTGGGTGTCGTTCTGGGTGCCGTGGGGCGGAAACGGCGATTCCATCGGCTCGGTGCTGGTACTGGACAAGAACCAGGGCGCGCTGCTGACCGTCGTCATGGTCGTCGTCATGGTCAACGCGATGAACTTCGTCGACGGCCTCGACGGGCTGGCCGGCGGGCTCGGCTTCATCGCCGCGACGGCCACCTGCGCGTTCTCGCTCGGCCTGCTCGACAACGCGGGCGGCGACTTCGGCGCGTACCCGCCCGCGCTCATCGCCGCCGCGCTCGCCGGAGCCTGTCTTGGTTTCCTGCCGTACAACTTCCAGCCGGCAAAAATTTTCATGGGCGACTCCGGATCGATGATGATCGGGCTGATGCTCGCCGGAGCCACCACGTCGGCGAGCGGGCGAGTCAACTACACCCGGTTCTCCGCCTCGGACGCGCTGGCCCTGCTGTCCCCGCTGGTGGTCGTCGTCGCGGTGCTTTTCGTGCCGGTGCTCGACCTCGTGATGGCCGTCGTCCGGCGCACGCGGCGCGGGCAGAGCCCGTTCGCCGCCGACAAAATGCATCTGCACCACCGGTTGCTGGAAATCGGCCATTCGCAACGGCGCGCGGTGCTGCTGATCTATTTGTGGGCCGGAATTCTCTCTTTCGGCGCGGTCTCCATCACGATTTTCGACAGCCCGGTCGTGTTCTGGGCGATTGGCGCGGCACTGGTGATGGCGGTGCTGGTTTCTCTCGTGCCGAGGCTGCGTTCCCGGCACCGGCACGGCGTCTGACTTCCCCGGCGGTCTATACTGGCGGGTCGAACCGAACGAGGAGCGAATGCAGTGAGCGACACCGAGACGCCGGAGACGACGCCCGAGACGTCCGAGGCCGCGTCCCAGGCCAAGGCTCCGGAGAACCCGCACGCCGCTCCGGTGCGCCAGCTCGCGCGCTCGATGACGCGGGCCTCGCTCCTGTTCACCCCGCCGTTCATCCTGGTCTGCATTGTTCTTTTCACCGTCCTCAACGGACTGCACGGCTTCCTCGGCGCACTGGTCGGCGGCGTGCTCGCGATGGTCGCGTCGCTGTCGACGCTGGGCATGATGAAGGTATCCGCCGGGCAGGACCCGTCGCTGGTGATGCTCATCGCGCTCGGCGGTTACGCGGCGAAGGTCATCCTGCTGTTCCTCGCGCTCACTCTGCTCAAGGGCGTCACCGTGCTGCACCCGCTTTCGCTCGGGATCACGATGATCGTCGCCATTCTCGTGGCGGCCGCCGTGGAGTTCGCGACATTCCGCAAAGCGCGTATCCCGACCATCATTCCCGCCTCGAATTGACGGATTCGGGACAAGGGTCCCAGCCGGACCCGGGACCTAGGTCCTGGACCATTCGGCTGGTAAGGAGTACGCCTGTACGGCACTGATTGACCTGCTGGTATGGTCCGCGTCATGGGTGGCGGCCTCGGCCGCGCACTCCCGACGACGAACCGCGATCAGCAGTGTGGCGACCGGATGGTTCCGCCTCTCTCACCTGGTCCGAAGTAGACCGCAGGGCAGTGTTCACGCGAGACATCCCACGTGCGCGGACCGGCTAATGGACTCCGCGCGCGGTGGGTACCGCCGCCTCCGGCGTCCCGATGAGTATCGGGTACGTTAAGTCCAGATCGTGACGATTCCCCCGGCGGAGTGAACGCCGGCCGGGAGAACCGGGAGGAGCCCAGTGGCCGCGCTGGTACTGACCGAGGGTGCGACCTTCGCGCCCCCTGGCGCCGAAAGCTTTGAGCTGCCGCCGTTGTTCGGCTTCGTCACGAAGCCGATGCTTCTGGTGGTGCTCTCGGTGATCATCATCGCGGGGTACTTCCTGCTGGCGACGCGCAAGCTGAAGGTCGTTCCGACCAAAGGCCAGTTCGTGGCCGAGGGCATCTACGACTTCGCGCGCAACAACATCGCCCGCGAGCAGATCGGCTCGAAGGACTTCCAGCGCTTCGTGCCGGTGATCTTCGCGTTGTTCACCTTCATCCTGCTGAACAACCTCTACGGGGTCATCCCGTTCCTGCAGTTCCCCACCATGGCGCGGTTCGGGTTCCCGATCGCGTTGTCGGTGCTCGTGGTTTACCCGATGTACCACTACGTCGGGATCAAGAAGCACGGGCTCGGCGGGTACTTCAAGAAGGAACTCGCGCCCGCCGGCGTCCCCGGCGCGGTGCTTCCGCTGTACGCACTGATCGAGTTCGCGGAAAAGTTCTTCCTGAACCCGCTCACGCTCGCCATCCGTGTTTTCGCGGCCATGTTCGCGGGACACCTGATCCTGGCGGTCTTCACCCTCGGCGGCTCCTTCCTGCTGACCGAGACCTCGAGCATCGCGCTGAAGCCGGTGTCGCTGGTGGCGTGGATCTTCGCCATCGGCCTGACGTTCCTGGAAGCCTTCATCCAGTGCCTCCAGGCGTACATCTTCGCCCTGCTGTCCGCGGGGTACATCGGCGCCGCGCTGGCGTCGGAGCACTGAGAACACCTAAAGACCCCGATCCGCGTGAGTGCGCGGACCGAAGTGAAGGGAAACGCACGTGAGCAACATCGTTCTGGCCCAGCAGGCCGCCGAAGCCGTCAGCATCAACAAGGGCCTCGCCGCGATCGGCTATGGCCTGGGCGCGATCGGCCCCGGCATCGGTGTGGGTCTGATCTTCGCCGCGGTGATCAACGGCACCGCGCGTCAGCCGGAGGCCCAGAGCAAGCTGCAGGGCATCGGTTACGCCACCTTCGTGCTCACCGAGGTGCTGGCCCTGATCGGTATCGTCATCTACTTCATCGCCTCCGCCTGAGTCGTCCGCTCTCGCGTAAGGAGACGTTGTGCTGAAGACCGAAGTGGTGCTCGCATCAGAGAACCCGATCGTTCCGGCGTGGCCGGAAGTGATCCTCGGCATCGTCGCCTTCCTGATCCTGCTGTTCATCCTCAAGAAGTACGTCGTCCCTCGTTTCGAGAAGGCGTACGAGGAGCGGGCGCAGAAGATCGAAGGCGGGATCGAGAAGGCCGAGAAGGCTCAGGCAGAGGCCGAGAAGGCGCTGTCGGAGTACAAGGCGCAGCTGGCGGACGCCCGTTCCGAAGCCGCGAAGATCCGCGACGACGCCCGGCTCGAAGCCGAGCAGATCAAGGCGGAGCTGCGGGAGCAGGCGGAGTCCGAATCCCAGCGGATCGTGGCGCAGGGCCACGCCCAGCTGCAGGCGCAGAAGGCGCAGATCGTCGCCGAGCTGCGGGCCGAAATGGGCCGCAACGCGGTCGAGCTGGCCGGCCGCATCGTCGGCGAGTCGCTCGAGGACGAGGCGCGCCGTCGCGGCACCGTCGACCGGTTCCTCGCGGAGCTGGACACCGCCGGGGCCACTAACGGAGCGGGGAAGTAACCAGAGATGACGCTGCATGCTGCGAGCCGTGAAGCGCTCGACCTCGCCGAGGAACGCCTCGGCGAGGTGCTGGCCGGCGCGGGTGCCGATCCCGCGAAGGTCGGGGACGAGCTGCTCTCGGTTGTCGACCTCCTTGACCGCGAAATCGGCCTGCGCCGCGCGGTCGGCGATTCTTCGGTCGCGCCGGAGAGCCGCCAGGGCCTGGTCCGCCGCCTGTTCGACGGAAAGCTGAGCGAGCAGGCCCTGAAGGTGCTCGACACCGTGGCGGGCAGCCGCTGGTCCAGTCCCCGCGAGCTGGTGGACGGGCTCGAATCGATCGGCCGTTCGGCGCTGCTCACCGCCGCCGAAAAGGCCGGGAACGTCGAAACCGTCGAGTCTCAGCTGTTCCAGGTCGCGCGGATCGTCGCGGGCGCCCCGGAACTCGAGGCGGCGCTGTCCGACCTGACCGCTCCCGCGGAGGCGAAGCGGACCCTGGTCCGCGGGCTGTTCGCGGGCAAGGTCGACGCGGTCGTCGAGACCCTGGTCGAGCAGGCCGTGCAGCGCGCCAAGGGGCGCGGCATCGGCAACGCGCTCGACAAGCTGGTCGCGCTGGCCGCCGAGCGGCGCGAGCGCTCGGTCGCGTACGTGACCTCGGCGAACGCGCTCACCGACGAGCAGCGGGCCCTTCTCGGGACCAAGCTCGACGGCATCTACGGGCGGCCGATCGCGCTGCACGTCGAAATCGACCCGGCACTCGGCGGCGGACTCGTCGTCCGCGTCGGGGACGAGGTCATCGACGGCAGCACCTCCGGGCAGCTGGCGGCCGTGCGCCGCACGCTGAGCCGGGCCTGAGCGGCACTACAGACTTTGCACACTGGACAGAAGAGAAGCGAGAGCGGGAACGAAATGGCGGAGCTGACGATCTCCTCGGACGAGATCGCCCACGCGATCGAGAATTACGTCTCGAGTTACGCCCCTTCCGTGGAGCGGGAAGAGGTCGGCGTCGTCGCCGACGCCGGTGACGGCATCGCCCACGTCGAAGGGCTGCCCTCGGCCATGGCCAACGAGCTGCTCGAGTTCCCGGGCGGCGTGCTTGGCGTGGCACTGAACCTGGACGCGCGCTCCATCGGCGCCGCGATCCTCGGCGACTTCGAGAGCATCGAAGAAGGCCAGCAGGTCAAGCGGACCGGTCAGGTCCTCTCGGTGCCGGTCGGCGAAGGCTACCTCGGCCGGGTCGTCAACCCGCTCGGCCACGCCATCGACGGCCTCGGCGAGATCGAGACCACGACCCGGCGTCCGCTGGAGGTCAAGGCCGCCTCGGTGGTCGAGCGCCAGCCGGTGGCCGAGCCGCTGCAGACCGGCATCACCGCGATCGACGCGATGACCCCGATCGGGCGCGGCCAGCGCCAGCTGATCATCGGCGACCGCAAGACCGGCAAGACCGCGGTCGCGGTGGACACGATCATCAACCAGAAGGCCAACTGGGAGACCGGCGACCCGAAGAAGCAGGTTCGCTGCATCTACGTCGCGGTCGGCCAGAAGGGCTCCACGATCGCCTCGGTGAAGTCGGCGCTCGAAGAGGCCGGCGCGATGGAGTACACCACCATCGTCGCGGCCCCGGCTTCGGACTCGGCCGGCTTCAAGTGGATCGCCCCCTACACCGGCTCGGCCATCGGCCAGCACTGGATGTACGAGGGCAAGCACGTCCTGATCGTGTTCGACGACCTGACCAAGCAGGCCGACGCCTACCGCGCGATCTCGCTGCTGCTGCGCCGCCCGCCGGGCCGCGAGGCGTTCCCCGGCGACGTCTTCTACTTGCACTCCCGTCTCCTCGAGCGTTGCGCGAAGCTCTCGGACGAGCTGGGCGCCGGCTCGCTGACCGGTCTGCCGATCATCGAGACCAAGGCGAACGACGTGTCGGCCTACATCCCGACCAACGTCATCTCGATCACCGACGGCCAGTGCTTCTTCCAGTCGGACCTCTTCAACGCCGGCCAGCGCCCGGCCATCGACGTGGGCATCTCGGTGTCCCGCGTGGGTGGCGCCGCGCAGGTCAAGGCGATGAAGAACGTCGCGGGCTCGCTGCGTATCGACCTGTCCCAGTACCGCGAGCTGGAGGCGTTCGCCGCCTTCGCCTCGGACCTGGACGACGCGTCGAAGGCGCAGCTGGAGCGCGGCGCCCGGCTGTACGAGGTGCTCAAGCAGCCGCAGTACTCCCCGGTTCCGGTCGAGGAGCAGGTCGCCACGGTGTACCTGGGCACGAACGGCTACTTCGACTCGGTCCCGACCGAGGACGTGCGCCGCTTCAACCTCGAGTTCCTCGACTCGGCGCGGCGCAAGCACGCCGAGGTGCTGGGCGCGATCCGCGACACCGGCAAGTTCGAGGACGACACCCGCGACGCGCTGATCGCGGCGGTGAACGAGTTCAAGAAGGAGTTCACCACCTCCGAGGGCAAGCCGCTCGAGTCGAACGCCGACGCGATGGCCGCCGAGAAGGTCGGGCAGGAGACCGTCAAGGTCAACAAGCCCGCCCCGAAGAAGTGAGCTGGTAGCCCATGGCCGCACAACTCCGGGAGCTTCGCTCGCGCATCAAGGCGACGAAGTCGATCGGCAAGATCACCAAGGCGATGGAACTCATCGCCACCGCGCGCATCACCAAGGCGCGCGCGAAGGTCGCCGCTTCCCGGCCGTACGCGGACGAGATCACCAAGGTGCTCTCGGCGCTGGCCGGCGCGGCGGCCAACCTCGACCACCCGCTCCTGGTCGAGCGCCCGAACCCGAAGCGCGCCGCCGTCCTGGTCGTCACCAGTGACAAGGGCCAGTGCGGCGGTTACAACTCCAACGTGCTGAAGGCGACCGAAGAGCTGCTTGCCCTCCTCAAGTCCGAGGGCAAGGACGTCGACGTCTACACCACCGGCAGCAAGGGCCTGAACTACTACCGGTTCCGCAACCGCCCGGTGACCGGCAGCTGGATCGGCTTCTCCGACCAGCCGGGCTACCCGGACGCGGTCGCGGCGGCCGAGACTCTGGTGCAGTCCTTCAACGCGGGTGTCGACGACGCTTCGGGGAACGCGGACGGCGTGCGCGGCGTGGACGAGATCCACGTCGTCTACACCGAGTTCGTGTCGATGCTGACGCAGCGCCCGGTCGCCAAGCGGGTCGCGCCGCTGGAGGTCGAGTACTCCGACGGCACGGACGAGAAGCCGGCCGGTCTGCTGCCGAGCTACGAGTTCGAGCCCAGTGCCGACAAGCTGCTCTCCGCGCTGCTGCCGAAGTACATCAACACCCGGCTGTACTCGGCGCTGCTGGAGTCGGCCGCCTCGGAGCTGGCGGCCCGCCGCACGGCGATGAAGGCCGCGTCGGACAATGCGAACGACCTGGTCGGCACCCTGACGCGGGAGATGAACCAGGCCCGGCAGGCGCAGATCACCCAGGAGATCTCCGAAATCGTCGGTGGCGCGAACGCGCTCACCGCAGCAGGAAGTGATGATTGATGACCAGTACTGAAGCCCCGCGCGCCAAGGGGCGCATCGTCTCGGTGACCGGGCCGGTCGTCGACGTCGAGTTCCCGCGCGGTTCCGTCCCCGACCAGTTCAACGCGCTCAAGGTCGAGATCGAGTTCGAGCAGCTCCGCAAGACGGTGACGCTCGAGGTCGCGGCTCACCTCGGCGACAACCTCGTGCGCACCATTTCGCTGCAGCCCCAAGACGGCCTCGTCCGCGGCGCGGAGGTCACCGACACCGGCGGCCCGATCACCGTTCCGGTGGGCGACAAGGTCAAGGGCCACGTCTACAACGCGCTCGGCGAGTGCCTCGACGAGCCCGGCTACGGCGACGACCTCGAGCGCTGGGGCATCCACCGCAACCCGCCGTCCTTCGACCAGCTCGAGGGCAAGACGGAAATGCTGGAGACCGGCCTGAAGGTCGTCGACCTGCTGACCCCGTACGTGCAGGGCGGCAAGATCGGCCTGTTCGGCGGCGCGGGCGTGGGCAAGACGGTGCTGATCAAGGAAATGATCACCCGTGTCGCCCGCAACTTCGGCGGTACGTCGGTGTTCGCCGGCGTCGGCGAGCGCACCCGTGAGGGCAACGACCTCTTCCTGGAGATGTCCGAGGACGGCGTCATCAACGACACCGCCCTCGTGTTCGGCCAGATGGACGAGCCGCCGGGCACGCGTATGCGCGTCGCGCTGTCCGCGCTGACCATGGCGGAGTACTTCCGCGACGTCCAGAACCAGGACGTGCTGCTGTTCATCGACAACATCTTCCGGTTCACCCAGGCCGGTTCCGAGGTGTCGACCCTGCTGGGCCGCATGCCTTCGGCCGTGGGCTACCAGCCGACGCTGGCCGACGAGATGGGCCAGCTGCAGGAGCGGATCACCTCGACCCGAGGCCGTTCGATCACCTCGATGCAGGCGATCTACGTGCCCGCGGACGACTACACCGACCCGGCCCCGGCCGCGACGTTCGCCCACCTGGACGCCACCACCGAGCTTTCCCGGTCGGTGTTCCAGAAGGGCATCTTCCCGGCGGTGGACCCGCTGGCGTCGACGTCGACGATCCTCGACCCGGCGATCGTGGGCGAGGACCACTACCGCGTCGCCTCCGAGGTCATCCGGATCCTGCAGAAGTACAAGGAGCTGCAGGACATCATCGCGATCCTCGGCATGGACGAGCTTTCCGAAGAGGACAAGCTCACCGTGCAGCGGGCGCGCCGGATCGAGCGCTTCCTGTCCCAGAACATGCTGGTGGCCGAGGCCTTCACGCAGATCCCGGGCTCCACGGTGCCGCTGGCCGAGACCATCGAGTCGTTCGACCGCATCACCAAGGGCGACTTCGACCACTACCCGGAGCAGGCGTTCCTGGGTATCGGCGGGCTCGAGGACCTCGAGAAGAAGTACCACGAGATCACCGGCAAGTGAGTGCGTGAGACCGGCGGGGGCACTGTCCATTGTGGACATCGGCCCCCGCCGTTCTCGTAACCGAAGCAAGACCTATTACACTCGGTGGTGACACCCCGAGCGAAGGAGTGCTACGTGGCTGAGATGTCCGTGGAGCTGGTTGCCGTCGAGCGCCGGCTCTGGTCGGGTACCGCCACCTTCGTGGTGGCGCAGACCACCGAGGGCGAGATCGGCATCATGCCCGGACACGAGCCGGTGCTGGGCCAGCTCGTCGAGGGTGGCGTGGTGAAGGTGAACACGACGGACGGCGACGTGCTGACCGCCGCGGTGCACGGCGGGTTCCTGTCCGTCACCGGGACCGGGGTGAGCGTGCTCGCGGAGAGCGCCGAGCTGTCCGACGAAATCGACGTGGCCGCCGCGAAGGCAGCTCTCAGCACCGGCGACGAGGCCGAGCGGACGAGGGCCACGGCCCAGCTCCGCGCGGCTGGACAGTCGGTCTGAGCGGACTAGACGGGCAGGAGCCGGGCCGTGCAGATCGCTGTGGTGGTGCTAGCGCTCCTGATCGTGCTTGTCGTCGTGGTCGGCTGGTACGGCCAGCGGTGGATCCGGATGCGCCGCGGCGGCGGCGTCAGCGTCGCGCTGCGGTGGCGTCCGGACAGTCCCCGTTCGAGCTGGCATCTCGGCCTCGGCCGGTACGAGGGCGAGAAGTTCGTCTGGTACCGGGTGTGGAGCCTGCGCACCGGCCCGGATCGCGTGTTCCAGCGGGAAAGCATGCAGATCGCGGACCGGCGGGACCCGTCCGGTTCCGAGGCGTACGCGGTGCCTGAGGGGTCGACGGTGCTGCGCTGCGAGTCCTCGGACCAGGAAGCGATCGAGATCGCGATGGGGCCGGGTGCGCTGACCGGGTTCCTGTCGTGGCTCGAATCGGCTCCGCCGGGGCGAAGGCTCCCGCGAGCTTCGTGAGTTTTTCAGCCGGGTCCGCCACTGTGGCGGGCCCGGTTTTTGCTTCTCGTACGGCGGGTTCTGCGGCGCTACCCTGGGTGCATGGACGCCCGAGAACGGGAAGACCGCGCCCGCCGGTGGCAGACCTTGCCGAAGCCGGTGCGGCTCGAGGACCTCACTGTCACCCAGGCCGTCGAACCGGGCCGCGATTCGACGTGGGACGTCGACTACGAGCGCTATTGGGCCGCGCAGGAAGCCAACTGGGCCCGGTAGTCAGAGCCGGGCGGTGACGGCGCGGACAAGCCCGGCGAACCGCGCCGGTTTCTCTCCGTGCACGTTGTGGCCGCTGTCCACCCGGACGACCTCGACGTCGTTGATCAGCGAGGCGATCCGCCGCGCGTCGTCCGCGTCGATCGCGCCTTGCAGGACGCCGTCCTCGCCGTACTTCCAGTTGGCGTGGATGAGGATCGTCGGCGCTTCGATTTTGCGCAGGGTCGCCTCGTGGTCGAAGCCTTCGTCCCAGGCTCCGGTGTAGAAGGCGTCGCCGAAACGCGGGTCGTAGTGCTCGACCGCGCGCTGCATGTCGTTCCAGCTCGGCGGCATGAAGAACAGCGTGATCGGCCGGTCCGGATGCTTCTCCCGCCGCTTGAGCCCGGGCCGCACGATCCGGGCCGCGCCGTCGCCGAAGAAGTCCCACAGCTTCTGGTGTGCGAACAGGTAGGCGGCCCAGTCGGATTCGCCGGACCGCAGATATGTGTGGCAGGCGGTGGCGAGATCGACCCAGTTCCAGGTTTTCTCCGCCCGCGGCAGCAGGGTGGTGAACAGCGGCGGGTCTTCCAGCACGAGCGCGCGGACCAGGTCCGGCCGGTTCCCGGCGAGCCAGGCCGCCAGCTGGCCGCCCGACGAATGCCCGGATACGACGACGCGCGTCCCGATGATGTCCTCGACGAACCGGGCCAGATCAGCTCCGATCGCGGCTGCGGTGTACTTCTCCGGCGTCCGGGCGGATTGACCGTGTCCGTGGACGTCGACCGCGTACACCGTGAAGTCCCGCGCCAGTTCCGGCAGCACGCGCGCGTAGCTCTGCCCATCGACGGCCTGTCCGTGGATCAGCAGCAGCACCGGCTTGTCACCGGCCGGACCTTGGGCGTAGTGGACCTTCGATCCGTTGACCACCGCGTCGTGTTCGGTGAACCCGGCACGCCGCGTGCGGGCCATCGCCCAGTCGTACGTCTTGAGGTTGCGGGCCGCCCAGCCGCCGGCGGCGAGGCCTGCCGCGGCGGGAACGGCGGCCGCGATCAGCCGCCCGGCTGCCACAGCACGTCGCCGTCCGGATTGGCCAGCCGGGCGAGGATGAACAGCAGGTCCGAGAGCCGGTTGAGGTACTTGGCCGCGATCGGGTTCGAGGTCTCCGGTTCGGCCTCCATCAGCGCCCACGCCGACCGTTCCGCGCGGCGGGAGACCGTGCGCGCCTGGTGCAGGAACGCCGCGCCCGGGGTGCCGCCCGGAAGGATGAAAGACGTGAGTTTCGGCAGCCGCTCGTTGAAGTCGTCGCACCAGCCTTCGAGCCGTTCCAGGTACGCCTCGGTGATGCGCAGCGGCTCGTACGGCGGGTCCTCCTGGATCGGCAGGCACAAATCCGCGCCGACGTCGAACAGGTCGTTCTGGATCCGGCGCAGCACTTGCGCGATCTCGTCGGTGAGCCCGCCGAGGGCGATCGCCAGGCCGAGCACGGAATTGGCCTCGTCGGTGTCGGCGTAGGCGGACAGCCGGGCGGAAGTCTTGGGCACCCGGGAGCCGTCGCCGAGCGCGGTCGTGCCGCTGTCGCCGACCTTCGTGTAGACCCGGTTGATACGAACCACCATACGTTCGACTCTACCGGCCCGGGTTCGGGCAAAACTGGGCGAGAGGGCATGATTGGCGGCCATGAGCGAGCACTTCGACGTGCATGGCGGAGCCCGGCTGGTCGGCGAGGTCGACGTGGTCGGCGCCAAGAACAGCGTGCTGAAACTGATGGCCGCGGCACTGCTGGCCGAAGGCACCACGACCATCACGAACTGCCCGCAGATCCTGGACGTCCCGCTGATGGGCGACGTCCTGCGCAGCGTCGGCTGCGAGGTGGAGATCGAGGGCGACACGGCGCGCATCACCACGCCCGCGGAGCTGTCGCACCGCGCCGATTCGGCGGCGATGGGCAAGCTGCGCGCGTCGGTGTGCGTGCTGGGCCCGCTGGTCGGCCGCCTGAAGCAGGCGGTCGTCGCGCTGCCGGGCGGCGACGCGATCGGCCAGCGTCCGCTGGACATGCATCAGAACGGCCTCCGCAAACTCGGCGCGACGAGCACCATCGAGCACGGCTGCGTCGTCGCGAAGGCCGAAACGCTGGTCGGCACCCAGATCTGGCTGGACTTCCCGAGCGTCGGGGCGACCGAGAACATCCTGATGGCGGCCGTGCTCGCCGAGGGCACGACGGTGATCGACAACGCCGCCCGCGAGCCGGAAATCGCCGACATCTGCACGATGCTGACCGAAATGGGCGCGAAGATCGAGGGCGCGGGCACCTCGACGCTGACCGTCCACGGCGTCGAACAGCTGAACCCGACCGAACACCGCGTGATCGGCGACCGCATCGTAGGCGCGACCTGGGCGTTCGCCGCCGCGATGACCCGCGGCGACCTGACCGTGCGCGGCGTGAACCCGCACCACCTCGACCTGGTCCTGGACAAACTGCGCCTGGCCGGCGCGGAGGTGACGACCTACGACGACAAGGGTTTCCGAGTCGTCCAGCCGGAACGCCCGAAGGCGGTGGACTGGGTGACCCTGCCGTACCCCGGTTTCGCCACTGACCTGCAGCCGTTCGCGGTCGCGCTGTCGGCGGTGTCCGAGGGCACGTCGATGATCACGGAAAACGTGTACGAGGCCCGATTCCGCTTCATCGAGGAAATGATCCGCTTGTCCGGCGACGCCCGCACCGACGGCCACCACGCGGTGGTCCGCGGTGTGGAGAAGCTGTCGAGCGCGCCGGTCTGGGCCTCGGACATCCGCGCCGGGGCCGGGCTGGTGCTGGCCGGGCTGTGCGCGGACGGGGTGACCGAGGTGTGGGACGTGTTCCACATCGACCGCGGGTACCCGCATTTCGTGGAGAACCTGAACCGGCTGGGTGCGCGGATCGACCGGGTGGCGGGAGAGCCGGAGCGGGCTTGAGCGGCGGCCGCACCGCGGCTGATTACGCGGAGTGGGACGAAGAGCGCTGTCGAGGGATCGAGATCGTCGACGGCGCTGTTCGTGATCGGCCGGCACGGTCGCGAACGCATCAGAGAATCATTCGGCGGCTGTCCCTCGGACTCGAATCAGCCTGCGGAAATGATCTCGCCGTGGAATTCGACGTCGACCTCCGGCTGCGCGATGTTCCGTTGCTGAACCGACGGCCGGATTTGGTCGTTTACGACGCTGATCTGCCTGCCGACGCGGTGCTCCGGCCGGAGCACTGCCGCCTCGTCGTCGAGGTGATGTCGCCAGGCTCGATCACTGTCGACCAAATCGACAAGCCCGCCGAGTACGCCGCTGCCGGAATCCCGCAGTTCTGGCGGATCGAGAACACCACCGACGAGGTCGGCGGGCTCACTGTCTTCTGCTACCGGCTCGACGCGACCACTCATTCCTACGTGCCGACCGGCGCACACCAGGGCACGCTCCGGGTCGCCACTCCGGTCGAGGTGTCAGTGGAGTTGACAACCCTGCTCTGAGCGGCAGTGATTACGCGCGCAACGCGCGCACCACCAGGTCCGTCACCTGATCCAAATACCCTTCCTCCGCCGGAACCCCGCGCACGATCAGCCGCCAGTAAACGATCCCCGGTCCCAAATCCAGGGCCATCTCGATATCCGTGTCCGCCGGGATCTCCCCGCGCTCGATCGCCCTGGTGAACACCGCCCGGTTAATCGCCCGCCGCGGTCCGCCGATTGCTTCGCGGGCGAATTCGGCCATTGCCGGGTTTTGGCGGGCTTCCGCGATCAGCCCGGGGAAAATCCGCGAAAACCGCGGATGCGCGATCCAGCCGTAAAGCGCCTCCAAGGTGGCTCGGATATCGCCGCGCAAGCTGCCGGTGTCCGGGTCCGCCGCGCGCGCCAGGCTGAATTCCGCGATGACCGCGCCGATCATTTCGTCTTTCGACCGCCAGCGCCGATATAGCGCGCTTTTCCCGACCCCGGCGCGTTTCGAGACCGCTTCCATCGACAGCCTTCCGAAGCCGTGATCGGCCAGCTCGTCGATCACGGCTTCGGTGATGGCGTAGGTGACGTCGGGCTGCAGCACGGCAGCTCCGGTCGGCGTCCGGCGGGTCGTCATGCCGATGAGCATAGCGGGTGGACGATACGGTCCCGTCCCGTGTACGTTGGCGTCGAGACGATACCGTCTCGTCCGTTCCTGAGGAGGGGGTCCGATGCCACTCATCGATCACGCGCTCGACCTGTTGGTTCAGCACGACATGGCCGGGTTCGTGCAGCTGTTCGCCGAAGACGCCGTGCTCGAGTTCCCGTTCGCCGCGCCCAGCGAGCCCAAGCGCGTCGAAGGCCGCGCCGCTCTGGCCGAGTACCTGCGCGACTACCCGAACCTGTTCGACGTGCGCGAGGTCGCCGCCAAGCGCGTGCACCAGACGACCGATCCGGAGGTCTCGATCGCGGAGTTCGAACTGGCCGGCATCGCGGTCGCCACGCAGAAGCCGTACCGCCTGGGCTACGTCGTGGTGCTGACTGTCCGCGATGGCCTGATCCACCGCTATCGCGACTACTTCAGCCCGCTCGCGGTGATCGACGTTCTCGGGGTGCCGGGTGTCTGACGTCCTCGTGCTCGGCTCGACCGGCACCACCGGCAGCCGCGTCGTGCGCGGTCTCGAAGCCGCCGGGGCAAGTGTTCGGGCGGCGACTCGGAATCCCGTTAAGCCAGGCCAAATCCGGTTCGACTGGGACGAGCCAGCGACATACGGCCCCGCGCTGGACGGGGTCTCGGCGGTCTATTTGATCGCGCCGGTCGCGGCCGATCCGCAGCCGCTCGTTGAGGAGTTTCTCAGCCACTCGCCGGACGCACGGGTGGTCTTGCTCAGTTCGTCCTCCGTGGACGAACACACTCCGGTGGTGGGCGGTCTGCCCGGCTTGGTCCGCCGTCAGCCGGGCTGGGCGGTGCTGCGGCCGTCGTGGTTCATGCAGAACTTCACCGCCGGGCACCTCGTCGGCGACAGCGCCCGCGCGGGCCGGATCGTGACCGCGACCGGCGACGCCAGGGTGGCGTTCGTGGACGCGGGCGACATCGCCGCGGTCGCCGTCCGCGCGCTGCTCGACCCGCAACCGCACAGCACCGACCACCTCATCACCGGTCCGCGCGCGCTCAGCTACCACGAGGCCGCCGAGATCGTCGGGAAACGGCTCGGCCGTCCGGTCGTGCACGCTCCGGTTCCCACCCTTGAGTACCAGCGATTCCTGGTCCGCGACGGCCTCCCCGAGTCGTACGCCGAAATGCTCGCCTTGCTGGACGAGGCGATCCGCGGCGGCGCCGAGGACCGCGTGACCGACACCGTCGAGCGAGTCGCCGGACGACCCGCCCGTGACTTCCGCACCTTCGCGAAAGAAGAGATCCGATGAAGCCGCTGCTGTTCGAAGACGACCCGCAATTCTGGTTCGAAACCCTGATCGCCCTTGGCGAGATCGCCTACGGAGGCGCGGATTTCGGCGAGGTCGTCGCCACCGCGTCGACCATCAAGTCCGGTGACTACGACAGCTGGCACGACGCGTGGCTCGCCACCGCCGAACGGCTCTATGCCGAAGCCGCCACCATGCACCCGGTCAGCGCGCGCGACGCGTACCTGCGCGCCTCGACGTACTACCGCCGCGCCGAGTTTTTCTTGCACGGCAACCCCGAAGACCCGCGGATCAACTACGCCTACGAGCGCAACGTCGAGTGTTTCCAGCGTGCGGTGGAGACGATCGACTACGTCGAACGGATCGAAATCCCCTACGACGGCCACGTCTTGCGCGGCTACTTCTACCGCGCTCCCGGCGACGGCCCGAAGCCGCTTCTGGTGGCGCACAACGGCTTCGACGGCAGCGCCGAGGACCTGCACTTCATGGGCGCGACGGCGGGCCAGGAACGCGGCTACCACGTGCTGACCTTCGACGGCCCCGGCCAGCCCAGCGCCGTCCACCGCGACGGGATGCTGTTCCGCCCGGACTGGGAGCACGTCGTCGGCCAGGTGCTCGACTACGCGCTCGCTCTCCCGGAGGTGATCCCGGAGAAGGTCGCGCTGATCGGCTGGAGCCTGGGCGGGATGCTCGCGCCGCGCGCTGCGGCGTTCGAGCCGAGGCTGTCGGCGGTCGTCGCGGTGGACGGGCTCTTTGATGCCGGCGCGGTTTTCGTGGAGCAGCTTCCGTGGGACCGCGACGAGGTCGTCCGCCGGGCGAAAGCGCCGGAGGACCCTGAGCTGGACGCTTTTCTAGCCGCCGCGAGGGAGCAGAGCCCGACCGTGCGCTGGGCGCTGAGCCACGGCCGCTACGTGATGGGCGGCGCGACCGATCGCGAGTTCCTGGGGAAGTACCTCGAATACCACCTGTACGACGGCGTGGCCGAGCGCATCACGTGCCCGGCGCTGATCTGCGACGCTCCGGAGGACCTGTTCTTCACCGGTCAGCCGCAGCAGTTGTACGACCGAATCAGCGGCCCGAAGAAGCTGCTGAACTTCACCGCCGAGGAGGGCGCGGACGCGCACTGCCACGTCGGCGCGATGCGGCTCGCGAACGGCCGCATCTACGACTGGCTGGACGAGATTCTCTGAACCGCGCTGAACCGCTCTGAACCGGGATCAGGCTTCCAGGGCCAGCGCCGCGCCGAAGCCGACCAGCGCGGTGCCGGTCACCCCGTCCAGCGCGCGGCGCACCTTGCGGCGGCTGAGCCACGCGCGGACCCGATGCACGAAGAACAGGAGGACCAGCAGCCAGATCGTGCCCAGCACGGCGACCGTGTACGCGAGTACCAGCGCGTCCCAGGTCGTCGTGCGCACCGGGTCGAGGAACTGCGGCAGCACCGACAGGTACAGCACCAGCACCTTGGGGTTCGTGATGTTCGACAGGAATCCCTCGCGCCACCGCCGGAAGCCGCTGGCGCGCTTGCGCTGGGGGTCGGCGACCGCGTCGTAGTTGCCGCGCCAGGCGCCGCGCAGCGCCTGGATGCCGAGGAAGAGGAGGTAAGCAGCGCCGAGCCACTTGAGCGTGAGGAACACCGGTTGCGAACGGGCGATCACCACGCCGAGCCCGAGCGCCGCGGCGGTGCCCTGCACCGCGTTGCCGGCGAAGATGCCGGCGGTGGCCAGCAAGCCGCCGCGCGCCCCGCCGGACAGTGCGTTCTTCAACATCACCATCGTGTCCGGCCCCGGCGCGAGCACGATGAGGACCACGATCACCAGATAACTGCCGTACCCGCTCCACGTCACGTCTGACCACGGTAGATCCCGGATCGGCCGACGTCTCGCGGATTTCCGTCACACCGGTTCCGGCCGTCCGGGCAACCCGGGCGAACCGGACGGCGTGCACTCTTCGGGAGCGAGGAGGGCGCTGTGTATCCACTGGTCGAGGGGGAAGAGCTGCTCTGGTCCGGGCGGCCGCAGCGCTACGTGCGCCGGTACGCGGACTTTCACAATTACGTCGCAGTGGCGGTGGCCTTCGGAGTGACCGTCGCGCTCGGCACCGTCGGCATCATGGTGTTCGACGCGGATCCCGTTGCGTTCGCCTGGTGGCCGACCTTCTTCGGCGTGGCGATCGCGCTGATCGCCGAACAGAATCGGCAGCGGAAGGTGCTGTTCGGGGTGCTGACGTACCTCGTGACGGACCGCCGGATCGTCTTCGTCGCCGACCGTCCGGGCGGCATCGAGTTCCGTTGGGTGTGGCTTCCCGACCTGGATGAGCCGCGGGTACGCGACCACGGTGACGGCACCGGCACGGTCGGCTTCGGGGCGCCCGTGCGGGTGCGGCTGCGCGCCCAGAAGTTCCAGGCGCGGTCGTTGCTCACGACGATGGTGCCCGAACTGGTCGCGATCGAGGATCCGGAGCGCGTCGCCGAGTTGATCGCCCGGAACGCTCCGCGCACCCCGGCCGCTGGGTAGAACATGCCCGGATCGCTCGCCGCCGCGGCACCCAATAATTCCGACCCGCCGGGCAACCCGGGCGAACCGGACGGCGTGCACTCTTCGGGAGCGAGGAGGGCGTCATGTACCCACTGGCCGAGGATGAACAGCTGCTCTGGTCCGGGCGGCCGCAGCGGTACGTGCGGCGCTACCGCGACTACCACCCCTACGTCTTGGTCGTGATCGTGCTCGTCGCCGCAGCGGCGGCGACCGCGATCTTCACCCTGAGCTACCGCGACACGGTCCCCTGGATCGTTGTGCTCGGCCTGCTCGCCGGTACCGCTGTCGAGCGCAACCGCGAGCGCCGCAGCTTCGTCGCCGGGACCAGTTACCTGGTTACCGACCGCAGGCTGATCTTCGTCTCGCAGTGGCCGCCCGGTGTCGAATTCCGGTGGGTGCCGCTCGGTTACCTCCGCCCGCCGCGGGTGCGCGACCACGGCGACGGCACCGGGACGATCGACTTCCACCCCACGGCCACCGAATGGCTGCGAGACCAGGGCTACCGGTCGCGGCCCGCCTGGTACCCGATGTTGCCGGAGCTTATGGCGGTCCCGGACGCCGCCCAAGTCGCCGATCTGATCGCCCGGAACGCTCCGCGCAGCCCGGTCGTTGGCTGACCATGCTGCTGACCTTGCTGGGTCTCTCGCTGCCGGTCGCCACCATCGTGCTGCTGATCGTCGGCGGCTGGGAACTGCGGCGCAAGAAAAAGCCGTCGCGGCTCAAGGCGCGGCTGTCCTCGACGTACCTCGACGAGGTCACCGCGTTCCTCTACGGCACCAAGCGCAACGAGCTCGAGCACCGCGATTCGGTCGAGATGACCCTCGAGGAGGAAGCGCAGGGAGCGCCGCCGCTGGGTACCGTCGACCTCGACCGCGGGGTAGTGGTCGTCCGGCCCGGCGCGTCACCCGGGCGTGGCCGATTCCACTCCGCCGATTAAGTTACCGGCGGGTACACTCGGGCGGTCGTCTCGGCGAAGAGAGGTGCACCGTGCCGTACCCCACCGACCACGAGCGCGACCGGCCCTGGGTGATGCGCACCTATGCGGGTCATTCGTCCGCCGCCGCGTCCAACGAGCTCTACCGGCGGAATCTCGCCAAAGGACAGACCGGGTTGTCGGTCGCTTTCGATCTTCCAACGCAGACCGGCTACGACCCGGACCACGTGCTCGCGCGCGGCGAGGTCGGCAAGGTCGGCGTGCCGGTTTCGCACATCGGCGACATGCGGCAGCTGTTCGACGGCATCCCGCTCGCCGAGGCGAACACCTCGATGACCATCAACGCGCCCGCGATGTGGCTGCTCGCGCTGTACGTTTCGGTGGCCCGCGAACAGGCCGAGGCCGAGGGCCGCGACGTCGACGAGGTGCTGGCGAAGCTCACCGGCACCACGCAGAACGACATCATCAAGGAGTACCTGTCCCGCGGCACCTACATTTTCCCGCCGGGGCCGAGCCTCCGGCTGATCACCGACATGATCGCGTGGACCGTGCACCACGTGCCGAAGTGGAACCCGATCAACATCTGCAGCTACCACCTGCAGGAAGCGGGCGCGACGCCGACGCAGGAGGTCGCCTACGCGCTGTGCACCGCGATCGCCGTGCTGGACGCGGTGCGCGACTCCGGCCAGGTCGACCAGGCCGACATGGAGAAGGTCGTCGCGCGGATTTCGTTCTTCGTCAACGCGGGCGTCCGGTTCGTCGAAGAGATGTGCAAGATGCGTGCGTTCACGCAGCTGTGGGACGAGCTGACGCGCGAGCGCTACGGCGTCGAGAACCCGAAGGCGCGCCGGCTGCGGTACGGCGTGCAGGTGAACTCGCTCGGGTTGACTGAGGCGCAGCCGGAGAACAACGTCCAGCGGATCGTGCTGGAGATGCTGGCGGTGTCGTTGTCGCGGGGTTCGCGGGCCCGGGCGATTCAGCTGCCTGCTTGGAATGAGGCGCTGGGGCTGCCGCGGCCGTGGGATCAGCAGTGGGCGTTGCGGATGCAGCAGGTGCTCGCGTTCGAGACGGATTTGCTGGAGTACGAGGACATTTTCGACGGGTCGCGGGTTGTCGAGTCCAAAGTGGACGAGATCGTGGCCGGGGCTCAGGAGGAGATCGCCCGGGTGCAGGATCTCGGCGGGGCGGTGGCCGCGGTCGAGAGCGGGTATATGAAGTCGCAGCTTGTTTCTTCTCTTGCGGAGTATCGGCGGGGGATGGAGAGCGGGGAGCGGGTTCTCGTCGGGGTGAACAAGTTCGAGACGACTGAGCCGTCGCCGTTGCAGGCGGAGGGGGCCCAGGCGATCGAGACTATTGATCCCGCGGTGGAGAAGGCCGCGGTTGCCGCGGTGGAGAAGTGGCGGGAGGAGCGGGACAATTCCGCTGTCGCGGCTTCTCTTGCCGCATTGAAGGATGCGGCTGGTACTTCGGATAATTTGTTCGAGGCTACTTTGGAGTGTGCTCGGGCCGGGGTGACTACTGGGGAGTGGTCTGGGGCTCTGCGGGAGGTGTTCGGGGAGTATCGGGCGCCTACTGGGGTTTCTGCCGCGGCTGCTGCCGGGCAGGGGGATCCGGAGTTGGAGCGGGTCCGTGAATTGGTTCGGCGCACTGAGTCCGAGATGGGCGAGCGGCTGCGGATTCTTGTCGGGAAGCCTGGGTTGGACGGGCATTCCAACGGGGCTGAGCAGGTTGCTGTTCGGGCTCGGGATGTGGGGTTTGAGGTTATTTACCAGGGGATTCGGTTGACTCCGGATCAGATTGTCGCGGCTGCGGTGCAGGAGGGGGTGCACGTGGTTGGGCTTTCGGTCCTGTCCGGCTCTCACCTCGAGGTCGTGCCGCTTGTCGTTGACGGGTTGCGGGCGGCTGGGGCTGGGGATATTCCGGTGATTGTGGGTGGGATTATTCCGCCTGATGATGCTGCTTTGCTGACCGAGCGGGGGATTGCTCGGGTGTTTACGCCTAAGGATTACGAGCTGACTGACATTATGGCTGGGATTGTGGAGTTGGTTCGGGAGCGGCACGGGTTGAGCGTGGGGTAGCCCTGCCTCGTCGCCTGGCGGCGACATTGGCACGTTGGTTGCGTGGGGCACCCCGAAGCTGATTGTGACTACGGCGCGGGGGTGCTTGTCAAGGCGGGAAAGATGCCTTGACAAGCACCCCCGCGCCGCGTTTTTGGCTTCGTATCGGGGTGCGGGGGTGGGGTGGGTGCCTCGCTGGTTGGGTGCGCTGGCTGCGGTTGGCGAGTGGTCTGTGAAGGGCTCCTTGAGGGAATCTAATTCCCTCAAGGAGCCCTTCACGGACTATGGCGGGTCGTGAGGGGAACCCTGAGGGACTCTGAGCCCGTGAGGGTTCCCCTCACGGAATGGCGGACAGGATTTCCTTGGTGTTTTTTACTGGGCGAAGCCGCCGCCGTGGAGGTTTGTTGCGGTTGCGCGGGTCAGTTCGTCTGCGGTCAGGGTGGTGCCGTCTGGGCCTTCCAAGGCGAAGGTGAAGGTGGCGTCCAGGGCGAAAGTTACGTCGTAGCCTAGGTTTCCGCCCATGCGGGCGGTGGTTTCGCAGCAGAAGTTGGTTTGGATTCCGGCCAGGACGAAGCTCGTGATGCCTCGGGTTTTGAACCAGGCGTCCAGGTCTGCGTCGCCTAGGAAGGCGGAGTTCACTTTTTTGCCGAAGACCAGGTCTGGGCGGGCGCCTGCCAGTTCGGGTTTGAAGTCGTTGCCTGGCTGGCCGGGGCGTAGTGGCGAATCGGGCTTGACGGAGTCGTGGTGGACTAGCACGACTGGGGCGCGCCGGGCCTGCCAAGACTGCAGCAGTGCTTGGATGTTCGCTTCGGCGTCGGGGTTGTTGCGCGGGCCCCAGAACTCGGCGTCGTCGAAGCCTTGTTGGACGTCGATCAGCAGCAGTGCGGTGGTCATAAGCGTGATTGTGGCCGCGAGATCGCGCCGAAGGGGAGTGGCATAAGAGGCGCGAGGCGGTACTTTTCTGCCATGCGCACGATCGGGGTGCTGCTCCTGCGGGGCAGCCGGATGTTCGACCTGGCGGTGATCGCGGAGGTGTGGGCTCAGGACCGCACCGACAGTGGCATCGGGCCGTTCACGGTGCGGGTGTGTGCGCCTGGGCGGGGGCGTACGCGGGTCTCGCCGTTTGGAGAAGTCGTTGCGACGCATGGTCTTTCCGGGCTGGACGAGTGCGACCTGATTCTCGCGCCGGGGCGTGACGATCCGTTGGCTGAGGTGCCTGCTGTCGCACGGAGTGCGCTTCGGCGGGCTCATCGGGGTGGGGCGACGGTTGCTGGGCTTTGTTCTGGAGCGTTCACGCTCGCTGCTGCGGGGTTGCTCGACGGGCGGCCCGCTACGACGCATTGGCGTGATCTCGACGCGCTGGCGACAGCGGCGCCGGCGGCGGAGCTTCGGCGCGATGTGTTGTACACCGAGCAGGACGGGGTGCTTACGTCGGCGGGGGTCGTGGGCGGGCTTGATCTTTGCCTGCATCTGGTGCGTCGTGATCATGGGGCGGAGGTCGCCGCGCGGCTTGCTCGCCGGCTGGTGATGCCGCCGGTTCGGGAAGGGGGTCAGCGGCAGTATGCGGAGGCTCCGTTGCCCGCCAACGCTTCGCGGCCGGGCATCGCGTCCACAATGGACTGGGCGATGACTCGGCTTTCCGACGAGATCGGCGTGCCGGATTTGGTGGAGCATGCGGGGATGAGTCCTCGGACGTTTCACCGCGAGTTCGCTGCCGCCACCGGCAGTACGCCGGGGCGGTGGCTGCTCGTCCAGCGGGTGCAGCACGCGCAGCGGCTCCTCGAGACCACGGATCTGCCGGTCGCCAGGGTGGCTGAGCGGGCGGGGCTCGGCAGCGCCGCGAACCTGCGCCGACGGCTGCGGGCAGAGGTGGGGGTCGGGCCGGATTCGTATCGGCGCACTTTCCGCATCCCCGCCGGCGGGGTTACGGTCGGGGCATGGGCGAGTACGAGCACCTCCTCGTAAAGCGGGACGGCGACACGGTCACCATCACGATGAACCGCGCGGCGCGGCGCAATTCGCTGTCCGCCGAGCATCTCGGCGAGTTGCTCGCCGCGTTCCGTGAGGCGGGCGAGTCCGACGCGACCGGCATCGTGCTGGCCGGGGCTGGGCCGGTGTTCTCGGCCGGGCACGACTTCGGCGACGTCGCCGAGCGCGACCTCATGGGGGTGCGCGAGCTGCTCACCCTCTGCACGACGCTGATGCGGACGATGGAATCGGTGTCGCAGGTGGTGATCGCGCGGGTGCACGGCCTGGCGACGGCCGCGGGGTGCCAGCTGGTGGCGTCGTGCGACCTGGCGGTCGCGGCGGAGTCCTCGGGATTCGCTCTGCCAGGCGGCAAGGGCGGCTGGTTCTGCCACACGCCCGCGGTGCCGGTGGCTCGCGCGATCGGTCGGAAACGCCTGATGGAACTGGCTTTGACCGGCGACGTGATCGACGCGGCGACGGCGCTGGACTGGGGTTTGGTCAACCGCGTGGTCCCGGACGACTCCCTGGACGAGGCGGTCGCGGACCTGCTCGGCCGCGCGACCCGCGGCAGCCGGGCGAGCAAGGCGATGGGGAAGCAGACGCTGTACGCCCAGCTGGACCGTCCGGAAGCCGACGCGTACGCGATCGCGGTCGAGGTGATGGCGTCGGCTTCGCAGCTGCCGGGCGCGCGGGAGGGGATGGCGGCGTTCCTGGAGAAGCGCAAGCCCGACTGGACGGATTGATCCCCAGGCGCCGGCCGCCCTGGCCTCGGTTTCGTGCCGCCCCAATGAGGTTTTCTCAGTAGTGGGCCTTGGGGAGGTCTGTGAAGGACTTCTCCGGGAGCGGGGAGCGGTGTGGCGAGGGTCGGCCGCATCGCCGCAGCTGCCAGCGGCCCCGCGCCGCATGCCACCGCGCAGCCCCGCGGGGAGACCCCGGTTTGCGCCGGGGTTCTCGCGTCGCGCGGTCGGCCTGACGCTTGATGCAGAGGTCCGTGAGGGGAACCCTGAGGGACTCAGAGTCCCTCAGGGTTCCCCTCACGGACTTTCGGCAGGAACCGAGCCACGCGGCCCGGCGGTGCTCCGCATCCCTGGCCAGCCACCGCTACAACGAACCCGCCACACACCGCACCGCTGAGAAAACCCCAATGTGGCATTGGGTGCGCTGAACGCACCGAACGCCACATTGGGTGCATCTGACGCACCCAATGTGGCATTGGGGCACCAGCGGCGGCCCGGTGCCGTAAAGCGGTCAGCGGCGTTCGTGCAGCAGTAGCAACGTGTACGCCGCCACCGACTGCGCGTCTGAGATTTCCCCGGTGGAGATCATCTTCTCCACCTCCGTCCGGCTGAACCACGCCGTCCGCATGTCCTGCTCTTCCAGTTCCCGCTCCGGCGCGCCCTCGGTGAGCCCGGTCGCGAGATACACGTGCCCGCGCTGGCTCGCCAAGCCCGGCGCGACGTCGAGCATCCCCAGTTCCGTGAACGCCGACGCCCGCAATCCGGTCTCCTCCCGCAGCTCCCGCTGGGCCAGCTCGGCGGGCGGGGTCTCGGCGAGATCGGGCGCGGTGCCCTGCGGGAATTCCCACCGCCGCATCCCGAGCGGGTACCGGAATTGCTCGACCAGGTGCAGCCGGTCGCCGTCCAGGGGGATGACCAGTGCGTAGGTCGGTTTGTCGACGACGCCGTAGATGCCGTCGCTGCCGTCGGCGCGGCGGATGGCGTCCTCTCGCACCGTCATCCAGTTGTTCCGATACACCTCGCGGGTCGCGACACGCTGAATGGGGTCCACCTCGCCAGTATCACCGAGACTGTCCTACCCTCGGCGGGTGCGTCTCGTGCTCCCCACCTCTCCGGCCGGTTTCGCCAGCCCGCTCCGTGCGGGGCGGATCCGATGAGGCTCGTCGTCGCCCGGTGCCAGGTCGACTACGTCGGCAGGCTGACCGCGCATCTCCCGATGGCCAACCGCGTCCTGATGGTCAAGGCCGACGGTTCGGTGCTCGTGCACTCCGACGGCGGCTCGTACAAGCCGCTGAACTGGATGTCGCCGCCGTGCTGGCTGATCGAGGACCCGGACATCTGGACGGTCCAGAACAAGGCAGGCGAGAAGCTCGTCATCACGCTCGCCGAGGTCATGCACGATTCGAAGCACGAACTCGGCGTCGACCCCGGCCTGCAGAAGGACGGCGTGGAAGCGCACCTGCAGGAACTGCTCGCCGAGCACATCAAAACCCTCGGCGACGGCTACACCCTGGTCCGCCGCGAATACCCGACCGCGATCGGCCCGGTCGACATCATGGCGCGCGACGCCAGCGGCGGTTCGGTCGCGGTGGAAATCAAGCGCCGCGGCGAAATCGACGGCGTCGAGCAGTTGACCCGGTACCTCGAACTCCTCAACCGCGACCCGCTGCTCGCTCCGGTGCAGGGCGTGTTCGCGGCGCAGGTGATCAAGCCGCAGGCGCGCGTCCTCGCCGAGGACCGCGGGATCCGCTGCGTCGTCCTGGACTACGACGCGTTGCGCGGCACGGATTCGGACGAGTTCCGGCTGTTCTGATCGTCTTCGCCGCTCAGCCCGTGCTCCGGAGCGCATCCCCTCGCCGCCACTTCGTTTCGCGGCAACCGGTTCCGGGCTGACGACGGCTAGGAAGCGATCGGCTCCTGGTACCGCAGAGCCTGGGTCGCGACCCGCGCTCCGAGGTGGCGCGCCGTGGTGAGGTCCGCGGCGTGGACGGCGTCCGGGCCCTGGTCGTTCCAGGTTTGCGCGCCCGCGCCGAGGTAGAAGCCGAGCCGGTTGTCGTCGTGTTCGCTGCTGGTGGTGGTGTTCCAGCCGGGCATCAGGCCGAGGCTGACCCAGTGCATGCCGTGCTGCGCGGCGAGCAGCGCGAGGTACTGCAGCGTGTGCAGTTTGTCGCCGCTCATCGAGCCGGAGTTGGTGAATCCGGACGCGAGTTTGTCCAGCCAGCGCTGGCTCATCCAGCGCTTCGAGGTCGCCTCGGCGAACGCGTGGAACGCCCCGGACGCCGAGCCCATGTAGGTCGGGGTGCCGAAGATGATCGCGTCGCTGACGTCGAGGGTTTCCCACTTCGCGTCGGACATTTCGGCGACGTCGACCAGGTCGGCGCGAGCCCCGGGCACTGATTCGGCACCGGCGGCGACGGCCTTCGCGAGCTCGAGCGTGTGCCCGTATCCGGAGTAGTAAGCGATCGCGACGTGAACGGAGGACATGAGCGGATCCTTTCGCTGTTGACGCTGATAACGCTATTACCGTGACAGCGTCAGTGTCAACGTCAACAGGAATCTGTTATCGTCGGCACATGGCAGTGGAGGACCAGCGCGAGCGCATCCTGAGCGAAGCGGTGAAATTGCTGGCCTCGGCCGGGGCGGCGGGGCTGTCCACCCGGGCTGTCGCGACGGCGGCGGGAGTGCAAACGCCCACGCTGTACCGGCTTTTCGCGGACAAGGACGGGCTCCTCGACGCCGTGGCCACCTTCGGGTTCGAGAGCTACCTCGCGGAGAAGCGCGCGTTCGAACCCGCCGACGACCCGATCGACGACCTGCGCCGCGGCTGGGACGTGCACGTCGCGTTCGGGCTGGCCAATCCCGCGATCTACACGCTGATGTACGGAAGCGTCCGGCCGGGCCGGCAGCCCGCGGCAGCCGCGGAAAACCGGGCCATCCTGCGCGGCATGCTCGAACGCGCCAACGCGCGAGGCCTGCTCCGGACGTCGGTCGAGGCGGCCGCGGTCGCCATCGAGGCGTCCACGACCGGCGCCGTCCTGCTCCTGCTGGCCCAGCCGGAAGAAGCGCGGGACGTCGAGTTGATCCGGCCGTTGCGCGACATCGTGCTCAACGCGCTGACTGAGCAAAAAGCACCCGTCGACGCTTCCCCGATCGCCGACCGTGCGGAGGCTTTGCTCGGAATCGTCGCTCCCGCCGGCGACGCCGACCCGGTGACCGACGCGGGTTTCAGTGTCTTCGAGGCCGGACTGCTCCGCGAATGGCTCGCCCGGCTCGGCAAGGCCAGCCGATGACGACGGACGGGATCCGTCAGATCGTCGATCCGGCTCGGCGCTGAGCGGCCTTCGCGTCCAGCCACGCCTGCGTTTCCGCGCGGAACAAGGTCGTCACCACCAGTCCGGCCAGCACCAAACCCGCCGCTGCCGCCAGGCTGCCGCCCGCCAGGTTGGCCAGGCCGCCGATCGCGGACAGCGCTTCGAACGCCAGCAGCGACCATCGGCCCCAGCCGTAGCCGAACAAGATCGCGATCCAGGACATCAGCAGGCCCGCGGCGAAGACGTAGTACAAGCACGTGATCGCGTACAGGATCGAAAACGGCTCCTCGCCGCCGCTCCGCTGCTTGGCGATCTGCAGTTGGGCGGACGCGCCGAACACGCCGTTCATGAGCACCTGCAGGAACGCGAGCGCGAGCGCGGCGCGGAGCCGTCCGGGCATGGGGATCGCGGGGCCGGTCATCGCGGCGAGGTCCTTTCCGAAGGCGGCCGACGGTGCCAGGAGCCTAGGGGCCAGCCCGGCGGAACCCTCCCGGAACGGGTGAATCTGTCCCGATGGTGAGGGGTTGGCGGGCGAAGCGACAGGACTCAACACCGGTGCTTCCGGGCACGCGGAATGCACAGGTCAGCGGCAGGTTGGTGAAAAACCGCGGTGTCGGGGTGCCTGTTCGGAATCCATGCAGTACTGTGCCGGTCTGACAGGAACGATGGTGTTTTCTGTGTGAGAATGTTTGATTCGGAGGTGGCAGGGGTGCCGTTCCTCGCCGACGCGAACTTGCGGCTCGACGCGAGTCCGATCGACTACATCGAGTTGGCGTTCTATTTCGTCCTGGTGCTCGGTATCGGCGCTCTCGCCCGAAGGCAGGTGTCGAGCAGTCTCGACTTCCTGCTTTCCGGCCGGTCGCTGCCCGCGTGGGTCACCGGCCTGGCGTTCATTTCCGCGAACCTCGGCGCGGTCGAGGTCATGGGCATGTCCGCCAACGGCGTCCTCTACGGCCTGCCGACGGTCCATTACTTCTGGATCGGCGCCATCCCGGCGATGCTGTTCCTCGGCCTGGTGATGATGCCGTTCTACTACGGCTCCAAGGTCCGCAGCGTGCCCGAGTTCATGCGCCGCCGGTTCGGGCCGACCGCGCATCTGGTCAACGGCATCAGCTTCGCCGCGGCGCAGATCCTCATCGCGGGCGCGAACCTGTTCCTGCTGGCCAGCGTCGTGAACCTGCTGCTGGGCTGGCCGCTGTGGGTGTCGATCGTGATCGCCGCCGCCATCGTGCTCGGCTACACCGCGCTGGGCGGGCTGTCCGCCGCGATCTACAACGAGGTGCTGCAGTTCTTCGTGATCGTCGTGGCGCTGCTGCCGCTCACCATCGTCGGCCTGGTCAAGGTCGGCGGCTGGCAGGGCCTGGTCGACAAGATCACGCACAGCCCCGGCGGCACCGCGCAGCTGCACTCCTGGCCGGGCGACAACCTGACCGGCTTCGGCAACAACTTCCTGTCCGTCCTCGGCATCGTGTTCGGTCTCGGCTTCGTGCTGTCCTTCGGGTACTGGACGACGAACTTCGTCGAGGTCCAGCGCGCGATGGCGTCGAAGAGCATGTCGGCCGCGCGGCGCACGCCGATCATCGGCGCGTTCCCGAAGATGCTGGTGCCGTTCATCGTCATCATCCCGGGCATGATCGCCGGCGTCGTGGTGCCGGAGTACTTGCAGGACAAGGGACTTCTGCTCGCGGACAAACCGGCCACGAGCGGGGTCACCGCGAACAACGCGCTCCTGCTGCTGATGCGCGACCTGCTGCCCAACGGCATCCTCGGCATCGCGATCGCCGGTCTGCTCGCGTCGTTCATGGCGGGCATGGCGGCGAACCTCAGCTCCTTCAACACCGTCTTCACGTACGACATCTGGCAGACGTACGTGAAGAAGGACAAGCCGGACGGCTACTACCTGAACCTCGGCCGCAAGACCACGGTCGTCGCGACGGTGCTCGCCATCGGCACCGCGTTCGTCGCGTCGCAGTCCGCGAACATCCTGACCTACCTGCAGGACCTGTTCTCGTTCTTCAACGCGCCGCTGTTCGCCACGTTCATCCTCGGCATGTTCTGGAAGCGGATGACCGCGGCCGCCGGGTGGATCGGCCTGGTGGCGGGTACCGCGTCGGCGATCACCATCTGGGCGCTCTCGCAGCTGGACGTGCTCTCCCTCGCCGGGCAGGGCACCAGCTTCGTGGCGGCGGGCACCGCGTTCGTCGTCGACATCGTGGTGAGCATCGGGGTTTCGCTGGCCACTCAGCCGAAGCCGGACGCGCAGCTGGTCGGCCTGGTCTACTCGCTCACGCCGCGTGACGCGCTCAAGCACGACAACACCGGCGAGAACGCGGGCTGGTACCGCAAGCCGGGCCTGCTGGCCGGCATCGTCCTCGTGATCACCATCGCCCTCAACATCATCTTCTGAGGAGGCCCGCATGACCGAGAAAACCTCGCGGCCGCACAAGGCGGGCGCCTTCGACATCCGGCTGATCATCGCGCTGCTGCTCGGCGTCTACGGCGTGATCCTCACGATCATGGGCGCCGGGTTCACCAGCGACGCCGATCTGAAGAAGGCCGCCGACGTGAACATCAACCTCTGGTCGGGCATCGGCCTGCTGGTGGTGACCGCGTTGTTCGTGCTGTGGGCGGTGCTGCGGCCGCTGGTCGTGCCGCCGTCCGCGGAAACGACAGAAGAGTCACCCGCCGAATAACCGGGTTGCGACCACGTCCGGCGACCTCGCAGGCTAGGTTGCCGGACGTGGTGCACGATCGCCGGTTCGGCCGGTTCCTGAAGTTGTCCGCCCTGGTCGCCGCGGGCATCGTCGCGGCGACCGCGATGTCCGCGTGCGGCGGCCCGAATCTGGGCAAGGAGAACTTCGCGCGCACGACCGTCCCCGCCGCCGGGGACGGCGCCGCGACTTCCGGCCCCATCACCGATCCCGCGGTCGCCCCCGCCGTCCTGCGCGACCTGCTGCCGTGCCAGTTCGTGGACAAGACCGCGATGGGCCCGCTCGGCACGATGCAGGGCGAGGCGACGGCGTCGAGCACGCAGTTCGACTCCTGCGTCGCCAAGGCGAACGACCCGGGCGGCAAGGAAATCCGCGCGAGCGTCGAGGTCGGCGGCATCGTGACGTTCGCTTCGGACAAGACCACCGGCGCCGTCGGCGGGCTGCCGCAGGTCGAGGTGCCCGACCTCGGCGGCGGGTCCGGCTGCGTGGTCAGCGCGCTCACCGCGCGGAACCCGTCCTTCGGGGTCTCCTTCCGGATCGACTACACCGGCGGCGACGCCTGCGCGGCCGGCCGCAAACTCGTCGCGACAGCGGTCGAGAAGCTGCACAACAACCCGCAGAAGTACACGCCCGGCCCGGGCTCGCTGCTGGCGGTCGACCCGTGCACTGTGCTCGACGCGGCCGCGGTGGACGGCGTCGTGAAGGGCGGGAAGCCGCGGGCGTCCGGGCTGCACTCGTGCGACTGGGGGCTCATCCCGAGCGTCCGGGTGACGATGTTCCCCGGCGTCGCGCCGAGCGAGGGCGACGGCTGGCTGAAGACCGACGTCGGCACGCCGAACCAGGCGTACGCGAAGCAGGGCACCTCGGGGTCGAGCTGCCAGGTCAAATGGCAGCACCGGCAGTGGAAGGAAGACCGCGTCGAGGTCGTCCAGCTGGAGTACACGAACTCCGACGCGCAGGCGGACAAGGACGACCCGTGCGGCAAGACCTCCGGGCTGGCCAAGCAGCTGGCCGGGAAACTGCCCAAGGCGTGACCAGGGGGCGCTTTGCGGCGGGCCCGGCGACCTCATAGGTTGGGTCCGTCCACGACGCCGAGGTGCCGGAGGTCCGCCATGAAGAAGATCATCAACGATCCGGCGGCCGTTGTCGCCGAATCGCTGAGAGGGCTCGCGGTCGCGCACGCGGACCTGCTGCGCGTGCGCGACGACCCGGCGCTGGTCGTGCGCGCGGACGCGCCGGTGGCGGGCAAGGTCGCGGTGGTCTCCGGCGGCGGGTCCGGGCACGAACCGCTGCACGGCGGGTTCGTCGGGCCGGGGATGCTCGACGCCGCGGTGCCCGGGCCGGTGTTCACCTCGCCGACCCCGGACGCGGTGCAGGGCGCGATCGCCGCCACCACCGGTCCGGCCGGGGCGCTGCTGATCGTGAAGAACTACACCGGCGACGTGCTGAACTTCGAGACCGCCGCCGAACTGGCCGCGGCCGAGGACCTGGACGTGCGCAGCGTGGTCATCGACGACGACGTGGCGGTCAAGGACTCCACGTTCACCGCCGGGCGGCGCGGCGTCGGCGGCACCGTGCTGCTGGAGAAGATCACCGGCGCGGCGGCCGAGCGCGGCGATTCGCTGGACGCGGTGGAAGCGTTGGCGCGCAAGGTGATCGGGCAGGTCCGGTCGATCGGGGTGGCGCTGTCCGCGCCGACCGTTCCGCACGCGGGCGAGCCGAGTTTCGACCTCGGTCCGGACGAGATCGAGTTCGGCATCGGCATCCACGGCGAGCCCGGCCGCGAGCGGATCCCGGCCGAACCGGCCGACGCGCTGGTCGCCCGGATGGTCGAGGCGGTGGTGTCCGACCTGCCGTTCGAATCCGGCGACAAGGTGCTGCTGTTCACCAACTCGATGGGCGGCACGCCGCAACTGGAGCTGTACCTCGCGCACGGGATCGCCGAGCGGCTGCTGGCCGAGCGCGGGATCCTGGTCGAGCGCAGGCTGGTCGGGCCGTACATCACGAGCCTGGAAATGCAGGGCATCAGCCTGACCCTGCTGAAATTGGACGACGAGCTTACGCAGCTGTGGGACGCGCCGGTGCGCACGCCCGCCCTGCGGTGGGGGATCTGATGGCCTGCTCTGCCGAAGGGGTCGCGGCCGCGTTGCGCGCCGCCGCCGAAGTGATCGCCGAGCACCGCACCGAACTGGTGGACCTCGACCGCGCGATCGGCGACGCGGACCACGGCGAGAACCTCAGCCGGGGCTTCACCGCGATCGTCTCCGCATTGGAAACCGCGGTGCCGGAAACGCCGGCCGGGGTGGTGAAACTCGCTGCCACCACACTGATTTCCAAGGTCGGTGGGGCGGCCGGACCGCTTTACGGCACGGCTTTCCTGCGCGCGTCGGCGAAGCTCGGCGACGCGGCGGAGATCGACGTGCCGCTGCTGCTGGACGCGTTGCGCGCGGCTTTGGAAGGCGTGCAGGCGCGCGGCAAGGCGGTGGGCGGCGACGCGACGATGGTCGACGCGCTGATCCCGGCCATCTCTGCGGCCGAAGGCGCGGCCGACGGCACGATCGCCGACGTGCTCACCGCGGCGGCCGACGGGGCCGATCGCGGTGCGGAGTCCACTGTGGACTTGGTGCCGCGCAAGGGCCGCGCCTCGTACCTCGGGGAACGCGCGGTCGGGCACATGGATCCGGGCGCCCGTTCGACGGCGCTGTTGCTGCGCGCGTTCGCGGAGGCGGCCCGGTGACCGTCGGAATCGTTCTTGTGTCGCACAGCGCGAAACTGGCCGAAGGACTGGCCGAACTGGCCGCGCAGATGGCCCCGGACGTCCGGATCGTCCCGGCGGGCGGGCTGCCCGACGGCGGCGGCATCGGCACCGACTACGACGAGGTCGTCGCCGCCACCCAGCGCGCCGATTCCGGCGACGGCGTGGTGCTGCTCTACGACCTCGGCAGCGCGCAGATGACCGCCGAGCTGGCGGTGGAGTCGCTGGCCGACCCGTCCGCCGCGGTGGTGGTCGACGCACCGCTGGTGGAAGGCGCGGTGGCGGCGGCCGTCGCGGCGCAGGGCGGCGCGGACGCCAAGGCGGTGGGCGAGGCCGCGGCGAGTGCCGGGGTCGCGCCCGATCTGGCCGCGGTGGAGCTGTCGGCGGCCGGCGAGGAAGGCGTGGTGGAGAAGGAATTCACGCTGACCAACGACGTCGGCCTGCACGCGCGCCCGGCCGCGGTCGTGGTGCGCAGCCTTGCCGAATTCGAGGCCGAGGTGTCGATCCGGCTGGGCGAGCAGGAGGCGGACGCGCACAGCGTGCTGGCGCTGATGTCGCTCGGCGCGCGCCAAGGCGACCGGATCGTGGTGCGGGCCCGCGGACTGCAGGCGACCGAGGCGGTCGCGAAGGTGGCCGAGCTGGTGGAGGCGAACTTCGGGGAGTGACCTGCGGGTTTCCGACCGGGTGACTTCGCTCGGACTGACTCGATTCCGATGTGCTTTCGAGGGGCTCGCGTGGCACAGTGAGCGGCAATTACCAGCGGGTAACCTCTGGAGGCCTTGTGGCACGGGAAATCTCGACGGTCGGTGTGGTCGGTCTTGGCACGATGGGCGCGGGCATCGCGGAGGTGCTCGCCCGCAGCGGGCTCGACGTGGTCGCGGTGGAACTGGACGAGGCGGGCGTCGAACGCGGCCTCGGCCACCTGCGGCATTCGACCGAACGGGCGCTCGCGGGCGGGAAGCTCGACGAGGCGGGCCGGGAGGCGCTGCTGGGCCGGATCCGCGCCACCACCTCGCTCGCCGATCTGTCCGAAGTGGACCTGGTGATCGAGGCGATCCCGGAGAACCTCGCGGCGAAGGCCGAGGTGTTCACCCAGTTGGACCAGGTGACGCGGCCGGACGTGGTGTTCGCGTCCAATACCTCGTCGCTGTCGATCACCGAGATCGGCGTGCACACCGCGCGGCCGGGCAAGGTCGTCGGGATGCACTTCTTCAACCCGGCTCCGGTGCTGAAACTGGTCGAGGTCGTGCGCACGGTGGTAACCGAGCCGGACGTGGTGTCCGACGTGGTGGAATTCGCGCAGCGGCTGGGCAAATCGCCGGTGGTGATGGGCGACCGGGCCGGGTTCATCGCGAACGCGCTGTTGTTCGGCTATCTCAACCACGCGGTGCGGATGTACGAGCAGCGTTACGCGACTCGCGAAGATCTCGACGCGGCAATGCGATTCGGCTGCGGCTACCCGATGGGCCCGCTCGCGCTGCTCGATTTGATCGGGCTGGACACCGCGTACGAAATCCTCGACACGATGTACCATCAATCCCGAAACCGGCTGCACGCCCCCGCGCCGCTGCTGAAGCAGATGATCACCGCGGGTCAGCTGGGACGCAAGAGCGGGCACGGTTTCTACGCCTACGACGCGCCGGATTCGCCAGTCGTGGTGGATTCGGTTGCTTCGTCCGAAGTGGACTCTTCGATGGCTCGCGAAGTGCGCTCCGTCGGCGTGATCGGCACCGGGACAATGGCCACCGGAATTGCGGAAGTGTTCGCCAAGCGCGGTTTCGAGGTCGTGCTGCGGGCGCGGAGCATGGAGAAGGCGCAAGCGTCGGTGGCGAAGGTGAAGAAGTCGCTCGACAAGGCCGTGGTGAAGGGCAAACTGTCCGAAGAGGACGCTGCTGCCGCGCTCGGTCGCATCCGTCCGGTGACGGAATTCGAAGAACTGGCCGAGGTCGACCTGGTGGTCGAGGCGGTGGCCGAGGAGCTTTCCGTTAAGCAGGCGGTGTTTTCGGCCTTGGACGAGGTCGTCCGGCCGGGCGCGGTGCTCGCGACCACGACGTCCTCGCTGCCGGTCATCGAATGCGCGGCGGCGACTTCGCGGCCCGGCGATGTGGTCGGCCTGCACTTCTTCAACCCGGCGCCGGTGATGAAACTGGTGGAAGTGGTGTCGACGATCGCGACCGCCCCGGACGTCACCGCGACCGCGACGGCCGTGTGCGCGGCGGTCGGGAAACATCCGGTGCAGTGCGGCGACCGAGCCGGATTCATCGTGAACGCGTTGCTGTTCCCGTATCTCAACGACGCGGTGAAAATGCTGGAGGCGCATTACGCGTCGGCGGACGACATCGACACCGCGATGAAGGTCGGCTGCGGGTTGCCGATGGGGCCGTTCGAATTGCTGGACGTGGTCGGGCTGGACGTGTCGCTGGCGATCGAGCGGACGCTGTTCAACGAGTTCCGCGAAGAAGGTTTTGCTCCAGCGCCGTTGCTGGAGCACCTGGTGACGGCCGGGCGATTGGGACGCAAGACCGGCAAGGGCTTCAAGGACTACTGACGTTTGTACGTGTAGAGAATGAAGCCGTCGTGGAATTTGCCCACCCGGTCGTAAAGCGCGCGGGCCGGGGCGTCCTCGAGGGTATTCCAGTAGAGCGACGGAAAACCGTGCTCGTCGGCGTCGCGGGCGACCCACTCGATCAGCGCTGTCGCGACGCCCTTGCGCCGGACGTCCTCGGACACGAACAGGTCGGCGAGGTAGCACTTCCCGGAGTACCAGATGCTGGCGTGGAACAGGTAGTGCGCGATGCCGACCATCGCGCCGTCCAGCTTGGCGGCGACCCCGCGGATCCGGTCGTCGTCGAGCAGGCGGCGCCAGGTCCGGTCGTAGCTGTCGTCGGTGCGCTCGACGTCGAAGTAGGCGTCTTTGCCGCGGGCGAGGGTTTCCCAGGCGGCGCGGTCGGATTCGGTCAGGAGGCTGATCTGCACAGGTCTATCTTGCGCTGATCACCGGTCGCGCCGCCGGATGCGCGCGCCCTGGGCGGGTTCGCCGTCCGGCGGCAGCAGCGGGCCGCCCTGCCACTGCTGGAAGACGAGATTCGTGTGCACGCGGGCGACCTCGTCGCGGGAGGTGAGTTCGTCCAGCACCAGCCGTTGCAATTCGGCGGCCGAGGTGGTGGCGACGTGCGCGAGGAAGTCGTCCGGTCCGGTCAGGTGGTAGACCGCGCGGATTTCCGGCAGCGCCAGCAGATGTTCGACGAACTGCTCCACCAGCGGCCGTCGATGCGGCCGGACCTGCACGAACAGGAACGCCTCCAGCGGACGGCCCACCTTCGCCGCGTCGACCTTGGCGTGCTGACCGGTGATCACGCCGGTCTCGCGAAGCCGCGCCACCCGGTCCAGGCAGGTGGACGGTGCGAGCCCGACCGCCGCCGCCAGCTCCTTGTTCGACGTCCGGGCATCGTTCTGCAGCACCCGCAGAATCTCAAGATCAACCGGACTGAGTTCGACTGTTTCGGACATCCCTGAATCTTATCCGAGTGTATTGCTTTGCGACCGGCGTTTGTCCGACCGTGACTGCCATGACTTCCGCCCTGAGCACCCGAGCCGTCCACGCCGGTCGCGACGATCTCGCCGACCTCGGCCTGCACGCCGTCCCGCTCGATTTCTCCACGACCTACCCCGCGCGCGACAGCGCCGAGGAGGCCCGCCGGATCGACGAGTTCGCCGCGGGCGGGAACGTCACCGGCATCTACGGCCGGATCGGCAACCCGACCGTCGAACGGTTCGAGCAGGCCTTGGCGGAACTCGAAGGCTTCGAGCACGCCGTGGCTTTCGCCAGCGGCATGGCGGCGGTTTCGGCGTGCCTGCTTTCCGCTGTGTCGCAAGGAAAACGCCACATCGTCGGCGTCCGCCCGCTGTATGGCTGCACCGATCACCTGCTGACCACCGGACTGCTGGGCACCGAGGTCACCTGGACCGCCCCCGAGGACGTCGCCGAGGCAGTGCGCCCCGACACCGGCCTGGTCTTCGTGGAGACGCCGGCGAACCCGACCTTGAGCGAACTGGACATCGCCGCGCTGACCGCCGCGTGCGGCGACGTCCCGGTCCTGGTCGACAACACCTTCGCGACGCCGGTTCTGCAGCGCCCCGGCCGCCTCGGCGCCCGAATGGTGCTGCACAGCGCGACAAAGTTCCTGGGCGGCCACGGCGACGTCATGGGCGGCATCGTGGCCTGCGACGCGGAGGAAGCCGCGCGCCTGCGTTCCCTGCGCTTCGCCACCGGTGGCGTGCTGCACCCGCTCGCCGGATACCTGCTGCTGCGCGGCCTTTCGACGCTCCCGCTGCGCGTCAAGGCCGCTTCGGAAACCGCCGCCGTCTTGGCGTCGCGGCTAGCCTCCCACCCGTCGGTGAGCGCCGTGCACTATCCGAAACTGGGCGGCCCCCTCGTGGCCTTCGAGGTGACCGGCGACCCGCACGCGGTGATCGGCGCAGTCCGGCTGATCACGCCCGCGGTGAGCCTGGGCAGCGTCGACACGCTGATCCAGCACCCGGCTTCGCTGACGCACCGGATTGTCGCGGAGGACGACCGCACGGGCTCCGGCATCACCCACGGTTTGCTGCGGCTTTCGGCCGGGCTGGAGGACGTCGAGGACCTGTGGCTTGATCTGGATCAGGCTTTGAAGGGCTGCTGAACGGTTCGGTGCCGGTCGGGCTGCGGGCGGATGCCACGGCCCGGCTCGGCGCCGATCAGCTGCAGCAACCGCCTCCGCAGCAACCTCCGCCGGCCGGTGCGGGCGCGGAGGCCGAGCCGGTGAGCGCGACGGTGGTGAGCAGCTTGACCGTGTCCAGATGACCTTCCGGGCAAGGGGCGGGCGCGCTCGACTCGGCCATCGGGCGCTGGAGTTCGAACGTCTCGGTGCAGTCGCGGCAGCGGTAGGCGTAGGTGGGCATGGCTTGATTATCGCTGGCGGGCCGCGTTGGTGGGAAGCTGTCCGGGTGGATGTGCCCCAGTACGCGGATGTTCCGCACCTCGGCCAGGTCGTTCCCGCCCTGCTCGGCGCGCTGGGCGTGCCCGGCGAGGACGGCGGCCTGGCGTTGCCCGAAGCCCGCAGCGCCTGCGTGCTCCTCATCGACGGCCTCGGCTGGGAACTGCTCGCCCAGCACGCCGCGGACGCCCCCGTCCTCACCGAATTGGCCAGCAGCCCCCTGCGAGTCGGCTTCCCGTCGACCACCGCGGCCGGCGTCGCCGCGATCGGCACCGGCTTGGCGTCCGGCGAGCACGGCATGGTCGGCTACACCTTCGAGATCCCCGGCGCCGGCGTGATGAACGCCCTGCGCTGGCGCTCCCACGACGACGGCAGCGACCTGCGAGGCACGCTGCCCCCACGCGAAGTTCAACCCCTGCCGACGACCTTCGAACGCGCCGCCGCCGCGGGAATCGAGGCCGCGGTGGTGTCTTCGGCGCATTTCGCCAACACAGCCTTGACTCAAGCGACCCAAAGCGGAGCCCGCTACGCCGGCGTCCACGCACTGGGCGACCTGGCCGCGCGGACCTTGGACGTACTGGCTTCGCGGTCGTTTTGCTATGCCTACCACAGTGAATTAGACCTGCTGGGCCACCTGTACGGCCCCGGCTCGACGGCCTGGCGGATGCAACTCCGGCACGTCGACCGCCTGGTGGAGTCCATTGTGGACGGACTGCCCGCCGGTGCGGTGCTGGCGGTGGTGGCGGACCACGGAATGGTGACCGTCGAGGAGAAACTGAACCTGGAGGACACTCCGGCGCTGCTGTCGGGAGTCCGTGCTTTCGGCGGCGAAGTCCGTGCGCGGCACGTCTACACGGAACCCGGCGCGACGGCGGATGTCGTGGCGGCGTGGCGCGAGGTGCTGGGCTCGCGGGCCTGGGTCCTGCCGCGCGACGAGGCGATCGCGGCAGGCTGGTTCGGCGCCGCGGTGAGCGACCGGGTGCGCCCGCGGATCGGCGACGTCGTCGCGGCGGCGACCGGAACGTTCGGCATGGTCCGCGAACTGGCCGAGGCGGTGGAGTCGAATCTGGTGGGCCAGCACGGTTCGCTGACGTCGGCGGAACAGCTGGTCCCGCTGGCGATCGCGCGGGGCTGATTTCGCTCCGTGGCTTGGCTTGGGGCGCGGCTGCGCGGGTCAGGCGGGTGATCACGAAGTTTGATTCGCGTGACGGTTCCCGGGCGCGCCGCTCAGCAGGGACTATTCCTTCGGGACAACGCAGGTCCCACCTGGTGAGCCGCCCCGCCGACGCCCAGTTACCGTGGCTGCGTGCCCAGACGCAATCGACCCGGCCGAGGCCGTCCCGATTCCGGCGAGCGGCCGGACGCCGGTGCGGTCAGCGGCTGGGCTCGCAGCGAATCCGGTCCCGACGGGGACTGGCTGGTGCGCACCGTCCCCGGCTCGCAGGCCGCCAAGACCTACCGCTGTCCCGGCTGCGACCACGAGATCCGCCCCGGCGTCCCGCACCTGGTCGTCTGGCCCGCGGACGAGACCGGCGGCGTCGCGGATCGCAGGCATTGGCATCGACCCTGCTGGGAGGCTCGGGCCCGGCGTCGGCCGAACCGGCGTTGGTGAGGGGAAACCGTTACCGCGAAAGGGCTTCTTTCCGCCGCGCGCGGTGCCGCCGGACCGCGTCGCGGTTGACGCAGGCGTGCGTGCAGTAGCGCTGCGTCCCGCTGCGAGTGAAGTCGACGAACGCGCGGCGGCATTCCGCCGCGGCGCAGCGGCCGAGGCGGTGCAGGCTGGTCGAGGTCAGGTACTGCGCCGCCGCCACCGAGGTGACCGCGCGCAGCACCGCGGGCAGGCGCATCCCGTCGTCCCGGTAGTGCAGGTGCCAGCTGTAGCCGTCGTGCTCGGTGATCCTCGGGTAGGCGGCGGCCTCGGCCAGCAGGGCGTTCAGCAGCCGCACCCGTTCCGTCTCGTCCGTGGCGTCGACGACCTCGATCCACCGGTCGAGAAAAGCGCACACCTCGGGAAAGTCCTCGCCGGCGACCGGCGGGACCGGGCCCATCTCCGGCTCGTCCCAGCGTTCGACCAGGTCGGCGAGGTTCGCGGGACGGTCGTTGGCGAGGCCGGTCACAAACTTGAGGTAACTCCGGTGGTAAGAGTTGTGTGGCATAAGACCATTACATCACGATCGTGGGCATGTCTCATTTGACGAGTCGCGCCGAACCCTCGGTCGCCGCGCCGTCCTGGGTTCCGTTGATCGCCGCGTGTGTGGGGACGTTTCTGCTGCTGGTCTACACCAGCATCGTCACTGTTGCGCTGCCCGCGATCGGGACGGAACTCGGCGCGGGATACGGCCAGCTGCAATGGATCGTGGACGTCTTCACCGTCGCGCTCGCCGGACTGCTGCTGGGCTTCGGTTCGCTGAGCGACCTGCTCGGCCGCAAGCGCGTCTACCTCGCCGGGCTGGTCCTGTTCTCCCTCGCGACGCTCGTCTGCGGCCTGGCCGGAACGCCGGGCGAGCTGATCGCCGCGCGGCTCGTGCAGGGCGTCGCGGGCGCGGCGATGTTCGCGACAATCCTGCCGCTGGTCGGGCTGACCTACGAAGGCCGCGACCGGGCCCGGGCGTTCGCGATCTGGGGGACGGTCGCCGGAGTGGCCAGCGCGGTGGGCACTTTCTCCGGGGGCGTGCTCGCGCAGTTGCTCGGCTGGCGGTGGATTTTCTTTGTCTCCCTGCCCCTGTGCCTCGTCGCGATCATCATGGCGGCGACGTCGTTGAAGGAAAGCCCGCGAGCGCGCGGCCGAGGCGTTGACTATCCGGGCATCGGCACGTTCTCGCTCGCCGCGACGGGCCTCGCTTACTCCGTCATCACCGGCGGCGATCGCGGATGGCTTTCCGCCGGCGCGGTGATCGGATACCTGGTGACAGTGGTTGCCATCGCGGCGTTCGCGGTGGTGGAACGCCGTAGCGGCGCGCCGATGGTGCCGACCAGTTTGTTCGCGACGCGCCGGTTCGTCGGCGTACTGCTCGTCGCGTTCAGCTACTACTTCGCCGGATTCGGTGCGCTGCCAGTGATTTCGCTGTGGCTGCAGAACGCGACCGGCCTGAGTCCGGCGGCGACGTCGGCGGTGCTGGCGCTGCAGGTGGTGGTGTTCGTCGTGGTGTCGGCGCTGATCAGCGGACGGCTGCACACCAGGTCGCCGGGCCGGGTGCTGGGCGGCGCGACGGCGTTGCTCGGCCTCGGTTGCCTGACCGCGGTCGCCGTGCTGCTCAGTCCGACCTGGATCGCCCTGCTGCCGGCGCTGATCCTGACCGGAATCGGCGCGGGCATCGTGTCCCCGGTCTTCCCGGCGGTCGCGATCGCGTCGGTGCCCGCGGAATACGGCGGCACGGCCGGTGCGGCCGCGAACAGTTCCCGGCAACTCGGGCTGGCGCTCGGAATCGCGGTGTCCGGAGCGGTCTACGCGACCCGAGACGAGGGGAGCGAAGGGGCGACGCACGGGCTGTTGCTGGTGTTGCTGCTGTGCGGCGTGATCGCGGCAGTGAGCGGTCTCGTCGGCGGATGGTTGTTGCGGGACAACACGAACCGCCGCAGCGACGGGTGACCTGTCCGGCGGCGAGTTCCAGCGCGTCAAGCCGGTGAGCGGACTGCGGCAGCGGTCCGCGGCTTTGCCCGGGCCCGCCCCTCACCGCCGAAAATGCCGCGAAACCGCCCCCTCGTACTCCTCTTGCACGTACTCCGTGAACCCCAGCTTCTCCACCACCCGCAGCGACGGCGTGTTCGTCACCGCCACGCTGATCAGCACCGGAATCGCCGGAATCTCCCGCTCCGCCCACTCCACCGACGCCCGCGCCGCCTCCGCCGCGTAGCCCTTCCCCCACGCCGACGGCCGGAAGCGGTACGCCAGGTTCAGCACCTTCTCGCCCCGGAACTCCCGGTTGCGCACTCCGGCCATGCCGATCACGTCCGACCCGTCCGCGGATTCCGGCCTGCCCCGCTCCCGGACCGCCAGGTAGCCGTAGCCGAACTCCGCCCAGTGCTCGAGCCAGCTGTCGAACATCACCAGGGTGGTCGCGGTGTCCGGCGGACGCGGGTTGTACCGGTTCGTCTCCGGGTCGCTCTGGATCTCCACCACTGCCTGCCGGTCGGTCTCCACGAAGTGCCGCAGCACCAGCCTTTCCGTCACGATCTCTGTCACGCCCCCGACCATAACGACGGGGTCCGACAAAAACCGAAGCGACAACGGCGACAATCTCCGCCATGACCGAACTGCCGTTGGTGCTCCTGCACGCCTTCCCGCTCGACGCCCGCATGTGGGACCCGGTCCGCGCGCCCCTGGCGGAACGCCTCCGGGTCATCACGCCCGACCAGCGCGGTCTCGGCCGGAGCCCGTTGCCGGAGACCGAAGCCGAGCCGGATCTCGCCGACGCCGCCAGGGACGTCGTCGCGCTCCTCGACAAGCTCGAACTCGATCAGGTGGTTCTCGGCGGCTGTTCGATGGGCGGCTACCTGGCGCTGGCCGTCCTGCGGCTGGCTCCCGAGCGCGTCGGGGGACTGGTCCTCATCGACACCAAAGCCACCGCCGACACCCCCGAAGCCGCGCAGACCAGGCTCGACGTCGCGAACCGCGCGGAGGCCGAGGGCGTCAAAGACTGGCTGGCCGACGCGAACCTGCCGAACCTGCTCGCCGACACCGCGTCCGCCGACGTCCGCGCGCGCGTGCGCGAATTGATCGACGCGCAGCCGCCGTCCGGAGTCGCCTGGGCCGCGCGGGCGATGCGCACCCGGCCCGATTCCGTTGACCTGCTGCGCGAAACCGACGTCCCGGCGCTCGTCATCGTGGGGGAGCGGGACGCGATCACGCCGCTCGACGCCGCCAACACCATGGTCGATGCGCTGCCCGACGCGACTCTCGCGGTCCTTCCCGACGTCGGGCACCTGACGCCGCTGGAGGACCCGGCAGGCGTGGTCGAAGCGATCCTCGGCTGGGTCAGCTGAAGTACTCGACGGCTGCGGCGCGCGCTTCGGCGAGGCGGTGTGGGAAACGCTGTGCGATCAAGAAGCGCCACGCCACCGCGAAGAGCGCGCGAAGCTGCGTACACGTCGCGAGAACGGCTTCGTCGGCTTCGCCCGGGTACGCGGCGAGGAACTCCGGCCCGCCCTGTCGCGCGAGGATCGCCAGGTCCCATTCGAGTGGTCCGCGCCAGGTGTCCTCGAAGTCGAGCCAGCACGGACCGTCGGCGGTCTCGATGAGGTTGCCGGGATGGGCGTCGCCGTGCAGGGCCTGGACCGGGCCGGACGGCAGCAGCGCCGCGAGCCGTTCGGTTTCCGCGCGGATCCGGCCGGCGAAGCCGTCCAGCAGCGAACCGTTGCGGGAGACGGTGTCCAGAAGTTCGCCGACCGGGCCGCGGGAGGGCAGTTCGCCCGGGTAGTCGCGCAACGCGGCATGGACCCGGGCGAGCGATCGGGCGGTCTCGTCCGGCCCGTGCCGATGGTCCGGATCGTGCGGGGTCCAGTGCCAGAGCGTGACCGGCAGGCCTTCGGCGAAATGCGGTCCGGCCGGGGGATCCGCGGCCGGTGAGACGACGCGCACACCACGTTCGGTGAGGTAGGCCGAAAGGGCGACGTCCCGCTCGAGCCAGGCGGTCGCGTCCGGCCGCAGCAACCGGGTGGTGGCCGGGACCCGCGCCACGACCGGACCCATCCTCACCAGCACGTTCGAGCGCTCGTGCAGCACCCGCGCGGAGCCGGTGGGGAGGCCGAACCGGCGGCCGGCGGCGAGCGCGGAGGAGACCGCCGCGGCGCGGTACGAGTCGGTCACGCGGTGATCTAACCAGCCGGTGCGAGCGACTGTCGGTACCGAGGGCTACGATCCCCTTAACCGCCCGGATCAGGCCCGCCTGAGCCCGAGCGCCCCGAAGTTGACCACCACAAGGTTGCAGTGTTGGAGGCAGGAGTGACGGCCGTAGCCCCCAAGCCGATCGCAACGCGCCCGTATCCCGCGCGCGAGACGGCAAAGGGTTCGTACCTGCTGCGGTTGTTCCGCACGACGGACCACAAGCAGATCGGGATCATGTATCTGGTCTCGTCGTTCGCCTTCTTCATGATCGGCGGCGCGATGGCCATGCTCATCCGGACGGAGCTCGCCCAGCCGGGGCAGCAGTTCCTGTCGCAGGAGCAGTACAACCAGCTGTTCACCATGCACGGCACGGTGATGCTGCTGCTGTACGCGACGCCGAGCCTGTTCGGGTTCGCGAACTTCATCCTGCCGCTGCAGATCGGCTCGCCCGACGTGGCGTTCCCGCGGCTGAACGCGTTCTCCTACTGGCTGTTCCTGTTCGGCAGCCTGATCGTGCTGTCCGGCTTCCTGACGCCCGGCGGCGCCGCCGACTTCGGCTGGTTCGCCTACACGCCGCTGTCGGACGCCATCCACTCGCCCGGCGTCGGAGCCGACCTGTGGATCGCCGGCCTCGCGGTGTCCGGTCTCGGCACCATCCTCGGCGCGGTCAACATGATCACCACGGTGGTCTGCCTGCGCGCGCCCGGCATGACGATGTACCGGATGCCGATCTTCACCTGGAACATCCTGATCACGAGCATCCTGATCCTGCTCGCGTTCCCGATCCTCACCGCGGCCCTGTTCGGCCTGCTGGCGGACCGGCATCTCGGCGCCCACGTGTTCGACCCGGCCAACGGCGGGGTGATCCTGTGGCAGCACCTGTTCTGGTTCTTCGGCCATCCAGAGGTCTACATCGTCGCGCTGCCGTTCTTCGGGATCGTGTCGGAGATCTTCCCGGTCTTCAGCCGCAAGCCGGTGTTCGGCTACAAGGGCCTGGTCTTCGCGACGCTGTCGATCGCGGCGCTGTCGGTGGCGGTGTGGGCGCACCACATGTACGCGACCGGCGCGGTCCTGCTGCCGTTCTTCTCCTTCATGACGTTCCTCATCGCGGTCCCGACCGGCGTGAAGTTCTTCAACTGGATCGGCACGATGTGGAAGGGCCAGCTGTCCTTCGAGACGCCGATGATCTTCTCGATGGGCTTCATCGTCACGTTCCTCTTCGGCGGTCTGACCGGCATCATGCTGGCCGCTCCGGCGATCGACTTCCACGTGTCGGACAGCTACTTCGTGGTGGCGCACTTCCACTACGTCCTCTACGGCACGATCGTGTTCGCGACCTTCGCCGGGATCTACTTCTGGTTCCCGAAGATCACCGGCCGGATGATGGACGAGAAGCTCGGGAAGTGGCACTTCTGGACCACGTTCATCGGCTTCCACACCACGTTCCTGGTGCAGCACTGGCTGGGCGCGGAAGGCATGCCGCGGCGCTACGCGGACTACCTGGCCAGCGACGGGTTCACCACGCTGAACACGATCTCCACGATCGGCGCGTACATCCTCGGGGCGTCCACGCTGCCGTTCATCTGGAACGTGTTCAAGAGCTACCGGTACGGCGAAATCGTCACGGTCGACGACCCGTGGGGCTACGGCAACTCGCTCGAGTGGGCCACGTCCTGCCCGCCGCCGCGGCACAACTTCACCGAACTGCCCCGCATCCGCTCCGAGCGCCCCGCGTTCGAGCTGCACTACCCGCACATGGTCGAACGCCTGCACGCGGAAGGCGAGATCGGCTTCTTCGGCAAGGCCAAGCACGTCGCGGCCCCGTCGCAGAAGCTCGTGGACGCCACCATGCCGGGCGACCACAGCAAGGACAACGCGAGCGAGCAGTAACGACGCTCGGAACAGTCGTACGGCGCGTGCCCGGTCGAGGATTTTCTCGGCCGGGCACGCGCCGTTTTTCGTGCCGGAGAGGGGCTGTCGAGGCGTGTGGGCGGCGGTGCTGACCCGACGCGCCGGCCACTCGCTGCTCGCTGCGCCGCCCCATCCCGCGCCGCTGGGCCGCACCCTGGGACGGCCCGGCTGCCCTTCGCCGAGACCGCCATCCACAGCTGTGGTCCTCCGCCCCGACCTCCCACGGCAGCACACGCCTTAACCCGGCTCTCAGCCCCGCACATCGCCCGTTAGTGGCACCCGCGGTGTGAAGCGCGGCACGGGGGCGTTCTGCCCGCCGCCGCTGGAGGCCAGACTGGGCGTGCCGACTCGCCGTGGCCTAAGCGTCGGTGCCGAGACGAACGAGGGATACCGAACCAGTGAGCCAGACTCCCGTCCTCATCACCACGACCGGTCCGGACAAGCCCGGGGTCTCGTCCGTGCTGTTCGCCGTGCTCACGCGGCACGACGTGGACGTGCTCGACATCGAGCAGGTGGTCATCCGCGGGCAGCTCGTGCTCGGCGTGCTCGCCGGCGTCTACCGCGACCCGGAGGGGCTCCAGGAGTCTGTCGAGCAGGCGATGGCGACCGTCGGCATGGAGGTCGAGGTCCGGATCGGCGACGCGATCGGCGCGGATCCGTTCGCGCTCGGCCGGCGCGATTCGTCGCACGTGCTCGTCCTGCTCGGGCGTCCGGTGACGGCGCGGGCGTTCTCCGAGATCGCGCGGCGGCTGGCGGGCGTCGGGGCGAACATCGACTCGATCCGCAGCGTCGCCGACTACCCGGTGACCGGGCTCGAGCTGTACGTCTCGGTGCGCGAAGACAGCGAAGCGGCCGACGCCGAGCTCCGGTCGATGCTGGCCGACGCGGCGCCCGAGGCCAACATTGACATCGCCGTCGAGCGCGCGGGAATCACGCGCCGGGCGAAGCGGCTGGTGGTCTTCGACGTCGATTCCACGCTCGTGCAGGGCGAGGTCATCGAGATGCTCGGCGCGTACGCCGGGGTCGAGGAGCAGGTCCGCGAGATCACCGAGGCCGCGATGCGCGGCGAGCTGAACTTCGCGGAGTCGCTGGAACGGCGCGTCTCGCTGCTGGCCGGGCTGCCCGCCGGCGTGATGGACGAGGTCGCGGCGAAGCTGGAGCTGACTCCGGGCGCGCGCACGACCGTCCGGACGCTCAAGCGCATGGGTTTCCGCTGCGGCGTCGTGTCCGGCGGGTTCACCCAGGTCATCGACCATCTCGTGGACGATCTCGGCCTCGATTTCGCGGCGGCCAACGAACTGGAGGTCGTCGACGGCAAGCTCACCGGCCGCGTCGTCGGCGACATCGTGGACCGCGCGGGCAAGGCGACCGCGCTGCGCCGGTTCGCCGGCGAGTACGGGATTCCGCTGGGCGCGTGCGTCGCGGTCGGCGACGGGGCGAACGACATCGACATGCTCGCCGCGGCTGGCATGGGCGTCGCGTTCAACGCCAAGCCCGCGCTGCGCGAGGTCGCCGACACCGCGCTCTCGCACCCGTACCTCGACGCGGTGCTGTTCGTCCTCGGCGTCACGCGCGCCGAGGTCGAGGCGGCGGACGCGGCCGACGGACTCGAATTGGCCCGCCCGTGAACCCTCTGCTCGAACCGCTGCGCAGCCGGTACGCCTCGTGGCTCGGCCTCCCCGCCGAGGACACCGCGGACACCTCCTATGAGGACCCGGACGAGGTCCGCGCGATGCCGATCATCCTGCGGATCGAACGCGCCGAACCGCCCGGCCGGACGGCGCTGCTCGAAGCGGCCGCCGCGGCGGCGCTGGCGGTGTGCCTGGACGAACGCGTCGAGCCCGGCGGCGAATGGGCCGAGCCGGTGCAGGCGTGGCTCGACAATCGCATCCGGAAAGTCGCGCGCCGGGCTCGCGGCGCGCACTGGCAGGCGGTGCTCGACCTGCCGGGAATCACCATCGAGGTCGACGGCGCGCAGGCGCGGGCACTCGTGCCCGGGCGTGTGAAGGAGGCCCCGAAAGAGGTCTCGCGGCTGCAGATCTCCGGCAGCGAACTGCCCGCCGACACCCCCGGCCCGGCCCCGGCCGACGTTCCGCTGCTGATGCTGAACCCGGACGTCCCGATGACCGTCGGCAAGGCGTCCGCGCAGGTCGGGCACGCCACGATGATCCTCGCGTCGCTGCTGCCGGACGACGAACTGGCGGCGTGGGCGGCGAAGGACTACCGCGTCGCGGTCCGCACGCCCAGCCCGGCACGGTGGAAGGAACTGTGCCCGGTCGACGACCCGGAGGCGGGCTGGCGCGACAACCGCGTGATCGCCGTCCGGGACGCGGGCTTCACCGAGGTCGACCCCGGCACGATCACCGTGCTGGCGCAGCAGCCCGGAACATCGGCGTGACCCGCGCGGTTGCGCCAATGCAGTGATTCGACGGGTGGAAAGGCGTCTCCGATGACCTTGGAAGTACAGCGAGAAGGCACGCACAGCTTCGTCGGCCGCAACGAGCGCGGCGCGGAGGTGCGGTTGGGCCGGGCTGGCGCGGAGGGTGCCTTCTCCCCGGCGGAACTCCTGCAGATCGCGGCCGCGGGCTGCTCCGCGGTGACGGCGGAGCAGCTGATCACGCGGCGGGTGGGCGAGGACTCGAAGTTCCGCGTCGCGGTGACGGCCGACCGGCGCGAGGGAGCCTCGGAACTGGACGCGGTGCACGTCGCGTTCGACGTCGACGTCTCGGGCCTGGACGAGGCCCAGCGAGAGGCGCTGGCCGGTGCGGTGGACCGGGCGATCGAGCGGTTGTGCACGGTGAGCCGGACGCTGAAGAAGGCCATTCCGGTGACGGAGACTTTCCCGACCGCTTGAGCCGCGACGGTTCTTGCGGTGAGTCGGCGAGTCGCGGCGGCGGGCGGGGTTGCTGAGCTGACGCGGCGGTGGTTCGCGTGGTGTGGTTGTCGAGCCGCGGTGGGCGGTTCGGGCGGTGCGATCGCCGAGCGTCGTGGCGACGGTAGTGGCAATTCGGCTCGTCGAGCTGCGGTAGCCGGATCTATCGAAGCCGCGGCTCGCCAACCCTTGCCCAGCAAGCGCTTCCGACTGGGACCGTGGTCAGCGAAAGCCGCAGCAGCGAAAGCGTCGGCAACGAAAGCGGCAGCAGCCCGGACGCCGCCCCGGAGCGTGGAGCGGCTTCAGGGATTCCGGATCAGCTTTGCCACACCACGTACGCCTGGTCGGCGTCCGTGGTCATCGCCTCGATGAACTTCTCGTTGTCGAAGCCGGGCAAGGTCTGCAGGCGTTCGATGAGGGCGTCCGCGGCCGGGTCGCCGCTCGGGACTGCCGTGCCTTTGCCGTCGTTGCCGACCAGCATGAAGAAGACGTCTTCGTTCCAGGGGCCGTCGGGGATGACTCTCACCATGACCGAGCTCAGTTCTGACCACGTCACAGCTTCTTCGCTGCCATCGGCGAGCCGGCGCCGCACCCCGGTGTCGTCAACACTGACGGTCCGGGATTGTGCGCTGGACGAATCCTGGGTCAACGGTGCTCCCTGTCGTGTTCGTTCCACTCACCGTACCCGCCTGTCCCGTGCGCTCGGTCAGGCGGGCGCGGCCGCGTCGAGTCGCTTCAGCGCGTCCCGTGCGACCTGCGGATCTGTTGTCGGCCAGAACGGCGGCAGCGACGCGCGCAGGAAACCGCCGTAGCGCGCGGTGGCCAGGCGGGAGTCCAGCACGGCCACTACGCCGCGGTCGGTGACCGAGCGGTGGAGCCGTCCGGTGCCCTGTGCCAGCAGCAGCGCCGCGTGCGTCGCGGCGACGGTGAGGAATCCGTTGCCGCCCCGGGCTTCCACCGCGCGTTGGCGTGCGGACGACACCGGATCGTCCGGGCGGGGGAACGGGATCCGGTCCACCACCACGAGCTGCAGCGACGGCCCGGGCACGTCCACGCCCTGCCACAGCGTGAGCGTGCCGAACAGGCAGGTCCGCGCGTCTTCGGAGAACTGCCGCACCAGCAACGGCGTGGCGTCGTCGCCCTGGCAGAGGATCGGGTGGTCGAGCCGTTCCCGCATCGCCTCCGCGGCCTGTTTCGCCGCGCGCATCGAGGAGAACAGGCCCAGCGTCCGGCCGCCCGCGGCTTCGACCAGCGCGGCCAGTTCGTCCATTGTGGACTCGGCGAGCCCGTCGCGGCCGGGCGGCGGCAGGTGCTTGGCGAGGTAGAGGATGCCGTTGCGGCGGTGGTCGAACGGCGAACCGACGTCCAGCCCGGTCCACTTCGGGCCGTTGTCCTCGTCGGAGGGGGCTTCCTTGTCGGTGGCCGTGCCCGGCGACTTCACCACGCGCGCGCCGCTCGGCGGCAGACCCCATTGCCGTGCCATGGTGTCGAATTCGCCGCCCAGGGTGAGCGTCGCCGAGGTCAGCACGGTGGTGTGCTGGTTGAACACGCGCTCCCGCAACAACCCCGCGACGCCGAGCGGCGCGACTTTCAACGCCGGCGGGCGCGGATTCGCGGAGTACTTGTCCCCAGTCAGCCAGACGACGTCGCGTTGGTGCGCCAGATCCTCGTCGTACGCGTCGAGCAGCCGCACCGCGGTGTCGTGCACTTCTTCGAGCAGCGACCGCGCCAGCTTGCGCGCGGTCGCCTCGCCGACGTCTTCCTTGCGATCCGAGCCCAGCGCGGTGAGGCATTCTTTCGCCGCGTCACGCACCGCCGGGATCGCGCCCTGCAACGGCTTCGGCAGCGCGTCGAGCCTTCCGGACGGGATGTCGTCGAGGATCAGCGCGAGCCCGTCCGACGACTCCAGCAGCCGGTCCGCGATCCCCGCGTCCATCAGCTTTCCGCAGCGGCGCGCGGCGGCCGAGACCATGGCGCTGGTGAGTTCGCCGGTCGCGACCGACGTGACGCGGTCGACCAGATCGTGCGCCTCGTCGATGATCACCAGGTCGTGGTCCGGCAGCACCTGGTAGCCCTGCAGCGCGTCGATGGCGAGCAGCGCGTGGTTGGTGACCACGACATCGGCGCGGCCCGCTTCGGCTCGCGCGCGCTCGGCGAAGCAATCGGTGCCGACTGGGCACTTCGCGGCGCCGAGGCATTCCCTTGCGGTGACGGAAACCTGCCGCCACGCCTGGTCGGACACGCCGGGCACCAGCTCGTCGCGGTCGCCGGTTTCGGTGTCCGACGTCCACTCGTGCAGCCGGGTGACTTCCTTGCCGAGCCGGGACACCGCGAACGGGTCGAACAGCTGCGCGTCCTCGGGCTCGTCGGCCGGGCCGGTGTCGAGCCGGTGCAGGCACAGATAGTTGCGGCGGCCCTTGAGGATCGCGAAGGTCGGTTCGCGCCCGAGCGGCTTCTTGAGCGCCTTGGCCAGCCGCGGGAGATCACGGTCGACCAGCTGGCGCTGCAACGCGATGGTGGCCGTGGAGACGACGACGGTGGTGTCTTTCTCCACCGCGTGCCGGATCGCGGGCACCAGGTACGCCAGCGATTTGCCGGTGCCCGTTCCCGCTTGCACGGCGAGGTGTTCGCCGGTGCGGATGGCGTGGCCGACGGCATCGGCCATCTTCACCTGGCCGGGGCGTTCAGCGCCGCCGACAGACTCCACCGCGTGGGTGAGGAGTTCGAGGACGCCGGGGAAATCGGTTCGGGCGGGCACAGCGAGACACGATAGCCGCCAGGTCCGACAGGATCTTCGATCCGGCGCGAACGGACCCCTCGCGCCGGATCGAAGACCCCGGATTTACGGCTCAGTCTTCCTTGCGGAACCGCGAAACCGCGGCCCACGCGAGCGGCAGCACACCCGCCGCGACCACGGTCTTCAGCACGTCGCCCACGAGAAACGGCGTGACGCCCTTGTCGAAAGCGGTGGCGAGGTCGAATCCGGTGGCGGCCATCAGCCACGGCACGCCGAAGGCGTAGATCACGACATTGCCGAGCACCATGGTCCCCGCCGTGCGCAGCGGAGTGCGGTCGCCGCCGCGGCGGGCGAGCGCGCCCACGAGCGCGCCGGCGAACACGAACCCGACGATGTACCCGGCCGAGGCGCCGGACAGCCCGGCGGTCCCGCCCTGGAACCACGGCACGCCGGCCGCGCCGACGAGCAAGTACAGCAGCATCGAGGCGGCGCCGCGGCGCATGCCGAGCGTCGCGCCGACGAGCAGCGCGGCGAAGGTCTGGCCGGTCATCGGCACCGGCGTGCCCGGAAGCGGGATGACCAGCTGCGCGGCCGCGCCGGTGAGCACGGCGCCGCCGGCGACCAGCGCCAGGTCGCGCACCAGGGTGCCGGGCACGAGGTCGGCCAGCACCTGACGGCGGGCCGGGAGAGACAGTGACGACACGGGACCTCCAACCACGGAAAACGGACGTCCGGGCAGGTTATCGTCGAGCGAGGCGGCGGAACGAGACAAGTTGCGTTCCTCACCACCCCTGTCTTCCGCCACACGTCCGGGTGAGCTGCGACCGTCGACGTTTGGGACCCCTGCCGCGCTGCCGATGTCGAAGCACGGGCGAAGGGAGACAGGTCGAATGCGCGGACGGATCCTGCTGGTCACCGGGGTTCTGCTGGCTGCGGCGCCGGCGGCGGCACACGCCGATCCGCCGGTCACGTCCACCGGCTGGGGTTCCGCGGGCAGCCTCGACGTGCTGGTGGACCACGAGCACGTGGTCACCGGCGAATTAGCCCGCTGCGACGCCGACGGACCGGCGTCCGCGCGCACTCCCGGCGGCGCGGCGGGCGAGGTCGCGGTGTTCGGGTTCGGCGGCACCAGCTGCGAGCGGAAGGGCCCGGTCGCGCAGGTGAAAACCGGCGGGCAGCGGTTCGAATCCGACCTGCTGACCCGGTACGGCGGGCCCGAGCTGAAGGTCCGCACGTACTCGGTCGGCTGCGCCACCACGACGGATTCGGGCAGCACCGGCTCGATGTCGATCGGCGAGGTCTCCGGGTTCACCATTCCGTCGTCGATCCCGGCGAACTATCGGATCACGATCCCCGGCGGCGCGGCGGGCACGGCGCTGGCCACGATCACGCTGAACGAGACCGTGACGCCGCAGCCCGCCGACGGCAGCCTGGTCACGCACGCGGTGCACGTGAAGCTGTTCCCGCAAGGCGGTCCGGCGAGCGGGGACATCTACCTCGGCACCGCGGCGTGCAACCCGTACGGCAAGGGCGGTGCGCCCAAGCCGTGACAGGTCAGGCAGGCGGCAGCGCGGGCGTGCCGACGTAGCGCACGCCCGCCTCGTCGAAGTCCTTCAGCGTCGCGTCCACCGTCGGCTGCGATCCGCCCACGGTCAGGTCCAGCAGCACCTGCACGTTGAACCCGGCCTGAGCGGCGTCGAGGGCGGTGGCGCGCACGCAGAAATCCGTCGCGATGCCGACGACCTCGACGTCGATCACCTCGTGCGCGCGCAGCCATTCCTCGAGCGTCTTGCCGTCGCCGGACTTGCCCTCGAAACCGGAGTACGCGGCGGTGTACTCGCCCTTCGAGAACACCGCCTCGACCGGCACCACGTCCAGCGCCGAGTGGAACGACGCGCCCGCCGTGCCCGCGACGCAGTGCCGCGGCCAGCTGGTGTTGAAGTCGGGCGTGTCGCTGAAGTGGTCGCCCGGATCGATGTGGTGGTCGCGGGTGGCGACGATGTGGGTGTAGCCGCCGTCGGCCATCCGCTGCGAGATGGCGGCCGCGGCGGCCGCCCCGCCCGGCAGGCCGAGCGAGCCTCCCTCGCAGAAGTCGTTTTGCACATCCACCACGATCAGCGCGGTTCCCATGGTCGGCTCCCTACAGAAAAGTCGTCGGTATCGCGGGCTCGCCGTGCGAGAGCTTGAGGCCCTCCCACGGCAGGCTCACCTGCGCGCGCCGCAGGCGGGCACGCGCGTCGTCCAGCGTGGGCAGATCATCCACCGGCGCGCCCTCTCGCACCAGGGGTATCTGCAGGTCGAGATCGTTCTCGCCGGGCTCCGGGCGGCCGCTGGCGGCGGTCCAGACCACTTCCTCGACCGCCGTGCCGGTGCTGCGGTGCCGCCGCAGCGCGTGCTTGCGCCCGCCCCGGGATTCCTTGTGCGCACTGCGTTTCGCGACCGGGCGGCCGTCGACCTCGACCAGCTTGTACACCATCCCGGCGGTCGGCGCGCCGGATCCGGTGACCACCGAGGTGCCCACGCCGTAGGCGTCCACCGGTTCCGCGCGCAACGCCGCGATCGCGTGCTCGTCGAGGTCGCCGGACACCACGATCCGGGTGTCTTTCGCGCCGAGCGCGTCGAGCTGGTCGCGGGCCTTGCGGGCGAGCGGGCCGACGTCGCCGGAGTCGATCCGGATCGCGCCCAGCTCCGGGCCGGCGACGCGCACGGCCGCCTCGATGCCCGCGGTGATGTCGTAGGTGTCCACCAGAAGCGTGGTGTCCGCGCCCATCTTGCTGACCTGAGCGCGGAACGCCGCTTCCTCGCTGTCGTGCAGCAGCATGAAGGCGTGCGCGACGGTGCCGCGCGTCGGAATCCCGTAGCGGCGGCCCGCTTCGAGGTTCGACGTGGTGGCGAATCCGGCCAGGTAGGAGGCGCGCGCGGCGGCGACCGCGGCGTACTCGTGCGTGCGCCGTCCGCCCATCTCGATGATCGGCCTGCCGTGCGCCGCGCCGGACATCCGCGCCGCCGCGGACGCGATCGCGCTGTCGTGGTTGAGGATCGACAGCACCAGCGTCTCCAGCACCACGGCCTCGGCGAAACTGCCGGTCACGGTGAGGATCGGCGAACCGGGGAAGTACAGGTCGCCTTCGCGGTAGCCGTCGATGTCGCCGCGGAACTCGTAGTCCGCCAGCCACGCCAGCGTTTCCGGGTCGACGACCGCGGTCTGCTCCAGCATGGTCAGCTCGGCGTCGGTGAACCGGAAGTCGGCGATCGCGTCGAGCACGCGCGCGGTGCCCGCGACGACGCCGTAACGGCGGCCGTCGGGAAGCCGTCGCGCGAACACTTCGAACACGCACGGCCGGTCGGCCGTCCCGTCCGCGAGCGCGCTCGCCAGCATGGTCAGCTCGTAGTGGTCGGTGAGCAGCGCCGTGCTGGCGCTGGTGACCGGCTCGGGGGAACCCATGGGAGCAGCCTATTCACTCACATGGACGGACCTGGCGCGGCGTACCGGGATGGCCCCGTGACACCATGGTGTGCATGTCCACGCCTGTCGCATCCGAACAGACGCAGGTCGATCCACTCGGGGCCGAGCTGGCCGAATCCGACCAGCCCTGGCGGACGATCGTCTGGAACGACCCGGTGAACCTGATGTCGTACGTGACGTACGTCCTGCAGAAGCTGTTCGGCTACAGCCGGGACCACGCCACGAAGCTGATGCTCGACGTGCACAACAAGGGCAGGGCGATCGTGTCGTCCGGTTCGAAGGAGAAGGTGGAGACCGACGTGGCGAAGCTGCACGCGGCGGGCCTGTGGGCGACCATGGAACAGCCCTCGTGAAGGCCTGGCGGCGCAAGGGGGACGCCATCCTCGCCGGGTTCGAACAGCAGGAAGCCGCGGTGCTGCGCGGGCTGGTCGGGCAGCTGGAGGACATGCTCACCGCCCGGGCCGAGGAGGCCCCGCAGGACGAACTCGCCGAGCTGACCGGGATCCGCACCGGCCCCGCGGAATCGCCGGACGACCCGGTGCTGTCGCGGCTGCTGCCGGACTTCCACCGGCTCGACCCGGACAACCCGAGCCGCGAGGATCTCGATTCGGCGGCGGCGATGCGGTCGCTGCACGAGCCGGAGCTGCTGGAGAAGAAGGTGGGCGTCGCGAAGATCGTGCTCGACACGCTCCCGCGCGACGGCGGTTCGGTGAAGCTGACCTTCGAGCAGGCCGACGCCTGGCTCGGCGCGCTGAACGACGTCCGGCTGGCGCTGGGCACGGCGCTCGACGTCACCGAGGACATGCCCGACGAGCTGCCGGACGACGACCCCCGCGCACCCCATCTCGGCGTCTACCATTGGCTGACATGGGTGCAGGAGACGCTGATCCAGGCGCTGACCGGCTGACCGGCGGGAAAATCACCGATGTTCCGGGCGTGCTCGTAGGCCATTACGAGAGGCTCGGCGACGGCTGGGCCACCGGAACCACGGTCGTGCTCGTGCCGGACGGCGCGACCGGCGCGGTCGATCAGCGCGGCGGCGCGCCGGGAACCCGCGAAACCAACCTGCTGGAGCCGGAAAACCTGGTACAGCAGGTGAACGCGGTCTGTCTCTCCGGCGGAAGCGCGTACGGGCTCGCGGCGGCGGACGGCGTGATGCGGTGGCTGTCCGAGCGGAACCACGGGTTTCCCGTTGGCGCGCAACCGTATGAGGTCGTGCCGATCGTGCCCGCGGCGGTGCTCTTCGACCTGCCGCGCAGCGAATGGGGCAACCGGCCGGACGCCGATTTCGGTTACGCCGCTTGCGAAGCAGCCGGGGACGCCGTCGCGATGGGTACCGTCGGCGCGGGCTCGGGCGCGGTGGTCGGCTCGCTCAAAGGCGGCATCGGGACGGCGAGCGAGGTCGTCGGTGAGGTGACGGTCGGCGCGATCGTCGCGGTGAACGCGGCGGGCCAAGCGGTGGATTTCGCGACTGGGCGGGCGTTTGCCGGAGACCATGAAGTGAACGGCGAGTTCGGCGTCCGCTGGCCGGATCGGCCGGGCGAAGTGCCGGGGCAGCGGACGGACCTGAACACCACGATCGGTGTGGTGGCTTGCGATGCCGCGCTGACGAAGGCCGAAGCACGCCGGTTGACAGTCGCCGCGCAGGACGGGCTGGCGCGGGCGGTGCGTCCGGCGCATTCGATGTTCGACGGCGACACCGTTTTCGCGCTGGCGACCGGCGCGCGGGAGCTGCCGGGGGAGCCCGGGTCGTTCGCGGTGGCGGCGCGAGCGGGCGCGTTGGACGCGTTGTGCGCGGCGTCGGCGCGGGTGTTCGCGCGGGCGATGGTGCACGGGCTGTTGTCGGCGACCTCCGCGGCACACATCCCGGCGTACCGGGATGTGTGGCCGGAAGCGCTGGGCTGAGGTCAGAACGGGTCCTGCGGGAGCGCGTCCTCGCTCCGCTCGAGGTCGGCGGCGCGCACGGTGGCCACGTACTCCTCGTCGATCTCCAGCACCAGGCCGCCGAAGGAAACGGTCGGCCCGAGCGAGGGATGCAGGTCCACCGGGCCCAGCTCGGTCGAGCGCGGCAGCTGTTCCCACACCGAAACCGGCTTCGACCGGCGGAAAGTGCTGCAGGCGAGCACCGTCACGTGCCGATCGGTGACCACGATGACGAAGCTCCGGTGCGCGGCCATCATCGAAATCATCAGCGATGTGGCGGGGAACACGTACTGGACGACGTCCCCCTCGGCCAGCAGGCGACGGCAGCGTTCGCGGAGCTTCGAGGACACCGGCATCCCGTTATTGTGCCCTGACCTGGGGATGAGCGGTAGCTCTCACAGTGTGGACTCGTTCGGTCCACGAACTAAGATGTCCGTGTGCTCCGGATCCGCCGTGAACTCGTCGACGAGATCGTCGCCCACGCCCGCCGTGACCACCCCGACGAAGCGTGCGGGGTGGTGGCCGGTCCTGTGGGCTCGGACCGCCCCGAGCGGTTCATCCCGATGCTGAACGCGGCCCGCTCGCCGACGTTCTACGAGTTCGACTCGGGCGACCTGCTCAAGCTCTATCGCGAGATGGACGCGAACGACGAGGTCCCGGTGGTCATCTACCACTCGCACACGGCGACCGAGGCCTATCCGTCGCGCACCGACGCGAACATCGCCGCCGAACCCGACGCGCACTACGTGCTCGTCTCGACAAGAGAGCCCGATTCGCACGAGTTCCGCTCGTACCGGATCGTGGACGCCGAGATCACCGAGGAGCCGGTCGAGATCCTCGACTGAACTCTTGCGGAATAAAGCGCGGCGTCCGATGCGTCAGCGTGTTAGGAACCCACCGGAGGTAAGAACCATGGCCGTCACCGTGTCCATCCCGACCATCCTGCGCACCCACACCGGCGGCGAGAAGTCCGTCGAGGCGGCGGGCAAGACCGTCCTCGAGATCATCGACGACGTCGAGTCGCGGCACGCCGGGCTGAAGGCGCGCCTGGTCAAGGAGGAGAAGCTGCACCGCTTCATCAACGTCTACGTCAACGACGAGGACGTGCGCTTCTCCGGCGGGCTCGCCGCCGAGGTCAAGGACGGCGACACCCTCACCATCCTGCCCGCCGTCGCGGGCGGCGCGCGCTGAGTCGATGACTCGCTACGAGTCCCTCCTCGACGCCCTCGGCGGCACGCCGCTGGTCGGCCTGCCGCGGCTGTCGCCGACCGACGAGGTGCGGCTGTGGGCGAAGCTCGAGGACCGCAACCCGACCGGCTCGATCAAGGACCGGCCCGCGCTGGCCATGATCGAGGCGGCGGAGCGGGACGGCATCCTGCGGCGCGGGTCCACGATCCTCGAACCGACCTCGGGCAACACCGGGATTTCGCTGGCCATGGCCGCGAAGCTCAAGGGCTACGGCCTGGTGTGCGTGATGCCGGAGAACACGTCCACCGAACGCAAGCAGCTGCTGCAGGCGTACGGCGCGCGGATCGTGTTCTCGCCGGCCGCGGGCGGTTCGAACGAGGCGGTGCGGCGGGCCAAGGAGCTGGCGAAGCAGAACCCGGACTGGGTGATGCTGTACCAGTACGGCAACCCGGCCAACGCGGACGCGCACTATCGCGGGACCGGGCCGGAGCTGCTCAAGGACCTGCCGACGCTGACCCATTTCGTCGGCGGGCTCGGCACGACCGGGACGCTGGTGGGGGTCGGCCGGTACCTGCACGAGCACAAGCCGGACGTCCAGGTCATCGCGGCCGAGCCGCGGTACGGCGAGCTGGTGTACGGCCTGCGCAACCTCGACGAGGGGTTCGTGCCGGAGCTCTACGACGAGAGTGTGCTCAACGGACGCTATTCGGTGGGGGCGTACGACGCTCTCCGGCGGACGCGGGAGTTGCTGGAGCACGAGGGCATTTTCGCCGGGATCTCCACGGGCGCGGTGCTGCACGCGGCGCTCGGGGTCGCGGAGAAGGCCGCCGCTCGCGGCGAGAAGGCGGACGTGGCCTTCGTGGTCGCGGACGCCGGCTGGAAGTATCTGTCGACCGGCGCGTATTCCGGGTCGCTGGACGAAGCGGCAGAACGGCTTGACGGTCAGCTCTGGGCCTGACCGTCCGTGAGGGGAACCCTGCGGGACTCTGATTCCCTCAGGGTTCCCCTCACGGCAGTAATCCCGCGACGAGTGCGCGGACGCCTCGTTCGTAAGTGTCTTGTGCGGTAAGGGTTTCCCAGTGCGGTCCGATCTCGGCGAGCGCCGGGAATTCCGTCGCGTCCAGTTCCGCGAAGACTCGCTCGCGGTAGGTGTCGCCGCCCCGATCCCGTCGGTGCGCGGCGGCCGCGCGGGAACTGATCTCGCCCAGCGTGTAGTGCCACACCGCTCGGTAGACCTCCACCGCCGCATCGGTCGGCAGGCCCGCTTTTGCCGCCGCCGCAACGATTTTCTCCGGGTACCACAGCCCTCCGACTGACAGCAGGTCGTCGGAGCGCAGCACGTCCACGATCCACGGGCAGCCCGCCAGCCCGTCCCGCATCGCCTTCGCGACCGCCACGATCCGCTCCGCCGGCTCCTCGGGGAGGTTCTCCGGCCGAGGCATCTCGCGGTGCGCGTAGTCGTCCAGCAGCAGCAGAAGCAGGCCCTCTTTGTCGCGCACGTGGTGGTACAGCGCCATCGCCGTGCTGCCGACCTCGCGGGCGAGCCGCCGCATGGTCAACGCGTCGACGCCGTCCTCCTCGATGACCCGGTGAGCGGCGGCCACGATGTCGGCTTTGGAGATCTTCGGCGGTCGGCCGGTGCGCGCTGGCATGTCGCCATGCTACTTTTTATACATGTATAGAAACTACTGGGGGACGGTCGCCGCGCTGGCGTTCGCGGTGGCGGTCGGGACTTTGCAGATGACTGTGGTGGTGCCGTTGCTGCCGCGGCTGCAGCTCAAGCTGGGCGTGCCGCTGAGTTCGGTGTCGTGGGCGTTGACTGCCGGGCTGCTGGCGGGCGCGGTCGCGATTCCGCTGGTCGCGCAGCTCGGCGACCTGTACGGCAGGCGCGCGATGTCGCTGGTCGTGCTGGCGTTGCTGGTCGGGGGATCGGTGCTGGCGGCCGTGGCGGGCTCGCTGCCGCTGCTGGTCGTCGGCCGGATTCTGCAGGGGACGGCCGCGCCGTTGCTTCCGCTGGCGATCGGCCAGGTCAGGACTGTTTTGCCGGCCCGATCGCTGCCGACCGCGATCGGCGTTCTGAGCGCGACGATCGGCGCGGGCAGCGGTGGCGGGATGATCCTCGCCGGGCTCGCCGGTGGCGATCACCAGCTGGTGTTCTGGGTGCTGGCGGGCCTCGGCGTGGTGGCGTTCGCGCTGGTCGCCGCGGTTAAGGAGGACCGGACGGCCGCGGTGCGGAGCGGTTCGCCGGATCTGCTGGGCGCGACGCTGGTGTCGGGATGGCTGATCTGTCTGCTGCTGGCGATCAGCAAGGGTTCCGAATGGGGCTGGGGGACCGTCGGGCTGCTGGTCGCGGCCGTGGTGCTGGCGACGGTGTGGGTGGTGACGGCGCGGCGCACGAAGACGCCGTTGATTGAGATTCCCATGCTGCTGCACCGAAAAACGGTCGGCGCGACGGTGGCGTCGTTCCTGCTCGGCTTCGCGCTGTTCGCCACGATCATGACGCTTTCGGCGTACGCGCAAGGCGTGCTCAAGGCGTCGGTGTTGCAGGTAGGCCTTTATCTCTTGCCGACGACCATCCTGATGCTCGTGGTTTCCGTGCTGGCTGGTTCGTTGATGCGCCGGTTCAGCGCGCCCGCGCTGGTCGCTGGCGGTTCGGCGGTGGTGCTGGTGGCCGCGTTGTGGCTGACGACGTTGCCGGGGGACGGGCTTGGGCTTTATGCCGTCGCGGCGGTGCTGGGGCTGGGGATCGGGCTCGGGTACGCCGCGCTGGGGACGATGGCGGTCGAGCACGTCGAGCCCGCGAAAACGGCCGCCGCCGGCGGGATCAACGCGCTGGTTCGGGTGGTGGGCAGCAGCCTCGCCGGAGCGGTCGGCGCGGTGGTGTTGTCGGCCGGGGGTCCTGGATGGAGCTTCGCGGTGGCAGCGGTGGCCGCGCTGCTTTCCGCCTTGTTCGCCGCCTACGGAAACTTGCTCCGGAAGCCAGCAATGGCGTGACTACCGGTCCGTGAGGGCCACCTTCACGGACTCTGAGTCCCTCAGGGTTCCCCTCACGACCCGCGCGACCCCGCGTGGCCGGGCCCTGCCGTGAAGGACTCCTTGAAGGAATCTGATTCCCTCAAGGAGTCCTTCACGGCAGGTCACCCAGGGCCAAGTTCAGGGATTTCTCCCGAGGCCGTCCGCTTCCCGCCGACGTAGCCTGAGGGCGTGAGCACACTGCCTCCCCTCCCGCCGACGTCGCCGCCGCCCGCTGCCGGCGGCGGCAAGCCGGTCGACGCCGCGAAGCGCATCCTGCCGCCCAATCCCAAGGCCGCGGCGTTCGTCGCGCTGGGGTTCGTGGCGGTGCTGTACCTCGTGGAACTGCTCGACGTGATCCTGCCCGGCGAGTTCACCCACGGCGGGATCCTGTCGCGGGACGCCTCCAGCCTCGACGGCATCCTCTGGGCGCCGCTGCTGCACGCGGGCTGGTCGCACCTGTTCTCCAACACGGTCCCGGTGCTGATCTTCTCCTTCCTCGCGATGGCGGCGGGCATCGGCCGGTTCGCCGTGGTCACCGCGATCATCTGGCTGGTTTCCGGGCTCGGGGTGTGGCTGGTCGGACCGTCGAACGCCTACACCGTCGGCGCGTCCGGGCTCGCCTTCGGCTGGCTCGCGTACCTGCTGGTGCGCGGCCTGTTCCACCGGTCGCTCGCGCAGATCGCGGTCGCGGTCGTGCTGCTGGGCATCTGGAGCGGGATGCTCTGGGGCCTGCTGCCCGGCAATCCCGGCATCTCCTGGCAGGGCCACCTCTTCGGCGCGCTGGCCGGCATCCTCGCCGCGTGGCTGACTTCACGCGGCGAACGCGTCAAATCCCCGAAGATCGAGCCGACGACGCCGGGTAACCTCGGGGGGTGAGTTCTCCCGGCGCGCCCATCGGTGTTTTCGACTCCGGCGTCGGCGGGCTCACCGTCGCACGCTCGATTCTCGAACTGCTGCCTGCCGAACAGCTCCGCTACGTCGGCGACACCGCGCGCAACCCGTACGGCCCGTTGCCCATCGCCACCGCTCGCGAGTACGCGCTCGCCGCTCTCGACGACATGGTCGAGAGCGGGGTGAAGGCATTGGTGATCGCGTGCAACACAGCGTCCGCCGCCTGTCTTCGCGACGCGCGCGAACGCTACGACGTACCAGTCATCGAAGTGGTCCTTCCCGCCGCGCGCCGGGCAGCCGTCGCCACGCACACCGGACGCGTCGGCCTGATCGGCACCGAGGGCACTGTGCGTTCGAGGGCGTATGACGACGCCTTCGCCGCCGCGCCGGACGTACGCCTCACCAGTGTCGCCTGCCCGCGCTTCGTGGACTTCGTGGAGCGCGGCATCACGACCGGCCGACAGATTCTCGGGCTGGCACAGGGTTATCTGCAGCCGTTGCTCGAAGCCGAGGTGGACACGCTCATCCTCGGCTGCACGCACTATCCGCTGCTGTCCGGCGTGCTGCAGATCGTGATGGGACAGGACGTCACGCTCGTCTCCAGCGCCGACGAAACCGCCAAGGACCTCTACCGCGTGCTGACCGAACTCGACCTGCTCGCCGAGCGCGACGAGCCGCCGAAGCACGAGTTCCTCGCCACTGGTTCGCCGGAACCGTTCGCCCGCTTGGCGCAGCGGTTCATGGGCTTCGCGCCGGGTGCGCTGGACCCGGTCAGCGCGTGACGCTGCGGCGCCGCTGTGCGGAGTTAGGGTGACGGGGTGCGACTGACGATCCTCGGGTGTTCGGGCAGCATCCCCGGGCCGGACGCCGCCGCGTCCGGGTATCTCCTGGAGGCGGAGGGCTACCGGCTCGGTCTCGAGCTGGGCACCGGCACGTTCGCCCAATTGCAGACTGTGCTGGACCCGTTTGACCTGGACGCGCTCGTCCTTTCGCACCTGCACGCCGACCACTGCGCCGACGTCAACTCGCTGACAGTGCTTCGCCGCTATCACCCCGCGCCGCCATACCCCGCCCGGCCGCGGCAGTTGCCGCTGTACGCGCCAGCAGAAGCGCCTTCGCGTCTCGCGCACGCGTACGCGGCCGACGCCGCCGAGCGCGCCGCTGCGGATCTGTCGGACGTGTACGAGTTCCACGAGCTGCGCGAAGAGACGATCGAAATCGGCCCCTTCGACGTGACAGCCGTCGCTGTGTACCACCCGACGCCAGCTTTCGGCCTGCGCATCGCGTACGGCGGCACCATTCTCGCGTACACCGGCGACACCGGGCTGTGTCGCGGTCTGGGCGAACTGGCCGACGGTGTCGATGTCCTGCTCTCCGAAGCGTCCTGGACCGATGCCGCCGACCGTCCGAAAGGCGTGCACCTCTCCGGGAAAGAAGCCGGTGAACTGGCCAAGGACGCCGGGGTCGGCCGTCTGCTGCTGACCCACGTCGCTCCGTGGACCGACCGGAATGCCGTCCTGGCCGAGGCCAAAGCCGTGTTCCCGGATGCCGAGCTGGTGACGCAAGGCGCGGTCTACGACCTCTGACGCGAAACTGTCGGGGGCACGTCCTAGAGTGCTCCCCGTGGCTAGAAAAGATGGCAGGAACGACGACCAGCTCCGCGAAGTGAAGCTCACCCGCGGGTTCCAGAAGTGGCCTGCCGGGTCGGTGCTCGTCGAGTTCGGCAACACCAGGGTGCTGTGCGCGGCGAGCGTGACCGAGGGCGTGCCGCGCTGGCGCGCCGGGTCCGGTCTCGGCTGGGTCACCGCCGAATACGCGATGCTTCCGTCCGCGACCAACACCCGCAGCGACCGCGAGGCCGTGAAGGGCCGGATCGGCGGCCGGACGCACGAGATCTCCCGGTTGATCGGCCGCTCCCTGCGCGCCTGCATCGACCTGGCCGCGCTCGGCGAGAACACCATCGTCATCGACTGCGACGTGATCCAGGCCGACGGCGGCACCCGCACCGCCGCGGTCACCGGCGGCTACGTGGCCCTGGCGGACGCGATCACCTGGCTGGGCGCGGCGAACCGGCTCAACGACCCGCAGCCGCTGTCGTCCTCGGTGGCCGCGGTGAGCGTCGGCGTCGTGGACGGCCGGGTGCGCCTCGACCTGCCGTACGAGGAGGACTCGCGCGCCGAGGTCGACATGAACGTGGTCGCCACCGACGCCGGAACCCTCATCGAGGTGCAGGGGACCGGCGAGGGCGCCACCTTCGCTAGGTCCACTTTGGACACCATGCTGGACCTGGCACTGGCCGGCTGCGAGGAATTGACGCGCCTGCAGAACGAAGCGCTGGCGCTGCCGTACCCGGGCGAGCTGCCGGAACCGCGGCCGGACAAGAAGAAGGGCCAGAAGTGACCAAGCTGCTGCTGGCCACCCGGAACGCGAAGAAACTGGGCGAACTGCGCCGGATCCTGGAAGCGGAAGGCATCCAGGGCGTCGAGGTGCTCGGCCTGAACGACGTCGAGGAGTTCCCGGAAGCCCCGGAAACCGCTCCCGACTTCGAAGGCAACGCGGCGGCCAAAGCGCGGGACGCGGTAGCCGCCACCGGGTTGCCCGCCATCGCGGACGACTCGGGCCTGACCGTCGACGCCCTCAACGGCATGCCCGGTGTCCTCTCGGCTCGCTGGTCCGGCAAGCACGGCGACGACGAAGCGAACCTGAACCTGGTGCTGGCGCAGCTGACCGACACCCCGGACGAGCGCCGGGGCGCGGCCTTCGTCTGCGCCGCCGTGCTGGCGCTCCCGTCCGGCGAGGCCACCACGGTCCGCGCCGAATGGCGAGGCACGCTGACAAGGGAAAAGCACGGAACCAACGGTTTCGGCTACGACCCGATCTTCGTGCCGGAAAACGAAACGAAAACCAGTGCGGAACTGTCCCCGGCGGAAAAAGACGCCGCTTCGCACCGGGGCAAAGCCCTGCGCGCACTTCTGCCGGCTTTGCGGAAACTGGCCGACGCATAACTGCCGGCCCCGCCCCGGAGCCGCGCTGGTGGCTCCGGGGCGGGGCTCGGGCTAGTCTCGGCTGGTATGTGCGCCAATATCGTCCTAGCCGAAGACGATCCCAAACAAGCGGAACTGGTCCGCCGCTACCTGGAACACGAGCAGCACACCGTCACCGTCGCGCCCACCGGCGAAGCCGCACTGGCGGAAATCCGGACGGCGGAACCCGATCTCCTGATCCTGGACGTCATGCTCCCCGGCATGAACGGCCTGACCGTCTGCCGGACCATCCGCGCGTCCTCCGACCTGCCGATCCTCATGCTGACGGCCCGCTCGACCGAGGACGATCTGCTCCAGGGCCTCGACCTGGGCGCGGACGACTACGTCACCAAGCCCTACAGCCCGCGTGAACTCATGGCTAGGGTCCGGACCCTGCTCCGGCGAACGAACGCGGCGAAAGACGGTCCCATCAAAGTGGGCACCCTGACTGTCGACAAAGACAAACACGAGGTCGCGGTAAGCGGAAACCCGATCGAAACCACTCCGGGAGAATTCCGGATCCTGGAGGTCATGGCCGCGCGGCCGGACCAGGTTTTCACCAGGGCGCAACTCTTGGAACACCTGCACGGTTTCGACCGCTACATCACCCAGCGCGCTATTGACGTGCACATCATGAACCTCAGAAAGAAAATCGAACCCAATCCGAGAAAGCCGGCGAAACTCCTCACGGTCTACGGCGTGGGCTACAAACTGACCGCCAAGTCCGATGCCCCGTAGCCTCCTCTTCCGCCTCTTCGCGGTAACCGCGGCCATCGCGGTGTGCGCGATCGCGGCCACCGCCTGGCTAGCCTCCCGGACCACTTCCGGTGCCATCGAACGGGAACAGGGCCAGCTCTTCGCCGACGACGGAACGATCTACCAGGCTCTGCTTTCGTATGCGGCAACCCATCCCACGTGGTCCGGCGCGACCAAAACCATCAACGATTACGCGGACAAAACCGGCCGCAAAATCGTCCTGACCACCCCGCAGGGCAAGCTGATCGCCAGCTCGGAACAGAACCCCGGCAAACTCCCGACCCAGCCGTCCGCGGTCATCGATCCCTTGGCCGTCGACACCCGCCTTGGCATCAAATCCACGCCCGACCGGATCGACCCCGACGCCGTCGGCCCTTACAAACTCCCGGCGGACGAACGCGACGATCTCCAGGAAGTCGCCGAAAAAGTCCTTTCCTGCACCCAGCGCCGAACCGGCCTGGGCAGCCTGGAAATCTCCCCGAGCGGCCACCCGAGAGTCATCGCCCCGGCCGGAACCGCCCAATGCGGCACCGGCCTTTTGGAGCGCCCGACCGAGACCGAACGGGCCGCCCTGGCGAAGCTGTCCAGCCTGGTCGACGCGTGCCTTGGCCGCAACGACAGCACCATCCCGGTCGCGAAACTGGCCCTGTCCTGGACCTTCGACGGGCCGATCGTCCAAGCCACCGACCAAACCATCACCAACTGCGTAACCTCAGCCCGCAAAGAGCAGCTGACCCCGTACGTCGCGCCCGCGGCCTGGCTCTACATCACCGAAAAAGGCACCGACCAGCCCCCGACCGGCTTCACTCTCTCGTCGGAAAACCGCACGAAACTCATCGCCGTCACCGCCGCGATCCTCCTGCTGACAGTCATCGTCACCGCACTGGCGTCGATCCGCCTGATCCGCCCCCTCCGCGCGCTGACCGGCGCGGCCCAACGCCTGAAGGCAGGCGAGACGGGCGCCCGGGTCCGCGTCAAAGGCAAGGACGAGATCGCCCGCCTGGCCACCGCGTTCAACGACATGGCGCGGGCGAGGGAAGAGCTGGAGAACGCCCGCAAAGCGATGGTCAGCGACGTCGCGCACGAACTGCGCACCCCGCTGGCCACCATCCGGGGCTGGCTGGAAGCGACCCAAGACGGCATCAGCCAGCTGGACGACGACCTGGTCGCCTCGCTGCTGGAAGAAGCAGTCCACCTGCAGCACATCGTGGACGACCTGCAAGACCTCGCACTGGCCGACGCCGGCGCGCTGCGCGTCCACCCGGAACCCATCGACGCGAACACCTTGCTGACCCACCTCGCCGCCGCCCACGTCCCGCGCGCCGAAACCGCGGGCGTCCAGTTGTCCGTCCCGCCGATGGAAAACCCGGCCATTACCGCGGACCCCGTACGCCTTCGCCAAGCCCTGGACAACCTGGTCTCCAATGCGATCCGCCACACCCCGCCCGGCGGATCGGTAACCGTCACCGCGAGCCAACGGGAAAATGACGCAATTTTCGAAGTGACCGACACCGGAACCGGGATTTCCCCAGAAGATCTGCCCCGGGTTTTCGACCGTTTCTGGCGCGCGGACCCGTCGAGAAGCCGAATCTCCGGAGGCAGCGGTCTAGGCCTGGCAATCGTCCGCAAATTGACCGAAGCCCACGGCGGCGAAGTGACCGCCACCAGCACCCCCGGCGAAGGCACGACGTTCACTTTGCGCTTCCCCGCAAATTTCCGTGAGTAGCGCTTGCCAGCAGGTGTCGGCGATGCTGTGAGCGTGGAGTACGTGTCCAGAGTGCCGCGACCGCCGCTGGACGGGCTGATCGACGACCTCTACTACCTGGAGGGCGCGCCGCCGTATGCCCGGCTGACGCTGCCGCCGGCACCGGCGGCGCTGCTGATCGTCAACCTGGGCGCGCCGTTCCGCATTCGCGCCGGTGCCGAGATCGAGACGGCCGAGTACGCCGACGGCTGCGTGATCACCATGCCCACCCGCGCGTACGAGTTCGGTTACCCGCCCCGGACCCGGTCCGTCGGCGTGCACTTCAAATCATGGGGCCTGGCCCCGTTCCTGCCGATGCCCGCGACCGAACTGTGCGACCGGCCGGTGACGATAGAACAGGTCTGGGGCCGCTCCGCCGTCTCCGAACTGCGAGATCGCCTGGCCACCGCAAACGAACCGCGACAGATGCTGACGCTGCTAGAAGACGAGCTGCTGCGACGGCTACGCGAGACCTCCGGCCTTGGCCTGGTCCGCCACACGAGCAGCATCATCTCGGCGACCAGCGGCTCGGTGACCATCGGCGACCTGACCGCGGCAGCCGGGGTCAGCAGCACCCACCTGGCGAAGCGGTTCAAAGAACTCGTCGGCGTCACTCCCAAACGGCTGGCCCGCACCCACCGCTTCACCGCCACCGTCTTCGCGCTCGACCCCACCGGACCGATCGACTGGGGCGAACTCGCCAGCCGCGCGGGCTACTTCGACCAGGCCCACTTCGGCCACGAGTTCCGCGCCTTCACCGGCCTCACCCCAACCCAGTACGTCGAAGTCCGGCGGCGCTTCCTGCGCGAACACCCCGGTCACACACTGAACAACTGGCCGCTGCCGGCCGATTGATTTCTTACAAGAGCGACCGCCCGCAACCCGCTAATTTGGGGCCACCCCCAGCAAAGGAGACCCCGTGGGCAAGGTCGTCATGTACAGCTCGGTGTCGGCGGACGGCTTCATCGCCGACGAAAGCGACCAGCCCGGCTCGCTGTTCGACTGGCTGACCAGCGGCGATGTCCCGCTGGACGAGAGCGGTGCGCTAAAGGTGTCGCAGCAGTCCTACGACTACACCCGCCCGTACTGGGACGAGATCGGGGTAACGATCGTCGGCCGCCACGTCTTCGACCTGACCGACGGCTGGGACGGCAAGCCGCCAAGCGGAATCGACCACGTCGTTGTCGTGACACACCGCCCAGCACCCGAAGGCTGGGACCCCGAAGCCCCGTTCCACTTCGTCGACGGCGTCAAGACAGCTGTAGCCAAAGCACAAGAGCTGGCAGGCGACCGCATAGTCGAAGTCGCCGCAGGCGAGGTCGGCGGCCAAGCATTCGCCGCAGGCCTGATTGACGAGGTGCGCATGGACGTCGTCCCGGCCGTCTTCGGATCCGGCAAACGCTACTTCGGCTCAGTCAACGCACCGCACCTGCTGGAGAACCCCGACGTGGTTCAAGGCGACCGGGTGCTTCACCTGCGCTATCAGGTGCGTCGCTGACCAAGCGCGGAGAGGCTGGTCCGGCCTCTCCGCGCTCCGGAAAACAATTCAGGAAGCAATCCCCAAATCCCGAATCAGCTTGGCCACATGCCCGGTAGCCCGCACGTTATAAGCGGCCTTGGCGATCTTCCCCTCCGCGTCCACGATGAACGTAGACCGGATCACCCCCTGATAAACCCTCCCGTAATTCATCTTCTCCCCGAACGCGCCCCACGCGGACAGCACTTCCTTGTCCACATCGGACAGCAACGGGAACGTCAGCTTCTCCGCGTCGACGAACTTGGCGAGCTTCTCCGGCTTGTCCGGCGAAATCCCCAGCACCTGATATCCCGCGTCGTTCAGTTCCGCGAGATTGTCCCGGAAATCGCAAGCCTGCTTGGTGCACCCCGGCGTCCCCGCGGCCGGGTAGAAGTACACCACCACGGCCTGGCCGCGGAAGTCGCTGAGCGAGACGTTCTTGCCGGTGCTGTCCGGCAGGGTGAATCCGGGCGCTTCGTCGCCCACGGCAAGTCGCTGGTCGGTCATGGAGACGAGGGTAATTCAGGCGTCTCCGCAATAGGTGACGACGGCGGGCTCGCCCGTGCTCGGCCGCACCTGCACGGCGATCCGGGCACTGTCGGACGGCACCGCGAAAGCGAGCGTGACCTGCGTAGACCGCCCCGGCATCAGGTCCTTGCCCGCGTCGGAAACGCCGCCGAGACCCTGCGTGGCGTCCACGACCTGCTTGGCGGGCTTCCCGGCGACCGTCGCGGTGACCGACAGCGCGGAAACCCGGTACGGATCCGTGCCGTTGTTCGTGACCTGGATGTAGAACGCCGCCGCACGAGCGCTGCGCGGGTACGCCGCCGGGCTTGGCTGGAAGGACTGCGGGGCCGACAGCGAGACCGTGATCCCGCTGGCGAAGCGGTGGTTGGCGCCGAACTGCAGGTCGCCGGAGGCCTGTGCGGCGGCGGGCTGCGCCGCCGGATTGCCGACGCCCATCGCGGCGGACCCTTCCCGAGCGTTGACGCCGCCGCAGGCTGCCACGGAAAACAGCAGGCAGGCGGTCAACAGCAGTTTCGGGGTGCGCGGGGGCGCCATCGCGGGGGTACTCCAGTCGGGGTGGGGCGGTGTGCCGTTCGGCGTAGTTGCCGAGCGGACCCGCTCCACTCTGGCGGCACTAATGCCGTCACGGTGCGGAAGACGCGGACCTGGTGTACAGCCGTGGCCGATCCGTGATCGAAAGAGCACTCCGGGTGACAGTCGTCACCCCGATGTCAACAGCCGCAAGTCGGGATTCAGACCGCGAACGCGAACAACAGGATGAACACCGCGACGCCGGCGCCCCAGGCGACCATGAGCCAGCCGAAGTCGCGGACCGGGTCGACCGCGCGGCTTTCCTCGCCGGGGATGTACACGCCGCGGTTTTCGAACCAGTCCGCGCATTTGCGCAGGACCCGCAGCGGATTGCGTCCCGGCACGGCCCACACCTCCCCGATCTCCGGGCCCAGCCTACGGGTTCGCGGGCGTTTCGCGGTGGTCGAGCCCGGCGATGCGCACGGCGAGTTCGACGAACGAGCGGACCAGCGGCGGCGTCGAATCCTCGCGCCACGCGACGACGAGCTTGCTCGGCGGATAGTCCGCCAACAGGACCGTCGCGACGCCTTCGGGAAACGAGTGCGCGAGCGGGGCGAGCCCGATGGTTCCGTTCCACAGCACGGCTTGCAGGCATTCGTGCACCGTCCGCACCACCGGCCCGCTGACGGCGCTGCCGCTCCAGAACGCCTGCCACTGCGGGTCCGTGCCGTCCGGGAACCGGAACCACACCCGGTCGGCGAGCTCCTCCCGGCGCACCTCGTCGCGTCCGGCCAGCGGATCGTCCGCGCGCAGGACGACGCCCATCGGGTCGGCGCGCAGCACGTGCGTGCGGATTCCGGTGGTGTCGAACGGAATCCGGGTGAGCGCGACGTCCACGAGCCCGGCGCGCAGACCAGTGGTCGGGTCGGTGAGATCGGCCTCGCGGACGCTGATCCGCACGCCCGGATGCCGCTCGCGGAACTCGCCGGCGAGCCGGATCCCGACCGGTTCCGAGCTGTCGGCGAGGGTGCCGAGCGTGAGCGTTCCCGGCCCGGCCGCCGCGGCGACCTTCGCGCGGGCCTGGTCCGCGCCTTCGAGCAGGGTGCGAGCCTCGTCGTAGAGCGCGGTTCCGGCGGCGGTGAGCGTGACCCCGGACGGCGAACGGTCCAGCAGGGCCGCGCCGAGGTCGGTTTCGAGCTGTTTGATCGCGCGACTCAGCGGCGGCTGGGTCATGTGCAGCCGCGCCGCCGCCCGGCCGAAGTGGCGTTCCTCGGCGACCGCGACGAAGTACCGGAGCGAACGGAGATCCACAACCAGCGACAATACCCGTGCGGTATCGGGAAAAGCGGATCGGTCTTGGACACCGCGCGGGCGCGGCGCTGGACTGGAAGGGTCACTGATCCCGCTTTCCGAGGAGCCTCCGGCGATGGCCGACTACCCGTATCCCGATCCCGTCGTGCAGACCTCGCAGGTGCGCGAACTCGCCCGCGACCTGGTCGTGGTCCCGAACCAGGGCGTGCAGCTGGTGCCGAACGTCGGCGTCGTCGGCGGGACGCATTCCGTCCTCGTCGTCGAGACCGGCATGGGGCCGCGCAACGCGGAAACCGTGCTGAAGTTCGCGACCGAGTACGCGCGCGGCCGCCGGATTTACCTCACCACCACGCATTTCCACCCCGAGCACGCGTTCGGCGCGCAGACTTTCGCCGGGGCCGCGACCTACCTGGTCAACCGCGCGCAGGTGACTGATCTCGCCGCGAAAGGACCCGGCTACCTGCAGATGTTCACCGGTCTTGGCGAGCCGGTCGCGCGGCAGCTGGAAGGCGTCGAACTGCCGACCCCGGACGTCGTCTACGACTCGTCGCACGACCTCGACCTCGGCGGCCGCGTGGTGCAGCTGCGCGCCACCGGCCGCGCGCACAGCAAGGGCGACCAGGTCGTCACGGTCCCGGACGCGGGCGTCCTGTTCACCGGAGACCTCGCCGAAACCGGCCAGTTCGCGATCTTCCCGTGGTTCCCGCCGCACGACACCGACGTGTCCGGGATCCGCTGGATCGAGGTCATGCGGAAACTTTCCGCGCAGCGACCGGAAATCGTCGTCCCCGGCCACGGCGACATCAGCGGCCCGGAGCTGCTCGACGACCTGCGTGCCTACCTCGAACTGCTCCGCGACGAGACCTGGCGTCGCCGCGATTCGGAGATGGCCGAGGCGATCGTGATCGCGGAGGTGCGGGAGGAGCTGATCAAGCGGCATCCGGAGTGGGAGGGCCGCGAGTGGATCGACACCGCGGTGGCGTGCCTGTGCGCGGAGCACGTCAGTCGCGGTTGAGCAACGGTCCGAGCGTCTTCACGATGGCCTGCCGGGTCGCTTGGGTTCGCTGTTCCGCGGTGAGTTCGCCGGGGCGGTCGAGCATGGCCTGCGAGGCTCCGCGCACGGCGCCGGCGAACGCCCCGGTCAACGTCCGGGCGCTGAGGTCGTCGAGCTCGTCGGGAAAGGCTTCGGCGAGGATTTCGGCGATCCGGCGCTCGGCGTCGAACTGGATCTGCAGGGCGCGGCCCTGGACCGCGGGCACGGTCTGGAGCAGCCGCATCCGCAACGGGGTCAGCTTGCCGATGATGTCATTGCTGACCTTGCCGCCGTCGGAAAGGACGCGGACCAGCAGGTCGATCGGCCGGTCGTCCGGGGCGCGGTTCGCGAGGGCTTCGAGCAACGCCTGCACCCGGCTCTCGGCGTCCGGGAAGACCAGTTCTTCCTTGCTGGCGAAGTAGCTGAAGAACGTGCGCGTGCCGATCTCGGCGGCTGCTGCGATGTCGGCGATGGTCGTCTCGTCGTAGCCGTTGCGCTCGAAGAGGTCCGTCGCCGCGTCGATCAGGGCTTGGCGGGTGCGGGCGCGCTTGCGATCACGGAGAGACACTCCAGAAGCTTACGACACTGGATGCACTTCCGCACTCATTGCAAATCTGCACTGAGTGCGGTTATCTTCGGGGACATGACTCGTGACGTCCTCGTGTGCGGTGCCGGGATCGCTGGTTCGACCCTCGCGTTCTGGCTGGCGCGCAACGGTTTCCGGCCGACTGTCGTAGAGCGGGCGGCTGGCCAGCGCAGCAGCGGCAACCCGGTGGACGTGCGTGCTGGCGCGATGGAAGTGGCCGACGCGATGGGCGTCATCCCGCGATTGCGAGAGGTCGCGACGCACGCGCAGCGGCTGCGAGTGCTCAATGCGCGTGGGCGTTCGGTGACCACGGTGCGGATGGCGGTGCGCAAGGAGATCGAGGTTCCGCGCGCTGATCTCGCCTCCGCGCTGTACGAATCGGCGCGCGACGACGCGGAGATTCTCTTCGGCGACACCGTCACCGCGTTGCAGCAGGACGACGGCGGGGTCGACGTCACCTTCGAGCGCGCGGCTCCGCGCCGGTTCGACCTGGTGATCGGCGCGGACGGCGTTCACTCGGCGGTGCGGCGGCTCGTGTTCGGTGCCGAGGAGAGGTTCGTCCGGCACGCCGGGATGTATGTCGGGACGGTGTCGCTCGGCGTGCCGTCCGACTATCCGGAGGACGTGGTCCTGCTCAACACCCCGGGCAGGCTTGTGGCGATCCATCCCGTGCGGGGAAATTCCGGCGTCGCGTTCATCTTCCGCGCGCCGAACCCCGGACAGGGCAAGGAAATCGTGTCCGCCGCCTACCGGGGTCTCGGCTGGCGGGTCCCGGAGTTGCTGGCCCGTTTCGAAGCAGCGGATGACGTCTTCTTCGACGCGGTCGCCGTGGTCGATCCGCCTCGCTGGTCTCACGGCCGGGTTGCTCTGGTCGGCGACGCCGCTTCCTGCGTCTCGCTGCTCGGCGACGGTTCGAGCCTCGCGATCGTCGGGGCGCACACCCTGGCCACGGCGCTCGCTGACGGTGGACACGCCGAGGCGTTCGCGCACTACGAGGCGACCCATCGAGCGCGCGTGAAGCCCAAGCAGCGCGGGGTCCGCACGGCGGCATCGATGCTGGTCCCGCGCACGAAGAGGGGTCTGGCGGCCCGCAACCTCGCAGCTCGGCTGCTGCCCAGCTAAAAGTATTCCTTGACACGAATATTCGATGTGGTGAATACTTCTGTGCATGGACGGGATCGCCGCAGCACTCGCAGACACCACCAGGTGGCAGCTGGTCGAACTGCTCGCTGAACGGCCGCGGTCGGTCGGCGAGCTGGCCGAGCTGACCGGGCTGCGGCAGCCGCAGACGACCAAGCACCTGCAGACCCTCGCCCGCGCCGGCCTGGTCACCATGGCCCCGCTCGGCCAACGGCGGGTCTACGCGGCCGAAGCGGCTCCGCTGCGGGAGTTCGCGGAGCAGCTCCAGAAGCTGGCCGCGACGATCGAGGCGCACACGGGAGAGCGCGACGTGCTCGACCGCTACCGCGCGGCGATCGAAGCCGACACCGCCGCCGCGGACCGGGATCGCTGGGCCGACGGTCGCGCGTTCTCCTTCGAACGCGTGCTGCCGGTACCGCCGGAAACGGTCTGGCGGTACTGGACAGACGCCGGGCTGCTGGCGTCGTGGTGGGTCCCGCCGTCCCTGACTGTCACCGAGTGTGTCCTCGAACCGAAGCCGGGCGGCCGCGTCGTTCTCGCCTACCGCGACGCCGAAGGCACTTACCGCTCGGAAGGACAGGTCCGGACCGCTCGCGAAACCGAGCGGCTCGTGTTCGACCTGTCGGTGCTGGACGCGGCCGGAGCCGTCGCGTTCACCGGTCACTACGACCTCGCCCTCGCCGCTTCGGCGAACGGCGGCACCCAGCTGCGGCTGGGTCTGGGAATCAGCGCAACGACCGTCGAGGCCGTGTCCGCCATCGCCGGAATCGAAACCGGCTGGGGACAGGTCCTCGACCACCTCACCGAAGTCATCACCCGAAAGGAAACCCAGTCATGACCGAGCGTCGTGTCACCGCCAACCTCGCCCTGACCCTCGACGGCCGCTACCACGGCCCGGAAGGCCCCGGCGACATGAGCGCGATCATCCCGTACATGACCACCGAAACCGCCCGCAACCAGATGACCCGCATCTGGGAGAACGCGACGACCGCCCTGCTCGGCCGCCGCAACGCGGAAGGCTTCCTCGGCTTCTGGCCGACCGTCGCCGCCGACGAGAACGCCGACCCGCGCGACCGCGGTTACGCGAAATGGTTGGTGGACACGGAAAAGGTGGTCCTGTCGAGCACGCTCACCGAATCGCCGTGGGAGCGCACGCGCCTCGTGAACGCGCCCGCCGCCGAGGTCGTCGCCCAGCTCAAGGCCGACGGCGAGGGCGACATCCTGGTCAACAGCAGCGTCAGCGTGATCAAGGCGCTGCTGGCCGAGGACCTCATCGACACGCTGTACCTGACCATCTGCCCGCAAATCGCCGGCGGCGGCCCGCGCCTGTTCGACGACGGCCTGCCGGGTACTAAGTGGACAGTCGCGCACCAGGAGACCGGCGATCTCGGCGAAGTGGCCCTGGTCTACAACCGCGTGCGCTGAGCGGCTTGACCTTCACGCATACGGCAATGTTTAGCGTCGATTGTCATGAGTGAAGGACAGTTTGAAGGCAAAGCCGTGATCGTCACCGGCGGCGGAACGGGCATCGGACAGGTCACCGCACGCGAGTTCGCCCGGCAAGGCGCGAACGTCCTCGTCGTCGGCCGGACCGCCGCGCGACTCGCCGAAACCGCGGAGGGCTTCTCGCGGATCCGCCCGTTCGCCGCCGACCTCACCTCGCCGGGTGCCGCAGAGGAGATTGTCTCTGCGGCACTTGCCGAATTCGGCCGGATCGACGTGCTGGTGAACAACGCCGGGATCGTCGACCCGGCCGCGCTGGGCGAGATCAAGCCAGGCGCGTTCGACGCGGTAGTCGCGACGAACCTGCTCGCGCCGGTCTACCTAGTGCAAGCCGCGCTGCCGCACCTGAGCGATGGCGTCGTGGTCAACGTGACAACCGCGATCGGCCAACGCGGCTGGCCCATGGCGGGCCGCGAGTTCTACGCGGCGACGAAAGCCGCGCTGGATTCGCTGACCCGAAGCTGGGCAGTGCAACTCGCCCCGCGCGGCATCCGCGTCACCGCGGTCGCACCCGGCCCGGTCGCCACCGAGATCTACGCCCGCGAAGGCCTGACCGCCGAGCAGGCCCAAGCACAACACGCCTCCCTGCAGGCGATGGTGCCCTTGCGACGCCTTGCCCAGCCGGAAGAAGTCGCGCACTGGATCGTCCAGCTCGCCAGCCCCGGCGCGGACTACCTGACCGGCGTAGTCCTGCCCGTCGACGGCGGCGCAGTGATCGCTTAACGGCGTACGCTCGGGTCGGTGCGGATCGGAGAGCTGGCGAAGGCCACCGGAGTCACCACCAGGGCACTGCGGTTCTACGAGGAGCAGGGGCTGCTGACCGCCGCCCGCTCCCACAACGGGTACCGGCAGTACGACGAGTCCGCGATCGAGCGGGTGGCGAACATCCGCTACCTGCTCGACTCGGGACTCACCATGGAAGACATCCGCCCGCTGGGCTCGTGCCTGCAAGGCGACCTGCCCTCCCGCCGCCTGTCCTCGAGCGCGGTGGCCTTGGTGGACCGGCGGCTGGCCGTACTGGACGAACGCATCGCCGCACTGACCCGGGCACGGGAGCAACTGTCCTCCCGAGCGACCGCTGCTCGCGGCGATGTTGCTTGCGGCTGACATCGCTTCCAAAGTCTCATTCTAAGTATGATTCAATCTAAGTAAGATCCGATCATACTTAGATGAGGTCGAGCTTATGGTGGCGTTTCAGGGGCGCACGAACGATCTCGCGCTGCTTGAACGGCAGCTTCGCCTGGTCCGGGACGCCGCCGCGACCACCCCCGGTCAGGCGGTGATCGTCACCGGCCGTCGGCGGGTGGGCAAATCCCGGCTCGTCCAGGAGTTCTGCGACCGCTCGGGGGTGCCGTATCTGATCTTCCAGGCATCCCGCGGTCGCAATCCGGCCGCGGAGCGCGCCGACTTCGCCGGCGCGCTCGCCGAGTCAGCCCTGCCCGGCGCGGATCTGGTCGCCGGGGCGCTTGGCACTGACTGGAACCAAACCCTGCGCGCGCTGGCAGTCGCGCTGCCCGACGAAACTCCCAGCATTGTCGTCCTGGACGAGGTGCCGTGGCTGGTCGAGCAGGACCGTGAGTTCGAAGGCGCCCTCCAGACTGTCTGGGATCGGTACCTGTCGGCCAAGCCGGTGCTGCTCTTGCTGGTCGGAAGCGACCTGTCGATGATGGAGTCCCTCCAGGAGTACGGCCGTCCCTTCCACGGCCGTGCTGCCCGCATGCTGGTGCGCCCCCTCGACCCGGCCGACGTCCAGCGGATGACCGCACTAGAGCCGGCGGAGGCCATCGACGCGTTTCTGATCACCGGCGGTTTCCCGGAGATCGTCCAGCGTTGGAGCCCGGGCACCAGCCGTACCGCGTTTTTGCGCGACCAGCTCGCCGACCCGCTTTCCCCGTTGCTGATGGCGGGAGAACTGTCCTTGCTCGGTGAGGTTCCCGAACCGTCGCACAGTCGCTCGGCCCTGGAGGCGATCGGTACGGGCGAACGCACCTTCGGAACGATCGCCCATCGAATCGGGGCAGGCAACCCGATCCCTTCCGGCACCCTCGCCCCGATCCTGAACACCCTGACGGCCAAGCGCATCGTCGCCGTCGACACTCCGCTGGCCACCCGTCCGGACACCAAGAACAAGCGTTATCGGATCGAGGATCCGTACTTGCGGTTCTGGCTGGCGTTCCTGCAGCGCGGCATTGCCGAGGTCGAACGCGGCCGCGGCGACTTGGTCGCGGCGCGCATCGAAGCGTCTTGGCCGTCCTGGCGCGGCCGCGCCGTCGAGCCGGTCGTGCGGACGGGCCTTGAACGGCTCCTGCCCGACGACCGGCTGCCCGGCGCGGACGTCGTCGGCGGCTGGTGGAACCGGCAGAACAACCCGGAAATCGACCTGGTCGGCGCCGACCGGGACCGGCCCGCCGCCACTCGCATCGCGTTCACCGGCTCCATCAAGTGGCTGGAGACCGAACTCTTCGGCAAACGCGAGTGGGAAAGCTTGCTCGCCGGATCCATGTCGATCCCCGGACGTGATCACACGACGCCCTTGATCGCGGTGTCCCGCAACGGCATCGAAGACGGACTGCCGCTGGCCGCGTCGTTCGGTCCCGACGAGATCATCGAGGCATGGCGGCGCTGAGCGCACGGGTCCGAGCGGTGCAGCGGTAACGCACCACCGGCCGACCGCGACTTGCCAGAACAGCCCGCTCGAACAGGAGGGCGCGATGGCGAGTACCCGCCTTATTGCCGGAGTCGGTGCCTTGGTGTTCGTTATCGCGGCTACGGCCACGGTCACCTACGTCGTCGCGAAACCGAATGCGACGGCGTTGATCTCTCCTGCGTCGGTCCCGCTGCCTAAGAACACATTCGTGCTGACCGGGATTCTCACGATCGAAAGCGGCCCGTCAGGGGTGCGATCGACCGGTGCCGGAGGGACTGACTCCGACTGCCAAGGGACGGGCGGGTACTCGGATCTCACGCCCGGAACTGCCGTCAAGGTGTCCGATCGATCAGGCCAGGTGGTCGCAACTGGTTCGATCACCAGCGGACAGGTGCGAACTACCTATTTCGACGGCCAGAACGTCGTGACTGGCTGCCAGTTGGGATTCACCGTCAACGATGTCCCCGACGGCCTGCCGTCCTACGTGCTGACAGTTTCCCATCGCGGGGACCAGTTCCTGACGGCCGATCAGGCACACGCGCCGATCACTCTCACCATCGGGGGCGGGTGACCCGGCAGCCTCAGGCCATCCGTCTTCTTGGGGACATTTCCGTGGCACGCGGTCGATATGGATCGTTGAACCGCATGCCGTGCCGCTGGTCAGGGCCTGAGAGTGGGGCCGGAGAGACTCGAACTCTCACTGGCACGGACCTAAACCGTGTGCCTCTGCCAATTGGGCTACGGCCCCCAGGAACCAGGTGTGATCGTAGCGCGCGCCACGTTCGGGTCGGCTCGGCGTGGCCAGTCGCCGTTGCGCGGGGGTTGTCCTCTACCGTGGACCGCCTACAGTCCGACTGCGGCGAGGAGGGCACGTGGCTCGCGACCCCGAGACCATCGAGCGTGAGATCGAGCAGGCGAGGACCGCTTTGGCGGCGACCCTCGACCAGCTGGGCACGAAGGCCAATCCGCAGAAACTCGCCGAACAGGCGAAGGACGGCGTGCGCGCGAAGCTCGACAACCCGAAGGTCAAGTACCCGCTGATCGGGGCTGGCGTGCTGGTGGCCGTGCTGCTGGTGCGGAAGCTGTTCCGCTGACGGTTCGCCTCCCGCGCTGACGACCCCGGGTCCTCGCTGGTTCGAGGCAGGCGGCCGGGCGCGGTTCCGACCTGCCTGAGCGGCTTCCTGCGGCCTCAGCGACTTGCCTGGGGCTTCCCCTGGTGCGCCGGTACGAGGCGCGGCGCAGATCCGTGATTACCCCGCGTCGCCGCTCGGGCGGGACTGCTCGGCGGCGCGTGATCCGCCGAATACTGGCTGTTTCGTCCCCGGATGGCGGATCGACAGCCTTGATCGTCACGGCGGGTTAACTTCGTGAGAAGTGCCACTGAACCCGGGGTCACTCATTCGGCGGTCGCCCGCCTGGGTCGCTTTGGCGGAGCACGTTCGCCGTATTGGGCTACCCCGCCTGGGTGACGCGTCGGTTTTATCCCGCTGTACTGGGCTTAGCCGACTATTCGCGGGCCCGGTCAGCAGAGGGGTGCCGACACCGGCTCCGGACGTCGTACGGCTGCATCTGCGCCGTGGTTTGAAGGTCCGGGCTGGCCGGTGGAAGGGCACGACGGTCGCTGCGGGCGTTCGGTGTTCAGAGCTAACCCGGTGCGAGGTCCTGAGCGGGGAACACGGGCGTCAGGAACGAGGTCTCGCCGGAGACTGAACCCCGAACGTCCGGCGTCGCAGGGCGGCGGGCCGGTCAGTGCACACTGAACAAGCCCGCGAACGGAGCCAAACAAGCCGCGCGATTAGCGCGAGGCAAGCCCGCGAACAGCGTGAGGGCAAGCCTCCGAACGGCGCGACGGGCCCGCGCACACCGAACAAGCCCGCGAAAAACGCGGGCCGCGGGAAAGAAAAACTGCAGGTCAGGCGCGTGCGACCGGCGGCGTGGCCGACGCGCCGGCTGTCACACCGGGGCGGCTCGTTTCGTCGGGCTTGCGGTCTTCGACCTCTTTCGGGAGCTGCTTGCTCGGCGGCAGCGCCGGTTTCGCGGGCTGCTCGGGGGCCTTCTCCGCAGCGGGCTTCGCAGCGGCAGCGGGAGTGGCAGCAGCAGAAGCGGCAGCCGAGGCAGAGGCCGTGGTTGAGGCAGGAGCCTCAGCCTTGCCGGAGTCCGCAGCAGCGGCCTTCGCTCCGCCGGACGGCGGGATTTCCAGCGGCTCGATCTCCGGCAGCGTCAGGCGGGCGGCCATGTACGCGCTGGTGAACTCCAGTGCGTTGCCGTTCAGCAGGTGCACGACCGTGGGACGCTCGTTCGGGGCGAGCTTCTCCACGAGCTGGTCGGCCCGGTCGCGGGCGGCGATGATGCCCGGCGCCTTGCCGGTCAGCTCCTTGCCGCGGCCGCTGACGGTGATCGTCCAGTCGTCGTTGTCGTGCTTGTAAGTCGCCGTGATCGTTTCCACCACTGCCTCACCCCTCTCGTCATCAGCATGCGTCACAGGTCGAGACCCGGCCACCGCAAACTCATGACGCGATTCCTGCTTGCCGGCCGCTGGCGCGACACTCAGTGTGTCTTTCTACCGTGTCATCGATACCGCAAGAAAACTCTGTGTCACAAGTAACGGGACGAGATGTGCGCTGAGTGACGACCGAATGGCCTAATGCACGGTCATCTTCACGTGCACGTCAGATAGCTCGCTGTGACAACCCGGCCCACAGCAGATCCATCGCGTACTCGGTGGCCTTCTCCGGGGTCACCTCCGGGAAGCGCTCGCACCAGATCGCCAGCCGCTCGCAGGCTCCGACGACGAACTCGGCCGAGGCTTCCGCGCGCAGGGTGTCCTCGCTGTCGAAGTAGCCGCTCATCAACGCGGTGATCAGGTCCGTCTGCTGGCGGCGGGTTTCCTCGATCTCGTCCGCGGCGGGGGTGCCGATTAGGGCCATCTCGTGCCGCAGCAGAGACCAGGCCTGGCGACGCTCGCGGATGAAGACGAAGAAGGCCAGCAAGCCGCGCCGCAGCGCCTCCTGTGCCGAGTCCGCGCCGACGATCGACTGCTCAGTGGCCTCTTGCAGCGCCGCCCGCGACTGCCGGATGCACGCCAGCAGCAGGCCCTCTTTCGAGTTGAAGTACTCGTACAGCATCGGCTTGGACACGCCGACCAGTTCCGCGATCTCGTCCATCGACGCCATCGCGTAGCCGCGCTCGCCGAAGACCTGCTCGGCGATCTCGATCATCTGCCGTTCCCGTTCGGCTCGGGGCATGCGCTTGCGCTTGGCGGTGGTCATGCCGCACACTCTACCGCCAGTAACCTACTCCGAGTAAGCTGGACTTCGGGTAACAGTTAACGGGAGGACGCATGGGCAACCGCACCGAGACCGGCGTGATCGTGGTCGGCACCGGGTTCTCCGGGCTCGGCATGGCGATTCAGCTGCGCAAGGACGGCCGCGACGACTTCGTGGTGCTCGAGAAGGCCGAGGACGTCGGCGGAACCTGGCGCGACAACAGCTACCCCGGTTGCGCGTGCGACATCCCGTCGCACATGTACTCCTTCTCCTTCGAGCAGAACCCCGGCTGGTCGCGCGCGTATTCGCCGCAGCCGGAGATCTACCAGTACATGCGCGGGGTCGCGGACAAGTACGACCTGCGCCGCTTCATCCGCTTCGGCCAGGAGATGACCGGCGCGCGCTGGGACGCCGAGGAGAACCGCTGGCACGTCAGCACCCGCGGCGGCGACGAATTCGTGGCTCCGGCGCTGGTCGCGGGCGTCGGCGCGCTGCACCGGCCGATGATCCCGGACCTGCCGGGCATCGAGCGGTTCCAGGGCCGCGCGTTCCACTCCGCCGAGTGGGAGCACGACTTCGACTTCGCCGGCAAACGCGTCGCGGTGGTCGGCACCGGGGCGAGCGCGGTCCAGTTCGTGCCGAAGATCGCGCCGGAGGCGGCCGAGCTGACGTTGTTCCAGCGCACGCCGCCGTGGGTGATGCCGAAGGCCGACCGCGACATGCCGGGCTGGCTGCGCGGGCTGTTCCGCGCGGTGCCGCCGGTGCAGCGGCTGTACCGGAATTTCCTTTACTGGACGCTGGAAGCGCGCGCGATCGGGTTCAACGGCCAGCCGTGGATCATGAAGGTCGGGCAGCGGCTCGCGAAGAGCAACATCGACCGCGCGGTCTCGGATCCGCAGCTGCGCGCCAAGCTGACCCCGGACTACACCATGGGCTGCAAGCGCGTGCTCATCTCGAACGACTACTACCCGGCCCTCGCCCGCGACAACGTCGACGTGGTCACCGACGGCGTGGCCGAGGTGCGCGAGCACAGCGTCGTCGACAACGCAGGCGTCGAGCACGAGGTGGACGCGATCGTCTACGGCACCGGATTCCACGTGACCGACGCGTTCGACAGCCTGGAGATCGTCGGCCGCGACGGGCGGAACCTCGCGAAGGAGTGGGCGACCGAGGGGATGCGGACGCACCTCGGGATCACCGTGAACGGCTTCCCGAACCTGTTCTTCCTGCTCGGCCCGAACACCGGGCTGGGCCACAACTCGGTGGTCTTCATGATCGAGGCGCAGATTTCCTATATCGCGCAGGCGTTGCGGCTGGCCGGCGGCCGGGCGCTGGACCCGCGCGAGGAGGTGCAGGAGCGGTTCAACGCCGAGATGCAGCGGAAACTCGACAAGGGCATCTGGACCCAGGGCGGCTGCAAGAGCTGGTACCTGGACGCGAAGGGCGTGAACCGGACGCTGTGGCCGGGATTCACCTGGCGGTACTGGCTGGACACCCGGACGGTGCGGCGGGAGGACTACGAACTGCTTGGGTGAGCTGGCACGAGGGGGACTTTCGCGACGGGGGATGGCGTCGCGAGGGTCCCCCTCGTGGTCTCGGTGGCAGTCCACAGTGGACTGCCGGGTACGAGGGGAACCTTCGCGGCAGGGGAGGAGTCGCGAAAGTTCCCCTCGTAGTACTGGGGGCGGCAAAACGGCAGCATTGAACAGGGAGCGGGCGCTCCACAGTGGACGCGGGCAAGGCAGCGTTGTCGTTGAGCGGGAAGAAACCTGCGCGGACGAGTGCGCGCGGAGGTTGAGCAGAACGAGGGGGACTTTCGCGGCAGGGGAGGAGTCGCGAAGGGTCCCCCTCGTGGTCTGTGGGCGCGGGTCAGGCGGGAGCGAGCTTGCGCAGGTGCGAAACCAGCTCAGCCGTCGGAAGGCCGCAGAGTTCGGCCATCCGCTCCAGTGCGGCGAAGTCGAACGACACCTCGTCGGTCGAGGCGCTCGCCGAAGCGGGCTGGCCCGAAGCGGCGGGAGCGGAAGTGCTTGACGTGCTTGAGGATCCGGGTACCGCGACCGGCGGCCGGGCGGCGGCGCTCGCGCGGGCGGGCGACCCCGGCATCGCGACTCCGTTCTGCCGCAACCGTCCTTCGGCCCAGCGCCGCAACGGAGTCAGCTCCGGACCCGCCTCCGCGACAACCCGGCGCAGGTCCACGCGGACCCGTCCCGGTTCCTCGGTGAAGACCCGGCTGTGCACCTTCGCCAGCAAATCCTGCGGAAGCTCGTCCATCGCCACGCACAGTTCGACCAGGCGCACCACGGAACACTGCCGGGTGCCCAGTTCGTACGTCGCCAGCGTCTGCAGCGAGATTTCGCTCTGCAGATGCGCGTTCAGCTCTTTGCGCGTCCATCCCCGGCCACGCCTGAGCTTGCGCAGCTCGTCTCCCAGCACTCGCTGGTAGTGCTCAGCGTCGATCACGGCCCCTGCCCCTCAACCAACTTCGCGGACGCGGGCTTGCGTCCCGATGGTGAAAGGGCCGAAGCGGCCGCTCATTACGCGGGTTTCGGGAAGATTTTCGACTTTCCCCGAATGGAGCAACGCGTCAGTTGACGCAGGGCACTCCATCAGCGGTGATCGGCTGCTCGTCGCTGCCCGGACCCGAGGGCGTCGCCGGGGGCGCGGCCTGCTGTGCCGGAGGAGCTTGCGCGGCACCGGTTCCGCTCGAGGCGCCAGCGGAAGGCTGGTAGTCCGAACCGAGGAACACCTTCACGTGGCCCTTGGGCACGCTCTTGTCTTCCTGCACCGTCGCCTTGGTGCCGAGCGCGTCGGCGACCGCCTGCCCGGCCGCCTCGCCGCCGCTTGGGACCCAGATCACAGTCGTCTTCCGCGAGGACGCGTTGTCCGTGTCGCCCGCGGTGAAGCCCTTGTCCACCAGTTGCTTCGACACGGTCGCCGCGAGACCGGTGCGGTCCGAGGCGTTGCGCACGTCGACCGTCGTGTCCTTATGCGACTGGTCCGGCTTCTGCTGCTGCTGTTGGGCCGGGGCGCCGTCGGGTCCGGTCTGCGGACCGGCGAGGCCCTGCACGAACGCCTTCACCTTCGCCGGGTCGACCTTGACCGCGACGCCGTCGTTCGGCGTGCGGTACTCGACGTTGTCGACCGGGATGGTGCGGAACTCCAGCTGTCCGCCGGTGAGGCCCTTCATCTGCTGGGCGAAGCTGAAGATGTCCCAGTTCTGGTTCAGCACCACGGACTTCTTGATGGCGTCGACCAGAGCGTTGAGCTTGGACGGGTCGGTCAGCGTTCCCGCCGACAGGATCTTGCGCGCCATGCCCGCCATGAACACCTGCTGGCGCACCACCCGGTCGAGGTCGCCGCGCGGCAGCCCGTGCCGCTGCCGGACGAACTCCAGCGCCTCCACCCCGGCGATGGTGTGCTGGCCCTTGGTGAAGTTCGCGCCGGAGTAGTCGTCGTCGACGTTGTTGTTCAGGCACACGTCGACGCCGCCGACGGCCTTCGTGATGTCGCTGAAGCCGAGCAGGTTGATCGCCGCGTAGTTGTCGATCGTGGACCCGGTCAGCTCCTGGATCGTCGAGATCAGCAGCTTCGCCCCGGCCTGGTTGGCCTTGACGTCGAGTTCCTTCGGATCGGTGACGCCCTGGGCCTGCAGGTCCTTGCGCGCCTGCAGCATCGCCCTCGCGTACGCCGAGTTGATCTTGTGCTTGCCGTAGCCGGGGATGTCCACGTACGAGTCGCGCGGCAGCGACATCGCGACGGCCTTGCTGCCGTCGTTCGGGATGTGCACCAGGATCAGCGTGTCGGTGTTCAGCTCGCCGTCCGATTCGCCCGCGCGCAGCTGGGCGAGCAGTTCCGGCGACAGCGGGTTGCCCTGGGCGTCGGTGCGGCTGTCGAGGCCGACCAGGAGGATGTCGCGGGCGCCGTCGGCTGGTTTGTCGCCGCCCGCGCCCTCGCCGATCACGTCGGAGTAGCTCAGCCCGTTGACCAGCCCCTGCAGCGACGCCCACGCGTACCCGGTGAGCCCCATGACCAGCAGCGACACCACCGTGAGAGCGATTTTCGCGCCGCGCAGCCCGCCGCGGCGGGACCGTCCGGCGCGGTTGCGCGGCGGTGGTCCGGGACGACGAGCCGGCCCTTGCGGTTCGCGTCGCGAGCGGGGCGGTGGCCCGGGCCGCCGCGCCGGTCCCCGGCCGGGCTGGTCCTGCCACGAGCGGGCGGGGCGGCGATCGCCTTGCCCGTTCCGAGGCGGGTAGTCCACGCGGTCGGCTCCTTCTCGTCGTTCTGGTCGTCCGCTTCTGAAGACGCATGGTGCCGGGCGGGGGTTGCGAAGGATTCGCACCTCCCCCGGACGGTGTGGCGCGCACCACCTATCGTCCGGTATCCGAAGCATTTTCGCCCGGTCGGCGGTACGCGTGTCGCGGGTCAGGGCGCGGCGGCGGCCTGCCTTCTCGTCGGCACCATGCACGTACCGGCTCCGACCAGGGCGAATACCGCGGTGAGGGTGTGCAGGACGACGACCGCCGAGCCGTGCGTCTCACCGCCGGCGGCAGCCACTAGCGACGGCACACAGGTCAGCGCGGCGGCGAACCACGTCGCGGCCGAGGTCGCCGCTCCGCCGGTCCGGACCGCGTGCAGCAGCAGGACGCCGAGGAGCAGGTGCACGAGGCTCTGGACCGGGTCCAGCCGCAAACCGAGCACGTCGGCGTCCGCGGCTTCCGCGCCGAACCGGGCCAGCGCGAGACCGAACACGCCGAGCGTCGCGTATCCGATGCCCAGCGCGGCGGCCGCGCGAGTGAGCAGCACCGGACGGCGGCCGGTCGGGGTGTACGGAAGCGGCGCGGCCGGTGCCTCGGTGCCGGGCTTGCCGGGGTGTCGCTCGAACCACCAGAAGACCAGCGCCGCGGGCACCAGCAACAGCGCCACCGCGGCGAGCATGCGCGGACGCAGCAGCCAGCTCAGGCCGTTCGCGATCGGCCCTGGCAGGTAGACCACGGCGACGAGCAGCAGCATCGCGGCCAGGAACGCCAGATACAGGCTCATCGGGGCGCGCAGCATGAGCGCGGCGGTGCGGGTGACGCGGTCGCGTGCGGCCCAGCGACGCAGCGGTGTCGCGAGGAGCCCGATGAGGCCGAGTTGCGACACACCCAGCAGCAGCACGGTCCACGGCCTCGCGGACAACGCGGCAGGCGCGCCCGGGTTGCCGAGCAACACCGGCGAAGCGTCGAAGGCGAACACTGCGACCGCGAGGGCCGCGACGCCGCTTACGGCGGCTACAGCGAGCACTGCGCGGCGAAGCCGGACGCCCTCTGCGTACGCGAACGCGACCTGCTGCGCGAGGAGCGCTAAGGCGAGCGTGGCGGCGTAGCGCGGCCAGGACACGTCCGTCCAGCTCGCGGCGAGTTCTCCGGCTACGACGACTGCGGTCAGCGCCGCGACCGACCACAGCCGCGTGCGGCGGTAGAGCGCGAGCAGCATCGGCGCGCCGACGACGGTCAGCAGGTAGACGCCCAGCAACCACAGCGGGTGCAGCGCGATCCGCATGACGGTGGCGTTGGTTCCGGCCGGGATGCCCAGCAGCTCCAGCGCCAGCGGCACGATCAGGGCGACCACGGCGAAGATCAACGCCGGACGCAGCAGCGGGCTGGACCGCTCGGCCAGGTAATGCCGGTAGCCGCGGTCGCGTTCGGCCCGCCAGCCAGCCGCGTTGGCGAGCCCACCCGCGAAGAAGAGCAGTGGCGTGAGCTGCGCGAGCCAGGTCAGCGGCCACCAGGTGGCTTCCGGCGCGCCCGCCCAGTCGGCCAGCGCGGTCGCCGATTCGCCGACCATCAGCGCCACGGCGCCGGCGATGCCGAGCACCGCCCATGGCCGGGGGACGCCGCGGGGCAGGCGCGGACGCGGAGTCGTGCGGCGGGCGGTGTGCCAGCCGCGCAGGCGCATCACGAGCAGGCAGCCGATCACCAGCACGCCGGCGACCATCGGGCCGATCGGGTCGCCGACCGGCGGGCCCCAGCGCTGGTGCCACGAGTTGACCACCAGCCCGCCGGTGAACACCGACGCGACCAGCTGGCAGGTGCGCTCGGAGTTCATCGGGTTCAGCTCGCAGGTGCGGTGCATGTCCTGCTCCAGCCGGTCGTCGAGCGACGCCCGGGCGGACTGGTCGAGCGGGTGGCCCTTGTCGTTGGCGTAGCGGAGCAGGTCGTAGCCGAGGTCGTGCGCCTTGCACGGGACGGAGAAGTCCCACTTCGTGTTGTCGTCGCCCCACGGGGCCGAGCAGCCGCCGTCGAGGTGCGCCGCGCGGACGGTGCCATCGCGGGCGGGCAGCGGGCCGGGCTTCACGCCGGTGACCGCGGTGAAGTCCTTGGGCAGCAGCGCCAGCGCGGTGGCCTGGCCGTCGGGGTGGGCGAGCGCGGCGACGGCGTTCCGCGCCGCGAGCACGCCGCCGGTCGGCGGGCCCTGGTCGGGCGGGGACGCGGGCCGCGAGGCGATCAGGCCGAACCCGAACACCACGAGCAGGACGAGCAGCAGCCAGCCGGACGTCGACCAGGGTCGGCGAACGCGAACGGCGGCCGGGGCACGGTCGTCGGTGGCTGGCATGCGCTCCAGGGTGCCAGCCCGGCACCCGACGCGGGAGGCGGCTGTCCCCCTCACCCGCGCGGGGGGTAACCCCCGGGGTGCGGCGGATTGCTCTCGGCGCACCGGACGCCACGGTGGGTGCGGTCGACCCGCCCATTGAGGTTCTCTCAGCAGCGGGCGGGAGGTCTTGCCCGTGTCGACGGGCCCGGCACCCGAGGCCCGCAGCGTCGAGGCCCGGCGCCGTCGAGGTCCGTGAGGGGAACCCTGGGGGAATCAGAGTCCCCCAGGGTTCCCCTCACGGACCTTCGCGGGTACGCAGCCGCACGGTCCGCGGCCGGGTGCGGGGCCGGTGCGGGTCGAGGGGTGGACGGAGCGCGGTTGAGTCCGATGCGGTCGCGAGGGATTTTCGGTCCTCGGCCAACCGGGTTCGCCCGGCCCGGCGGCTTTCGTTCCTTCCCGAAAACCGGCGGTCGCGGTTAGCGGTCCGGCGGGCAATTAACCCGGCGGCCCAATCCGGCGGCGGAACGGGGTGCGCGCCGTTGCGCACAGTTGCTGAATCGGTTTCGCGATTAATCGAAAACAGTGCCGGTGATCGGAATTGTTGATCACTCCGGAGGCGGATTCGCATCCGCGAAGCGCACCTGGTTCCGGCCGCCTTCCTTCGCGGTGTAGACGGCCGCGTCGGCGGCTTGCAGCAACTGTTCCAGTGTCGTTCCGTTCACCCCGAGCAATGCGACGCCGATCGACCCGGTGCGCCCGGTGATCAATGCCGAACCGCCGCGTTTGTCGGTCGTCACGATGCGCTGATCGGCGATTGCGGTACGGATCCGTTCCGCGGTCACCTTCGCCGCAGTGGTGTCCGCGTCGGGCAGCAGGATCAGGAACTCCTCGCCGCCGAAGCGGCCGATGATGTCCTTGGGACGCGTTATCTCGTCGAGAGTTTGCGCCACCGTGCGGAGCACGTCGTCGCCCGCCGGATGGCCGTACGTGTCGTTGATCCACTTGAAGTGGTCGAGGTCGATCATCAGCAGCGCAAGGGATTCCCCGCCGCGCGCGGCCCGCGCCAGCGCGCGTTCCGAGGACTCCGACCACCCGCGCACGTTGAAGATCCCGGTCTTCGGATCGGTGCGCGCTTCGGACTGCAGTTGGTTGATTTCCGCCAGCCGGTTGCCCAGCACCGTGATGAGCACGAGGATCACGATCGCCGGCGGGATGTTCACGAGGAGGATCGTCGCGATGGTGCCGAGGCTGATCGTCGACAGCTCCAGCAGGTTGTCGTCCTTGGTGCCCAACACGTTGCGCAGGGTGGGCGCGGACGTGCCGCCGAGCGCGAGCAGCCCGCCGATCACGATCGCCTGCAGCGCCGCGTAACTGAACCCGACGAGCATCAGGATCCCGAAGACCTGCAACGAGTTCGCGGGCGAAAGCCGGGCCAGTTCGGCGGACGCGAAAGTCTGGTACAGGTGGTGCGCCAGCAATGCCGACACCGCATGCGTGAACGAGGTGAACACGAACTTGTGCGGCGGTCGCCGGGAGTTGAACCACCGCTGGACGCGCAGCAGCGCGATCAGCAGCAGCGTCAGCGGGATCGGCAGCAGCAGCGCGGCCGGGAACACCCAGATGCCGGTCAGGTCGATGTGGACGGCGGTGACCCGGTTGCGCCGCCGTTCCTCTTGCCGCCGGGTGAGCTGGATGTGCACCGTCGCGCAGCCGGCGAGGATCGCGAACCGGCCCCAGTCCACGAAATCCGGGCTCGGCGACGTGACGACGCCGAAGGTCAGCAGCGCCACCGCGATCGCGTCCCAGGCGAGCAGGAACGCGATCATCCGGCGCGGTTTCGTCCAGAGATCCCAGGAGGGAATGGGGTTCCCGGCGATCAGCGCGCGCAGCCTTCCCGCGACGCCCTTCGCGGCGGGCGGTTCCTCCCCGGGCCCGCGGTCTTCACCGCGCGCCGGTTCGGTTCCGGGCATCGGGCCGTGCCTCCTCCGGTGTCGGATGCGGTTCCCGGACGGTTCCCGGTTCTGCGCCGTTATCAGTTGCCGGTATCATCTCACTCACCGACTTCGAACGCTGTATTCGGTCGTAGTCTCCGAACCCGGAGACGCCTTCCGCGACAACTGCTGCATCCATGAAGTAAATTGCGGAGGAGCGTCCCCGCCGTCCCCCCGAGTGAGGTGTTTTCCCGTGCGCGACCGCGAAGCGTGAATCGAGCTGTTGTCATTTTCCGATGAATTGTCAGCGAGCGGAGGTGAGCAGCTGTGCGTGACCGTGAAGCGTGAGTTCCGTGACCGATCCACGACGGATTCGTGACAATGCGAACGGAGGTGTGTTCCGTGCGTGACCGTGAAGCGTGAAAAGACTTCCCGTCCGGCGTACCCGGACCCATTCGGCCGGTGCCTCGACCCCGGCCACAGTTCCCTTCGGCAACCCACGATCAGGCCCCGGCCGCGACCGCGTGCCGCACCCGGGTCCACGAGAACGCGGTGGGGATCGCCAGAGCCACGCCGGCCAGCCCGGCCAGCGCGATGGCGGTGACGGCAGAACCGGTCGCCTGTGCGACCACCCCGCCGAGAGCCACCCCGATGCCTTGGGCCACGCGCAGCCCCGTGCGGTAGAGCCCGCCGGCGCCGCCGCGCAGTTCGTTCGGCACCCAGGTGGAGAACGTCGCGGTCACGGTGATGATGTAGGCGCCCATCGCACCGGCGAGCGCGAGCAGCACCAGTGCGACCACCAGATTCGGCTGCAGCAGGAACAGCGCGAGCAAGGCCAGCGACGTCGTCGCCAGCACTCCGAGCAGCCGCTGCCGGACCTCGGCGGACGCGAATTTCGACAGCAGATAGGCCCCGGCGACGAAGCCGAGCGGGTCGGCGGCGAGCAGCCAGCCGACCGCCGCGGACGGCGCGTTCAGCTGCTGGGCCAGCGGCGCGGCCAGCCCTTCGGGCACCACGGCCAGCCCCACGAGCCACGACAACGCGATCAGCACCCGCAGTTTGCGCTGCCCGAACACCCAGCGCGTCGCGGAGAACCAGGTGCTGTGGTCGCCGCCGGCAGCGGGCCGGTTGTGCACCCACACCCGCACGATCACCGCGGCCACCGCGAAACTCACCGCGTCGATCGCCAGCGCCCACGACGTGCCCACGGCCGTCACCAGCACGCCGCCGCCGGCCAGGCCGAGCAATTGCACGGTGTTGGTGGTGATCCCGCGCAGGTCTTGGCTGCGCAGGTACAGATGGTCGTCGGTGAACACCTCGCGGGTGATCGCGTTCTGCGCCGCGTTCGCGGGCGACGCGGCCAGTTGCACCGCGACGAGCAGCAGGCACAGAGCGGCCAGCGGCATTCCGGGCAGGCTCATCAGCCCCACGAGCACGGCCTGCGCGGCGGCACTCACGCTCAGCACGGCCCGTCGCGGATAGCGGTCGGCGAGGAAGGACAGCCCGAGCCCGCCGGCGAGCGCGGGCAGGAAAGTCAGCGCGTAGACGATCGCGGCCCACAGCGCGGAACCGGTGCGGTGGTAGACGAGGATGGACAACGCCACCTTCGCCAGCTGGTCTCCCGCGCTCGAGATGGCCTCTGCCGCCCAGAGCACGCGATACTCGACATTCCGCAGCGGCGCCGTCAGCCGAGAGGTCGCTTCGGTCGTCACGAGATGACCACTGCCCCCTCCCCGATCGAGTGAATGCGGCCGACCCGCATTCTGCCTTCGCCTGGTTCGCCCCTGGCCAGGAGTGTCACTGCTCCGGCCAGGGCATGCACCCTCAGTATGCCGCCGATCACACCAGGGTGAACAGTCGGGAAGAATCCGGTGGCCGGAACGCGGAGCCGTTCGGAGTGACCTGCCGCGGGGTACCCGTAGCACTGATCAGCTTTCCTCGTTCGGCGCAGCGCGACCACCGTTCGTCGCGATCGTCCGGTGCGACTGGGCCGAACGGTCCAACACTGGGAGAGACCCGGCGGAGCGAACGTCCTCGCGCCGGGCGCACCAGCGGGGAGTGAGCGTGGACAGACTGTTGCAGGACAAGGCCGTGGTCGTGACCGGGGCCGGGCGCGGGCTCGGGGAGGCGTTCGCCGTGCACGTCGCGCGCGCGGGCGGGGCCGTGGTGGTCAACGACGTGGACGCCGAACTGGCCGAGCGCACCGCGGCGACGATCCGCGACCATGGCGGGCGCGCGGTCGCGAACGGGCACAGCGTGGCCGATCCGGCGCAGGCGCAGGCGATCGTCGACCAGTGCGTCGCCGAGTTCGGCCGGATCGACGGGCTGGTCAACAACGCGGGGCTCAACTACGAGGCGCTGCCCTGGGAGGACGACGCGGAACAGGCCCGCCAGCTGGTCGAGGTGAACGTGCTCGGCGTGATGTACACCGGGCTCGCCGCGATCCGGGCAATGGTCGGCGCGGGCGGCGGCGGGTCGATCGTGAACATTTCTTCCGGCGCGTCGCTCGGGCAGCGCAAGCTCGGCGTGTACTCGGCGAGCAAGGGCGCGGTCGCGTCGCTGACCTATTCGTGGGCGCTGGACCTCGACGATTCCGGGATCCGGGTGAACGCGGTGTGCCCGGTGGCGCACACCCGGATGGTCTGGAAATCCGAGCGGGCGCTGCGCGCGTGCCCGCCCGAGCGGACGCCGGCGAAGATCGCGCCGCTCGTGCTGTTCCTGCTCGGCGAGGGATCGCACGGCATCACCGGGCAGATGATCCGGTGCAACGGGCCGCAGCTGCACGTGATGGGGCAGCCGTACCTGAAGCAGCCGATCCTGGAGCGCCCGGACTGGGACACCGAGACCGTGCAGCAGGCGTTCGACGAGGTGTTCTCCGCCCACCTGGAGAACTACGGACTGGAAAAGCGCGTGCCGCCGCGGCTGCGCAAGTGGTCCCGGCAGGCCTCGTGAGTGGCGACGCCGGTTAGGACCGGCATAGCCACTCACGAGACCTGCGGCCGTGCACGGGGCAAGCATGCAGTCACGGAGGCCGCGGCGGTCGCGTCGCCCGGGTGGGTGTCGTGAGTGGCGACGCCGGTTCTCACCGACCTAGCCGCTCACGAGGAGTAGAGCGAGGCGATGTCGGAGCCGTAGCGGTCGTTGATCACCCGGCGCTTGAGCTTGAGCGTCGGGGTGAGTTCGCCGGTTTCGGGTGTCCACGCGGTGGTGATCACGTGGTAGCGCTTGATCTGCTCGGCCCGCGCGAGCCTGCTGTTGGCTGATTCGACGGCCCGGGCGATCTCCGCCTGGACCGCCTCGTGCGCGGCGAGCGCGTCGATCCCCGCCGCTTCGACGCCGTTGGCCGCCGCCCAGCCGGGGGCGATCTCGTCGTCGAGCACGATCAGCGCGGTCACGTACGGCCGCGCGTCGCCGATCGCGACTGCCTGGCCGATCAGCGGGTGTTCCTTCAGCAAGCCCTCGATCCGGGTCGGCGCGATGTTCTTGCCGCTCGAGGTGATGATCAGTTCCTTCTTGCGGTCGGTGATCGTGACGTATCCGTCGTCGTCGATCGTGCCGATGTCGCCGGTGGCGAACCAGCCGTCGGCGTCGGTGGCCGGTTCGATCGTGCCGTCCGGCTGCAGGTAGCCGAGGAAGACGATCGGGCCGCGGACGAGCAGTTCGCCGTCCTCGCCGGTCTTCACCTCGACGCCGTCGATCGGGCGCCCGACGGTGCCCGCGCGGAACGCGTCGGCGCTGTTCGCGGTGGCCGCGCCGGTGGTCTCGGACAGGCCCCAGACCTCGCGGATCTCGACGCCAAGCCCGGCGAGGAAGTACAGCACCTCCAGCGGCAGCGCGGCCGCGCCGCTGGACGCGATGTGCAGCTGGTCAAGGCCGAGCAGGCCGCGCACCGGCGCGAGCACGGTCTCGTCGGTCTTCGCGATGCGCTCGGCTAGGTCAGCCGGCAGTTCCTCGCCCGCGCTGCGGAGTTTGTAGCCCTCTTGCAGGAGTTCGTTCGCCGAAATGAGCGCCTCGCGCCGGTCCTCGGGCACGCCGGCGAGCATGTTCTTCAGGCCCGCCACCATCTTTTCCCACACCCGCGGCACGCCGAAGAAGCTCTGCGGATGCACCTGGCCGAGCGCCGCGACCACGCCGGACGGATCGCCGACGGTGTGCACGTGGCCCGCCGCGACGATCGGGAGATAGATCGACAGCTCGCGTTCGGCGATGTGCGCGAGCGGCAGGTACGCGATGTTCGTGGGATGCATCGGAGCCTTGTGCAGCGTGTGCACGGCGATGCCCTCGTGGATCGCGTTGCGGTGCGACAGCACGACGCCCTTGGGGTCGCCGGTGGTGCCGGAGGTGTAGATCATCGCGAGCGGGTCGTCCGGGCGGATCGCCTGCCACGCTTGGTCGAACGCCTCGGGGTCGGAAGCGAGCGCGGCGCGGCCGGCTTCGCGGACGGCGGAGTACGCGACGAACCGGTCGTCGCCGTCCGGGATCACGGATTCGTCGATGACCACCACGCGGCGCAGCGCGGGCAGATCGTCGAGCACCGGCAGCCAGCGGGACAGCTCGTCGGCGCCGGCGAGGACGACGACCGGCGCGGCGCTGTGCCGGGCGACGTAGCGGATCTGCTCCGGGCTGAGCGTCGCGTACGCCGTGCACGGGATGGCCGCCAGGTGCACCGCGGCGAGGTCGGCGACCAGGTGGTCCGGCGAACTCGGGGCCATGATCAGCATCCGGTCGCCCGCGGCGAGGCCGAGCCCGGCGAGCCCGCGCGACACCTCGGCGATCGCGGTCCGGAACTCGCTCCAGGTGAGCGTCGGACGGCCTTCGAGATCGAGCGAGGTGAGCGCGGGCCGGTCCCCGTACTCGACGGCATTGCGCCGCAGCAGCGACGGGATGGTCTGGCCCTCGGCTTGTTCGGCGATCGACTGGGTCAACGCTGACCTCCTCCGGTGGTGCCTGGTCAGGTCACTGTAGGTCGTCGAAGCGGCGGCCGATAGAGAATCCCGGCCAGCCTCGGCGCTCGATAGACCGGCCCGCCTCCTGTTAGAAAGGGGGCGAACCGGGACCCGAGGAGCGTCGATGACCGAATCCGCTGTGCGCGGCCAGAGCCTTGCCGACGAGGCGGCCGCGCTCGACGCCGCCGACCCGCTCGCCGCGAAACGCGCGGAGTTCGACCTTGACCCGGAAGTCGCGTACTTCGACGGGAATTCTCTTGGCGCGCCGCCGAAACACGTCGCGGAGCGGCTGACCGAGGTGGTTCGGCAGCAGTGGGGGCGGCGGCTGATCCGCTCGTGGACCGAGGGCTGGTGGGAGGCTCCGCAACGGGTCGGCGAGCGGATCGCGCCGTTGATCGGGGCCGCCGCCGGACAGGTCGTGGTGGCGGATTCGACGAGCGTGGACCTGTTCAAGACGCTCGTCGCGGCGGTGCGGGCGAACCCCGGCCGCGACGAGGTGCTGGTCGACTCGGCGACTTTCCCCACCGACGGTTACGTGGCCGACCAGGCGGCCCGGCTTACCGGGCACACTGTGCGGCGCGTGCCGGTGGCGGAACTGCCCGGCGCGGTGAGCGAGCGGACGGCGGCCGTGCTCGTGAATCACGTCGATTACGTCAGCGGCCGGCTGCACGACATGCCGTCGGTCACCGAGGCGGTGCACGCGGCCGGCGCGCTCGCGGTGTGGGATCTCTGCCACAGCGTCGGCGCGATTCCGGTTCAGCTCGACGCGTGCGACGTCGATTTCGCGGTGGGTTGTACGTACAAATTCCTCAACGGCGGACCGGGGTCGCCCGCGTTCATCTATGTGGCACAGCGGCATCAGGCGGAATTCGATCAGCCGCTGGCCGGATGGGCCGGGCACGCGGATCCGTTCGGAATGGAACCGGGTTACCGCGGCAGCGCGGGGATCGCCCGCGCCCGGGCGGGCACGCCGGACATCCTGTCGATGCTGGCGCTCGACGCCGCGCTGGACGTCTGGGACGACGTCGACCTTTCCGTATTGCGCGCGAAAGGCTTGGCACTGGGCGATTTCTTCTTCCGGTGTGCGGACGAACTGCTGCCGGGAGCCGACATTCCGACGCCGCGCGACCACGTTCGGGGACACCAGGTTTCGGTGCGCGACGCGGGCGGGCAGCAGACGATGGACGCGCTGCACGAACGCGGTGTCCTCGGCGATTTCCGGCCGCCGGACGTGCTGCGCTTCGGGCTGGCCCCGCTGTACACGACTTACGCCGAGGTGCTGCGGGCGGTGACCGTGCTGCGCGAGGTGCGCTGAAAAGAATTCGCGCAATGTCCCCGCGGATTCGCGGGGATCCGGCCGGATTCGCGGGTCCTGGGTGAACAATCGGTGTCGTGCTCGCCCCTTTGGGTGATCGACGGGGGCGCCGCGCGCTGCCCGGCGGGTATGCTCGGTGCCTGTTTTTTCGCGGGCCGGAGCCGACCGGGGAGCGGTACCGCCGGGCGAATCCGGGGCGGAAGGGGCCGAAATGATCGAGACCCGCGGTCGGGAAGTGCCGCTCTCGTATGTCGTGACCCTGCTCGTCGGCGTGGCTCTCGGCTTCCTGCTCGCGCGTTTCGGCGACTTCATCGGGCGCTATCCGGTCGAATCGACGCTGGTGGCGGTGCTGATCGCGGCCGTGGCCGTGCTGGCGTGGGCGTGCCGGGAGATGCTGCACGATCTGCTGCGGCGCGACCGTCCGGAGGTCGCTCCGGAAACGGAACCGACTCCGGTCCCGCGGCTTTCCGCGCACCGGCCGCCGAATGGCGTCCGGCGCTGAATTCCGGAAATCGATCTCGGTTTCCCGTTCGATTCCGCCGCTGATGCGGAAATGCGCATGAGTTTCCGGTGAGTTTTCGCGCGGGCCGGGTCGTGACCGACCTCACGCGCGGGCTCCCGGCGGACGGCGGCGCGGCCGGTGCGACCAAGGTCACGTCCGGTGGTGATCAGTTTTCCAAGCACCGCAGTGGGTTACTAGCAGGTAACAAGAGGATGACGGCAACGCGGGTCCGGACTTGACTCGCCCGTCCGGGTTGCTTACCGCCGTCGCGGGCAACGCAGACCACGGTGAACTGTGATCCGGCTGGTCGGACCGGTGCAACGAAAACACCGAGGACCCGAATACCACAGCAGTGCCGGAAGGAAAACGGATCACGGTGAAGCAGAATTCCGGGCGAAAGGGCCGCGGCTCCTCGATTCGCTCTCGCGTGCTCGCGATCGCGTTGATTCCTAGCGTGGCGTTGCTGATCGTCGGTATCGCGCTCGCCGGATACCTGATTTTCGACGCGTCGCAGGCGCGGAGTTACGCGCAGAAGATTCGCGGTTCGGAAGGCCCCGGCATTCCGTTCCTGCTCGCCGCGGAACAGGAACGCCAGCTGTCGATGAGCGTGCTGGCCGGACAGGACGCCGCGCGCGCCGCGCTGCTGGCCACCCGGCCGAAGACGGACGCGTCCGCCGCGCAGATCACCTCGGTGCTGCAGGGCAACTTCGCGAGCGACTCGAACGTGCCCGCGAGCGTCAAGCAGAACATCGCCACATTCGCCGCGCTGGAAGCGAAACTGCCGCAGCTGCGCCAGCAGGTCGACTCCGGCCAGGTGCCGCGGCTCGAGGTGTTTTCCTTCTACAACCAGATCATCGACCAGTTCACGCAGGGCGTCGCCGGGCTCGCGCAGGCCGCGCGCGGCGCGGACAACGCCTACGCCCGGCTGTCCGCGATCCCGATTTTCAACGCCGCCGAGGAAATGCAGCGCAGCGACGCGCTGGCGTCGGCCGGGCTCGCCTCGGGCGGGCTGTCCGGCGACGAGCAGCGCGCGTACCTCGGCCAGATCGGCGCGTACCACGCGCAGCTCGAGCAGTCGGTGCCGCAGATGGTGCCCGAGGTGCGGGCGAACTACGACAAGCTCGTCTCGAGTCCCGCGTGGACGACCGTGACGCAGGTCGAGAACGCCTTGCTGTCCGGCGCGAAACAGCTTCCGGTGCCGCTGGAGCAGTGGCGGACCGACGCCAAGCAGGTCGCCACCACGCTGATGACGATGTTCGCCGCGCAGAGCGCGCACGCGACCAACGCGGCGATCACCGACGCGGACGACACGCTGCGGAACTCGATCATCGCGGGCGCGGCGGCGGTGCTCTTCGCGCTCGCCGTGGTGCTGATCGCGCTGCGGCTGTCGAACCGCTTCATCTCCCGGCTCGCCCGGCTGCGCGAGGACACCCTCGACGCGGCCGAGGTGCGGCTGCCGGAACTCGTCGGCCGGGTGCGCGCGGGCGAACCAGTCGACCTCGACGAGGGCGGGCATCTGCTCGACCACGGCACGGACGAGATCGGCGAGGTGGCCGAGGCGTTCAACCTGGCGCAGCAGTCCGCACTCGCCGCCGCGGTCGAGGAGGCCAAGACCCGGCAGGGCACGAAGGCGGTGTTCCTCAACATCGCGCACCGCAGCCAGGTCATCGTGCACCGGCAGCTGAAGGTGCTGGACGCCGCCGAGCGCAAGCAGGAGGACCCGGACCAGCTCGACACGCTGTTCCGGCTCGACCACCTCTCCACCCGCGCGCGGCGCAACGCGGAGAACCTGATCATCCTCGGCGGCGGCCAGCCCGGACGGCAGTGGCGCAATCCGGTGTCGCTGGTGGAACTCGTCCGCGGCGCGGCGGCGGAGACCGAGCACTTCGCGCGGGTGAAGACGGCGAAGCTGCCGGAGGTCGCGGTGCGCGGTCCGGTCGTCGGCGACCTCGTGCACCTGCTCGCCGAGCTGATCGACAACGCGACGTCGTTCTCGCCGCCGGAATCGCGCGTCGAACTTCGCGGCAACGTCGTCGGCAAGGGCGTCGTGATCGAGGTCGAGGACCAGGGTCTCGGCATCGAGCAGGAGCAGGCCGACGAGTTCAACGCGATGCTCGCCGACCCGCCGGACTTCGGGATCATGGCGCTGTCCGACGAACCGCGGCTGGGCCTGTTCGTGGTCGCGCGGCTGGCGTCGCGGCACGGGATCTCGGTGCACCTGCGCGAATCCGCGTACGGCGGAACTCGGGCGATCGTGTTGGTGCGCAAGGATTTGCTCGCGCCGATCAGCGAGACGGAGCCGTCGGACACCGAGGCTGACACGGAATCGGACGGGCCGCCGGAGCTGTCCCGGCTCGCGGTGGAGCCGTCGCGGCCCGCGCCGGAACCGCAGCGGGCTGAGCCGCAGCGACCGGAACTGCCGCAGCGGAAAGCGTCGCGCCCGGAACCAGTGCAAGCGGAACTGCCGCAGCCGTCGCGGGTCGCACCTGAGCCTCGGGTGGCACCGGAACAGCAGCGGCCGGAGTTGCCGACCCGCCGTGCCATGCGTCCGGTCGCCGAGGCGCCGCCGGTCCGCCCGCAGCAAACCCGTCCGCAGCACGAGCAGCGTCCGCCCGCGGACAACGGCCGGGCGCCGCGTCCGGCGGTCGAGAACGGCCGCGCCGCGCCGCCGCGTCCGCCTGGTCGTCCGCCGCTTCCCCAGCGGCGACGGCAGCAGAACCTGGTTCCGCAGTTGCGCAGTGACCGGCCGGCCCCGGAATCCGACGACGTCCGCGAGGATTCGCCGGAGGAGGCCCGCTCCCGGCTCAGCGCGTTCCAGCAGGGCACCCGGCGGGCCCGCGAGGCCGATCCCGGGCACGACAACAGGTACGGAGATCGCGACTGATGGCGAACAACGGCGTCAACGAGCTCGACTGGCTGCTCGACGACCTCGTGCAGCGGGTCGCCGGCGCGGACCGCGCGGTGGTGCTGTCCGCCGACGGGCTGCTGATCGGCCGGTCGGGCAACCTGTCCGAGGCGGACGCGGAGCACCTGTCCGCGGTCGCGTCGGCGTTCCAGAGCCTCGCCCGCGGCACCGGACGGCACTTCGGCGGCGGCAACGTGCGGCAGACGATGGTCGAGATGGACCACGCGTTCCTGTTCGTCACCGCGGCGGGCCGGGGCGCCTGCCTCGCGCTGCTGGCCGGGGTCGACGCGGACATGGGGCTCGTCGCCTACGAGATGAACCTGATGGTCAAGCGGGTCGGCGCGGTGCTCACCGCGGCGCCGCGGGCCGGAGCGGTCCAGCGGACCTCGCCGTGATGGCGCAGGGCCGCGAGTCCTGGTACGAGGACGAGGCCGGTCCGCTGGTGCGGTCCTACGCCGTCACCGGCGGGCGGACCCGGTCCGACACGCGCGGGCTCGATCTCATCACCCTCGTCGTCGCGCTGCGCACCGCGAGCGAGACGCCCGGCCTCGAACCGGAGTACTCGCGCATTCTTTCCCTGTGCCAGCGCCCGGTTTCGGTCGCCGAGGTGGCGGCTCGCGTCGATCTGCCGCTGCCCGTGGTGAAGGTGCTGCTGAGCGATTTGATAGAACGCAACCTCGTGCTCTTCCGCACCGCGACGCCGGTGACCGACGCCCCCAGCCCCCACGTACTCCAGGCGGTTCTCGATGGCATCCGGAAACTCTGAGCCCCGCCGGTCGCTCACCGCGCAGGCGGTGAAGGTGCTCGTCGCCGGCGGCTTCGGGGTCGGCAAGACCACCCTGGTCGGCTCGGTGAGCGAGGTGCCGCCGCTGCGCACCGAAGAGGTGATCACCGCCGCGTCCGAGGGCGTGGACGACCTGTCCGGCGTCGAGGGCAAAACCACCACGACGGTCGCGCTCGACTTCGGCCGGATCACCATCAACCCCGAGCTGATCCTGTACCTGTTCGGCACGCCGGGGCAGGACCGGTTCTGGTTCATGTGGGACGAACTGGCCGAAGGCGCGCTCGGCGCGGTGGTGCTGGCGGACACGCGGCGGCTCGAATCCTGTTTCCCCGCGGTGGATTTCTTCGAGCAGCGCGGGTTGCCGTTCGTGGTCGGCGTGAACTGCTTCGACGACGCTTACCGGTATGGGACCGAGGAAGTCCGCGGGGCGTTGGATCTTGATCCGCAGGTGCCGTTGCTGCTGTGCGACGCGCGGGAGCGGGATTCGACCAAGCAGGTGCTGACGGTGTTGATGGAGCACGCGCTGGGGCGGGCGATGCTCGTGAGCGGCAACCCCGGTTAGGTTCCCGGGATTGCCGCTCTGTCGCGGGTTTCAGCGACGGCGCAGATTGTCCAGTGCGGCCGCCCCCGGCCCCACCACGGCGATGGTGAGGAAGATCCAGGCGAACAGGGCGGCGGGCTCGCCCATGTTGTGCAGGGGGAGAAGGCCTTCCGGGGCGTGCACGGTGAAGTAGGCGTAGGCCATGACGCCGGAGAGCACCGTTGCCGAGATTCGGGTGAAGAGCCCGGCGAAGACCAGGATCGCGCCGACCACCTCGATCACGCTGGCCCACCAGCCCGGCCACTGGCCCAGCGGGAGTGCGCCGCCCGCGTTGTCGATGCCGCCGAAGAGGCCGAAGCCCATCAGGCCGTGGCAGAGGAAGAGGAACGACACCACGGCGCGGAAGAGGGCCAGGACGGTGGGGCGGGCCTGGTCTGCCAGGGACTTCTTGCCTTCGGTGATCGCCGTGGTCTTCGGGGCGGTGGTGGTGGTCATGGTGGGGTCCTTCCCGGGTGGCTGTGGGGTGCTTCTGCCTAGGCGTCGAATGGGGTTGGCTTGGATCGACACATCGCCGGGAAGTTTTTTCTGTGGGGGTGTTTGGGCTGGTCAGTGGGGGGCTGGCAGGGTGGGGGGATGGTTGTCAGGCGTAGTGCTGGGGTGTTGGTTTTTCGGCGGGGCGCGGCGGGGGTCGAGGTGTTGCTCGCGCATATGGGCGGGCCGTTTTGGGCTAAGAAGGATTTGGCTGCTTGGTCGTTGCCCAAGGGGGAGGTGGAGGACGGGGAGTCTCTTGAGGTGGCTGCTCGGCGGGAGTTTGAGGAGGAGTTGGGGGTGCCGGTGCCTTCTGGGGAATGGGTTGCGTTGGGGGAGGTTCGGCAGTCCGGGAAGGTGGTGACTGCTTGGGCGGTGGAGGGGGAGCTTGATCCGGCTCAGGTGGTGCCGGGGGTGTTTGAGATGGAGTGGCCGCCTCGGTCTGGGCGGATGCGGGAGTTTCCTGAGGTGGATCGGGTGGAGTGGTTTTCTCTCGAGGTGGCTCGGGAGAAGTTGGTTAAGGGGCAGCGGGGGTTTTTGGATCGGTTGGTTGAGCTGGGGTGATTCGGCTCGTCGCCTGGCGGCGACATTGCGCCCTGGGTCGGCCCCGCACCCCGAAGCCCGATTGTGCTGACGGTTCGGGGGTGCTTGTCAAGGCGGGAAAGATGCCTTGACAAGCACCCCCGAACCGTAGGGAGGCTTCGTATCGGGGTGCGGGGGCGGGTGTGGGTGCTGCTACTCGATGAAGCGCCGCAGGAGCGTGTTCAAGGAGGTGGTGGTGAAGGACGGGAGGACTAGGTCTGCTTTGGCGAAGTCCAGTGTTGCGGTGATGGGGTTGGGGACTGCGATGGTGGTGATTCCGGCTGCTTTTGCTGCGCTGACTCCGTGTGGGGAGTCTTCGAAGGCCAGGGCCTCTTCTGCGGTTACGCCTAGGGTGCGCAGGGCTGCCAGGTAGGTGTCTGGGTCCGGCTTTGGTTTGTGGCGGTCGCCCGTTTCTACTGCGGTGAAGCGGGATGCCAGGCCTAGGCGTTCTAGCTGGCCGTGTACCCAGGTTCCGGACGAGCTGGAGGCGACGCCCAGTGCCAGGCCGCGGCGGGCGGCCTCGTTCAGGTAGTCGAGTACGCCTTCTCTCGGGCCGTCTTCGGCTAGGAGTTCGTGTACTCGCTCTCGCATTGCGGGGCGCAGGGTTTCCGGGTCGATGCCTGCTGCTTGTTCGGCCAGGAGTGTGAACATCGTCGCGGCGGTGTTCTGGGTGCCGATGACTGTGTGCCAGACGTCCAGGGGGAGTTCGACTCCGTGCCTGGCGAACATTTCTTGCCAGGACCGCAGTACCGCCGCTTCCGTGTCGGCCAGGGTGCCGTCGAAATCGAAGATCAATGCTCGCGTAGCCACGTTTCGCAGCTTGCCTCACCTGGTCCGGCGGCGGGATCAGTTCGTGGTGAAGAACTCCGCGAGTACCGGGGCCAGTGCGGCGGTCTTCACCAGGTGCGTCTGGCCGGGCAGGGTGCGGTAGTCGGCGTGCGGCAGTTGGCTTGCAGCCGCTGCGACGCCGTTGCGCATCCACGCTGGGCTCTTGCCGCCGTCGAGGATCAGGGTGGGGGCGGTGATTCCGGACCAGCGGGCTTCGGGCAGCGGGCGGCCTGACTGGTTGTCGTCCATGATCTGCGCGTCGTAGGCGAGGGTGTGGGCGACGCGCTTCATGCGCGGCCAGGCCGGCATCAGGCGCATCGCCCAGACCATCAAGGCGGGGAGGCCGACGCCTTCGACCATGAAGGTCTTGATCGCGTTGCCCGGCTTTCCGGCGGCGACGGCTGCTTCGAGTTTTGCCTGGTAGTCGGCGGGAACTCGCTTGCGGGTGCCGTCGACGACGAAGGGCGGTTCGTACACCGCGACCTTCTTCACCGGCACGCCGCGGTGGGCGGCTTCCAGGACCAGGGCGGCGCCGGACGAGATGCCGTACAGGGAGATCTCTCCGCCGGCTTCTTTGGCCAGCGCGGTGATGTCTTCGATCTCGCGCTCGACGTCGTACGGGCTCGTGTCGCCGCTTTCGCCTCGGCCTCGGCGGTCGAAGGTGTAGACGGTGAAGCGGTCGGAGAGGGCCTTGGCGAGGTCGTCGTTGGGGGTCGAGGTGCGGTAGCAGAGCGCGCCGTCGACGAGGACCAGTGCGGGGCCGGAGCCGATGCGGGAGTAGGCGATCTGGGTGCCGTCGGCGGACGTGACGGTGGGCATGGGGTTCCTCCTCGGGGTGGTGCCGTTGGAAGAACTCTCGCATCCGACTAGTTGAGTTGTCAAGACAAAAAAATTATTCGGTGGGGCACGGGGTGACGGCGAGGGAGAGTGGGCGAGGGATTAGGCGCTGCGCAGGGTCAGCAGGGCGATCTCGTTGGGGGCGAAGACCCGGAACGGCGGGCCCCAGAAACCGGAGCCGCGGCTGTTGTACAGCTGGGTCGGGCCGTGCTGGGTGAGGCCGGACAGGGTGGGCTGGTCCAGGCGCACCAGGAGGTGGAAGGGCCAGATCTGGCCGCCGTGGGTGTGGCCGGAGATCTGCAGGTCGACGTTTTCCTCGCGGGCCTGGGCGACCTGTTTGGGCTGGTGGGCTAGCAGGACGACGGGTACCTCGGGATCGGAGCCGTCGAGGGCGGCGGCCAGGTCGGGGCCGTGGCCGGGCAGTCCGGAGGCGGCTCCGGTGGGGTCGTCGATGCCGGCGAACAGCAGGCGGGCGCCGTCTCGTTCGATCAGGGTCGAGCGGTTGTGCAGGGTGTCCCAGCCGAGGCTCGCCATGTGGTCCAGCCAGGCCTGGGCTTCGCCGAAGTACTCGTGGTTGCCGGTGATGTAGAACCGGCCGAGCGGCGCTTGGACGCCGCCGAGCGGGTCGACCTGCTTGCGCCGCTTGGCGACCGACCCGTCGGCGAGGTCCCCGGCGTGGCAGACGACGTCGGGCTGTAATCGGTTCAGTTCGGCGACCAGGCGCTCTGACCAGCGGGTGCGGTCGAGCGGGCCGTAGTGGGTGTCGGTGATGACCGCGACGCGCAGTCCGTCGAGCCCGGGGCCGAGCTTCGGCAGCACGACGTCGACCGCCTTCACCGGCGGCACCCGCATGGCGATCCGGTTCCCGCTGACGAGCAGCACCGCCGCGACGGCGAGCGTGGCCGCGGCTACGATCCGTGGCCGCGCGGGATCGTCCACTCCGGACACGAGCAGGACCAGCCGCAGCACGTGCGTGAGGACGCTCCAGGTGAACAACACCCAGATCGTGCCGAGCGTGACGTCCCCGATCCGCGCGGCGGCGTCGCTCTGCTTCGGACCGTGCCCGAGCACCATGAGCACCGGAAAACTCAGTGCGGCCACGCCGAAAACGACCGTGCCGACGACGGTGCCCGCGACCGGCCAGTCCGGCAGCAGCACGAGCACCGACCACGGCTCGCCGAACAGCAAAAGCACCGCGGCGACCACGAAGGCAACCCGACGAACTCCAACCACGGTTCTCTTCCCTTCGCCCAGGTACTACCCAGCGTAGCCGCAGTCCGAAGGCAGGCGTGGTGGTGCCGTTGCGTGGTTAGGGCGAGGCGGGCAGCAGCGGTTCGACGGGGGTGAAGCCGCGGGCGCTGCGACCGCTGGGGATTCGGTCAACCGACACGCGACCGGGTAACCTGCTGCTCGGATTTCGCGTGGCTCAGGATTCTCCGCGACCCGCGCGCCAGCTGGCCACCGTTTCCTCGACGTCCAGCGGCCTGGCCCGCAGCACCGGGCCGTCTTGCGGCATCGCGTGTGCCTTGCGGATGCGGTCGTTCAGGTCCTCGACGATCTCCCGCACCTTGCGTTCGGAGTGGACTTTCGCCAGTTTCCCCGGCAGGTCTTGGATTTCCCTCGGCAGGGCGAGCGACGGCGGCAGGAACGCGGACACGTCGAGGTCGCCTTCGCGAGCGCGGCGGATCGCCCAGTCTGTCGCCGCGTCGCGGCCGGTCGGGGGCGGCAAGGGTTTTCCGGCTCCAGGCAGGTCTTCGAAGTCGCCGCGGGATTCGGCGGCGGCGATTTGCCGGTCGACCCAGGTGCCGTACGACACGCCCGGTGGTTTGCGTTCCGTCACGGGAACCACCTCCCTCGCTGCCCAGCGTAGCGGCCAGTGCGCCGGTGCGGAGGGGACGAAGGTCCTGAAACGGCAGGTAAGATCCCACGCTGACCGCACGGAGGGCCGGGAGGGGACGCGATGATCGTCGAGCAGGAGGGCGACGGTCCCGAGGCTGCGCGCGAGGAAGTCGCGCGCACGCTCGCCTTGTTGTGGCGCGACCGCACGGGCGCCCCGGAACCCTCAGCGCGCGGCAGGCGCCCGACGCTCACCATCGAACGGATCATCGTGGCAGCCATCGCGGTCGCCGACGCCGAGGGGCTTGTCGCGACGTCGATGCACCGCGTGGCCAAGGAACTCGGGGCGGGCACGATGACGCTCTACACCTATGTTCCCGGCAAAACCGAACTGATCGACCTCATGGTGGACACCGTTCTCCTCGAACGGAATCTCCCCGGCCCGGGCGAGCCCCGGCCGCAGGACTGGCGTGCGCAGGTTCGCGTCTACGCCGACCGAACGCGCGATATTTACCGGCGGCATCCGTGGCTGCGGGAGCGGTCGAGGGTGCGGCCCGCGCTCGGTCCAGGACAGCTGGCCGGTCAGGAATATCTGTTGTCCATTATGGACGGCCTGGGTTTGCCCGCGCGTGAAGTCGTTGCGGCGGCTAGTTCGGTCGCGGGCTATGTGGACGCGAATGCGGCGGCCGAGGCGGAGAGTGTCCACTTGGAACAGACTACGGGACAGTCTAACGACGCGTGGTGGGGACAGCGTTCTTCTTTCTGGTACACCTATTTTGACGTCGAATCCCATCCGGCGATGAACCGGACCTGGCTCGCAGGCGGGTTCGACAAACCCTCTGCGAAGCAGGCGTCGGACGCGTCTGAGTTCGGATTGGACCGGCTGCTCGACGGGATCGCCGACCGGATCGACCAGGTCCGCAAATAGGATCAAGCACTCGCTCCGCCTGCCGGGTCGCCATCACTTGGGCGATCATACCGCCGAGAGAGACGCCTGCGACGCGGAAACCCTTGTGGGCCAAGGCTTCGCACACCCATCCAAGCTGCGGGCGAGTCAGGAATCCCCGAGCGCGAACCGGATCCCGGTCGCTTCCTCGGAAAGCGTCCACAACCGACGGCCCCGCGCCGTATCCCGCGAAGCGCCCATCGCCGTCCCCAATCGGGGCCGACCCACTCCGCCGAACGCCGGACCGTAGTAGGAACCGCCGGTCGCGGCCGGATCGATCGCGGCCCGAACCACCGGCCAAGCGCCGTGATCTTTGCCGTGCGTATAGGGCGCGAGCAGCCGCATCACCGGCACCGGCTTGGTGATTCCCGGCCGGGCGGGGCTGGTGCGTTCGAGGCTGAACCCCGGGTGCGCGAGGATCGACTGCACCGGCGAACCCGCCGCCCGCAGCCGTCGGTCGAGTTCCATCGCGAACGACTGCACGGCGTGCTTCGACAGCGCGTACGCACGAAAGTCCGAATACTTGTGCGAGCTCTGCAGATCGTCGATGTCGTACGGGTACATCCGGGTGATCAGGCTGCCCGCCAGCACTACCCGCGCGGATGAGGCGGTCAGCACCGGCATCGCGAGCGCGGTGAGTGCGAAGTGGCCAAAGTGGTTGGTGCCGACCGCCAGTTCCAGGCCCTGTTTCGTGGTCCGGCGCACGGGGCCGGGCGCGGTGATGCCGGCGTTCTCGATCAACGCGTCCACGCGGTCGAGCCGTCCGAGCGCCTCGACGGCCGCCGGGACGGAGTCGAGATCCGCGAGGTCAAGCGGGATCGTGCTCAGCGAGGCCGAACCGACGCGGGTGCGCACCATCTCGACGGCCGCGCGCAGCCGTGAAGGGTCGCGGCCCAGCAGCGCGACGTGTGCTCCGGCGGCGGCCAGTTGCTCGGTGATGAAATAGCCGATTCCGGCGTTGCCCCCGGTCACCGCATAGGTCTTGCCAGCGAGGTCGGGCAAGTTCCGGGGATTCCACGCCACGATCGCCCCCAACAGTCCGGTTTCCGGTCGGTCCGGACTATACGAACGCCGCGGTCAGTGCGTCGGCGCGGCCTCCGTAGTGGTGCTGGAAGTCGTGGTCGACGTGGCCGGGTTCGCCGGGGCGGAGGAGCTGGACGGCGTGGTGCTGGTCGGGGTGGTCGGCGTCGTCGGCGTGCTGCTCGTGGGCGTGGTGCTGGAAGGCGTGGTCGGCGGAGCGCTGGTCGGCTTCGCGGGAGTGCTGCTGCTCGGCGCGGTGCTGCTGCCAGGAAGCTGCGTCGGCGTGCCGGGCTGGTTCGGCGTGCCAGGCTGGGCCGGGGCGACCGGCGGCGGGACGGGCGGGGCGACGTCGCCGGCGGGGCTGCCCGCGGCGGCTTCGACCGCGCCGGGGCCGGGCGGAGCTCCGATCGGGACCTTGCTGTCCGGCAGGTTCGAGACGCCGCTGCGGTAGCCGTTCGCGTACGCCATCACGGTGTCCACATAGGACTGCGAGTTGTTGTACCGGCGCACCGCGAGGCGCTGGTTGGCGTCGGTGGAGAGGTCCAGACCTCCCGAGCACAGGTAGCGCGCGGTGGCGAGGGTCTCGTCGTAGATGTTGTTCGGGTCGGAAATCCCGTCGCCGTTGCCGTCGGAGGCATACGACGCCCAGGTCGACGGGATGAATTGGGTCGGGCCGACCGCGCGGTCCCACACCGGGTCGCCGTCGTAGCGGCCGTGGTCGGTGTCGCGGATCGCGGCGAATCCGCCGGAACCGTCGAGGACCGGGCCGAGAATGCGTTCGAGGGTGTTGCCCTTGGCGTCGACGTAGCCGCCGCGCGCGTGGTTCGACTCGACCCGTCCGATGGCCGCGATCAGCGCCCAGTCGACGTGGCAGCCGGGCTGTTCGCGGGCCATGATGTCGGCCGCGTTGCGGTAGGCGCGCAGCATGCTCTCCGGGATGCCGAGCGGACCGGCGGTGGTGGCCGAACCGGGGCCGTTCGGGTAGCCGGGAACGCCGAGCGCCTGCGGGACCGGGGGCTGCGGGAGGCTGCCGTCCACGCCGATCGGCGGGAGCGTGATGCCGGGCGGCAGGCCGGGGAAGTTCGGCGCGGGCTGGGCGGCAGACGGCGGCTCCGCGGCGCGCAACGCCACCGGGATGCCGGACGACGTCACCGTCGGCAGCACCACGAGCGCGCCTCCGGCGAGGGCGGCGAAAGCCCGGCTCCGGGCGTTCCGTCCCTGCGGGCGGCGTCTGGCCATGCGTGTCTCCCCGTTCGTTCGGCCGGTCTGCGGCCAAAGCTAGCGGATCTGTGCGCGATCCGGTGAGGGGTCGCCGGAATTCTGTCCGTTCCGGCCAACTTTCGTTCGTCTGGCATAAAACCTTCGGTGGGTTCCGGTCATCGGTGCTTAACCGGGATTTTGCTGAATAGGCCGAATGGAGTAATCCGTTCGTCGGGTCCACAGTGGACCGCGGCGGACCCGGGGGCGATTTACGCCGCCGGGCCGAATCGTTTCCGGTATTCCGACGGCGACAGCCCGGTGTGCCTGCGCAGCCGCAGCCGGAGGTTCGCGCCGGTGCCCAGCCCGGTGCGGGCGGCGATGCGGTCCAGACCATGTTCGCCGCGCTCGATGAGGCGGCGGGCCAGCGTGACGCGTTCGGCGGTGAGCCAGGCGAGTGGCGTCGTGCCCAGTTCGGCGCGGAACCGGCGGTGCAACGTCGCGGCGCTGGTCGCCGCGCGGGCGGCGAGATCGGCGACCGTGAGCGGTTGGTCGAGGTGCTGCCGCGCCCATTCCAGCACCGGCGCGAGCGAGGCGTCCGGAATCTCCGGCACCGGGCGTTCCACGAACTGTTGCTGGCCGCCTTCCCGGTGTCCGGTGAAAACGAGGCGACGGCTCACCGCGTTGGCGATTTCCGCGCCGTGGTCACGCTGGATTACATACAGCGACAGATCGAGCGCGGCCGCACTTCCGGCGGCGGTGAAAACTGTGCCGTCCTCGACGAAGAGGACGTCCGGCTCCAGCCGGACCCGCGGGTAGCGCGCGGTGAACGCCTCGGCCCACTGCCAGTGCGTGGTGGCGCGGCGATCGTCGAGCACGCCCGCCTGGGCCAGGGTGAACGCGCCGGTGCAGAAGCTCATCAGCCGCGCGCCGCGGGCGTCCGCTCGCTGGATCGCGGCAATGATCTCCGGGTCGGCGGGAGTCTGCGGATCCGGCCGGTTCGGGACGATCACGGTGTCCGCGGCATCGACTGCTTCGAGACCGGCGACGTCGGCGAGGGTGAAGAACCCGAGGTGCATCCGGGCCTGCCCGCCGGGCGCCGCGAGCGCGAAGTCGTACCACGGCGTCGGCAGTTCCGGCCGGCGCAAGCCGAACAGCTCCGTCGCGACGCCCATCTCGAACGGGTTCGAGCCGTCGCCGGCGATCATCACGACGCGGTGCGAGGATCCTTTCGACATGTGCGATTCCTAGCACTCCCGGCCGCCGGAAACCAGGCCCAAGATCGAACCATGACAACTCAGCCCCTCGACTTGCAGGCGGTGCTCGCCGGATTCGACGCTCCGTGGAGCCCGCGGATCGTCGCCAACGTCAACGACTACGACATCCGCCTCGCCCGGTTCGCCGGCGAACACGTGTGGCACAAGCACGACAACACCGACGAGTTTTTTCTCGTCCTCGACGGCAGCATCGAGATCGGCCTGCGCGAAGCGGACGGCGAACGGACTGTGACGCTGACGCGCGAGCAGGGGTTCGTGGTCCCGCGCGGCACGTTCCACAAGCCGTCGTCGAAGGAGGGTGCGGTGGTGCTTCTGGTGGAGCCGTCCGGGACGCTTTCGGTCGGCGACGAGCACGAGGAAGTGCCCGACACTGTCGACGTGACCGTCGGGCATCGCGTCTGACCTGCTGGGTTGCACCGTGGGACGGCGTATCCTCGCCGTCATGAAACGCACTTCCTTCGCGCAGTGGCCGTGCTCGATCGCCCGGACCATGGACCTGCTCGGGGACTGGTGGACGCCGCTGGTGCTGCGGGACGCGTTCTACGGCGTCCGCCGCTTCGATGAGTTCCAGCAGGCGCTCGGCATCGCGCGCAACACCCTCGCCGACCGGCTGCGCAGGCTGGTCGACGAGGGTTTGCTGGAGAAGCGCGCCTATCAGGCCGAACCGGTGCGCTACGACTACGTGCTCACCGAGAAGGGCCGCGACTTCTGGAGCGTGCTGGCCGCGATGACGGCCTGGGGCGACCGGTGGCTGGCCACCGAAGCGGGCCCGCCGATCGTGCTGCACCACGACGCCTGCGGGCACGACACGACCGCGACCGTCGTGTGCGCTGATTGCGGCGAGCCGCTATCCGCCGACGACACCCGAATGCGGCGGGGCCCAGGCTTCCCCGAACGCCTCTCGCAGCGCCCCGACGTCCAAGCGCGGTTCGCACCCCAGGAGTAGCCGTCCGTGAGGGGAACCCTGAGGGACTCTGAGTCCCTCAGGGTTCCCCTCACGGCTTTTGGGCTCCCCGTGATTGACATGGTTAGTCTTGTTACGCAACTATGCTGGTCGAGACGCCAACGGAGGAGGACTCGCCATGGAGTGGACCGGCGCGCGGTACGCGGACGCCCCGACTGTGCAGGTGGACGCGTGGATCGACGGCTCGCCCGAGCAGGTCTGGCGGTTCGCCTCGGACGTCGTGCTGATGCCGGAGTTGAGCGGCGAACTGCAGTCGGTCCGGTGGTGCGACGAGGGCTCGGCGCCGGCGCTCGGACGGTCCTTCGTCGGGCACAACCACCACGACATGCGCGGCGACTGGGAAACCACGTCCTACATCGTCGAATGCGAGGAGCCGCGCGTTTTCGCCTGGGCGGTCACCGATCCGGCCAATCCGACCGCGGTCTGGCGGTTCACCCTCGCCCCGGAGAACGGCGGCACGCGGCTCACGCAATGGGCGCAGATGGGACCGGGGCCGTCCGGCGTGACCGAGGTGATCGCGCGGATGCCGGAGAAGGAACAGAAGATCGTGCACGTCCGGCTGAGCGAGTTCGAGGCCTCGATGACCGCCACGCTCGGCGCGATCAAGGACCGCGTGGAGACCGCCGGATGATGCGCACGGCCACCACCGTCGAGGCGTCGTCCGGCTGGCCCGGAACCCGGGATTTCGTGCTGGAGGCGGAAAAACTGGGTCTCGACGAATGCTGGGTGGCCGAGGCGTGGGGTTCGGACGCGCCTTCGGTGCTCGGCTACCTCGCCGCGCGCACGGACCGGATTCGGCTCGGCTCCGGCATCATGCAACTCGGCGTGCGCACGCCGGTCGCGCTCGCGCAGGCCGCGCTCACTCTCGCCGAGATGTCCGGCGGACGGTTCGCGCTGGGGCTCGGTCCGTCCGGCCCGCAGGTGATCGAGGGGCTCCACGGGGTGCCGTTCGCACGGCCGCTGACCCGGATGCGCGAGACCGTGCAGATCATTCGCAGCGCGTTCGCCGGAGAGAAGATCTCCTTCGCCGGCAAGGCTTTCCAGATTCCGTTGCCCGGCGAATCCCGCCCGATGCGGCTGTCGGCGAAACCGAACGAGAACATCCCGATCTACCTGGCCACGCTGTCGCCCCGAATGCTGGAGCTCACCGGCGAACTCGCCGACGGCTGGCTGGGCACGAGCTTCGTCCCGGAAGGTGCCGACGCCTACTTCCGTCATCTCGACGCCGGGCTCGCGAAAGCCGGCCGGAGCCGCAGCGATCTTGTGGTGTGCCAAGGCGCGGAGGTCGCGTTCGCGTCCGATGAGGACGAACTGCGGACCATGGTCGCCGGGCGCAAGAAGGAACTGGCCTTTTCGCTGGGCGGCATGGGTTCGGCGAGCACGAACTTCTACCACGACGCCTACAGCAGGCAAGGCTGGGCCGAGGTCGCCGCTGAGGTGCGGGAACGCTGGCAGTCCGGGGATCGCGACGGCGCGGCCGGGCTGGTGACCGACGAGATGGTGCTCGCGACGACGCTGATCGGCACCGAGGACATGGTCCGCGCGCGGCTGAAGGTGTGGCGCGCCGCCGGAGTCGACACGGTCCGGCTGTATCCGGCGGGCGACACCTTGGAAAACCGGCTCGCGACGCTCGGCCGGGCACTCGAGTTGGTAACGGAAGTGCCCTGACAGACCAAGCATTGGGCCAACCGGCTGCGTCGGCGGGTCCAGCTGCGCCATAGTGTCGGCGATCCCGAACACCAAGGAGTCGCTCGATGCGCAAGATCGTGTCCACCCTGTTCGTCTCGCTTGACGGCGTGGTCGAGGCGCCGGACCAGTGGTCGCTCTCGTACTGGAACGACGAGCTCGAACACGCGGTGGGCGACGGCATGGCGGACGCCGACGCGATGTTGCTGGGCCGCGTGACTTACGAGGGCTTCGCCGAGGCCTGGCCCGGCCGCACGGACGACCCGGGCGCGGAGTTCATGAACAGCGTGCCGAAGTACGTCGCCTCCACCACCCTGACCGCGGCGGACTGGCACAACACGACCCTGCTGCGGGGAGATCTCGGCGAGGCGATCGCGGAGCTGAAGTCCAGCGAGGGCGGCGACATCATGACCAGCGGGAGCACGACGCTGGTGCGCTGGCTCCTGTCGCACGGGCTGGTGGACGAGCTGACCCTGCTGCAGTACCCGGTGGTGGTCGGCAAGGGACGGAGGCTGTTCCCGGCGGAGGGACCGCAGCTGGACTTCCGGCTCACCGACACGACGGCGTTCCGCAACGGGGTGCTGCGGTTGGTGTACCGGCCTTCTGACGACTAACGGTCCAAAGAGGACTGTCCGCGAGACCCCGAATCCCGCTCGGTTCGCCGAGCGGGATTCGGGGCATCTCCGGGTCATTCCGCCAGGCGAGCGCCACGACGCCAGATGGCGCGGGTGTTGAGCGTGTCGCTGATGTCGCTGGTCGGGTCACCGTCGACGAGCAGAAGGTCGGCGCGGAGTCCCTCGGCGACGCGGCCTCGGTCGCTGAGCCGGAAGCGGCGGGCGGTGGTCGCGGTGGCTGCCCGCAAGGCGCGTTCGGGCGTGAGACCGGCTTGCACCAGGTACTGCAACTCGTGGTGCAGGCTTGCTCCGTGCGCGAGGCCGCCGAAGAACGTCTCAGGCATGGATACGTCGGTGCCCGCCAACACGTCGACACCGGCGGCATCGAGCGCGCGCACAGTGTCGTACACGTCTTCGAGTTTGCCCTGCGGATAGCGGTTGTAGCTGGAGCGCAGGGTTTCTTCCCACTTGTCGTCGAGGCGCGCGGCGACCCGGGGGTCGTCGGCGAGCGCGCTGCCGGTGATCCCCATCAGCGAGGCGTTAAGGCTGATGCAGGGAACGACGAACATGCCCGCGTCCTTGACGAGGCTGATGATCTCGGCGGTGTGCGGCTGGTCCATGAAGACGTGGGCAAGGCCGTCGATGCCCGCCTCGACGGCCATCTTGGTCGCCTCCACGGTGAGCGCGTGAGCGACGGTGAGCGCGCCGTGCTTCTTGGCTTCCGCTACCCCGGCGTTCACGGTGGCCTGGTCGAGACACGGCAGTCCTGGATGTCCTTCCACGCTGCCGTCGTCGATCATGAACTTGATGAAATCGGAGCCTCTGGCGAGGAGTTGCGGGACGAAGGCGGCCGCTTCCTCGGGCGTGGTGGAGAACGGCATCACGGGCATCACCGGCGGGAGGTCCCACTTCGGCCGGAACCCTTCGGGCATCAGCTCGCTGGGATGACCGCCGGGCGGGGTGATGCCGAATCCGGCGGACCGCACGTCGGCGACGGTGTCGTCGTCGGTGATGTGCCCCCGGTTCTCCCGGGTGTTCATCCCCTGCATCTCCAGTTCGGTCGTGACCCCGAACCGCAGGGCCAGCGCCAGCGAGCCCGGGGCGGAGTGCACGTGGGCGTCGATGAGCCCCGGCAGCAGGGTCGCGCCAGTGCCGTCGACGGTTTCGCTGCCCGCGGGGATCTCGCCGCCGACCTGGGCGATCCGCGTGCCGTCGAGGACCACGGTCTGCACGCCGAGGGACTTCTCCCCGTCGAAGACCCGGGCGTTGGCGATGGCGGTGAGTGTCATGGCGGTTCGTCTCGTTTCCTTGCATCGAGTATTTACATACCTAATGATATGTACTTGCGATCGGGTATGCAAATGGGCTGGTGCGGCCTAGGATCAAGCGCATGAGCAGCTCTCCCGACCCGGTGCTGGACCAGATCGGCCCGGCCCTGTCCCGCTTGCGGCGGCGCACCCCGGCGTCGAACAAGGACCTGTCCCGCAATCTCGTGCTCAACGTGATCGCCGACGCGCCGGACGAGACGACAGTCGGCGGGCTCGCCGTCGAGATGGGGGTCGCGCAACCGGTGGCCAGCCGGACTGTCGCCGCGTGCATCGCCGACGGGTTGCTGCGCCGGGCGGCATCGCAGGCTGATGGACGCCGGACGGTTCTCGAGCTCACCAAGCAGGGCGAGGCGGAACGGAAACGTTTCGCCGCCGAACAGCGAAAGGCGTTCGAGGAGATCACGGCTGGCTGGTCGGCGGAGGAACAGGTCCAGTTCGCGCGGCTGTTGACCCGCTACGGTGCCGATGCCGCGGAGTGGTCGAGGAAGCAGGCGGCGAGCCGGGACTGACGGGGAGACGTCTGATGGCGAAGATTCGGTGTATGTGCGGGAACATCGTCAGGGACGACGACCCGCACGACACGATGTACTTCCTGACTGATGACGAGTTCGACGTCGAGGCTTCCGGCAGCGCGTTGTTCGGCAAAGCCACCGGGGTCGTGCGCTGCCCGGAATGCGAGCGGCTCTGGATCTGGGCGGACGACGGCGTCCTGACCGAATACGTGAAAGGCGAGGTGATCCGCCCCGACGAGCCGTAGCCGGGTCAGTTCACCTGCCGCCCCTGTCCCTCCCAAAACGGCTGGCGCAGCTTGAACTTCTGGATCTTCCCGGTCGCCGTCCGCGGCAGCTCCGCGAGGAACTCCACCCGCTTCGGGCATTTGTACCCGGCCAGGTGCTGGCGGCAGTGCGTGATCAGCTCGTCCGCCGTCACCTCGCTCCCGTCCGTCACCACCAGCGCGGTGACCAGTTCGCCCCACTTCTCGTCCGGGATGCCGATCACCGCGACCTCCCGGACGGCCGGGTGCGAGTTCAGCGCGTCTTCCACCTCGATCGACGACACGTTCTCGCCGCCGGTGATGATGACGTCCTTCTTGCGGTCGGCGATGGTCAGGTAGCCGTCGGTGAAGGTGCCGCCGTCGCCGGTGTGGAACCAGTTGCCTTCCTGCACCCGCGCGGTCTCGTCCGGGTTTTCCCAGTAGCCGTCGAGGTTGTGGTTGCTTTGGGTGAGGACCTCGCCGTCGGTGTCGATCGTGACGCGGACGCCGAGGGCCGGAGCGCCGGCGCGGCCGAGGAGCTTCGCCTGCTCGTGCGGGTCCAGGTCGGCCCATTCGCTGCGGAATCGGTTCACCGTGACCAGCGGCGAAGTCTCGGTCAGGCCGTAGATCTGGATGAACTCCCAGCCGAGTTCCGCGCGCACGCGTTCGATGGTCCGGGTCGGCGGCGGCGCGCCGGCGACCACGATCCGGACGCGGTCGCGGCCCGGGATTTCGCCGTCCCAGGAAGCGGCGCCGTCCAAGGCCGCGGTGACGACGGCGGGGGCGGCGCACATGATCGTCACGCCGTGTTCCTGTACGCGGCGCAGGATTTCGGCGCCGTCCACCTTGCGGAGCACGATGTGCCGTCCGCCGAGGCCGGTGACCGCGTACGGCATGCCCCAGCCGTTCGCGTGGAACATCGGCAGGGTGTGCAGCAGGACGTCGTTGTCGCTGAGCGTGGTGTGCAGGCCGAAAGTCGTTGCGTTGAGCCACAAATTGCGGTGCGTGAGCTGGACGCCCTTCGGTCGCGCGGTGGTGCCGGAGGTGTAGTTGATCGTGGCGGTCGCGGATTCGTCGGCGTTCCACGGCCGCGGTTCGCCGTCTCCGCCCCAGATCTTGTCGTCGTCCTCGCCGAGGACGAACACGTGTTTCGCGGTTACGCTGTCCAGCAACGGTTTCAGCTCGGGGTCGATCATCAGGACCTCGGCCCCGGAATGCTCGACGATGTACCGGACCTCGGCGGCGGCGAGGCGGAAATTCACCGGCACCAGGACGCGGCCCCAGCCGGAGACGCCGAAGAACGACGTCAGCAGCCGCGCGGAGTTGTGCGAGACGATGGCGACCCGGCCGCCGGCGGGAACGCCGAGCGCGTCGAGGTTCGCCGCCTGCGCGCGGGCGCGGCGGGCGAGTTCGTGGTAGGACACCGAGCCCCAGGACTCCGCGGGCTGGGCGGGTTCGTCCACCACCGCGATCCGGTCCGGGTACACCGTTTCGGCGCGGTCGAGGAAGTCGCGGACACTGAGGTCATAGAACACGTGCCGATCCCTTCGCGTCTGCGGGCCGCACTGCCCGCGCGGGTGATTTTCGCTCACCGCCTCGGATACAGCCACCCCACATGGAGGGTGTATCCGATGTGGACCACGTCCTAGCGCAGCAGTCCGGCGGCGCGAGCCCGGTTCACCGCCTGCACCCGGTTCGACACCGCCAGTTTCCGCATCGCGTGCTTGAGATACGACTTGACCGTGTTGGGCAGCAGGCCGAGCCGGTCTGAGATCTCGTCGTTCGTGCAGCCCTCGCTGACCAGCCGCAGCACGTCGACCTCGCGCGGGGTCAGCGCGACGCCGGGCAGGTCCAGCTCCGGACGCAGCCGTTCGCACACCGCGAGCAGTCGCTGCCGGGCGCTTTCGTCGTGGATTGACCCGGCGATGGCGGTCAGCTCCGCGTGCAGGTCGCCGCGTTCGGCCGCCGGGACGACGGTCGGCGCGGACAGCCGTCGCTGTACCTCTTCTTCCACCTCGATGTCGCGTCCCAGCCGAGTCGCCACCGCGGTTGCCGCGTGCAACAGCCGATCGCCGAACGTGATCGAATCCCGCGACGCCGCATACAACACCGCGCGCGTGGTCTCGCCGACGCGCACCGGCAGGGCCACCATCGCGCGCAGCCGCTCGGGCGCCACCGCGTGGTCGTATTTGTGCGTGATGCCCTGTGCGTTGAGATAGTCGACGACCGTTGACGGCCGGGCCAGCGCCACCGCTTTGCCGCCGAGCCCGGCCCCGGTGTCGACCTGCACGTGCTGCATCGACCGGGTGGCGGTGCCGCGGAGCTGGTCGATCACGTGCGAGCGGGAGGCCGCCGACACCGGTCCGCCCATCGCGACCGGCAGCTCGGTCGCGATTTGCAGTGCTTTGAGCGCGCCGGCGACCAGGGGGCTGGCCGTCAGCGCGAGCCGGCCCGGAGGCGTCATGGGCACCGTCCCGCTTCACTCGACCTTGTGGGGTGGACGTCCACGTTACGCGTTGCGTCGCGTTCGGACTACTCGTGTGGTTCGGTGGCACACGTGGCAACCACGGATTTCGATACCGTCGCCGACCGGCTCTACGCAGGTGAGCCGGCCGACTTCGTCGCGGAGCGCACCGCGGCCGCCCGCGCGGCGAAGGAAGCGGGCGACGTCGAGCTGGCGCGCCGGATCCGCGCGCTGCGCAAGCCGACCGCGGCCGCGGCGTACGTCAACCGCCTGGCGCGCGACGGTTCCGCCCCGCTGTCCGAGCTGGCGGCGCTGGGCGAGAAGCTGCGCGACGCGCACGAACAGCTCGACGGCTCGCGGCTGCGCGAACTGGCGCACCATCGGGCGGAGCTGGTGCAGCGGATCGTGCGGGACGCGACCGATTTGAGCGATTCCGTCGAACGCGAGGTGGAGGAAACGCTGGAGGCGATCGTCGCGGACGCCGACGTCGCCCGGCTGGCGCTGGCCGGACGGCTGACGTCGAAGGCCCGCCAGGACGCCGACCGCTGGCTGTCCTTGCCGACGAATCCCGCGCCGGCCAAGAAGACCCGACAGTCCGAAAAGGACCGTAAGGCCGAGGAGGAAGCCCGGGTCCGCGCACTGGAACGGCGTCAGGCGGTGCGCGCGCGAGCGGAAGCCGAACGGAATTTGCAGCGCGCGGAGCGGACCGCCGAACAGGCCGACGAGCGGGTGGCCGAATTGCGGGAGCGGCTCGCCGAGGCGGAGCAACGCGCTGCCCGGGCGGCCGACGAGCTGACCAAGGCGCAGAAGACATTCGAGGAAGCCGACGATGCGGTTCAGCGGTCTTGACGGCGAACTCGCCTTGTCGCCGCTGCGTCCGGACGACGCCGAGGCGCACTTCGCCGGCGAGGACCCGGAGCTGATCCGCTGGCTCAACGGCGGGCCGGGGACGCTGGCCGGGACCCGGGAGTATTTCCGGCACTGCCAGGAGGAATGGGCTTCCGGCGGGTCGCTGCGGGCGTTCGGCATCCGGGTGAACGGCGTCTTGGCGGGGACGGTCGACCTGCGGTTCTCCGGCGAGCATCTCGCGCCGGGGGAAGCGAACGTGGCGTATGGCTTGTATCCGGTGTGGCGGGGGCGCGGATTCGCGACGCGGGCGGTGCTGCTCGCGGTCCGGTACGCGGCCGGCGAGGGCGCGAGGCGGGCGGTGATCATGGTGGAGCCGGAAAACGCGAACTCGAGTGCGGTGGCGCGGCGGGCGGGGTTTGAGCTGAGCGGCCAGGTCACCGAGGACGGCGAAGTGTTCGACCGTTACTTTCTAGACCTCCGCTAGCGGGAGATTTCCCTTCCCGCACACCACACCGCGCGAATCGCCCACGTCGCCGACAGATCCGCCACCGGATCGCCGTCGACCAGCACCAGGTCGGCTCGCCGCCCAGGCCGGATTTCGCCTCGATCGGCCAGTCCGAACGCCCGCGCCGGGGCGATCGTCGCGGCGCGCAAAATCTCCACCGAGGTCAACCCGGCCTCGGCCAGCAGTTCGAACTCGTGGTGCAGGCTCGACCCGTGCGCGACCGCGACCGGGGCTCCGGCCCCTCCGTTGGCGTCGGTCCCGGCGAGGATTTCGACCCCGGCGGCGTGCAAAGCCGCCACGTTGGCCACGAAATCGCCCGCGGCGCCGGCGAAGAAGTCGAGCGCCCCTTCCATCATGGTCAGCGTCGGGATCGCCGTCTGCCCGGCGGCTTTCATCGCGGCGACGTCCTCGTCGGCGATCCGGCCGACCACCGGCACGTGCGTCACGAATCGCGCACCGGTCGCCACGGCCAGGTGGTACGCGCCCGAGGTCGCCGCGTGCAGGACGGCGTCCAGGCCTCGCTCCCGTGCTGTGTCGACCAACGCCTGCAAGGCCTCGGCGGGCGGCCCGCCGTCACCGGGAGCTTCGGCGACGCCTTTGACGTAGTCGACGCCCTCCGCGGCCCGCGCTTCGACGAACCGGACGGCGGCCTCCGCGGTCGTCACGATCGCGGACGCGGGCATCTCCGGGATCGTGGAGTGGAGGCCGTCCGGGCCGATCGCGGGAAGCCCGGCGCTGCGGAAATCCGCCGGACCCGCCGACCGCAGCTCGGTTACCCGAGAGGCGGGCCAGCACGCCATGTCGAGCCCGGTCGTCACGCCCCATTCGGCGAGGTCGGCCAACTGCTCCGGCCGTTCCACATGGAGGTGCGCGTCGATGAACCCGGGCAGCAGCGTCGCCCCGGCGGCGTCGATTTCCCGTGCCCCGGCGGGATCTGTGCCGAGCACCGGCCCGTCGATCACGACGGTGCGCGGCTCAGTGAGCCCTTGCCCGTCGAAAACGCGCGCGTTGCGCAGAGCGGTCTTGGCCACGATCCCTCCCCGGGTCAGTGGACGCGATACCGCAAGAGTACTGAGTTGTCGTCTACCAGGGCGGACATTAATTCGAGCTGTCGAGGGTCGATGGCCGCGCCCATCGCGACCCGCGGCGCGTCTCCGGCGATCAGCATCGGCGCGACGGTCAAGCGCAGTTCGTCCACCACGCCCGCGGCCAGCAGCGACGCGAACAGGTGCGGTCCGCCCTCGCAATCGATCCGGCGCAAGCCTCGCCGGGCCAGTTCGTCCACCGCTGCCGCGAGGTCGACGTCGCCGTGCCGGGGGCGCGGACGCTGGTCGTCCGGATCGGCGTGCAGGGCAGGGTCTCCGGTGGCCTCGTGCAGAGTTGGGTCGCCTGTCCCAGCGACCAGGACATCCGCCCCAGCGGACGCCCACGCCGCGCGCAGGTCCGGGTCCGTCGCCGCGCTGGTGATGACGATCGTCGGCACCAGCGCCTTGGTGATCACCGGTGCGTCCGGCGGCAGCGAACGGCCGGTGCTGACCACGGCGATCGGCGCGATCGGGGCCAGCCCGTGCCTGCGCCGCCGCTGCGCGGTCTTCTCGTCCGGCCGCAGGCCCTCGAAACCCTCGGCCAGCGCGGTGCCCGCGCCGACCAGCAGGACGTCGGCGAGGTCGTTGCCCAGCCGGTAGACGATCCGGTCCGCGGGCGTCGACAGCCCGCCGGAGCGGCCGTCGATGGTGATCCCGCCGTCGGCGCTCGACACGAAGTTCACCGCGAGCCACTTCGGCACGTCCGGATAGACGTAGAGCTGCTCGACGTCGGCCTCGGTGCGGTCTTGGTTTCCGGGAAAGACTTCGCGCATCAGACCGACCGTACAACGTTCGCCGGCGGCCGGGTGCCGATGATGCTGGCCACCATCTCCGCGACCTGCCGCGTCTCGCGGACCTGGTGCGCGCGGAACATCGCCGCTCCGTGCAGCGCGGACACCGCGGTGGCGGCGAGCGTGCCGATCACCCGTTCGCCGACCGGGAGGTCCAGCGTTTCGCCGATCACGTCCTTGTTCGACAGCGCCATCAGCACCGGCCAGCCGGTCGCGACCAGCGCGTCGACGTGCCGCAGCAGTTCGAGCGACTGGTAGGAGTTCTTCCCGAAGTCGATGCAGGGGTCGATCATGATGCCCTCGCGCGGCACGCCCGCGGCCAGCGCGCGCTCGGCCAGCTCGGTGGTGCCTTCGACCACCGCGGCCACCACGTCGTCGTACACCGGCCGGAGCGCTTCGGTGCGCGGCACGAGACCGTTGGTGTGCGAGCAGATGTAACCCGCGCCGTGCTCAGCGGCGACGTCGAGGATCTCGGGTTCGATCGCGGCCCAGTTGTCGTTGACGAGGTCCGCGCCCGCGCGGCAGACGGCGTCGGCGACCTCGGCGCGGTAGGTGTCCACGCTGATGACCAGCTCGGGGAAGTTCTCGCGGGCCCATTCGACGGTCGGCACGACGCGGCGGATCTCCTCCGCCGCCGTGACCTCCGGGCCCTTGCCCGCCGGTACGCCGCCGATGTCGATCAGATCGGCGCCCTCGGCGTGCGCGCGGCGGATGGCCGCTTGCGCGGGGGCTTCTTCGAAGGTCGCGCCGTTGTCGTAGAACGAGTCGGGGGTGCGGTTGATGATGGCCATCACCAGGGCTCGGTCACTGGTGAGGCGACGGCCTCGGAACACGAGGTCGGGCGTATGCATGCGGTCTCCCGGGCCGGAACGTCAATCTCGCGTGATCATAGGCGAGTTCGCGGCGGGAGTACGTCCGGCAGGTGGCGGGCGGAGCGGTCCGGAGGCCACCTGCGTCCGGGCGTTCGTCGATCTGCGTGCGCGGTGCGATCAGGAGGCGAGCGCCTCGTTGACGGTCAGGAACTCATCAGCGGTGCGGGTGGCGGAGAATTCGATCACGCGGTAATGCGCGAGGCGTTGCAGCACGAGCGGGTCGGTGGCGAGCACGGCGTCGAGCTTGCCGCGCAGGCACGGGCGGGAGATGATGACCTGGTCCGCGTCCTCGTTTCCTTTTCCGGAAACGAGGAACAATCCGTGCGCGAAGTGGCTTCGCAGCCAGTCCGCGTGTTCGGCCAGTGCGTAGTCGACTTCGTTTCGAGGCGCTGTGTAGGACAGCAATGCGATGTACATGACCTCAGCGTAGGACGCTCGGTCGGATGGTGCATCCTCCTCCCGAGTGCCGTCGTGCTTCATCGAATGGTCAAGTATTCCCAATAATTCTTTACGGATAAGCGTACTGCTGGGAATTCCGTTACGGGGTACGGGAAATCACGATGGCCGGCGTTTCCGCAGGACATTTCGGACGGATGGTCAAGACCACCCCCAGTTCTGCGTGAAGCAGCCTGCCAGATAAAGATCCACGCGGTCGGCGAACCGGCTCGGATCGCGTCCGGTGAGTTCGCCGATCCGGGTGATGCGGTATCGCAGGGTGTTCACGTGCAAGTGGAGCGTGGCCGACGTCTGTGTCCAAGATCCCGAATGTTCCAGGAACGCCTTGAGCGTCGTTATCAATTCGGAACCGTGTGCGGCGTCGTACGCGAGTACCGGCCCCAGTACTTTTTCGCCGAATGTCCGGCGCAAGTCTTCCGGCACGGCCGCGAGCAGCAGCAAATGAGACGCCACTTCGTCGCCGGACAGCACCGTCGCGCGGCCCGGCGTCAACGCGGCCAGTGTGCGCGCGTGCCGGGCTTCCTGCACGCCGGCGCGCAGACCGGCGGCGTCCGCGGCCCGGCTGAGGCCGAGCGTCAGCCGCGCGGACCCGAGCGCGGGTTCGATGGTGTGCACCGCTTCCCGCAACGTCTCGGTGTCGCGCGAGGAGAAGAGGCCGAACGTCTCGCCGTCGACGGTCGCCACCAGCACCGGCTGCCCGGTGGTCGAAAGCAGCTCCTCCACCAGCACCTGCGCGAGTCCCGGCCCGCCGCCGCGGACCTCGGCCGACAGCGTGGCCACCGGTTCCTGCGGCGCGAACCCGGCGGCGGACAGCCGGGAGGTCAGCTCGCCCGGCGCGGCGTCGTCGGAGAGCACCAGTCGCAGCAGCGGTTCGGCCGCCCGGTTCTCGATCCGCCGGGCCTCGTCCACCCGGGACCGTTCGAGCCCGACCAGCGCGGCCAGTTCCAGCGCCAGCTCGCGGCGCGCGGACGGCCACTGCGCCGGATCGCCGTCCACCACCAGGAACCAGCTCGCGATCCGGTGCCCGGAGCGGCCGGCCGCGCCGAGCAGCGTGACCGGGCCGTCCTGGCACGGCAGCCGTTCGGCGCGCAGGAATCGGCGGGCCAGCGCGGTGCGGCGCGCGGCGGGCAGTTCGGGTCCGCCGGCCAGCTGGTGCCCGGTCGCGCTCAGCACGACACAGCCGGTTTCCAATTCCTCCGCACCGGCCTTGACCAGCGCGGACAGCCCGCGTCCGGAGGTCACCGCGGCCACCAGCCGCCGGTGCGAATCGCGGGCGGGCGCCGAGCGTTCCGCCGCCAGGCCCAGGATCACCTTCTCGGCCACGGTCGCGAACGAAACCGACACCGGCACCTCGAACAACGGCAGGCCGACGCGCTCGCAGGCGGTCACGAGGTAGTCCGGCACCGGCCCGCCGACCTCGGCGGTCCCGGCCCCGAGCGCGGTGACGCCCGCGGCGGCGAGTTTGCCGACGAACGCGTCCGCGTCCGACGGTCCCGGCAGCCAGCGCATTCCGCACAGCACGATCTCCCCGCCGTCGAGGTACCGCGTCGGATCCTGCAGGGTCGCCTGGAAGACGCGGCCGAACTCGCGGTCGCGCGCCTTCTCGCCCGCCAGCAGCCGCAACCCCAGCTCCGGGGTGTCGAGCAGTGCACCCAGCCGCATGCGCGCCTCCTTCCGCCCATCAGTACCGCACACCAGAGGGGTTTGGCGAAAACTACGAAAAACCGGCCGTTCGCGCTCGCGGCTTTCGGTGGATCTGCCGTGGCCCGGGCCACGCCGGGGCAGGTGTACTCACTCGGCGAGCGAAGAAGAAGGGATGACAATGGCGATCGTTCTTGGCGACAACCGCTACGGGAAGGCCGAAAACCGGCTGGTCCGCGTCGACCGTGACGGTGACGAGCACCGGATCACCGACCTCACCGTGAGCGTGTCGCTGTCGGGCGACATGAGCGACACCCACCTGACCGGGGCCAACGACAAGGTGCTGGCCACCGACACGCAGAAGAACACCGTCTTCGCCTTCGCCCGCGACGGCATCGGCGAGATCGAGGACTTCGCGCTGCGGCTGGCCCGGCACTTCGTGTCCACGCAGGGGAGCATCCACGCCGCGCGCGTCGGGATCGTGGCTCATCCGTGGGAGCGGCTGCAGGTCGGCGGACGGCCGGCGCATCACTCGTTCGCGCGCTCCGGCGCTGGCACCCGCACCACGCGCGTCACTTACGACGGCGAGCGGGCCTGGGTGCTCGGCGGGGTGGAAGACCTGACCGTGCTCAACTCCACCGGCTCTGAATTCTGGGGCTTCCCGCGCGACGAATACACCACGCTCGTCGAGGTGAAGGACCGGATCCTCGCCACCGCGGTGTCCGCGACCTGGCGGTACTCCGTCGAGGAGGCCGACTGGGCGAAGGCGCACGAGACCGCGCTCGCCACGCTGCTCGACGCGTTCGGCGGCACGCACAGCCAATCTCTGCAGCAGACGCTGTACGCGATGGGGCAGGCGGTGCTGGAGGCCGTCCCGGAAATCGCGGAGATCCGCTTCGCGCTGCCGAACAAGCACCACTTCCTCGTCGACCTCGAGCCGTTCGGCCTCGACAACCCCGGCGAGGTGTTCTACGCCGCCGACCGGCCCTACGGCCTGATCGAGGGCACCGTCCTGCGCGACGACGCCCCGCCGGCCGGCCCGGCCTGGTCCTGAAAACCGACCTCCGACCTGTTGGGAGCGCTACCGTTATGACCGTGTCCATCGATGCCGACGTCGAACGCGCCTGGCTCGCCGAATGCGTGCGGATCGCCGAGAAGAACGTCGCCGACGGCGGCGGCCCATTCGGCGCGCTGGTGGTGAAGGACGGCGAGATCGTCGCGACCGGCGTCAACCGCGTCACCCCGTCGCTCGACCCGACCGCACACGCCGAGGTGGTCGCGATCCGCGCGGCCTGCCAGGCGCTCGGCACGTTCAGCCTGGCCGGCTGCGTGCTCGTCTCCTCGTGCGAGCCGTGCCCGATGTGCCTCGCGTCGTCGCTGTGGGCTCGCGTGGACCGCGTGCTGTACGCGGCCGACCGGGACGACGCCGCTCGCGCCGGATTCGACGACCGGGCGTTCTACGAGCTGTTCGAGCACCCGCGCGAAACGTGGCAGACCCCCGTTTCGCGAGTGTCCACACCGGATCATTTCGCCCCGTTTTCCGCCTGGCTCGGCCGATCCGACCGGATCGAGTACTGAGTCTCGGCGAGTGCTGAATGCCGGTCAGAATCGGCTTCAGCGTCCACCGCCCCACCCCACCGGGCCACCATCCCGGTGCTGACCGGAGCACCAGAAAAACGCAAACGTCCCGCCGTCCCGCCCCTTGCGTGTGCCAGGGGTGCGGTGCGGCACACCCACCGGCAAGGGGAGGACGCATGACCCAGGTACGCCTCGACGAAGCGGTGACCTCGGCTCCCGGACCACAGCGCAAGTCCATTGTGGAGCGACTGTTCGAAATCCGCGCCCGCAATACCTCGGTAGGCCGGGAAGTACGCGGCGGCATCACCACTTTCGTCGCCATGGCCTACATCGTTTTGCTCAACCCGCTCATCCTCGGCGCTTCCGCCGACATCACCGGCGCGAAACTCAGCGCCGCGCAAGTGACCACGGCGACCGCGCTCGCCGCCGCCGTGATGACTGTCCTCATGGGACTCGTCGGCAACGCGCCGCTCGCGCTCGCCGCCGGGCTCGGCATCAACGGCATCGTCGCGTTCCAGATGGCCCCGTCGATGACGTGGGCACAGGCCTTCGGACTTGTTGTCCTGGAAGGCGTCTGCATTGTGCTGATGGCGGTCAGCGGCGTCCGGGAACGCATCATGAACGCGATTCCCGGACCGCTGAAAACCGCGATCACCGTCGGCATCGGCCTCTACATCGCGCTTGTCGGATTGGTGAGCGCCGGGTTCGTGACTCGTATTCCGGACTCCGCGCACACCACTGTCCCGGTGCGGCTCGGGACCGACGGGCATCTGTCCGGCCTGCCACTCGCGGTGTTCTGCTTCGGCCTGCTGCTGATGACCGTGCTGATGTCCCGGAAGGTGCCCGGCGCGGTGCTGATCAGCATCGCCGCCGCCACCGTGCTCGCGGTGGTGCTGCACGACGGATTCGGCGTCGGCGACTGGGGGTTGACGACGCCGACGCTGCCGCATTCCGTCGTGGCGGCTCCTGATTTCGGGCTGCTCGGACACGTCGATCTGTTCGGCGGATTCGCCAAAGCAGGTGCGCTGACCGCGACGATCTTCCTGTTCACCCTGGTGCTGTCCGGCTTCTTCGACGCGATGGGCACCATCACCAGCGTGTCGGCCGAGGCCGGGTTGTCGAAGAACGGCCGGGTGCCGCGGATGGGCCGGATCCTGTTCGTGGACGGGGCAGGCGCGATCGCGGGCGGGATGTCCGGCTCGTCGCCGAACACCGTGTTCCTGGAATCCGCGGCCGGCGTCGGGGAGGGCGCGCGGACCGGGCTGGCGAGTGTCGTGACCGGGCTCTTGTTCGGGGCGACGCTGCTGTTCACGCCGATCGCGGGCATCGTGCCGGCGCAGGCCGCCGCGCCCGCGCTCGTGGTGATCGGCGGGATGATGGTGGCGCAATGCCGCAACATCCCGTGGAACGACCCGGATTACACGATCCCGGTGTTCCTGACGGTCGCGCTCATTCCGTTCACCTACTCCATCACCAACGGCGTCGGCGCGGGCCTCATCGCGTTCGTGCTGATCAAGACCTTCCGTGGGAAGTGGCGTGAAGCAGGGTGGATCCTCACCGTGCTCGCGCTCGTGTTCACCGTCTATTTCGGAATCGACGTGGTGAAGGCGATCCTCTAAGTAGAAAGGGACCGACATGCCTCTGATGTTCCTCAACGGCGGCGCGATGCGCGGCGAACCCCTGCACCACCTGCTCGACGGCGCTCCACTGGTGGCCGAGACAACGACGGCCGCGAAGTACCGGTTCTATTCGGTAGGCGGGCAATGCCCGGCGCTGGTCCCGGTAGCGCACGGCGGCGCGGCGATCTCCGGCGAGGTCTACGACCTCACGCTGGACCAGCTGCGCGACCGCGTGCTCCCGTCCGAACCGCCGGAGCTGGAGCTGGGCGTGATCGAACTGGCCGACGGCAGTTCGGCGTTCGCGATGCTGCTGCGGCGGCCGCAGACCTCGCACGTGCAGCTGCGGGACATCACGGAAATCGGCGACTGGCGCGCGTTCAAGGCCGCCGCGTGACGGTTCTGGTGGCTCCGGACAAGTTCAAGGGCTCGCTCACCGCGGCGGAGGTCGCGGAGGTGGTGGCCGCGGCGTTCGCCGAGGTCGCGCCCGGCGAACCGGTGCGGCAACTGCCGGTGGCCGACGGCGGCGACGGAACAGTCGCCGCCGCCGTCGCGGCCGGGTTCCAGCGGATTCCGGTGCGGGTGTCCGGCCCGACCGGCCGCCGGATCACCGCGTACTACGCGCTGCGCGAGACGGTCGCCGTGGTCGAGCTGGCAGAGGCGTCCGGCCTCCACCGGCTGCCCGGCGGCCGGCTGGAACCGCTGACCGCGTCGAGTTACGGCACGGGCGAGCTGATCGCGGCCGCCCGTGCCGCCGGTGCCACGCAGATCGTGCTCGGCGTCGGCGGCAGTGCCTGTACCGACGGCGGGGCCGGCTTGCTGACCGCGTTGGGCGCGCGAGTGCTCGACGCTTCCGGTGCGCCGCTTCCGCCGGGCGGTGCGGCGTTGGCCGAGTTGTCCACAGTGGATCTTTCTGGACTGCCCGAAGTGGACATTGTCCTAGCGTCCGATGTGGACAACCCGCTGCTGGGTGTGGATGGCGCTGCCGCGGTGTACGGGCCGCAGAAGGGCGCTGGCCCCGCCGAGATCGCCTCGCTGGAACGCGGGCTGGCCCGGTGGGCCGAAGTGTTGGGCTCCGCGCACGCCACCACCCCGGGCGCCGGCGCGGCAGGCGGCGTCGGGTTCGGTGTCCTCACCGGACTCGGCGCCCGTATTCGGCCGGGCATCGAGTTGTTGCTGGAGCTGCTGGGTTTCCCGGCCGCCGCGCGCGACGCCCGGCTGGTGATCACTGGCGAGGGTTCGCTGGACACCCAGTCGCTGCACGGGAAAGCGCCGGTGGGTGTTCTTCGGGCGGCTGGCGGTACTCCGGTGGTGGCGTTGGCGGGTCGGTGTTTGCTGTCCGCGCCGGAGTGGCGGTCGGCGGGGTTCGCCGGGGTGTATGCGCTGACGGACGTGGAGCCGGACGAGTACCGGTGTGTGGCGGAGGCTCGGTCGTTGTTGCGGGATCGGGCTGCGCAGCTGGCTCGGGATTTCAGCCGAGCAGTACCTGCCTGACGTGGTCGGACAGGGGGAGTCCGGCCGCGTCCGCGGGGGTCAGCCAGCGGTGGTCGTCGTGTTCGGCCGGGTTGAGCTGAAGGTCGCCGAGGAATTCCGGGTGCGCGTCGTAGTAGGAGGCGTGCACGGTGAACGGTTTGCCGGTGCGGTCCGGCCAGGATTGGCGGGCCCGTTCCCTGGCGAGCCGTACCCGCAGCCCGGTTTCCTCGGCGACTTCCCGTACCGCGGTGGTCTCCGGGGCTTCGCCGGGTTCGACGGTGCCGCCGGGGAATTCCCAATGCCCGCCTAGGAAAGTTCCGGGGGCGCGGCGGATCAGCAGGACGGTTTCGCCTCGGGGGAGCAGGACGTAGGCGAGCTGTTTGTCGTTCATGCCGCGCCTCCGTTGGCGACGAGGATCTGGCCGTTCACCCAGCCGACGCCGGTGACCAGAGCGGTTTTCCTATTCTTCAATGGCGCTGTCCTTCGCGCGGAGGTGCTGCCGGAACGTGTAAGCCGGGTCGCTTTCCCGGCGGGACAGGAATTCAGTGAACCGGACCTGTTCGCGCAGGGCTACGCCGTCGCGGATCTTCGCTGCCTGGCGGTGTTCGGTGTCGCGAATGGATTCGGCCAGCCGGAAAACGTCGTCGGCCTGGGCTGCTGGGATGAAGAGCACGCCGTCGTCGTCGCCGAAGACCAGGTCGTCGGTGGTGACCGTCCATTCGCCGACGGTGGCGGATTCCAGGGCGTTGGCGGCGCGGTCGTTGAGGTGCAGCGGGCCGGTGGAGAGGGAGCCAAGGCTGTAGACCGGGAGGCCGATTTCGCGTAGTTCCGCGGTGTCTCGGTGCAGGCCCCAGATGACGATCCCAGAGAGCCCGGCTGCGGCTACTTCGGCGGTGATGAGGTCGCCGACGCAGCTCTCGTCTAGGCGGCCTAGGTTGTCCACTACCAGAACATCGCCGGGTTGCGCGGAGGTGAGGGCTTCCAGGAAGACGTCCACGCTGCCGGAGTGGCGGGCGGGCAGCACTCGTCCGGCAAGTTTGAGTCCCGGGATGACTGCTCGGGTTCCGGCTGGCGCGCACCGGACGGACAGGCGGGCGCGCAGGCAGCCGTCGGCCAGGTGGGCGGTGGTCAGGGTTGCGAAACGTTCGGTGTGGTTCATGCTTCCCGCCCTTCGTGCGAACTGCTTCACGCTAGCGGGAATCCGTGCCGAGGGGCGCCGGTTTATCAGCTGGGTCCAGTTCCTCCTGGCTGGCCGCCCACGACGCCAGGAGGGCCAGGCCGTCCGCGGTCGCCGTGCCGGCGGGGGCGGTGTAGACGTTCAGGATCAGGCCGGGTTCGGAAGGCAGGTCCATCGACTCGACGTCCAGGTCCAGCTGGCCCACGACGGGATGGTGCAGGCGTTTGGGTCCGGACCGGTGGAGCCGGACGTCCTGGGACGCCCACTGCCGCCGGAACAGTTCGCTGCGCGTCGACAACTCGCCGACCAGGGCGATCAGCTCCTCGTCGTGCGGGTTGCGGCCGGCTTCCATGCGCAGCTTCGCCGCCACGTCGCGGGCGACCCGGTCGTAGTCGACGAAGAACGCCCTTGCCGCGTCGGGATCCAGGTACACGAACCGCGCGGTGTTCGCCGGTCGTCGCGGGTCGGCCAGCACCGGGGAATACAGCGCGCGGGCAAGGGGGTTCGTGGCCAGCACGTCGTAACGGCCGTTGCAGATCCACGCCGGGGCGTCGGTGATGGCGGCGAGCACCTGCAGCAGCGCCGGACGAAGCGTCGCGGCGGGTCGACGGCGGCGGCCAGGGGCCTTGGACTGCCGTGCCAGGTGGAACAGGTGATCGCGCTCGGCCTCGTCCAAGTGCAAGGCGGAGGCCAGCGCGTCGAGCACCCCGTCGGAGGCGCCGGCGAGGCTGCCGCGCTCCATCCGCACGTAGTAGTCCACCGACACCCCGGCCAGCAGCGCGACCTCTTCGCGACGCAGGCCTTTGACCCGGCGGTTGCCGCCGTAGGCGGGCAGCCCGGCCTGCTCGGGCGTGATCCGCGCGCGACGCGAACTCAGGAACTCCTTGATCTCGGTGCGCAGATCGATCGTGGCCACCTCCTCACCGTATGCCCTGCCCGCAGGCCGAGGGAGGCCCTGCCGGTACCCCGATCCCCGGAGGCTTAGGTTCCCGAGGCGGTCGTGGCGGTCCCGCCGTCGACCGGAACGATGGCTCCCGTCAGGTAAGACCCGGCCCGGCTGGCGAGAAACACAGCAACACCAGCCATGTCGTCGTCGCGACCGAGCCGGCGCAGCGGGGCCTTCGCCGCGATCGTGTCGCCGATGGCATCGATCGTGGCCGCCATCATCTGCGACGGGAACACTCCTGGGGCCACCGCGTTCACCGTGATGTGCTGGGGGCCGAGTTCCCTGGCCAGCACCCTGGTGAGCTGATGGAGTGCCGCTTTGCTGCTGGCGTACGAGTAGTTGGGCGCCTCAGCGACGTGTATGGCGGCGATGCTGCCGATGTTGATGATCCGGGCGGGATCGTCGGCGGCGCCTGCCCTGCGCAGTGCCGGAAGCAGTGCCTGCACCAGCCAGAACGGCGACTTGAGGTTGAGGTCGAGCACTGTGTCCCAGGCTTCGGCCGGGAACGTCTCCAGCGGCTCGCGCCACATCGCTCCCGCGTTGTTGACGAGGATGTCCAGGCGTTCCGAATCGGCCGTGACCAGATCGGCGAGGCGCTGACATTCTTCGTGCCTGGACAGGTCGGCGGGGATTGCTTGCACGTCGCCGAATTCAGACAGCAGCCGCTGTGCCTCCGCGCACGCGTCTGCATTGCGGGAACTGACAATGACGCGGGCGCCCGCCTGCAGAAGGCCGCGCGCGATCATCATTCCGATGCCCCGGGTGCCGCCGGTGACAAGTGCGTGCTTTCCGCTCAGATCGAAAAGGCCTGAGTGAGTGGTGAAACCCGCCATGGTTCTTCGTTCCTTTTGCCGTGGAAGCAGGTGCTGACCCAGGTTGACGGGATTCCCGGACGGCTGGGAGACCCTGGCGATACCGGCACTGGGAGACCTCCCTTGCCCGACCTTGTCCGGCCACTGAGTGAAAGTGGCATACCCGGCGAATCGGGCAGTGCATTACCACACGCTTTGGCGGCTATGTCCGGCTTCTTCCGTTCTCTGGTTGAAGTCCTGGTGAATTCCCGGGTGGGCGACGTTCTCGACCAGGGTTTCTTCACTTTCCGCACGCATAATTCCGTCCCGGTAGTCCGAACGTGTGGCAGGAGGAAAGAGTGCCGGGGTCTGTGCGCGCCCGCTGGATCGGCGGTGGGGTCGCGATTGCGGTCGTGGCGGCGGGGATCGCGTTCGCGGTCTGGCCGGACGGGGCTTCGGCGCAGGATCCGGAGATCCAGATCTCCCGGTCGGCCTGCGGGCAGGGCTGGGCGGATCCGCACGCCGGGGTCCAGACCTTTCACCTGCACAACACCGGAACCGTGACCGCCGAGGTGGATTTGATCGACCCGGCGACCGGCGTGGTCTACGGCGAGGTCGAGGGGCTGGGCAGCGGGACGACCCGGCCGATGCAGGTTACGCTCGGCAACGGAAGCTACGCATTCCGTTGCCTCCCTGAGGATTCGTCGGCGATGGTCGGGCCGACGGTCACGGTGAGCGGCGGTGCCGAACGCGGTCCGGGCGTCGCGCCGGTGACGCAGAATGATCTGCTCGGGCCGTTGAAGTCCTATCAAGCCCATGTGACGCAAGGGCTCGGCCAGCTGGCCGCCGATGTCGGCAAGCTGAAGGACGCCATTCGGAGCAACGATCGCGGTGCGAGCCAGGGTGCCTGGCTTGTCGCGCATCTCGACTACGAGCGGCTCGGCGCGGCCTACAACGCCTTCGGCGACTCCGACAAGGCCATCAACGGCACCGCCGCCGGACTGCCGGACGGGATCAAGAGCCCGGACTTCACCGGCTTCCACCGGCTCGAATCCGGCTTGTGGCACAACGAAGACCTCGCCGCACTCGGGCCGGTGGCCGATCAGCTGGACAGCGACGTGCAGAAGCTCCGCAAGTCCTTTGCGGACAGTCAAGTCGATCCGAACGACCTTGGCCTGCGCGCGCACGAGATCGTGGAGAACACCCTGCAATTCGAACTGACCGCACGCACCGATTACGGCAGCGGCACCAACCTTGCCACCGCGCGGGCGAATCTCGACGGGACTCAGTCGGTCCTCGACGTCCTGCGCCCGGTTCTCGCCCCGCGCTATCCGGCACTGTCCAAGGTGGACAGCTGGATGCAGCGGACCAAAACGACGCTGGACAGCACCAAGAAGCCGGACAACTCGTGGACGCCGGTGAGCCAATTGTCCGCGCCGCAGCGGCAAAAGCTCAACGGTGACGTCAGCGAGTTGACCGAGCTGCTCGCTCCGATCGCGGCCATCGCGGAGCCGAGGAGGACCTCGTGACGACGGAATCCTCTCGCCGGTCCTTCCTGCGTCGCACCGTGGTGGGCGCGGGCGTCACGGCGGCCGCCGGTTTCGGCATGACGGCTAGCGCGAGCGAAGAGCCGGGCACGGTTGCCTTCCACGGCCCCAAACAGGCCGCGATTCTCCGTCAGCCTCCGGCGCAAAGCATCGTCGCGTCCTTCGACGTGGTCGCCGAAAATCGCGCGGAATTGACGCAGCTGTTCCAGGAAATCACCGACCGCGCCCGGTTCCTCACGAACGGTGGCGCCCCGGCCGCGCTCGGGATCACTGCCCCGCCCGCCGACTCCGGCGTGCTCGGCCCGGTCGTGCCGCACAGCGACCTCGGCGTGATCGTCGGTGTCGGATCGTCCCTTTTCGACGGACGTTACGGGCTGGCTGACCGCAAGCCCAAGAAGCTCAAGCCGATGACCATGTTCCCCAATGACGCGCTCGACGCCCCGCAGTGCCACGGGGATCTGTCGCTCACGCTGTCCGCGGGCGACACCGACACCGTGCTGCACGCGATGCGCGACATCGCCCGCGCGACCCGCGGCGGAATGCAGTTGCGCTGGAAGATCAACGGTTTCAGCTCGCCCTCGCGCCCGTCCGGCACCCCGCGCAATCTGATGGGATTCAAGGACGGCACCGCGAATCCGGGCGAGTCCGAAATGGACCGGCTGGTGTGGGTGTCGGGCGCGGGCGAGCCCGCGTGGACGACTGGCGGCAGCTATCAGGTGATCCGGCTGATCCGGATGCTGGTCGAATTCTGGGACCGGGTCTCGATCGCCGAGCAGGAGAACATGTTCGGCCGCCGCCGCGACACTGGTGCTCCGCTCGACGGGGCGTCCGAAAAGGACGAACCGCGCTACGCCGACGACCCGATCGGCACCGTCATCCCGCTCACCAGCCACATCCGCAAGGCGAATCCGCGCACCCCGGAGACCGACGGCCAGCGGATCCTGCGCCGGGCGGTCAACTACGACCGCGGCGTGGACGCCAACGGCAACCTCGACATGGGCCTCGTCTTCACCTGCTACCAGCAGGACCTCGAGCGGCAGTTCGAGGCGGTGCAGAAGCGGCTGATCGGCGAGCCGCTCGTCGACTACATCTCCCCGTTCGGCGGCGGCTATTTCTTCGCGCTGCCCGGCGTCACCGGTCCTGGCGACCACTTCGGCCGGGCGCTCCTCGCCTGAGGCGCGCCCCGATCCCCACCCCGCGAAAACCAGGAGGAATCCTCAGTGGACACAGCATTCGGCAGACGGCGCCGTCGCCTGCTCGGTGCGGGCGCGCTCGTTTCGGCGGCCGTGCTCGCGATCGTCACCGGCTCCGCGGCGTCGTCCGCGCAGGCCCAGCCGCTGCACCAGTTGCCGGCGTCGTGGCTGCCCACGCTCACCCCGATCAAGCACGTCGTGGTGATCTTCGGCGAGAACATCTCGTTCGACCACTACTTCGGCACTTACCCGAACGCCACCAACGAGGACGGCACGCCGTTCCAGGCGGCGAAGCACACGCCGAAGGTCAACGGCCTCGACGACAAGCTGCTGACGCACAACCCGAACGCCTACAACCCGAAGCGGCTCGGGCCGGACAAGGCGCTGACCTGCGACCAGAACCACAGCTACGGCGCCGAGCAGGCCGCGTTCAACGGCGGCAAGATGGACAAGTTCGTCGAGAAGACCGAGACCGACAAATGCAAGGGCCAGCCGGTGCTGTTCGGCGAGCCGGGTCTGGTCATGGACTACTACGACGGCAACACCGTCACCGGCATGTGGAACTACGCCCAGCACTACTCGATGGGCGACAACTCGTTCAACACCGTCTTCGGCCCGTCCACCCCGGGCGCGATCAACCTGATCTCCGGGCAGACGCACGGGATCCAGGCGGTCGACCCGGTCACGCACGAGCCGAAGAGCGACCCGTACGTCGTCGCGTCGCCCGATGGGAACGGCGTCGGCACCGTGATCAACGACCCGGACCCGGCGTGGGACGACTGCTCGGACAAGAACCACACCGCCAAGGACAACCTCGGCGCGATGCAGGGCCGCAACGTCGGCGACCTGCTGAACGACCGGCACGTCACGTGGGGCTGGTTCCAGGGCGGCTTCAAGCCGACCGGCACCGAGAACGGCTACGCGGTCTGCGGGCAGAAGCACGCGAACATCGGCAATCAGTCCTCCGTGGACTACAGCCCGCACCACCAGCCGTTCCAGTACTACAAGTCCACTTCGAACCCGCACCACCTGCCGCCGTCCTCGGCGCAGGCGATCGGGCAGACCGACCAGGCCAACCACCAGTACGACACGAGCGACTTCGACGCTTCGCTCAAGGCCGGTTCGATGCCCGCGGTGAGCTTCCTGAAGGCGCCGGAGTACCAGGACGGGCACGCGGGCTATTCCGACCCGCTCGACGAACAGCATTTCGTCGTGGACGAGATCAACAAGATCCAGCAGTCGCCGGAGTGGCGTTCGACCGCGGTCGTCCTCGCCTATGACGACTCCGACGGCTGGTACGACCACGAGAACTCGAAGATCGTCAACGGTTCTCAGGACGCGTCGCAGGACCAGGCCGTCTGCACCGGCAAGCCGGCCGGTCTCGGCGGGCACGCCGACCGCTGCGGCTACGGCCCGCGGCTGCCGCTGCTGGTCATCTCGCCCTACAGCAAGACGAACTTCGTCGACCACACCCGGACCGACCAGACCTCGGTGCTGAAGTTCATCGAGGACAACTGGTTCTCCGGCCGGGTCGGCGACGGCTCGTTCGACACTCGCGCGGGCGGACTCTGGAACATGTTCAACTTCTGGTGGCCGCAGGCGGGCAAGCTCCCGCTCGACCCGAAGACGGGCGCGCCGACCGGGCGCGGCTAGCTCGCGTTTCTCGCACGACACCGAAGGCCATCGGGTTTCGACCCGGTGGCCTTCGGCCGTTTCCGGGGCCGGTCTCCCAGTCCGCTCAGCGGGAAACCGCGTGCGAATACCGCGAGACTGGAAATTTTCCAGTGCCGGAGAACTGTGCGCGCAGTCGCGGATTGGGCACCGAAGGTGTTCGGGAACCGGTCGGGAAAGCGCGGGCGGCGCAACCGGAATGGACTCGCGCTGCGCGGACCCTCACTCGACACGATAGGGTAATCGCAGGCACATCCTGTAGAAGGTGAAGGAACGCGAATCATGGCGCAAAAAGTCCTTGTCGAGATGGTGGACGACATCGACGGCAGCATCGCCGAACAGACCGTCCCGTTCAGTCTCGACGGCGTGAGCTACGAGATCGATCTGTCCGAAGACAACGCCGCCGCATTGCGGGAAGAGCTGGCCCGTTACGTCGCCGCTTCGCGCCGGGTCGGCGGCCGCAAGGTCCGCATGGCCGCCGGGCAGGCCCCGCGACCGGCCTCGACCGCCGCGGACCGCGAGCGCAACAAGGCGATGCGCGAGTGGGCCGAGAACAACGGTTTCACCGTGTCCGACCGCGGTCGGCTCCCGGCGGAGATCGTGAAGGCTTACGAGGAGCGCGACACCGAGGCTCCGGCCAAGCCGGTGCGCAAGCGCGCGACGCGCAAGAAGGCCAGCGCCTGAGCGTTCTTTTCGGCAGCTGTGCCGCGGGGGCCGCGGCGTGTGATCAGCGGTGAGGGCGCCGCCGGGATTCCCGGCGGCGCCCTTCTGGCTGTCCGGGAGAAATAGCGCATTCCCCGCACCGGGACGATGAGACGTCCGTGAAGGGCTCCTTGAGGGAATCAGATTCCCTCAAGGAGCCCTTCACGGACTGCTGCGGCAATGCCAGGGCCGACGCGGGCGGCGGTCGCCCGGTTTGCCGTCCGTGAGGGGAACCCTGAGGGAATCAGAGTCTCTCAGGGTTCCCCTCACGGACTCGCGGAAAGAGCGCCCGGGGAATCGATTTCCCGGCGTTAAGACTTGCCGAGTCCGAGCAGCGTGTCCAGGTCGATCCGGCCGCCGGCGGCGTCGCGGATCGCGCGCATCGCTTCGGCGGACGCGAGCCGTTCCCCGTGCTGGTCGGCGTGCGCGCGCAGCAGGTTCCCGATGTGCCGTTCCGGGACTGTCCACGTGGGCCAGCGGCGGCGGGCGATCGTGGCGAGTTCGGCGAAGTCCGGCGTGCCCGCGCTCGCGGTCGCGTCGAGCAGCCAGTGCAGATAAGTGCGCAGCACCGCGACCGGGAAACTGCCCGGATGGCTGAGCCCGCCGTGCCCCGGCACGAAGGTGCGGACGTCCGGGAACATTTTGTCGAGCCAGTCCAGGGCGGTCAGCCAGCCCGGGATCGAACCGTGCACGGCGAACGGCGTCGACCCGACCGACAGCAGGTCGCCGGTGAAGAGCGTCCCGGTGCGCGGTTCGAACAACACGAGGTCGCCGTCGGTGTGCGCGGTCCCGGGAAACGGGACGACCTCCACGACGACGCCGCCGAGATCCACCTCGACCGGTTCGATCACCGCGTGCACCGCCTCCGGGCGCGGCGCCTCGAGCTTGCCCCAGTTCGCGCAGGCGAAGATCTCCTCGTTGCACTGCGGGCCGGACCGGATGATCGGCACCGCGGTGGGCGCGGCGAGGATCCGGCCGCCGTTGCGCAGCGCGACGCCCGCGCCGTTGTGGTGGGTGCCGTGCGCGTGGGTCAGCACGAGCGTGAGCGGCATTTCGACGGTCGAGTACTTGCGGACGTCGCTGACCAGGTCGAGCGTGTCGCGTTCGGTGCCGCAGGTGTCGACGAGCAGAACCCCTTCGCGGCCCCGGATCCAGCCGCAATTGGACACCATCCAGTCGCTCGGGCTGCGCACGTAAGCGACGACGCTCGGGTCGGAATACCGGAGCGGGACGATATTGCGCCTGATGACGGGCATGGGATCCCCTCGTTGGCCACCGGACGGGAATTGATCACCGGAATGGTATAGACCAAGTCACCTGCTGTCAGCGGGGTGGAGACCACGCTCACGCACGTGGTCCGCCGCGGTTCTCGCCCGTCCCGTTCCGCCCAGCTTCGCGCGCATCGTTGCCCCCGGCTCCGTCGGTGCCCGACAGCGTATACCCCGAGGCCACGGTTTTCTCGATGGTCCACAGAGGACTGGATTAGGGGTTGCTCACGTCCGGTAATCGCCGAATACCGGCAGTGAGACCGGCCGCGCCCAATGCCACGGATTTCGCGCCGTGCCGGGACAGCCGCACGGACACCGGTTTCCCGGACAGCAGCGGCCGTTCCTCCAGCGCTTCGCGCACCGGCTTCTCCAGCAGCGACCAGGAGTTGACCACTGAACCGCCGAGTACGCAGGTCGCGAGGCCGAGCAGCCCGGCGGCGTGCGCGACCGCCTGACCGAGGAACCGGCCCGCGTCCGTGAACACCGCTTGGGCGGCGTGATCCCCAGCGAGTGCTTCCGCGGCGACGTCCTCCGCGGCGAGGGTCCGGCCGGTCGCCTCGGCGTAGCGGCGGGTCAACGCCCGGCCCGCGGCGTACGCCTCAAGGTGTCCGATCTGCCCGCAAGTGCAGCGTTCCTCCCCGTAGCGGCCGACATGCCCGATCTCGCCCGCGCCGGTCGCACCGCCGTACAGCAGCCGTCCGTCGACGAACAGCGCGCCGCCGACGCCGGTGCCGACCGCGACACCGAGCACGTTCCGCTCGCCCGGCAGCAGTTCGCCGAGCAGGAACCCGTCGACGTCGTTCACGGTGCGCACGGGCACCCCGCCGAGCCGCGCGGACAGCTCGGCGTTGACCGGCGTACCCGCCCAGCCCGTGAACGAATCGCCGGTGACCAGCACTGTTCCGGTCACCGGGTCAACGACGCCCGCCGCGCCGACGCCGACCCCGGCGAGCACCGCGTGGTCCGGCACCAGCGAGCTGACCAGCTCCGCGGCGCGGTCGAGGATCGCCGCGCCGCCCTGGTGCGATTCGGACGGCGCGGACGCCGACCCCAGTTCCCTGCCTTCCTCGTCGCACACCACCACCAGGGTTTTCGTCCCGCCGATGTCGACTCCGGCCCGCAACTCCGTCACGCCGCGGGGTCCGCGCCGGCCAGCGCCTCGCGCCGGCTCCGCTGCAACTGCGGGTCCGGCACCGGCGAGGACAGCAGCAACGCTTGCGTGTACGGGTGTTCCGGAGTGCGCAACACCGTTTCCGCCGGGCCTTCCTCCACCAGTTCGCCCGCGCGCAGCACCGCCACCCGGTCGCACAGGCTGTCCACCACCGCGAGGTCGTGGCTCACGAACAGGCAGCCGAAACCGAACTCGCGATGCAGCCGCCGGAACACCTCCAGCACCGCTGCCTGCACGGATACGTCCAGCGCGCTCGTCGGTTCGTCCGCGATCAGCAGCTTCGGGCCCAGCACCAGGGCGCGGGCGAGGCTCACGCGCTGCCGTTGCCCGCCGGACAGCTCGTGCCCGTACCGGCCGAGCAAACTTTCCGGCAACTCCACCGCGTCGAGGAGTTCCCGCACCCGCCGCTGTCGCTCGCCGCGGCCGGTCGAGGTGTGGACCACCAGCGGTTCGGCGACGGTCTGCGCGACCGTCATCCGCGGGTCGAGCGACGACGCCGGGTCTTGGAACACCGCGCCGATCTGCCGCCGGACCGCCCGCGCGGCGCGACCGGTGCCTTTCGGGAGCGGCCCGCCGAGCACCTCGACGGTGCCGGATTTCGGCGTGACCAGGCCCAGCGCGCAGTTGCCGAGCGTCGTTTTCCCCGAACCGGATTCGCCGACCAGCCCGACGATCTCACCGGGTGAGACGGACAGGGAAACGTCGTTTACCACCTGCCGTCCGCCGTACTCGACCACGATCTTCGACAGCGCGAGCACCGGTTTCCGGGTTTCTTCGGCGGTCGCGTCGTGGGCGAACGAACCCAGTTGCGGAACCGCGGCCAGCAGTTCCCGGGTGTAATCCGCCTTCGGGGAAGCGAACAGTTCCGCCGCCGGAGCTTCTTCCACGAGCTTTCCGTGGCGCAACACCGCGACGCGGTCCGCGACATCGGCGACGACACCCATGTTGTGCGTGATCAGCAGCGTCGCGGTGCCTTCGTGTTCGCGGATATCGCGCAGCAGGTCGAGAATCTGCTGCTGCACCGTGACGTCGAGGGCGGTGGTCGGCTCGTCCGCGATGATCAGTTTCGGTCCGGCCGCGAGAGCGATCGCGATCATCACGCGCTGCCGCAAACCGCCGGACAGCTCATGCGGGTATTGCTTCAGCCGCGCAGCCGGTTCCGGGACGCCGACTCGGTCGAGCAGTTCGGCGCACCGGTCGTAATAGCGGCGGTGGCGCAGCTTCTCCGGGTCGTGGTTGCGGATCGCCTCCGCGAGCTGGAAACCGATGGTCCGCAACGGGTTCAGCGCGGTCATCGGTTCCTGGAACACCATCCCGGCCGCCGGGCCGCGCAGTTTCCGCAGGTCTTCGCCGCGCAGGTCGAGCACGTTCTGCCCGGCCAGCTCGATCGACCCGGTGACCCGCGCGGAATCCGGCAGCAGCCCGAGCACCGCGAGCGCGGCCGTGCTCTTGCCGGAGCCGGACTCCCCGACCACCGCCACGATCTCGCCGGGCGCGACCGACAGGCTCAGCCCGTCGACCGCCGCCGAACCGTCCGCATAGGACACCCGCAGGTCGCGGATGTCCAGCACTGCTTCGCTCATCGTCGCCCCTTCACCGCGAACGCGTCGCGCAGCCCGTCGCCGAGGAAGTTGATCGCGCACACCACCAGCACGATCGCGATGCCCGGCGGCAGGATCAGCCACCACGCGCCGTCGAAGGTGTAGGTAATTCCTTTAGACAGCATGGCTCCCCAGTCGGTATCGGGGGCGGGCACGCCGAGCCCGAGGAAGCTGACGTACGCCACGAGCAGGATCGCATCGGCGATCTGGAACGTCGCGTTCACCACCACGGTGCCGATCGCGTTGGGAATGATGTGCCGGAACACCACGCGCGTGCGGCTCGCGCCGAGCACGGTGATCGCCCGGATGTAATCGCGTTCGCGCAGGCTCACCGTTTCCGCGCGCATCAGCCGCGCGGGCACCAGCCACGACACCGCGCCGATCAGCAGCGCCAGCACGCCGACGCTCGGCGTCACCAGCGTCGCGGCCACCAGCAGCAGGAACAGCGCCGGGATCGCGACGCCGGTGTCGACGATCCGCATCAGCACGGTGTCCAGCCAGCCGCCGGTGTACCCGGCGACCGCGCCCCATACCGCGCCGATCGCGGTCGCGATCAGCCCGGCGAGCACGCCGATCACCAGCGACGTCCGGCCGGCGACCATGAGCCTGCCGAGCACGTCGTAGCCGAGGTCGTCGGTGCCGAGCAGATGCCCTCCGCTGGGGCCGAGCCGCGCCGAGGCCAGGTCGGTGTGGGACTGGTCGGTGCCGTAGAACAGCGGCCCGAGGAAACAGAACGCTACGACGAGCAGCAGCAGGACCGCGCCCGCGACGGCGGACTTGCGGGCAAACAGCCGCGAAAGGACAGTCACGACCGCGCTCCCTTCACCCGCACCCGCGGGTCGATCGCCAGCTGGATCAGATCCGCGAGCAGGGAGCCGAGCACGGTCGCGATGGCGATCACGAGCACGACGCCCAGCAGCACCGGGAAATCGGCGGTGCGGGTCGCGGTCCAGAACAGCAGGCCGATGCCGGGGTAGTTGAACATCGATTCGACGACCAGCGAACCGCCGAAGACCACTGGCACGTAGTAACCGAGCATCGAGACCACCGAGGTCAGCGAGTTCGGCCAGACGTGCCGCCAGATGATCGTCCGCTCCGGCGTTCCCTTGGCCCGCGCGGTGCGCACGAAGTCCTCGGACAGGCTGTCCAGAGTGGACGCTCGCATGTATCGGCTGAACGCGGCGAGCGCGGCTCCGGTCCCGGCGAGCACCGGCAGGACCAGCGCGCCCGGTTGCGACAGCAGTTCGCCGATCGTTTCGCCCTGTGCGGCTTGCGCCGGGAACCATGGCAGGACCTGCGCGAACAGGATGATCAGCACCAGCGACAGGAAGAACACCGGCGTCGCGTAGAGCACAAAGGTGATGGCTGTGGTGAGCAGATCCGCGGTACGGCCGCGGCGAACCGCTTGCCAGACACCGAGCGGCAGCGCGACGAGGATCGCGAGCGCGGTGGAAAGCACGGTGAGCAGCAGGGTTTTCGGCATCCGCTCGGCCAGCAACGTGCTCACCGGCGAGTTCTGCGTGTACGACTCGCCGAGGTCGCCTTGCAGCAACCGCAGCAGGTAATCCCAATACTGCACCGGAAGCGGCTGGTCGAAGCCTTGCGCGTGGTTGAACGCGGCGATCTGCGCCTCGGTGGCTTTCACGCCCAGCACGCCGCGAGCCGGGCCGCCGGGAAGCAAATGCAGCAGCACGAACGTCACCACGGTCACCAGCAGCACGACCACCACGGCCAGCACGAGCCGGCGGAGGATGTAGCGCGTCATGTCCTCACCTCGTCCAGAACCAGCGTTGCGGAAGCAGTTGCCCGGCCAACGGGTCCTGAGAAACGCCGTGCAGCGCGGTGTCGATCGCCGACACCTGATACGGCGGATTCGGCAGCCACAGCACCGGAAGCTGCTCGGCCAGATAGGCGCTGTACTCGAGCATCGCTCCGTTGTCCGAGGCCAGGTTGGTGGCCGCGATCAGCTTGTCCACCTTCGGATCGGTGTAGCTGCCGAAGTTCGTGCCCGCACCGGACGCGAACAGCTCCTCGCCGCTCGGGTTCGCCGAGAAGTACCAGCTGCCTTGCGTGCCGAAATAGGACAGCTGCCAATTGCACGAAGGATCCTTCGACTCGCAGGCGGTTCCGTTGGCCAGCACGGTGTTCAACGGCTGCGCGTTGATCTTCATCTCGATGCCGACCTTCGACAGCTCCGAGCGCAGTTCCTGCATGGTGCCGTCGGTTTCGTCGGAACCGGATTCGGTGAGCATGGTCAGCGAGAGCCGGGTGCCTTCGGCGATGCCCTCGCCGCATTTCGCCGGGTCCGCGCAGAGGAGGACGCCGTCGGAGCCGGGCTTCCAGCCGTGGTCGGCGAGCAACTGCTTCGACTTGTTCAGGTCGAACGGATACGGATTGGTCTTTTGCTTGGGGGACAGGTACTTCGTGTCATTGTCCTGCGGGACCGGGCCGTAGCCGACGCGGGCGGAACCGCGCCAGATCACCGAGGTGATGGCGTCCTGGTCGACCGCGTGCTGGATCGCCTGCCGCACGTACAGCTGGGAGAACACCTTGCCCAGCTGGGGATTGTGGAAGTTGTACGGCGAATATGTGATGGACCAGCCGGTCCACGGTTCGACCCGGTAGCCCTGCTCCTCCAGTTTCGGGCGCTGGCCGAGGTTCGACGTCGGCAGGTAGCCGTAGTCGACGCCGCCGGCGCGCAGCACGTTGTACTCCGCCGACGAACTGGTGAAGGTCAGGAACCGGACGGTGTCGAGTTTCGCCGGGTCCGGTCCGGTGTACTTCGGGTTCTTCCGCAGCGTCACCTCGCCGGACGTCGTGAAACCGGCCAATGTGAACGGTCCATTCACGACTTTCCACAGTGGATTCGTCCCGTAGGTGCCGAGCTGTTTCGCTTGGCTCACCAGGAAATCGAAGACCTGCTTGGCACCCTCCGGGGTGCGGTCGTGGTCGCCGACCGAGCCCGCGGCGCTCGTGCGGTCCCACGCGTGCGGCATCGGGACGATCAGGCTGAGCTGGTTGGCGGTGAACCAGTCCGGGTTGTACGCCTTGTCCAGGGTGAACGTGAACGTGCGGTCGTCCACGGCGTGGAAGCCGGTGATGCTGTCCGGGATCAGGCCCTTCGAGTACTTGCTCCAGTTGTCCTTGCCCGCGCGGGCGAGGTTGAGCCAGAACTCGACGTCGCGGCTGGTCATCGGCTCGCCGGTGGACCAGGTCAGCGGCTTGAGCGTAATGGTCACGGTCTTGCCGTCGGGGGAGTAGCGCGGCACGTTGGCGGCGCTCGCGGCGTCGTCGAGGGCGACCGAGCCCGAACTGGCGTCGTAGCTGTACAGGGGCACGTACATGGTCGAGCGGATCATGCCGTTGTACGACCCGCTGTAGCCGGGGATCGAGAACGGCATGATCCAGTTCGGCGTCGCCGACGGCGGCATCGCGAACCGCACGGTGCCGCCGGTTTTCGGGGAGCCGGAACCGCCGCCGTGCGGTTCCCGGCTCGCCGCGCAGCCGGACAACGCCAGCGCGGCGGCGAGCGTGACCCCGAGTGCGGCGCACCACGGGCGTCGAGCCATTCGCATCACTTCCAACAACTCTGATGAAAGACCAGTGCCAGGTGCTATGCGGTGTCCTGGCTGTCGGGTAATCTCGCACGAGAGACGGGAATTGCCAAGAGTCCTGTCGAACGGTTTAGTTACATCAGTTATGATGAAAGAGGTGACGCGGTGGATCCGGCCGGACCGCTGCGGCTGTTGTGGCTGGTCGCGCACGGCCACGCGACGTCGCGCATGGACCTGGCGCGAGCGCTCGGGTTGCCGCAATCGACGGTGTCGGTGCGCACCCAGGCGCTGATGTCCGCCGGGGTGCTGAGCGAATCCGGCGAGGGCCGGTCCGCGGGCGGGCGGCGGCCGAAGCTGCTGTCGGTCAACGCGGAGTTCGGCCACGTCTGGGCCGCCGACGTCGGCACGCGGCACGTGCGGATCGGCGCGCTCGACATCGCGGGCAACCTGCTGGAGGTGCACGAACGGCCGCTGGACATCAGCCAGGAGCCGCGCGAACTCGTCGCCGGGCTCGCGGCCGCGGTGCGCGATGTCATGGCGGATGCGGATTGCCCGGGTCGCGCACTCGGTGTCGGCGTCGCGTTCCCCGGCCCGGTGGACGTCAACGCGGGCACCATCACGCTGCCGTCGCGGATGCCTGGCTGGCGCGGTTTCGCGGTGCGGGACGCGCTGGCGGAGCACTTCGAGCTGCCGGTGGTCGTGGACAACGACGCGAACATGCTGGCGCTGGGCGAATCCGTGTCCGGCGCGCCCGGCCGTACCTTGCTGGTGGTGAAGGCCGGTACCGGCATCGGTTCGGGAATCGTGCTGAGCGGCGAGCTTTATCGCGGACGGGCCGGGGTCGCGGGCGACATCAGCCACGTGCGTGTACCCGCTGCCGAGGATCAACCGTGCACCTGCGGGAATCGCGGCTGTCTGGAAGTGGTGGCCAGCGGTGCCGCGCTCGTCGCGCAGTTGCAGGCGCAGGGCTTGAAGCTGGAGACCACCGCGCAGGTGATGGCGACCGCCGAGGACGGACATCCCGAAGCGACCACGGCCGTGCGGCGCGCCGGGCTGCGGCTCGGCGAGGTGCTGGCCACGGTGGTCAACTTCAGCAACCCGGACGAGGTGCTGCTCGGCGGCGCGCTGTCCGGTTCGGAAGCCTTCGTCGCGGCGGTGCGCGGTGCGCTGTACGAACGGTGTCTTCCTTTGGCTACCAGGGAACTGCGGATCGACCGGGTGCGTTTCGGTGCGGACGCGGGGCTTTACGGCGCGGGCGCGCTCGCGCTGGACGCGGTGTTCGAGCAAGCGATCAAACGGAGTGGACGATGAAGAAGCTGCGGGTCGGGATCACCGGAATCGCGATCGAATCGAGTACCTTCTCGCCGCATCGGTCCACTGTGGACGACTTCCGGATCTCGCGCGGCGACGATTTGCTGGCTCGCTACGACTTTCTCGGCGCGGACTGGGCTTCCGACGTCGAATGGGTGCCGCTGGTCGATGCTCGGTCGCTTCCCGGCGGTGCGGTCACCGAGGAGGCTTATGCCGAGCTGTCCGGGGAAATCCTGGACCGGTTGCGTTCGGCCGGTGAACTGGACGGGCTGTTCTTCGACATCCACGGCGCGATGAGCGTGGTCGGACGGTCCGATGTGGAGGCTTCGCTCGCGCAGGAGATCCGCTCCATTCTCGGCCCGGACGTCCTGGTGTCGGCTTCGATGGACTTGCACGGCAACGTTTCCCGGGAGCTGGTCACCGCGCTGGACCTGATCACCTGCTACCGGATGGCCCCGCACGAGGACGCGTGGGAGACCCGCGAGCGGGCGGCGCGGAACCTGGTGTCGCGGCTGCGGTCCGGCGGCCGGCCGAAAAAGGCTTGGGTGCAGGTTCCGGTCCTGCTTCCGGGGGAGAAGACCAGCACCCGGCTCGAACCGGCGAAGAGCATCTACGCGGCGGTGGACGACGTCGAGGCGCTGGACGGAGTCCTGGACGCAGCGATCTGGGTCGGTTACGCGTGGGCCGACGAACCACGCTGCCAGGCCGCGGTAGTGGTGATGGGTGACGACGTTTCGGTGATCACCAAGGAAGCGGAGTATCTGGCCCAGTCCTATTGGGACGCTCGGCACGACTTCGCTTTCGTCGCCCCGACCGGCACGCTTCAAGAATGCCTCACGCAGGCGGTCGCTTCGAAATCGCGGCCGTTCTTCATCAGCGACTCCGGCGACAACCCGACCGCCGGCGGTGCTGGGGACACGTCGTGGAGTCTGGACGTCCTGCTGAACACTCCGGCCATTGTGGACTCTTTGCTGACCACTTTGTACGCGGCCATTGTGGACCCCGAAGCCGTCGCGACGGCGGTGACAGCGGGCGTCGGTGCGACGATTTCCGTTGAGCTGGGCGGAAAAGTCGACTCCGGTCCGCACGGTCCGGTCGCGCTTACCGCGCAGGTGGCCGCGATCGACGCCGACGACCCGGTCGCCGGAACCGCGGTGGTGCTGGCCGTCGGCGGCCTGCGGGTGATCGTGACCGCGCGCCGCAAGCCGTATCACCTCGAATCCGACTTCCACGCGCTCGGCCTGCGCCCGCGCGAGGCGGACGTGGTGATCGTGAAGATCGGCTACCTCGAACCGGAGCTGTACGACATGGCCGCCGACTGGCTGCTGGCCCTCACGCCCGGCGGCGTCGACCAGGATCTGCTCCGTCTGGGCCACTCCGGCATCGTCCGGCCGATGTTCCCCTTCGACCCCGGCATGGCGGCCCCCTCGCTCACCCCTGAGGTCTTCTGAACACTTTGAGTAGTCAGCGCCGAGGCAATCCGTAACTTGCCTCGGCGCTGACCTGTATCTACCTCGGCAGACTTGACAGGCAGGCATTTGCCTGCCTTACTGTAAGTGTGCAACCCGACCTGGACAAAGTGTTCAAGGCGCTGGCGGATCCGACCCGCCGGTACCTGCTCGACCAGCTGCGCGAGGACAACGGGCAGACGCTGGGCGAGCTGTGCCGCCGGCTGGAGATGACGCGGCAGTCCGCGACCCAGCACCTCGCCGTGCTGGAGGCGGCGAATCTGGTGAGCAGCGTGCGCCGCGGCCGGGAAAAGCTGCACTACCTGAATCCGGTGCCGCTGCACGAGATGCAGGAGCGGTGGGTGGACCGGTTCGAGCAGCCGCGGCTGCGGATGCTCAGTGCCGTCAAACGTCGAGCAGAGGAAGCCATGAAGCCGAGTTTTGTGTATGTGACCTACATCCAGAGCACGCCGGAGAAGGTGTGGCACGCGCTCACCGACCCCGACCTGACCGGGCAGTACTGGGGCCACCGCAACGAATCCGACTGGAACAAGGGTTCGCGGTGGGCGCACGTGCGGACCGACGGGTCCGGGATCGCCGACGTCGAGGGCGAGGTCATCGAGGCGGTCCCGCCGAAGCGCCTGGTCACCACGTGGTTCGACCCGAACGGCCCGAAGGACCAGGAGCCCTCGCGGGCGACGTTCGACATCGAACAGCACGAGGGCATCGTCCGGCTGACGGTGACCCACGAGGACCTGCCGGACGAAAAGGCGCACCAGGACGTGTCGGGCGGCTGGGCGGCGGTGCTGTCGAACCTGAAGTCGCTGCTGGAGACCGGGCACGTGCTGCCGCAGGCTCCGTGGGAGATGCCGTGACCGCCGCGCGGCCCCGGGAATAGACCCGCGGCCAGGTTTGTTGGGGCCTTGTGAGCGCCGGTTTTCACCGGGAGCCGCTCACGAGGCCCCTTTCGTGTTCGCAGTGCCAGTTGTGCGGCCGGAACCGATGCGCTACTCTCAGCGCATACCCCAGGAAGTCGGCCCCGCCGCCCAGGGGTTCCGCCCCCTCCGCCAGCGTGAGAGCACGCGACGAGGATCGGCGTCTTTCCCGAAGCCCGTCGCCTGACCCGCTTCGTCTCACTCCGGCGGTCCGCGTTTCCGCGTCGACTGTCACTGCTTCAAGGAGCCATAAACCATGACACAGCAAGGAATTCTCGACATCCACGGCAAGACCGCCGCACTGGGCTACACCCCCGGCGGCCCGTCCGTGCCGCTATCCCTGATCCGCACCCACGGCCTGCGCCGCGGCGACGAACTCGTCCTCGACGACGGCGACCTAGTCTCCGTCAACGGCCGCCCGCCCGGCGAAAAGCGCCCCGATTTCGACAAACTCACCCCCATTCACCCGAACCAGCGACTGGTCCTGGAAACCACTCGGCACCAGCTCACCACCCGCGTCCTGGATCTGGTCGCACCGCTGGGCAAAGGCCAACGCGCCCTGATCGTCGCCCCGCCGCGCACCGGCAAAACCACTGTCCTGCAAGCGATCGCGCAAGCGGTGGCGGTCAACCACCCGGAAGCACACCTCATGGTGCTGCTCGCCGACGAACGCCCCGAAGAAGTGACGGACATGACCCGCTCGGTCCGCGGCGAGGTCGTCGCGTCCACCTTCGACCGCAAGCCGGCCGAACACACCGCCGTCGCCGAACTGGCTTTGGAACGCGCGAAACGCCTGGTCGAAACCGGCCGGGATGTCGTGCTGCTGCTGGATTCCCTGACCCGCCTCGGCCGCGCGTACAACCTGGCAGCCCGCACCTCCGGCCGCATCCTGTCCGGCGGCGTCGACGCCAGCGCGCTGCACCCGATGAAGAAAATCCTAGGCGCGGCAAGGAACATCGAGGACGGCGGCTCGCTCACCATCATCGCGACTGCGTTGGTGGGCACGGGTTCGTTGGCCGACACGGTGTTCTTCGAGGAGCTGAAGAGCACCGGCAACTCGGAACTCCGCCTGGACCGCATGCTCGCCGACCACCGCGTGTTCCCCGCCGTGGACTTCTTCGGCTCCGGCACCCGCCGCGACGAGCTGATCATCCCGCCGCAGGAACTGGCCGTGATGAACGAGGTCCGCCGCGCCCTGTCCACCCAAGACCCGAAGCGGGCCGCGGAACAATTCCTGGACCAGGTCCGCACGACAAAGTCGAATGCGGAATTCATCGCGCGAGTCAACGCTTCGCTGACTGTTCCGTCCACAGTGGCCGCCTGAGTTGGAGACCGAACGCCTCCGCCTCACCCCGATCGGCCCGCACCTCGCCGATGAACTTTTCCGCCTGCATCAAGACCGCGGCATCGCCCGCTGGTACGGCAACTGGACCCGCGCCGACGCGGAAGCCCGCGCCGCGGAGATCGGCCGAAGCTGGCAACGCGACGGAGTCGGCAAATGGCTGGCCTACCACCGGGAATCCGGAGAACTCCTCGGCCGCGGCGGACTGTCCTATCAGGATGTTGACGGTGCACGACGGCTGGAGATCGGCTGGGCAGTACGCGAGGTGCAGTGGGGAAACGGCTACGCCACCGAGATCGGCCTCGCCGGCCTGGCCTGTGCGCGAGAACTCCGCGCGACGGAGGTAGCCGCCTTCACGGAGGTGCACAACGTTCGCTCCCGCGCGGTGATGGAACGACTCGGCTTCACCTACCGCCACGATTTCCCGCACCGAGGCGAACCGTTCGCTCTGTATGCCATCTCCGTCGAATCCTGAATGCGTCGTCGCCGAACCGAAACCGCGCTGCTCTTTCAGAAAATTTGTTTTTGTGCTATAATAACACATCTCTGGGTTAAGGTCCGATCTCATGACGTCCGACGCGGAACCCAGCCGCACCGCTCTTCTCTCCGCCGCAGCACGAGCCGCCCATCTGCTCGTCGACGAGTCCCCGGCAATCTTCGCCGACCCGCTCGCATACCGCATCCTGGGAGAGCGTAGCCGAAGAACTCCTCGGCTACCATCGGTCCCACGGCGACCACCCAGCCCTCTCCGGTGCCCGCACAACAGCGATCACGCGGAGCCGCTACACCGAGAACCGGTTAGCTGAAATGGGCGTCGAGCAATACGTAATCCTTGGTGCCGGCCTGGATTCCTTCGCCTACCGAACGCCGCTCACCGTGCAAGTGTTCGAAGTGGACAAACCCGCCACCCAGCGCTGGAAACAACAGCTGCTGGCCGACGCGGGAATTACCACCCCGAACACGGTCTCCTTCGTCCCCCTAGATTTCGAGAACGAGCAGCCGCTCACGAGCCACCTCGTTCAGGCCGGATTCGACCCAGGCCGCCCAGCGCTGGTCAGCTGGCTCGGCGTCACGATGTACCTCACCGAGGAAGCGATCAGCCAAACCCTCCACGCGATCAGCGGCCTAGCCCCCGGAACAGAACTCATCGTCGAGCACCTCCTCCCCGCAGCCCTCCGCGACGAGGCGGGCCAGGCGTACGCGGAGCTGGTCATGGCCGCGGCAGCCGCCCACGGCGAACCCTGGCTAACGTTCCTCAGCGCCGAGCAGATGGCCGCGCTCCTGCGAGACCACCTGCTCGAGCCGATCGAACACGTCCGGCAAAAGGACATCCCGGCCGAATGGAAACGCGGCGACGCACTCCGCCCGACCGAGCTGTCCATCCTCACCAGAGCACGCGTCAAGGAATAGTCACCAGCCATCGATCCGATCGCCGCCGGAGATAGCCCCACCAGTACCCGGCGGAAACCACCAGCACCCCGGCCGTAATCGCCAGGTCCAGCAAACTCTGCGACACCAGCACATACCCCAGCGCCAGCACCGCGACAATCGGCACGACCGGCCACCCCGGCATCCGCCACACTTGCGGACGCCGGTGTGCCGGCCGCCGCGCCCACAGCACGCTCACCGAAATCGCCAGGTACAGCGCGACCACGGCCACCCCGGTCACGCCGCTCAGCGTCTCCACCGGCACGAAACACAGCACTGCTTCCGAAACGCCGACCACGAGCGTCGCCACCCAAGGCGCGCCAAACCGCGGACTGACCACACTCAACGCGCGATTCACCGGCTCCGGCCAAGCATGATCCCGCCCCGACGCGTACAGCACGCGCGAATTCTGGATCACCATCACGATCACCGCGTTCACGATCGCCGCCGCGATGCACAGGCTCACGATCGTGCCGAACGTCGAACTGCTCCAGCTCACCACGAGCGCGGTCAGGTCGAGATTCCCGAGCGTCGCGAGATCCGGCACGCCCAGCGTGATCGCCACGACCGGCACCAGGATCACCACCGCGCTGATGCCGAGCGTCCAGAACACCGTCCGCGACACCGTTTTGTGCGGCTCCCGCATCTCCTCCGCCAGATACACCGCGGTCGAGAACCCCTGCACCACGAACAACGCCACCGCCAGCCCGGCGATCACCGAGACCAGCGCGATCGGATGCACGCCGTCCAGACTGGGCCGCACGAGCACCGAGGCGGGACGGTCGCTGTGCGCGAAGCCGAGCACGGACACCACGACGATCGCGACGATCTCGATCACCAGGAAAATCCCGGTCAGCCACGCGTTCGAGCGCAGGTTCACCAGACCCATCCCGGTCGACGCCAGCATCACCAGCGCACCCGCCACCGAAGGGTCGATGTGGACGGCCACCGCCAGATAATCAGCCACCCCGATCGCGATGATCGGCGGCACCACGAGGATCACGATGAACGACAACATGAAGGTGATCCACCCGGCGAACCGGCTGACCACCGTCGACACCATGGCGTACTCGCCACCCGAACTCGGGACCAGCGTGCCGAGTTCGGAGTAACAGAACGCGATCCCGACGCACAGCAGCACGGCGAGCCCGATGGCCAGCGCGGTGCCGGTGCCGAGCGAGCCGAACAGCGGCGGGACGAGAACGAACAACGACGAGGCCGGCGTCACGCAGCTCAGCGTCAGCAGGGTTCCGCCGCCGACCCCGATCGATCTGGTCAGCGAGCGGCGCGCGGGCGAACCGGCGGCAGGGTCGGTCTGGACGGGGACCGGATGAGGCGGCATGGGGATCCCTCCGTCGGCGGCGCTGGAATTCGACGGATGGAACAGGACGGGTTTGCCGTTGTCAACGCCGGAAAGACGACGAAATCCGTTGTCGGCCACCCCGGCTGAGGGACGATCTGGACACTCTGGGCGATCATTCGCCACGCCTGAGGTTGCCCGCGGAGGGGTCGACCCGAGATGATCCCCGGATGCAGAGCCAGGACCCGAACCGGCCCGCGCCGCCGGTGGTCGACGACATCTCGAAGCAGATCATCGCCCAGTTGCAAGAGGACGGACGGCGGCCGTACGCCACGATCGGCAAGGCGGTCGGGCTGTCCGAGGCTGCGGTCCGCCAGCGGGTGCAGCGGCTGTCCGATTCGGGCGTCATCCAGATCGTCGCGGTGTCGGATCCCTTGCAGATCGGGCTTTTCCGCCAGGCGATGGTCGCGATCACGGTCGACGGCCCGCTCGATCCGGTCGCCGACGCACTGGCCGAAATGGACGAGATCGAATACGTCGTGCTCTGCGCCGGCCGCTTCGACGTGCTGTGCGAGGTGCTCTGCGCCGACGACGAGGCGCTGCTCGACGTGATCTCCAACCGCATCCGCACGCTGCCCGGAGTGCGCACCGCTGAGACGCTCGTGTACCTCAAGCTGCGGAAACAGTCCTACCAGTGGGGCACGCACCGTCGGTGACGACGAAATCCGAAGATCAGTCCCGATGAGACTGATGAAATTAGTCGTTGTGGGTGGCTCCGGCGACTGATCCGCTTGCCAACCGGCGTCGGCTCGTGCGATAACCGAGAAGTCCGGCCGGTACGCCAGGGTGTGTGCCGGCAGCTTCGAGGCCCGTTTCGAGGAGCCATGACCACGACCGCCGAACCCGCCGGGATCACCACCGGCTCGGGCACTGCCGCACGCGACAACCTCTGGCTGCACTTCACGCGCCACAGCCGCGCCGACACCGCCGACATCCCGGTGATCGTGCGCGGCGAGGGCGTCTACATCTGGGACGACACCGGCAAGCGCTACCTCGACGGCCTCGCCGGGTTGTTCGCGGTGCAGGTCGGCCACGGCCGCGAAGAACTGGCCGAAGCCGCCGCGCGGCAAACGAAACAGCTCGCGTACTTCCCGCTCTGGGGCCACGCGCACCCGCCCGCGCTCGAACTGGCCGAACGCCTGGCCGCCGCGTCGCCGGGCGACCTCAACCGCGTGTTCTTCACCGTCAGCGGCGGCGAATCCGTGGAAACGGCGTGGAAGCTCGCCAAGCAGTACTTCAAGTTGACCGGAAAACCCACTAAACACAAGGTGATCAGCCGCGCGCTGGCGTATCACGGCACGTCGCAGGGCGCGCTGTCCATCACCGGAATTCCAGGTGCGAAGGCCGATTTCGAGCCGCTCGTGCCGAGCACTCTGCGCGTGCCGAACACGAACTTCTACCGCGCACCCGAGCACGCTGACGACTACGAAGCGTATGGCCGATGGGCGGCCGATCAAATCGAGCAGGCCATCGAATTCGAGGGCGCGGACACGGTCGCCGCGGTATTCCTGGAGCCCGTGCAAAACACCGGTGGCTGCTTTGTTCCGCCGCCGGGCTATTTCGAGCGGGTTCGCGAGATTTGCGACAAACACGACGTGCTGCTGGTGTCCGACGAGGTGATCTGCGCGTTCGGCCGGGTCGGCTACGACTTCGCGGCCAAGCGCTACGGCTACCAGCCGGACATCATCACCACGGCGAAGGGCCTGACCTCGGGTTACGCGCCGCTCGGCGCGGTGCTCGCGAGCGAGGCGCTGATGGAACCGTTCGCCGGCGGCGAGGCGACCTTCATGCACGGTTCGACCTACGGCGGACACCCGGTTTCGTGCGCGGTCGCGCTGGCCAATCTCGACCTCATCGAGCGCGAGAACCTTTACGGTCATGTACTGGAAAAGGAAACCGCCTTCCGGGCGACCCTCGGCCGGTTGACCGATCTGCCGATCGTCGGCGACGTGCGCGGCACCGGTTTCTTCTACGGGATTGAACTCGTGAAGGACAAAGCGACCAAAGAGACCTTCACCGCCGAGGAATCGGAACGGATTTTGCGCGGTTATCTCTCGAACGCGCTGTTCGAGGGCGGCCTCTACTGCCGCGCCGACGACCGCGCCGAGCCGGTGGTCCAGCTGTCGCCGCCGTTGATCTGCGACCAGCCGCAGTTCGACGAGATGGAGCAGATTCTGCGCGAGGCGCTCACTGGAGCGTGGAAGTTGCTCTGACGCTCATCTCCGCGCCGGTTGTCCCGCTACGCTGATCTTCGTTGCCTACCAACGGGAGGAAAGCGCGTGGCGCAGTGGAATGACCTGGTCGCCTACATCAGGCAGACCTACCGGGTGATCCGGGACGACCCGGGCGAAATCCGGATCCGGGTCCTGTTCGGCGACGACGCGGAGACGACGGGGCGGGCGCAGGTCGTGGTGATCGCCCGGGAGATTTTCGACCAGCGCGAGGACTGGGTGCAGATCGCGACCCCGTTCGCCCGCGTGGACGAGGTGGATCTGCTCACCGTGCTGAGCGAGGTAGGCCAGACGCTGGTGGTCGGCGGGCTCGTGGTGATGGGCGAGCACCTCGTGCTGCGGCATTCGCTGCCGCTGCTGAACCTCGACCTCAACGAGTTCACCGATCCGCTCGAACTCGTCGCCGGTTCGGCCGAGCTGTTGGAACAGCAGTTCACCGGGCGTGACGACTACTGAGCCGCCGCAGCCACGAAAAAGCGGGGCCCTGATCCGATCAGGGCCCCGCTTTTCGCTGTCTCAGTACGGCTGCGTAGCCGGCGCCCGCGGACCGTCCATCCTGGACTGAACGCTCGGTTCCACCGCCGGGCAATGCTTGCCGCGGCCCGGGCTGGTTCCGTCGATCAGGAAGGAATCGGCGGCGTCGGTGACGCACTGGCTCTTCTTGAAGTACGCGCCGTGGCCCCAGCCCTCGTAGGTGAGGAGCGGAGCGCCGGACTGCTGCGACGCGCGCACCGCCCAGCTGTACGGCGTGGCCGGGTCGTAACGGCTGTTCAGCATCAACATCGGCACGCCCCGCTGGACCGACAGCTGGTGCTGCGGGTTGCGCACCGGGGCGGGCCAGCTGGCGCACCCGGCCGCCGCGCTCCAGCCCAGCGGCGAGAAGTGCAGGTCAGGCGACACGTCGGTGAGCGCGCGGCGGTAGCTGTCGAGCTGCGGGTACGACGTGATCGGCAGCCGCCAGTCCGAGCAGAAGATGCTGTTGAACGGGTTCGGGATCGGAATGTCGTCCTTGGCGAAGTCCGCGCCGATCGGCTTCCCGTCGCGCAGGCTGACCAGGTTCTGCGCGAGCTTGCCCCAGGTGGGGCCGTAGAAGTTCTGCGAGTAGATGCCGACCAGCGCCATCGGGTCGAGTTTGTCGTCCGGGGTGCCGAGTTCGCCGCGTTCGGCGCGGGCGTACAGGTCCGCGGTCACCGCGCTGACGTCCTGGCCGTGCAGCGCGCACGACGTCGTGCGGTCGCACCAGTCGCTGAACTGCTCGAACAACTCTTGCGTGGCCTGGGTTTCCGTCTTCAGGAACTCCCAGGTGCTGCGGATCGAGTGGTCCATGTTGCTGTCGAGCACGAGCGCGCGCACCCGGTCCGGATACGCCTCGGCGTACTGCTGGCCCATCAGCGTGCCGTAGGAAACGCCGTAGTAGGTGAGCTTTTTGTCGCCGAGCGCGGCGCGGATCGCGTCCATGTCGCGCACGACGCTGCGGGTGTCGGAGTGCGTCGCGAGCGGCCCGGTGATCTTCTCGCAGCTGCGGCCGAGCGCGCGGTTGTACGAGAGCAGCTGCTGGAATTCGGCGGAATCCTTCGGCTGCACCGGGTTTTTCGCGGTGATCTCGTCGAGCCCGCACTTGATCGCGGTGCTTTCCCCGACCCCGCGCGGATCGAACCCGACCGTGTCGAATCGCGCGGCGACCTTCGGCGACAACGTCCAGCCGCTCGCCACCTCGCCCGCGCCCGCACCGCCCGGCCCGCCGGGATCCATGAGCACCGAACCGATCCGGTGCGCGGGATCGGTGGCCTTGCGCCGCGCGAGCGCGAGCTGAATCGTGCCGTCGCCGGGATGGTCCCAATCGAGCGGCACGGTGAGCTTGCCGCATTCGGCGCCCTGCCCGGTAGGACAAGGCTTCCAGTCGATCGCCGCCGACGCGGCGCTCGCTGGTGTCGCGGTGAACAACGCCGTCGCCGCGGTGACCGCGGTGGCGGCGACGGCCAGTTTCCTGCCCAGACCCAATGCCCTGCCCCTTCGGCGTGAACTGGAGACGTCAGAGCCCTCGATCTTGCCAGAAGGTGACGGGTGCCACTAGGGCGGGTTTATCGTCCTTTGTGGACAGTCTGGGTGCTGGCTAGATGGACCTGGGAGACAAGCGGAATCAGCCCGTCTGGCCTGGCCAGTGCTGGTGCGTCGGCGAAAAAGGCGGTCTTCAGCGCGCTGGATGCCGCTTCGCCCAGCGGGAAGAGGTTGTAGGTGACGGAAACGAAATCCCAGACCTGATCGAGCGAACCGCTGAAGTCGATCGCCTCGGTGCGCCACTGAACGGGAGCGAACCCGGCGGGGGCGAGGATTTCATCCAATCCGGCTTGATTCCGGGTGCGCTTGTCGCCGAGCGGGGACAACCGCTGCTCCGCCGGGACGTCGGCGAGGATTTCCCGCAACAGCTTGCCGAACAGCCCGTACGCCTCGTCTCCCGCTGCCCCGCCGCCGAGGACGAGCGAGAGTTGCCCGCCCGGCCGCAGCACGCGCGCCAGCTCCGCGGCGACCCGGTCGATGTCATTCATCAGCATGAATGCCATGTGCGACACGCAGGAATCGAACGCGTGGTCCGCGAACGGCAACTGCTGAGCCCGTCCCTCCACCGCCGTTGCCGAACGCTGTCTGGCAAGCGCCAGATCGACGCTCGAGACGTCGACCCCGATCGCCTGATGTCCCGCTGCCGCAAGCAGGTCGAGCAGAAATCCGTCGCCGCAAGCCAGATCGAGCACACGCCCCGGTCTGGCGATCTCGTCGCGAAGAAGCTCGTAGCTCGACCGTCCGTCCGCGCTCCGCCCGCCGCCGAACGCGCGCGACGTAACCGCCGGATGGCTTGCGTGGAAGGCACGAAAGAAGGTTTCTTGCTCGGACCTGGTCACTCTCCCAACTTACGCACCGACGCGAAATCGTGTCCGCTCTTTGTAGAATCGCCGGATGGCGGAAGTGGCGTCCGATCGGCGCGAGGCCGAGGTCTGGTGTTCCTACCAGCGCGTGCAGCGGGCGCTCGGCAGCGCGCTCGACCGGCAGTTGGAGCGCGACGCCGGGATCTCCGGAGCCGATTACGCCCTCCTCGTCCCGCTCGCGAACGAACCGGACGGCGTGCTGCGGATGCGGGAGCTCGGCGCGACCGTCGAATGGGACCGCAGCCGGCTGTCGCATCACGTGAGCCGGATGTGCAAGCGCGGGCTGGTCGTGCGGGAGAACTGCACCGAGGACGCGCGCGGGGCGAACGTCCGGCTCACCGAAGCCGGGCGGGCGGCGGTCAAGGCCGCCGAAGGCCAGCACGGCGAACTCGTCCGCCGGTATTTCTTCGACCAGGTCAGCGGGCCCGAACTGGAGCTGCTCGGCCGCGTTTTCTCCCGGATGCTCACCCGGCTCGCCGAGGACTGACCGAGGCCGTCAGCGCTCCGTGCGGGCGCGGTAAGCGGTGCGCCGCAGTCTTGCCGCATCGCCTACCGATCCAGGGGAGCAAGAGATGACCAGCAAGACCGTTCTCGTGTCCGGCGCCAGCGTCGCGGGTCCGTCCGCCGCCTACTGGCTGCACCGCTACGGCTATTCGGTGACCGTCGTGGAGGCCGCGCCGCAGCTGCGGCCGGGCGGGCAGGCCGTCGATTTCCGCGGCGAGCAGATGAAGCTCATCGAAGCGATGGGCCTGCTCGACGACCTGCGGGAACTCGACACCGCGCTGCGCGAGCAGGTGCAGCTCGACCCGTCCGGACAGCCCGCCTTCACCCTGCCGAGCGGGTTCACCAACGGCGAGCTGGAAGTCCTGCGCGGCGACCTCGCCCGCATCCTCTACGACCACACCAAGGGCTACACCGAGTACGTCTTCGGCGACCGCGTCACCTCGCTCGCCGAGACAGCCGACGGCGTCGACGTCACCTTCCGTCACGGCGCCCCGCGCCGGTTCGACCTGGTCGTCGGCGCGGACGGCATCCACTCCGGAGTGCGGACGGCAGCGTTCGGCCCGGAGGCCAAGTTCCGCACCGATCTCGGCTACCACGTCGCCGGCTTCACCGCGCCCAACCACCTCCGCCTCGACCACGAGGGTCTGCTCTACAACGAACCCGGCCTCGGCGCGATCGTCACCAGTCACCTCGACCCGGCGACCGTCACCGTCGGCCTCTCCTTCCGCGGCGACCCGGACGGCTACGGCCGCCCCGACCTGGCCCGGCAGAAGGACATCGTCGCCGAGGTCTTCGCCGGCGCCGGATGGGAACTCCCGCAGCTGCTGACCGCCGTCGCCGACGCGCCCGACCTGTACTTCGACACCGTCGGCCAGATCAAGCTCGACAGCTGGTCGCGCGGCCGGGTAGTGCTGCTCGGCGACGCCGCCTGGTGCGCCGGTCCGGGCGGATCCGGCACCGGTCTCGCGATGATGGGCGCGCAGATCCTGGCCGGGGAACTCGCCGCGGCCGGCGGCGACCACGCGACCGCGTTCGCCCGCTACGAGCAGCGGCTGCGCAAGGCCGCCCGCGTCGGACAGCGCAACGGAGCCGGTTCGGCCGACTTCCTGGTACCGGCCACCGAGGAGAAGCTGCGCAAGCGCAACAAGATGTACCGCCAGCTGGCCGGTCCGATCGGCCGCCGCGTCTTCGCATACATGGGCACTCGCGCGGCGAACGCGGTCAAATTCCGCGAATACCCCCAGCCTCGCGCGCACGCCTTGCCTTGACGCTGAGGAGAAGGTTTAGCGTCGAAGACATGCGGATCGGCGAACTGGCACAGCGGGCCGGGACCACCACTCGGGCCCTGCGCTTCTACGAGGCACAGGGCCTGCTCCCGGCGGCGCGCGCGGCGAACGGCTATCGAGAGTACGACGAGGACGACCTGCGGCTGGTCGCCGAAATCCAGACCCTGCGCACGGTCGGGTTCAGCCTCGACGACACCCGCCCGTTCGTCGACTGCCTCCGCACCGGACACGACGCGGGCGACGCGTGCCCGGCGTCGGTCGAGGTGTACCGGCGGAAGCTGGACGAGGTCGAGGCCTGCATGCGCGACCTCGCCGCGGTCCGCTCCGCCCTGCTCGACAAGCTCGCCGCTGCCGCCACGCGCCCGGCTGACCCCTGCACCGCTGAATCCGAGGAGTCCTGATGACCACCGACGCCACCTTCGCCGCCGACGTCCTGGAGCACGGCCAGCCCGTCCTGGTCGACTTCACCGCCGACTGGTGCCCGCCGTGCCGGATGATCGCGCCGGTGCTCGCCGAGATCTCCGCGGAACGCCCCGGCCTGACCGCGAGCTCAATACCGACGAAAACCCCGAAACCATGCGGGCCTACCAGGTGATGGCGCTGCCGACGCTGATGTTGTTCCGCGACGGAGCCCCGGTGGCGTCGTTCGTCGGCGCCCGGCCGAAGGCGAAATTGCTGGCCGACCTGGACGATCTGCTGGGCTGAACCGGTGGCCTTTCCCGTTTGCCGGGTGGTTCGGTGACGGAACAGGTACAAAGAGTGCACGACTCTCGGGGAGGCCGTGCCATGACCGCATTCGTGCGCTCGTACCTGTTCCTGCGCCGCGCCATCGGAGTGCTCGGGATCCTGCTGCCGATCGTCGTGATCGTCGGGAAGGAGCTGCTGGAAGGCGGCGGCCTGCTCGGCTCGCTCAGCGGCTATTACTACAGCGATCTCCGGAACGTCTTCGTCGGCACCTTGTGCGCGATCGGCGTCTTCCTGATCGCCTACCGCGGCTACGGCCGCCTCGACGACATCGCGGCGAACGTCGCGGCGATCGCCGGCATCGGCGTCGCGCTGTTCCCGACCCAGCCGGTCTCGCCGACGCCCACCCAGCACGCGATCGGCGTCGCGCACCTCGTGTTCGCCGCGATCTTCTTCCTCACCCTCGCGTTCTTCTGCCTCTTCCTGTTCACCCGGGACGACGGCGCGCCGACGAAGCGCAAACGCTCGCGCAACGCCGTCTACCGAACGTGCGGCATCGTGATGCTCGCGTGCCTGGTGCTGATCGTCCTCAACGGCTTGTTCTTCAGCGCCGCCACCGCGGACCTGCATCCGACGCTCTGGCTGGAGTCGCTCGCGGTGTTCGCGTTCGGTTTCGCGTGGCTGACGAAGGGCGAGACGCTGCTTGGCGACCAGCCTCAGTCGCAGGCTCCGGCTCAGGCGAGCTTGGCGTAAGCCTCCGAAACCTGGGTCAGCCAGGCGACTTCGGCGGCGAACGTCTTCGCGTCGTGGTCGTCGAACGCGCCGCTGTCCTGATTTTCCGCCGGGGTCACGCCGGAGGTCTTGGCCTCCAGCGCCTGGCGGATCTTGCGCGCCTCGGCCATCGCCTGGTCGCCGTTCGGGGTGTCGGCGCGGTCCATGTACGGCCGCAGCGCGCGCCAGCCGTCGCGGATCTCGATCACCCGGCGATGCAGCCGGTAGTGCAAGTCGGACCAGCGCCGATCGGTGTCCCCCTCGGCCGGCGGTTCCAGCGCGATGCCCGGCGAGGATTCGTACAGCGAATGCCACAGCGGGTAGAGCGCGCGATAAGAACGGTAATTGCGCTGCCACCGCGCGACCGACGACACGTGCTCGCCCCACGACGGCATGGTCAGCCCGAACGACACGATCACGATGCCCAGCGCGCTGAACACCGACGGCGCGATCGCCCACGTGCCGAGATGCCAGCCGAGCGCCGGGCTCACGATGTTCACTGCGCGCGTGGCGCAGTAGAGGAACAGGATCACCGCACCGACCGCGAGCGTCCGCAACGTCCGGCGCAGCCACACCCTCGACGTGCTTCGCGCGTACGGCAGGCACTGCAGGTAGATCGTCACGCACGGCACTGCCTGCGAAATGATGAACAGCAGCAGATAGGTGAGGATCACCGGGTCCTTGCTGCCCACGGCGAACGCGGTGCCCGGCGTGCCCGGCTTGTTGCCGATGGAGAACAGCACGGTCAGCACCACGAACAGCACCGCGCCGGAAACGATCCACGCGCGGATCTGGGCGCGGATCTCCGACGGCGGATTCGCCCACAGCATCAGGAGGAGCTGCGCGCTGATGCAGTACGCGACCGCGGCCAGGTGCAAGATCAGGATCGCCAGATTCGGGATCCCGAACAGCGAGCCGATGCTGAGCGAGAGCGCGCCGAGGGTGAACGTGACGCACTGCAGGATCAGCGTCGTCATCAGCACGATGTAGGCCGGGTCGCGCCACGAGCGGCGCATCGAGAAAAGCTTGTACAGCAAGGCCGCGTACGAGGAGACCGCCGACAAGGAGAACAGAATGATCTTCAGGGTGTTCACTCGCGCCCCCGGAATGCGGTCAGTGCCCGGTGGGCGGAACGGTGTGCGCGGCGACCTCGGCGGAATTGTTCACGATCGGCGACCATACACCACCGCAACGTGCTGAACTAGGGCCGGAAAACGGGTTCTGGCCTGGGCGAATTCCGGGTGGATCCCCGGTGTCGGCGGCGTGGGCGAGACCCGTCCGGCGAGACGCTCCGGTGAACGTCGGGCGGCCGGTTCGTGAACGGCCGCAACGGGATGCGCTGGTGGCTAGGGTGTCGCCATGAGTCTTCAGGTGGTGATCGGGAACGGACCGGCGGGCGCGGCCACCGCGGCTTTGCTGGCTGAGCAAGGCGAGCGAGTACGGATGATCTCCCGTTCGCCCCGAGAGAACGAACCGAGGCTGGAGCACGTCGCGCTCGACGCTGCCGACCAGGCCGCGCTCGCCGAAGCAACCAAGGGCGCGACAGCGATCTACAGCTGCGCGGCCCCACCTTATCCTCGGTGGGCGACCGATTGGCCGCCGCTGCAGGCTTCGATCTGCGCCGCGGCCGAAGCGAACGACGCGCTGGTGGTGTCGCTGGGGAATTTGTACGGCTACGGCCCGGTCGACGGTCCGCTCACTGAGAATCTGCCGCTCGCGGCCACCGGAACCAAGGGCCGGATCCGGGCTTTGCTGTCCGAACAACTGCACGCGATGCACGACGAGGGCCGGCTGCGCATGGTCGAGGTGCGCGCCTCCGATTTCTTCGGTCCCGGAGTGACCGACGGCGGCCATCTCGCCGCCCGGGTGGTGCCGAACGTGCTGCGACGGCAGAAGGTGCAGGTGTTCGGCGATCCGGACGCGCCGCACAGTTGGACGTACATTTCCGATGTCGCGCGCACGCTGGTCGCGGCCGCGCGGGAAGAAAAGGCGTGGGGCAAGGCATGGCACGTGCCGACTGGTCCGCCGCGGTCCGCCCGGGTGATGGTGGCGCTGTTGTGCGAGGCGGCCGGAGTGGCTCCGGTGGCTGTGCAACGCCTTTCCCCGATGTTACTGAACGCGGGCGCGCTTGTTTCGCCGATGTTGCGCGAGCTGCGCGAGGTCCGCTACCAGTTCGATCTTCCGTTCGTCCTCGATTCCCAAGCGGCACAGGAATTCTTCGATATCGCGCCGACGGCGGAGAAAGATCAATTCGCCAGGACCGTGGCCTGGTGGCGTGATCGCTCGGCTACCGTGAGTTGAGTTGTCTGTGCATTCCTCCGCAGATTGCCCAATGCCCTTGAAAAACCGGGTAAGAACGGGCAATCTCGGTGTCGACTGGGTGGGAATCGGCACGAGGAAGTCATGCCATGGGGTCTGTTGCATCTGGGTGGGAAGAATCCGAAAATAGCCAGGACATCGCCGTTGTCGGAATGGGATGCCGTTTTCCGGGAGCGCGCAACGTCAACGAGTACTGGGATCTGCTGAGCGAGCCCAAACCGCAGTTTCGGCGCGTGCCGGATTCGCGGTGGCGGCGCGAAGCGTTCTACAACGACGATTTCCGGGACAGCGGCGCGGTCTACTCCGACCGCATGGCGCTGCTGGAGGACGTCGGCGACTTCGACGCGGGGCACTACAAGATCCCGCCGCGGCGGGCCAAATCACTCGACCCGCAGCACCGGCTGCTGGTCGATCTGACCCGCGAAGCACTGCAGGACGCGGGATGGGAGGCGGAGGGCTTCGACCGCGACGACACCTCGGTGATCATGTCGCTCAGCGACAGCGGTTACCGCGATATGAGCACGCTGCATCTGCGGCTGAAGCAATTGATCGGCGGCGAGTTCGGCCGGGCGGGCGATCCGGCGATGGCCGAGGCGGCGTCCGCGGTCAGCGGCCTGCACGCCACCGCGATGGCCGGGCTGCTGCTCAACATGGGGCCGAGTTCGATCAGCAACGTCTTCGACCTGCACGGCGAGAGCTACGCGCTCGACTCGGCCTGCTCCGGCGGGCTGACCGCGGTGGCGAACGCGGTGTTCGCGCTGCGGGCGGGCAGATGCCGGATCGCCGTCGCCGGCGGCGCACAGCTGGTCTTGGCCCCGGATCTGTTCGTGGGCCTGTGCCGGATCGGCGCGATCTCGCGTACCGGCGAATGCCGTCCGTTCGACCGCCGGGCCGACGGATTCGTGCTCGGCGAGGGGGCGGGCGTCCTGGTGCTGCGCCGGCTCGCGGACGCGCGGGCGGCGGGGGACCGGGTGTACGCGGTGATCCGCGGCGTCGGATTGTCCAATGACGGCACGGTCAAGGGCGGCATGATGCCGCAGGAATCCGGGCAGCTGCGGGCGTTGCGGCGGGCCTACGCGGACGCGGGGATCGACCCGGCGTCGGTCGGCTTCCTGGAGGCGCACGGCACCGCGACCGCGGTCGGCGACGACGTGGAGATCAGTGCGCTGACGGAGCTGCGCCGGGGTGCCGACGAGCCGGCGTATCTCGGTGCGGCGAAGTCGGTGGTCGGGCATTCCCTTGGCACCGCGGGGATCGCCGGGCTGATCAAGTCCATTTTGTCCGTCCACAAGGGACAGATTCTGCCGCAGCCGGATTTCGAGCAGGCGGATCATCTGCCGCTGCGGGAGGCCGGGCTCCAGGTGGCAGGCCAGGTCACGCCGTGGGACAGCGACGGACCGCGCCGGGCCGGAGTGAGCGCGTTCGGCTTCGGCGGCTCGAACGTGCACGTGGTCGTCGAGGAGGCGGCGCAGGAAGCCCCGTCCGCCGAGACGCCGCGCCTGCTGCTGCTCACCGCACGGGATCGCGCCGGGCTGGCTCGGCACGCCCGGGAGGTGGCCGAAACGCTCGGCAGCGAGCACCCGCCGCTGGCCGCCGTCGCAGGCACGCTCGCCCGCCGGACGCTCTTCCCGGAGCGGCTCGCAGTGGCCGCGGAGGATGTGGCGGACGCGGTCACGAAGCTCACCGCCGCGTCGGTCGCTCTCGAATCCGGACAGGCCGGCGAGCTGGTGCCCGGTGTGTTCGCTGGCGTCGTGTCACCGGGGGAGGAGCCAGTCGAGGACGGCGTACCGGCTGAGCTGGCTCCGCGCGCGGTGACCGGGGTCGGACTGAGACCGGTCGCGGACGGCCTCCCTCGTTGCACGCTGCCGCCAAGCCCGCTTAGCCCGCGACGGCACTGGGTCGTCGACGACGCAAAGCTCGCCAAGGCTCAGACGCTGGAGCCGCTCGGCGCTGCCGCGACGCCGGTCGAGGAGGCGGAGGAGACGACGTCCGCGCGGGACGTGCTGGCTGTGGTCCTTGAAGAAGTCGCGCGGACGACGGCGTTCCCGGTCAGCGAGTTGTATGCCGGGCAGTTGCTGGTGGACGACCTCGGGTTCGACTCCCTGATGCTCACTGAGCTGGAAGGCCGGCTCCGCAAGCGGTTCCCCGGCCTGACGCTGGAGGTCGAGCAGTCGGGTGCGCTGACGGTAGGCGCGGTGGCCGGTTTGCTAGCTCCCGCGACGGCTTTGGTGCCCGCCGCTCCGGTACCGGACACTCCGGCCCCGTCGTGGGATCCGGCGAGTGCGGCGATCGAAGGCTTCCCGGAGGCAGCGGCGATCGAGGCGCGCCTGAAGGAGTTTGATGACCTTGGGGTGCCGAATCCGTACTTCCGCAAGCATCAGGGACGAATGGATGCCACCACCTCGGTGTCCGGCCGCGAGTATTTGTCCTTCTCCAGCTACAACTATCTAGGCCTGGCCGGGCACCCAGCGGTAACCGCGGCGGTGCACGAAGCTGTCGAGCGGTACGGGACTTCGGTGTCCGGCAGCCGATTGCTGGCTGGGGACCGCGACTTGTCCCGTGACTTGGAGACGGAGCTCGCGGCGTTCCTAGGCGTTGAGGACAGCCTCGTCCTGGTGAGCGGACACGCGACGAATGTCGGCGCAATCGGCCACCTGGTCGGCCCGGGTGACCTCATCGTGCACGATTCGCTGGCGCACGACAGCATCCTGCAAGGCTGCGCCCTGTCCGGCGCTACCCGGCAACCGTTCCCGCACAACGACACAGCACGACTGGAGGACGTGCTGCGTCGATCCCGGTCGCGGTTCCGCCGGGTGTTGATCGTCGTCGAAGGCGTGTACAGCATGGACGGCGATGTCGCTGATTTGCCTGCGCTGATTGACCTGAAGCGACGCTATGGAGCGTTGCTGATGGTCGACGAAGCGCACAGCATCGGCACAATGGGCCCACGAGGAGCCGGAGTCGGCGACCATTTCGCGGTTGATCGCGCCGGCGTAGATCTTTGGATGGGAACCCTGTCAAAGTCACTGGCCGGTTGCGGAGGCTACCTGGCCGGGTCGGCGAAGACGGTGCGCTGGCTGCGGTATTCCCTGCCAGGTTTTGTCTACAGCGTAGGAATAACCCCAGCCAACGCCGCAGCTTCCCTGGCAGCACTGAGGATTCTGCAACAGGAGCCGGAAAGACTGGCGCGCCTGCGAAACAATTCCAGATTGTTCCTGGAACTAGCCACGGCAGTAGGACTGCCGACCGGCTCAGCAGGAGACACACCGATCGTGCCGTGCGTCGCAGGCGGCTCAGACACCACGCTGAGACTGGCAACAGCATTGTACGAACGAGGCGTAGTAGTGGACCCAATCCTCCACCCCGCAGTGGAAGAGGAACAAGCCAGATTGCGCTTCTTCATCACCAGCGAACACCGACAAGATCAATTGAGATACGCAGTAGAATCCACAGCAGCAGAGCTAGCAAAATTGCGCTCCACCACTCCCTAAACCGCAACCAACGCACCCAAAAATCGAGGCGCCCACACCACCCCCGCACCCCGATACGAAGCCCAAATGCGGTCTGAGGGTGCTTGTCAAGGCATCTTTCCAGCCTTGACAAGCACCCTCAGACCGTCATCACAATCAGGCTTCGGGGTGCCCCACGCAACCACCACGGCAATGTCGCCGCCAGGCGACGAGCCGACCGAGATCCGCCTAAAGAAGCGACCGCTCAATCCGATCCAACGGCTTCTCCCCAGCCTCAGGAACCCCCGCGACAGGCTTAGCCGGCGCCCCCATCCGCTCCGAAAGCAGAAACGCGATAATCTCCGCCTCCTGCTCCTGAGCATCATCATAAGTAGCACGCATCAACATATCCCGAACAATGTCCGGATCCAGATTGGGAAACAACGACCGAGCACTCTCGTCGTCCAACAGACCCGACCCGCGATGACAGCAGATGATGTGACCCAGCTCGTGCAAGATGATGTGCTCCTGGTGCGCCCCGGTGGTGTTGGCGTCGAAGAAGATCAGGTCCTCGCCCCGCGCGGCCACCCACATGCCGCACGGGTGCGACGCCGGCATCGGGAGCGGCACGAGGGTGATCGGCCGTTCGCGGATCTCGCCGAGGCGCGCGCAGAGGGCGGCCAGGTCGTATTTCGGCGGAAGGTCGAGTTCGGCGATCCGCCGGGCGCCTTCGTCGCGCATCCGCCGCAGCTGCTCGCGCCGCTGCGGGGCTTCGGACGGGGTGCCGGTCACCGTGCCGCTTCGTCCGTGACCGGGGGCAGCCCCTGCATCTTGCGGTACTGGTCCATGATCGTGGTGATCGCCTGGAGGTTTTCCTCGCGCATGCCCGCCGCCCGCATCGCGACCGCCCGGACGCCCGCCTGGCGCATCGCCTCCACCGCGGCCAGCTCGGACAAGACGGATCCGGCGACCTCGTCGTCGAAGAAGTACGCGACGGACACCCCGAAGAATTTCGCCAGCGCGGCCAGCAGCTCCTGGGAAGGATTGGTCCGTTTGCCCGTGCGCAGCTGAGACAAGTACACCGCGCCGGCCTTCAGCTCCGGCGAGGCCCGCTTTAGTTCCGCTGCCACCTCGGCGTTCGTCCAGTGCCTTCCCTGCGGGCGCACCGTGCGGAAGAGGTCGTCGAGTCTGGAGGCCAGGGTGGGCCGGGCATCCGCCGGCTGAGTGTCTTCGGACATGCTGCTACGCCCCTCCAGTTGCAGCTGATTGCTCTCAGCTAAGGCGACTATCTCAGATTAGCTCACAGTTGACAATCGCCGGAGGGCTCCACAAGACTGTGCCTCGACGAGATAGCTGGTGGCTAACTCGCCACATCCGGGCAAGAGCGGAAGGCGTAGTACCGGCCCGGGGCGACGCTGGGGGTGTCGCCCCGCTCGGTCCGCCGAGCCTGGCCCGGAGGCAGCGACCGTGTCAGCGGACTGCCTCCGGGCCCGGCGTTCAGCGCGGGACTGCCCAGAACACGGCTACGGCCAGGGGGTGGGTCCATTCAACGGTCGAACTCATGCGGAAGGTGCCGCCAGCTCCGGAGGACTTGCCGCACGGCGCTCTCCGGCGAACCGCGCTTCTGGCCAAGTGCGCCCGTGAGCTTTGCTGCTTCCCGTTGAGCGCCGAGCCCGGGCACGGCCTGCGGAGGTGTCAGCGGATTGCGCCCGCCCGGCGGCCGACAGCACTATCGCCGGAGGTCTTCCTGCGCGGTGCCACCGCGGCCACCCCGGCCCCTCGCGAACTGCAGCCATCCGTCAGCTCGGAATGCTCCCGCCAGCCCCGTGGCCACCCATCCAGCGGCGGTGTCAGCGAACGGCGTCCGGATTCGCGAAGCGCAGCCATCCGTCAGCGGACTTGCTGGCCCGCGCGGAACGCTCCCGCGGGCACCGCGTGACCGAAGACCTCAGCGAACCGCTTCCGGCCCAGCGAACTGGGCCCACTCGGCAGCCCACCGCGCCGCACGCCGGTGGTCCAGCACTCGCCGCGCCACCCAGAACGCTCCGCCGAGCACCGCGACCGCGCACAGCCAGCAGAAGGCCGCGACGAGCACGCCATTGGTGACCGCGTCCGCGTGCGTCAGCGGGGCGGTGGTCTGCTTGCCGGAGTCGTCGAGCCAGATGTCGGTGGTCGAACCCTCGGTCGCGGAAGCGCTGGGCACCGTGATGATCCCGGTCCGCTGCACGCTGTTCGGCGGCTTCCAGACCGCGTTCACGCGCGCGGTGTTGGCGATCGGCGCGCTGTCTCCGACGGAAGCCGCCGGTTGCGCGGCCGTCGTGAGCACCGTGGCGGTGACCTGGTGCCGCGACTGCAGCTGCGCGTCCGAAGCGGCGGTCTCCGCGGTGATGTCCGCGCTGCCGATCATCATCGCGAACGGAATCGCGATGAGCGCCAGCAGCGTGACGATCCCGGCGAACACGCCTTCGATCCGGTCCGACCGTCGCACGAGCGGGTTGCGCACGGCGCCGAGCCGTCGGAGCAATCGTTTGCCAGGGTGTGGTGGTCTGCCTGCCCGAGTCCTGTTCCGCATGGCTCCCATGGTCCTCTTCCGCGCGCGCGAGCGCTGTGTCCCGCACAACGTTTTTCACGTTTTTCCTGGGGATCCGGTGTGTTTCTGCTTACCTCCAGGGCGCGGCTTTACCCATGTGGGTGACGACGAGCGGAGGTGGGGCCATCGCGGCGAGTGGTCCAGGCCAATGTCCGGCGGGCTCGGGCGGCCCGGAGCACGTTGCCTGGATTGATCTTTCGCCGCGCGCGTCCGGGAATGGGTTGCGGTGTCGACGATTCGGCGGCGGATCGTCTGATTCGCACGGTTCACGTTGGCGGGCAAGCGATCTTGCGCCGCCGGCCGACCGTGCGCCGGATGTTCGTGCGGAGGCCACCGCGGGTTTCCGTCGCGGCCAGCTCGGGCGGGTTCGCCCGCCCGAGCTGTCGCGAAATTGCTTGCCGGTGATCGTCCCGGAATCGGGCCATTGCCGAGCACAAACCGAGGAGTGCTCCCGATATCCGGGAACCATTCAGTCGACCAGTCGAATCGTGGCCGTCGGGCTGTGCGAACGCCGCCGGGTGATCCCGTGTTCGGCGACGATTCCTAGTTGGATGCTGCGATCGGCGGGCGCCCAGTAGCCCGTGCGCACGAAATAACCGTCCATTGTGCAGAGCCGGTTCGCGCTCTTGCGGGAACTGATCGTCTCCCAGCCCCATTGCCGTCCGGTCTCCTCGACGCCGTTGCGCCGCACGTGCAGCCGCGGGTTCCCGATCTCCCGGCAGTACGCGCTGCCGTCCGCGATGTACAGGACGCCGTCGACCTTGTAGAACCTCTTGCCGTCCAACAGGCTCACCTGGCCGGACAGGGTGAAGTGCACCCTGCCGCCATTGGCCCCGTCCATCGTCCAGTCGAGACAGAATTCCTTCGTCGGAACTTCGAGCGACTGGGTCATGGCCGTGTCTCCTTTGCTCGCATGCCGGAGCGTCCAGGAAAATATAAGGAAGAAACGGGTTCCCGGCAGGTATCGGGAACCGTTTTCACCCAAAGAGGCCCAGTGACCACGCATCGTGGTCAACGCCCGATTAATCGGTGGAATTACCGCCGATGGGGTATGGCGGATACGATAAGTGAATTCGTCTTGCCCGAAACCGGTGGCCGCCCGGCGGTACCGGGGCTCGCGGACCGCGCGGGCCGTGTCGGCAGCGTGACATCTCCCATGACGCTTGTCATAGCCGCGGCCGTGTGCGACCCTCGGGTTATGACGACTGTCATGACCGCCGTGCGACCGGCCACCGCCGGTTCCGTGGCCGATCTCGTCCGCGCCTGCTCGCCGGAATCGCTGAGCCGCCGGTTCACCCTCGGCGGCCCGATCGACCCGGAGGCGGTCCTGTCCCGGTACCGGCGATTCCTGCTCGCCGGCACCGCCCTCGTCGCCGAGGTTTCCGGCGTGCCCGCCGGGCTGCTGAACGCGGTTCCGGAGGACGACCGCCGCGTCGAACTGGGGCTGCTCGTCGCCGACGGGTGGCAGCGGCAGGGCATCGGCCGCGGCCTGGTCCGGCTGGCCGCCGAGCAGTGGCGAGGCTGGACGCTGCACGCCACTGTGCAGGAGGGCAACGTCGCCGCGGACGGATTGCTGCGGGCGTGCGGGTTCCGCTTCGTCCCGGGGTACGGCGGCGAGAACGAGTACGAGCTGACGGTCACGGAGGAGACGCTCGATGACGGAACGGCCGGCGCGCGACCGGATGGTCTTCAGCGCTGCGCAGTTGCTGCGTACGCAAGGCCTGAGCGGCACCGGAATGCGCGAGGTAGTAGCGCATGCCGAGGCGCCGCGGGGGTCGCTGCAGCACTACTTCCCGGGCGGTAAGGAACAGCTGTTCGGCGAGGCCATCGACTGGGCGGGCCGTTACGCCGCGCGCCGCGTGACGCGCGCGATGGCCTCCCTGACGGACCCGACGCCGTCCGCGCTCTTCGCTGCGGTTGTCGAGTACTGGCGCGCGGAGTTCGTCGAGATCGGCTACGACTACGGCTGTCCGTTAGTAGCCACCGTCACTGACACGGCGGCGTCGAGCGAACCGTTGCGCGAGCGTGCGAACGACGCCTTCGTGCAGTGGCGGAAGCCCATCGTGTCCGCGCTGGAGCAGATGGGCGTACCGGCGGCGCGCGCTGCTTCGTTGGCAGTGTTGATGATCAGCGCGCTCGAAGGGGCCTTGGTGTTGGCGCGCGTCGAGCACGCGGTGACGGCGCTCGACACTGTCGTCGAGGAGCTAGGTCCAGTTCTCGACGCGGCAGTGGACACGCGCCGTCGTCGCTAACGCCGGTCGAGCTTCGCGCGCAACGCGGCGACAGTGTCCGGGTCATGCAGCAGTTCGGCGAAGTGCTTGGACTCCGACTCCATTCGTTCTTCGACGCTCAGGTCAGTGCGGTCGTGCAACAGCGCGCGCGTTGCCGTCACCGCGCGTACCGACCGTGTGGTGAGGGTCGCGACGCGTTCTTCGACGCGCTTGCTGAGCGCTGTCGCGTCAGGGAGCACTTCATTGACCAACCCGAGTTGTGCAGCTTCGACCGCAGGGAGTCGTTCTCCGAACAGCAGTAGCTCCGCCGCGCGCTGTGGACCGACTCTGCGCGGCAGCGCATAACTGCTGCCGAACTCCGGCACCAGCCCCAACGGTACGAACGGGAACTGCAGGTAGCTGCGCTCGGTGGCGTAGACGAGGTCGCAGTGCAACAGCAGGGTCGCGCCGATGCCGACAGCCGGACCGTCGACCGATGCGACCACCACTGCCTGCGTCGCGAGCAATGCCTCTTGAAACACCCGCGCGGGCGTCTTCGTGCGGTCTCCGGCTTCGTGCGCGAGGAAGTCACCGAGGTCGTTGCCCGCGGTGAACGCACCGCCAGCTCCGCTCAGTACGGCGATAGGCGTACGTACAGCGTCGAAGGCGTCGGCGAGGGCGATGTACATCGCCTTCGTGAGCGCGTTCCGCTTCTCCGGCCGGTTGATGGTGACGGTGGTGACCTGTCCGTCGACAGTCGTCTCGATGCTCATTCACAGCTCCGCAACAGCAGCGAGCAGCAGATCAACTTCTGCTGCAGTCGTATACGGCGCGATGCCAGCGCGTACGGCACCAGCGTCGCCGAGACCGAGATGCCGCGCGCACTCGATGGCGTAGAACGTCGAAGCAGGCGCGTTGATCCCGCGCGCTCCGAGTCGCTCGTACACAGCCTGCGGCGTTAAGCCGGTGACCGAGAACAGCACTGTCGGCGTACGGCGACGCGTCGGTGAGCCGTAACGGACGACGCGCGGCAGCGCAGCGAGACCGTCCTCCAGTCGCTGCAGCAGTGCGTCTTCATGCGCTTCGAGAGCTGTGAGCGACGTACGCAAACGTTCGCGACGGCTGCCTTCGCTCGGCACGAGCCCAGCGAGGAAGTCGATAGCCGCCGTAGTGCCCGCGAGGAGTTCGTACGGCAACGTACCCAGCTCGAACCGCTCAGGAACGGCGTTGCTCGAAGGCAGCAGCTTGTCCGGCTGCAGCGTCTCCAGGAGATCGGGCGCGGCGGCGAGAAGACCGAGGTGCGGGCCGAGGAACTTGTAGGGCGAGCAGGCGTAGAAGTCAGCGCCCAGAGCGGCGATGTCGACCGGCGAGTGCGGTGTCAGGTGTACGCCGTCCACATAACTCAGCGCGCCTGCTTCGCGCACCGCGTCGGTGATCGCCGGGATGTCCGGACGGGTGCCGAGGAGATTCGACGCCGCGGTGACCGCGACCAGTCGCGTCCGGTCAGTGAGCAGCTCTGTGATCGCGGACGTCGGCAACTCGCCCGTCTCCGGATTGAAGTCCGCCCAGCGAACAGTCGCCCCGCGTGCTTCGGCGGCCTGCACCCACGGCCGGACGTTGGCGTCGTGGTCCAGCCGGGTGACCACGACCTCGTCGCCCGGACCCCAGTTCTTCGCGAGCGTGCGGGAGAAGTCGTAGGTCACCTGGGTCATGCTGCGCCCGAACACGACGCCCTCCGGACGCGCGCCGAGCAGGTCAGCGACGGCTTGGCGGGCTTCGCGCACGACGCCGTCCGCGCGGCGCTCCGCCGCTGTGACGGTGCCGCGGTTCGCGATTGCGGCGCAGAGGGTCGAGGACACTGCTTCGCCGACCACGTCCGGGACTTGGGAACCGCCAGGTCCGTCGAAGTGGGCAGCGCCGCTCTCGAGCGCGGGGAAGTGCTTGCGGATCGCGTTCACGTCGTAGGCCACGGCTGCCAGCTTGCCTGATCCCCGGTCGAGTGTCGTGCTCCGCGCGGGTGCGATCATGCCGCAGTCCCGTTGCTCTTGGAGAGGGGTCCGCCGGTGCTCGCGGAAGAGGTCGAAAAACTGCTCGCCCAGCCGTTGCCGTGGCCGATTGTGCAGGCAGGCGACCCCGTGCTGCGCGCCGCCGCCCGCCCGTACGAGGGCGAACTGAGCGACGGGATGCTGTCGGCGTTGATCGAGGGCATGAAGGAGACCATGCGCGCCGCACCCGGCGTCGGCCTGGCTGCGCCGCAGATCGGCCTGTCGGTGCGGATCGCGGTGGTCGAAGACGGCGCGCGCGAACGGCCAGGCGTCGCCGAATCCACCCTCGCCACCCGCGGGATCGTCCCGTTGCCGTTCCGCGTGCTGGTGAATCCGACGTACACCCGAGTGGGCGATGAAACCGCCGCGTTCTTCGAAGGCTGCCTCAGCGTGCGCGGCTGGCAGGCCGTCGTCGCGCGAGCCCTGCGGATCCGGCTTCGCGGCAGTGACGAAACCGGTGCCGCCCTGGACGAGGAATTGTCCGGCTGGCCAGCGCGAATCGTCCAGCACGAGACCGATCACCTGCACGGCATCCTGTACCTGGACCGAGCCGAATTGCGCTCGCTGTCCACCCACGAGGCAGTCGCCCGCCGCTGGACCCAGCCGACCCCCGCCGACGCCGCCCGAGAACTGGGCTTCGAGCTCCCCTGATGTCGTTGGCTCCGATTTTTGTCGGTGCCCGCTGATACGTTCCTCCGCAGTTGCCCCGACCGGGGCTCGCCACTGGGGAGGAACCTCGTGAACTCGTTGCAAGACAAGGCAAAGCTCTTCCGCGAACTGCACGCGTCGGACGTCCTCGTGCTGCCGAACGCCTGGGACGCGGGCAGCGCGGTCGCCATCGAACGCGCCGGCGCGCCCGCGATCGCCACCACCAGCGGCGGCGTCTCCTGGGCGCTAGCCAGAGGCGACGGCCAACACCTCTCGCGCGCGGAAATGCTGTCAGTCGTCGCGCAAATCGCCGCAGCCGTAGAAGTCCCAGTGACGGCCGACGTAGAAGGCGGCTACGGCCTAGCCCCCTCAGCCGTAGCGGAAACCGTGACCGGCGTAGTCGAGGCCGGGGCGGTAGGCGTGAACCTGGAAGACTCCCGCGCCGGAACTCTGACCCTCTTCACCCCAGACGAACAGGCAGAACGCTTCACCGCGGCCCGAGCCGCCGCCGCGACGGCCGGTCTTTCGGAGCTGTGGATCAACGCGCGGACTGATGTGTACCTCTTCGGAATCGGCGAACCCGCCGGCCGCTTCGACGATGTCCTGACCCGAGCCCGCGTCTACGCCGATGCCGGAGCGGACAGCATCTTCGTCCCCGGCTTGGCGGACGTCGAAGTCTTGGCGGAGCTGGCGAAGTCGTCGCCGATCCCAGTGAGCGCCATGGCCGGACCAGGAGCACCCCCGGTGTCAGACCTGGCGGCGGCCGGAGTGCGCCGGGTGAGTGTGGGAACGTCGATCGCCCAGGCGGCTTACTCCCTGGCCCACCACGCCGCGGCGGAAATGCTGAAGCAGGGGACTTATGGGGAGGTGACAGGGGCCCTGGACTTCGGAACGGTGAACGGCTGGTTCAGCTGAGGCTGGTCCTCGACTGGTTCCGACTCCGGCTGAACCAGGGCCACCTGAGCCTGCGCGGGCAGCGCTCCAGGTCGGCCCGAGTCCTGCGGGCTGGGGAAGCCGGAACCGCACCGCGCGAGCGGTCGATTCGAAGGCGCGGCCGAGGCGAATCGGAACGGGCCGGGACAGGGGCGGTGCAGCATTTCAGCTGAACCGAGCGGAGCTAGCCGAGCGGCAGCGCGAGGTGAGATGCCAGCCTCAACCCGTGTCGAGCCGCCCAACCTGGCCCGAGGCAGCGCCGATTGACTCGAGTCGGTCTTCTCCGGCTGGCCCCTCGCGGCCGGGTCAGCTCATCCGCCTTGCCCAGCCCTGAACGAGTCAGGCCAGCTGCCGCAGCCCGCGCAACCAGCCTGAGCCAAGTCGATCCATCCGGCCCAAGCCGGGTCACTTCAATCCGTCGGCCTGATCTGAGCCAGTCGGCGAAGACCGAATCAGCCCGCCCGCCCAGCCCGAGCCACTGCGTCCAGCCCAAGCCGCGTCACTCCAACCCACCTGGCCCAACCTGAACCAGCCAGCCAAGCCCGAGCCAACCCACCCTCAGCCTCAACTCAACCGCCGCCAACCCACCCCGAGCCGCAACCCATCCCGAGCGGCAACCCAACCGCCGCCAACCCACCCCGAGCCGCAACCCATCCGCCGCCAACCCACGCTCACCCCGCAACCAACCGCCCACTCCGCTCCAGCTCCAGCAACCTCCGCTTGCACTCCACCCCAGCCGCGTAGCCGGTCAGTGATCCGTCGCTGCCCAGCACCCGGTGGCACGGCACCACGATGCCGATGGGGTTCCGGCCGTTCGCCAGGCCGACCGCGCGGGACGCCGTCGGGCGGCCGATCGATTCCGCCAGCTCTCGGTAGGTCGTCGTCTCGCCGTACGGGATCCGCAGGAGCGCCCGCCACACCGTCTCTTGGAAAGGAGTTCCACTGAAAGCTAACGGAAGGTCGAACTCGACCCGGTCACCGGTGAAGTACTCGTTCAGCTGACGCGTCGCCGCGGCGAACGGGCGGTCGTCGCGGTCGCCGAAGGCGGCGCGTGGCGGGCGGTACTGTTCGTCGCCGATGTACAGGCCGGCCAGGCCGCCGTCGCGAGCCATGAGGGTCAGCGGGCCTTCGGGGCTGTCGATGACGGTGTGCACCACGGTCATGCCGACACCGCGGGAATCCGGTTGATCGGATGGTCGCCGGTCGCCCAGAGATGCTGGACCGCGTATGCGCGCCACGGCTGCCACCGGCTGGCGTGTGCGGTCAAAGCGGCTGGACTCGTTGGCAGGCCTAGGGTTTCGGCGGCGATCTTCACGCCCAGGTCGGTCGCGACGAAGGCATCCGGATCGCCGAGGGCGCGCATGGCGATGCTCTCCACCGTCCACGGGCCGAAACCCGGCAGCGCGGCCAGTTGCGCGCGGGCGTGCACCCAATCGCCGCCTGCGGTCAGGTCGACGTCGCCGGAGACGAGAGCCGACACCAGACCCAGCAGGGTCGCGCGGCGGGACTTCGGCATCGCCAGCGTTTCCGGGTCCAGGTCCGCCAGCGACTCGGACGACGGGAACAGGTGCGTCAGGCCGCCCTCCCGGTCCTCGATCGGGGTGCCGTGCGCCAGGACCAGACGTGCCGCATGGGTGCGGGCGGCGGCGGTCGAGACCTGTTGGCCGAGGACGGCTCGTACGGCGAACTCGGCGGCGTCGGTCGTGCGCGGGACGCGCCTGCCCGGGGCGGCGGCGATCAGGGGAGCGAGGGTCGGGTCCGCGGCGAGCTGCTCGTCGACCGCGACTGGGTCGGCGTCCAGGTCGAGCAGCCAACGGCAGCGGCTGATCGCGGCGGCCAGGTCGCGCAGGTCGGTGAGGCTCAGGCGGCACGCGACGTGGTCCGGCTCCGGGCGGAGCGACACCACGCCGTGGCCGTGCGGTAGTCGCAGCGTGCGGCGGTACGCGCCGTCGCGCCATTCCTCGACGCCGGGGACCGCGGTGGCGATCAGGTGTCCGAACAGGTTGTCCGGGCACAGCGGCCGGCGGAACGGGAGCCGCAGCGACAGGACGCCTGGCGACTTGGTCCGCTTGCCGCCTCGTACGCGCGCACGCAGTTCGCTCGGTGTCAGGGCGAAGACGGCCCGCACGGTTTCGTTGAACGTCCGGATGCTGGAGAACCCGGCCGCGTGCGCGATATCGCTCATCGGCATCGTGGTGGTTTCGATCAGCAGCCGGGCGGTCTCGGCGCGCTGGGCCCGGGCGAGCGCGAGCGGCCCGGCGCCGAGTTCGGCCTGCACCTGGCGTTCGATCTGCCGCACGCTGTACCCCAGCCGCGCGGCGAGGCCCTGCACGCCTTCCCGGTCGACGACCCCGTCGCCGATCAGGCGCATCGCGCGCGCCACGACGTCGGCGCGTTCGTTCCACAGCGGCGAACCGGGTGACGCGTCGGGCCGGCAGCGTTTGCAGGCGCGGAATCCGGCGGCCTGCGCGGCGGCCGCGCTCGGGTAGAAGCGCATGTTCTCGACCTTGGGCGGCACCACCGGACAACTCGGCCGGCAGTAGATCCGCGTGGTCAGCACCGCGGTGAAAAACCACCCGTCGAACCGGTCGTCCTTCGACTGCACCGCGCGGATACAGCGTTCAGTGTCCTCGTACACGCCGACCAGTCTGCCCCGCCGCGCGCACGAAACCTCGCGAAAAAACGACATCACCCTGGCGGGGCAACCGGCTCCCGGATCGCGGCCCGCGTGTCGACGACGGACAACCGGCACACCAGCCCGGTCAGGCCCCGATGTCCCCGGGTGAAGATCATGAACACCAGATGCGCCAGCAGCCACAGCGACGTCCACCCGGAGTCCAAGCCGACCAGAATGAAATAGCCGCCCGAACCGATCAGGAACCGGACGATCGACTGCAACACCGACGGCGGCCGCCCGTCCGCGCGCACGACCGTCAGCATGACCGCACGCTGACCAGGCGTCGCGCCGTTGCCCGCCAGCGGCACGAGCAGCAGCAGAACCGCGGTGGGCACCCAACGGCCGAGGACGTCGTCGATCAGCGTGTTGTTCTGCAGCGTGCCCTTCATGACGTACTGCACCACGAGCGCGATCATGCTCAGCACGACGCCCACCAGCGTGACCGAGATCAGATCGAGCACCATGCCCAGCAGCCGCCGCCGGGCGAGGACGGGACGCGGCTCGTCGGCCGGACGCAGCCGTCCAGACCGGCGCAGCACGGGCGCGAGCAGCGCGCCGACCCCCGCTCCGACGGTGTTCGACAGCAGGTCGCCGGTGTCGAACAGCCGGTACGGGCACTCCATCAGGAACCACACGCCGGTCAGCTGGGTCGTCTCGATGGCGAGCGACACGAAGAACCCGCTGACGATCGCGAACCCGATGCTCCGCCCGAACAGCCGCCGCAGGAACACGCCCCACGGCACGAAGAACGCGACATTGAACAACACCTGACGCAGCGCCGGATTATCCAGCAACCCGGTGTTGAACTGCTTCATGTCTTCAAGGAACTGAAGTGGATTCCACACCGGATGCCGCAGCGATTCGTGCGCCGCGCAGTACGCCGCGTCGACGTTCGGCAACGGCAGCAGCGTGTAGGTGACCAGTGCGAAGCAGTACACGAGGAACGCCGGCGCGGCGATCGCGCGCAGCAGGCCGAGTTCGCCGCGTTTGCGATAGCTGACCGCCACATACGGCACCACCAAAACGAACGCCAGCCCGAATCCGGCGAATACGGCGATCAGCGTGGGACCGCTCCACTGAGTCATCGTTCCTCCACCCGGCGTGAGCGCACAGGCTAGCGGGCGGCAGTAACCTGGGCACGCGGGAAGGAGGAGCAGTGGACGACGACATCGAAGACAACGCCGACACCGGCGTGCTGGATCCCGAAGACACCCTGGAGGACGGCGACCCCTACGACGAGGGGTATTCGCCGCCGGAACGTCCACTCGCGACCCGCGACTGGGGCACCACCGCCGCCGAGGAAGCCGCCGGGGAAAGCTGGGCGGGCCGCCTGGCCCGCGAACTCCCGGACATCCGCGCGACCGACGGCGACGGCCTCGGCGACACTGACGACACCGACGGCGAACTGGTCGACGACGAGGTCGGCGACTTCCGCGCGGGCCGCCTCGTCGCCTCCAACGCCGGCTTCGGCCCCGACACCGAGGCCGAGCTGTATGCCTCGGACATCGGCATCGACGGCGGTGCGGCGTCGGCTGAGGAAGCCGCAGTGCACGTCGTCAATCCGCGGGATTGGTGACTCCTCCGCGGGGTTGGCAAGCCTGCCGGGAGCTTGGTGCCGACCCTGTGGGATTGGTGATTCCTCTCCTGGGGCGGCGAGCCTGCCGGGAGTTCGTCGCCAATCCTGTGGGATTGGTGATTCCTCTCCTGGATCGGCAAGTCAGCCGGGAGCTCGGCGCCGACCCCTCAGGATTGGTAACGCCTCTCCCGGGTCGGCAGGCCAGCCGGAAGTCCGTCGACCGCGTTCGGGTGCCATTGCGGTGATGACCGCGCTAGTCCGCCGGATCCCCGATCCAGACTGACGCCGGAAGCACGTACGGCCGCAGCAGTTTGACCAGCTCCGCGTCCCCGTCGCCGTGCAGGGTTTCCTCGGTCAGCCGCCGGGCGACCCCGGCCAGGAAATCGGCGATCTGGACCCGCGGTTCGGACTTCGAGTCGGCGAATCGCCACCGCGGCACCGGGTCGAGCAGTTGCGCGAGCCGGGCCGGGGTGAGGGACGGCTGCTCGTCGTGGATGACTTTTTCCGGCCGCCAGAACGCGATCGTGTCGGCGAGGGCGGGCATCAACGGGTCGAGCGGCGGGACGAGGCCCGGGTTGGCGAGCAGGTCGTCCCGCAGGGCGGTCAGTTGCGGGCGGGCCGCGACCAGATCGCCGAGGACGTCCGTCTGGGCGAAGAATTCGTCGGGAGTGGTCGCCGGGAGGCGGCGGTTCGAGGTACGCAACAGTCCGGTGAACGAGCGCAGGAATTCTGTCCAGCGGCCGGGTCCGTGGAGGCGTGGACCGTCTTGGTGGAGGGCACGGGCGCGAGCGTCCGGACGGCGTCGCAGGCATTCCGGGTACGGGGTCTGGTCGACGAGCAAATCGACGATCTTGCCCGCGAGGAACAGCGCCTTGTCGACGAGCAGGACGCTGGCGGCATCGGCGAGAGGTTCGGTGAGCAGCCACTCCAACGCGGCGCGGTTCTTCGCGCGCAGCAGATGGTTGGCTTTGTACTCGAGCGCGGGCGAACCGATGAGTTCCCGCAGCCGCGCAACACATTCCGCGGCGTCCGCCGGTTCCAGCCGGACGGCGGCGTGCGCGAATACCGCGGTGTTCGCGCCGATCAGGTTCACGCCCTCCGAACCGGACTCGTCGCACGCGATCGCCGGCGGCCGCACAAGGCCGATCCTGCCAGGTCCGCGAGGCGAGGGCGACCCCATTTCTCCAGGGGACCCCTGAGGTGGATTCCCGGATGTGCCGGCGGCCCCGGACGTTTCACCATGAAGGGGACGGAGGGAGCCGGTCATGGTGCTCGTCGAGGAGGACGTACACGCACTGGACGACGTCCGGCGCGGACTGGTGGTGGTCCGCAACGGTTTCGCCGGGACCGCGGAATGCTACCTGTGGTCGGTCGGCGGGCGGGTCCCGCTGTGGGAAACGCAGGCGATGGACCGCCTGCGCCGCCGGGGCCTGGTGAGAATCGCCCGCCGCCGGGGAGCCCCGGCGAGCCCGGTGGTGCTGACCGACCTCGGCGCGGCTGCCGCCTGAGTCCTTTGTGGACAGTGGCGCGGGTGCTTTGCGCGGCCGGTCGGAAGCAGTTGGCTCTGCGGCCTGGGATTCGTGTCGAGCCGCAGCGCTGTGGCGGGGGTTGTTTCGGCGGACGGGTGATGCCTCGGCGCGGCCTTGAGCCGGGGATTCCGAGCGATGGCAGGCCTTCCTTCCGCGGAAGCTCGCTGGAGGCGGCTGGCCGCGGCGATTGCCAGCGGGTTCTAGCGGATGCTTGCCAGGCCTGCAGTCGCTAATACCAAACGTCCCCGGACGGGCGCGCGCTGCGTTGGCCGCGGTTCCCAGGGATGAGACCTCAGGGTCGCGGCGAGGGCCGCTCTGGTGTGATGGCTGCTGGTGGTGCGACGGTTGGTCGCCGTCCAGGCGAGAGCTGCGCGTGTCGGAACGTCCTGGCGTATGGGGCGGCCCTGGCTCCAACTGGATCAGCCCGGGTGTTACGAATCGCCACCGGCGTGCACATCAGCGCCGGGCGGTCCGGAGCGAAGCGGCCCAAGGTGCCCTGGAGCCGCCGGGAGGGCGGGAGCGGCCCATGGCATCCCGGAGTCGCCGGGAGGGCAGGGGCGAAACGGCCCAAGGTGCCCCGGAGCCGCCGGGAGGGCGGTGTGCGCAGCGCTCCCGGCGGCTCCAGGGCGGTCGGGCGGCCGGGACGGTGATCCCAGTGCACGGCACCGGCGTGCGCCGACCTGGTGAGCAAGCCTTCCGGCTGGATCAATTTCGAACTTAGCCCAGGTCCGGGGCTCGCAGGCGGTGCGTTCCCCGATCGTGTCGGCGGAACCACGCTGGTGGGCGGGTATCGATCGGGGCAGCGGTGCCCAGCGGGGAAAGCTCGCCGGGCAGGTGCGGTGCCAGGCGGGAGAGCTGCACCGATCGGGGGAGCGAGACGGATAAGGCAGCGGGGCGGGGCGGCGGCATCGATGAGGCGGCGGGGAGGGGAAGCGGCACGGATGAGGCGGCGGGGCGGGGAAGCGAGACGGATGAGGCGGCGGGGCGGGGAGGCGACACCGATGAGGCAGCGGAGTGGGAAAGGCTGCGGCGCCCAGCGCGGTCGGCGCAGCGGACAGCCAGCCGCATCGAGCGAGAGGCAGCGAGGGCGGGGGACAGCGAGGGCGGCGGAACAGCGAGGGCGGGGGACGCGGAGTCTCACCCAGCGTTGGAAAGAACAGCAGCAGGAACGGGTCAGCACCGGGTAGGGAGCAACACGCCGCCGGTGCGGGACAATCGGCCTCGAGCGGGAGGATGATCGGGGCATGGCCGGGTTCAGGGCTCGTCATCGGCGGGCGGTTGCGGACGAGGCGCTGGTCCGCGCGCTTTTCGAGGAGCATGGGCGCGCGATGCTCGCCTACGCCACCCGGCTGCTCGGCGACCGCGCGGCGGCGGAGGATGTGGTGCAGGAGGCGCTCGTCCGCGCGTGGCGCAGTCCGGACAGTCTGGTCAACGGGCGCGGGTCGGTGCGCGGCTGGCTGCTCACCGTGGTGCGGAACCTCGTGATCGACCGGTTCCGGGCCAAGGAGGCGCGGCCGCAGGAGGTGGCCGAGTCGCCGTCGGGCGGGCCGGTCGAGCGGGATCATGCCGATCAGGTCGTCGACTCGATGGTGGTGCTCGCCGCGCTCGACGGGCTTTCTCCGGAGCATCGCGAGGTGCTCGAGCAGATGTATCTGCAGGGACGGAGCGTCGCGGAGGCGGCTGAGCGGCTCGGGATTCCTCCGGGCACGGTGAAGTCCCGCTCGTATTACGGGTTGCGGGCGTTGCGGGAAGAGTTCCGGCGAGCGGAAGGAGTGGCCGGATGAACACTGCCGACGAACATGTCGACCTGGCGGGATACCTGTCCGGTCAGCTCGCCTCGGGCGAGCAGCGCGACGTCGAGGCGCATCTGGACGGCTGCGAGCGGTGCCGGGCCGAGGCCGCGTCCCTGCGCGAGGTGCAGAGTTTCCTCGGGGAGTTGCCGCCGGAGGCGTTGCTGGAGGGGCCGCCGGTGGGCGCGGACCTGGTGATGCAGCGGACCGTCGACCGGGTGCGCGCGGAGTCGCGCGCGCAGGCCGGGCGGGGACGCTCGATGGCGATCGTCGCGGCGGTCGTGGTGGCCGCGGTCGCGGTGAGTGTCGGGGTGCTGGTGGGACGCAACTGGTCCGGGCCCGCGGTGGCGGTGCCGACTGCGCCGCCGCCGTCGTCGACCAGCGTGGTTCCTGGCACGAAGGTCATTTCCGGCGCGGACGCCAGCGGGCAGACCCGGCTCACCGCGAGCATCGTGCCGGAGACCGGCTGGGTGCGCGTGGACGGTTCGGTGACCGGCATTCCGGCCGGGCAGAAATGCCTGCTGGTGGTCATCGGCAAGAACGGCCAGCGCCAGGTCGCGGGCGGCTGGATGGTGTCGGAGCGAGCGGCGCGGGACGGCGCGTACCTCTACGGCACGGCGGTCGTCGACCCGGCTCAGGTCGCGGCGGTGGCTATCGAGAACACTGCAGGCCACCGGTTCGTGGAGGCGGACGTCAGCTGAACCGGCGGTCGAGCCATTCCCGGACGGGCTGCCATGGCTCGTCCGCGGGGTCGATCAGCCGGAAGTGATCGACGCCGGGAAGCTCGACGTAGTCCACGTCGTCGCCGGCCGCCTTCGCCGCGGCCACGTAGTCGCGGCTGTGCGCCACCGGGACCCGGACGTCGGCGTCGCCTTGAACGACCAGCTGCGGGCAGCCGATCGGGACCTGCCGGATGGGGGAGGCCGCTGGGTCGTCGCCGGTCAGGAACAGTCCGGCGGCCCCTTCGCCCAATTCCTCGGCCCGCGCGCGGGGGACGTCGGTGATCGGGGCCAGTGCGACGACACCGGCGAGCGAACCCCCGGCCAAGAGCGCCAGGTGGCCGCCCGCGGAGTGTCCGATCGCGACGGTCGGAAGCGCGGAGGGGCGTTCGACGGCGGCGATCGCGGCCAGCACGTCGTCCAGGGTTTGCGGCCAGCCGCCGGTGTCGCCGTCGATGCGCCGGTACTCCAGGTTCGCCACGTACCAGCCCGCGGCGACGAGGTCGGCTGCCATCGGGTCGAGCTGGTGCAGGTCGTGCCGGGCGCGCCACCATCCGCCGTGCAGCAGGACGGCGGTGCCCCGCCCGCCCGGAGTCCCGTGGAGTTCGACGAACTGGCTGGGCTCGCTGCCGTAGCGGAGGGTTTCCATGCTGGCCATTAGATCACCATCGGGCCAGCCGTTCGTGCACTCTCGCGAGCCCTTCGTGTGCCGCGCGGTACGCCTCGTACAGGCCGGTCAGGTCCGTCTCGGGGGCGAAGGTTCGCTCCACGGCGACGGTCGCGGCCGCGGCGGTTTCGACGTCCGGGTATTGGCCCGCGCCGACGGCGCCGAGCAGCGCCGCTCCGAGGGCGGCGCTGTCGTGCACACGGAGGCGTTCGACGGGGCGGGACAGGACGTCCGCGTGGAGCTGGGTCCAGAGGTCGCTCCGTGCGCCGCCTCCGGAGAACGTCACCGACGGAAGACGTTCGCCGCAGGCTTCTTCGACGGTTTCCAGTACGTGCCGTGCGGAGAACGCGACACCGGTCAGCACGGCTCGCGACAGGTCCGCGGTGCTCGTGGACGAGGTCAGGCCGAGGAAACTGCCGCGCAGGTCTGGATCCCACAGCGGCGCGCGTTCGCCTTGCAAGTGCGGGAGGAACACCACGCCGGGCTGGCCGTCCGCGGCGGAAGCGAACACCTCGGGCACGGACAGCCCGGACACCCGGCTCCACCAGCGAACGGCGTCGCCGGCGGCTTGGGTCGGTCCGGCGTGGACGACGACGTCGCCGCGCGGCGGGAAGGTGACCAGCCCTCGGACCGATTCGTTCCGGTGCGAGGCGGCTGCGACGACCAACGACGTCCCGCAGGTGACCATCGCACGGCCGGGTTCCGTGGTGCGGGTGCCGAAAACCGCGCCGAACGCGTCCATGGTTCCGACGACAACCGGTGCGTCGCCCAGTACGGCAGCGTGGCCGAGGGGTTCCTCTGGAGCGAGCAGTTCCGGCAGTCGCTCGCCGAGCCCGTCGACGAGCGCGACTGCTTCGGGCAGGTAACCGGAAGCGCCCGCGATGCGTACGCCGGACAGCAGGTCGGTCGCGACCCTTCCGGTGAGCCGGGCGCCGATGAAGTCCTTGGGGCTCATCATCCAGCGCGCGCGGGACCACAGCTCCGGTTGTTCGCGCGCGAACCACGCGGCCCGCGCGCCCGCGAACGACGCATCGAGCACGATCGGCCCACCCCAGATGCGTTTTTTGTCGTCGTCAGTGAAGCGGGCGTCGAGTTCCGCGGCGATCTCCGCGCAGCGCTGGTCCTGCCAGATCACCGCCGGGGCGAGCGGCCGCAGGTCTTGGCCGACGAGGAGATGGGTGTTGACCTGGCTGACGATTCCGGCCGCGCGCACCGAACCGGCGGGGAGTCCGGAAAGGACGGTGTGCAGCGCGGTTTCCGTTGCGTGCCACCAGTTTTCCGGATCCTGTTCGGCCCAGCCGGGACGCGGCCGCGCGATCGGATAGGGCACCGAATGCGCCGCGAGTTCCCGGCCGTCCGCCGTGAACGCGGCGACTTTCACCGCGGTCGTGCCGACGTCGATGCCGAGCAGAGCTTCTTCGTCCATGCCACAGGGGTACCAGGAATTCGCTACCGTCGGAGCATGACCTCTGCCGCGGAGAATTACCTGCGCGAGTACCACGATCGCAAACCGGACGCGATGTCCGTGCTGATCGAGTCCGGTCGGGTGACTGGGGACGGCCGGACGAGTTACGAGGTGCTGGCCGATCGTGTCGCGCCCGCGCGCCGGGTGCTCGATCTCGGCTGCGGCGACGGCGCGCTGCTGGCCGTTTTCGCCCGGGGCGGCGCGGAAAAGCTCGCTGGCGTCGACCTTTCTTCCGGACAGCTCGCGCTTGCCCGGCAACGGCCCGAGCTGGCCGGTGCGGAGCTGTTCCACGGGCGGGCGCAGGAGCTGCCGTTCGCGGACGACAGCTTCGACGCGGTCGTGTCGCACATGGCTTTCATGCTCATGGACAACCCCGAGGAGGTCGCCGCCGAGATCGCGCGGGTGCTGGCTCCGCGCGGGACGTTCGCGGTGGTCGTCGGCGGTCCCGAATCGACCGGCGCGACTCCGGTGTTCCTGGAATTGGCCCGGCCGTTGTTCCGGGAGGTGCCGGAGGAACGACGGGCCACCTACACCGCCGAGCGGCGCACCTCGAACCGCGAGGGGATCGACGAGGTGCTCGCTCCGGCCGGATTCGCGCCGGTTTCCTGGGAACCGTACGAGATCGACCTGACCGCCGCGCCGGACGAGGTGTGGACGTTGTGCTGCGAATCGTATTACTCGACCGACACCCTCGACGACGCTCAGTTGTCCCGGCTGCGCGCGGCCTTTCTCGCCGAAACTGAGCAGCTGCGCACCGCCGACGGACGGCTTCCGGCGGGGCTTTGCGTCAACCTGGCCAAAACCGAGCTGCTGAAGTGACCGTTCGCGCTACCGTCACGGGCATGATGACGCCCGCCGAAGAGTTCCTGCGCGACTATCACGACCGGAACCCGGCAGCCGCGTCCGAACTGGCCGATCGGGGCCGCGTCGACGGACGCTCGGTGTACGAGGCGTTCGCCGACCACGTTGGCCAGCCGGGCAGCGTGCTCGACCTCGGCTGCGGGGACGGCGCGCTGCTGGCCGTGCTCGCCGGTCGCGGTACCGAAAAGCTCGCTGGCATCGACCTTTCCGCCAAGCAGCTGGACGTCGCCCGCGGCCGGGCCGGGCTCGCCGGTGCGGATCTGCGGCCCGGCCGCGCGCAGGAGCTGCCTTTCGAGGACGACGGCTACGACGCGGTCGTGTCACACATGGCGTTGATGCTCATGTCCGACGTCGAGAAGGTGATCGCCGAGACCGCCCGCGTGCTGCGGCCCGGCGGCGCCTTCGTGATCGGTGTCGGCGGCGGCGGGACCGACGCACTGGAGGTGTTCCTGAAGGTCGCCCGGCCGCTCTTCGCGGTGGTCGCCGAGGACCGGCAGATCCCGACCTCCGGCGACCCGCGCAGCCGCACCCGCGAAGGCCTCGACGCGCTGCTCGGCCCGGCCGGGTTCGCGCCGGTCGAATGGCACCAGCTGCTGGTGGACCTGTCCGGCCCGCCGGATTCGGTCTGGCAGACCTGCCACGACACCTACTACCAGGTCGACGCCCTCGACGAGACGCAGCTGATGGGGCTGCGGACCGCGTTCAAGGTGGCGTCCCGGTCGCTGGTGGCCCCGGACGGCACGCTGCCGGCCGGGGCGCTCATCAACGTGGCAACGACACGGCTGACCTGACCGGTGCGCCGAACCACTGTGCGAGAGCGGTTCGGAGCGCCTCGACGTCTGGTTCGGCGTCGGCGGAGGACCAGGCGACGTAACCGTCCGGGCGGATGAGCAGGGCCGTTGGTGCGTCGCCGGTGGCCGCGGTGGACACGGTGGTCACGCGGTCGTGCCACGGTGCGGCCACGTCGGCGAGCACGGCGCCAGGGGTCAGGTCGAGCAGCACCGGCCGTGCGGCCTGGTAGGCGGCGGTCAGCGGAGCTGGGCCGGCGAGCGCCAGGTCGGGAGCCCACCGGCCGGTGCTCGGGTCGGTGCCGTAGTGGATGTCGGCCCCGGACATCAGGTCGGCGACGTGCTGCCGCGTATCCGGAAAGGCCAGCAGTTCGGCGAAGAATTCGCGCAGCGCGGTGACTTCCGGCCCGGGCGCGACGAGCGCGCTCTGCGCCTGCGTGTGCATCACGACGCGCTCGCTCACCGGACGACGTTCGCCTTCGTAGCTGTCGAGCAGCCCCGGCGGAGCCCAGCCTTGGACCTCCGCGGCGAGCTTCCACCCGAGGTTCGCCGCGTCCTGCAGGCCGAGGTTCAGCCCCGGCCCGCCGATCGACGAGTGCACGTGGGCCGCGTCGCCGACCAGCAGGACCCGGCCTCGCCGGTAGGTCTCGGCGATCCTGGTGTTGCCGCCGGTCAGCCTGCGCAGCAGGAACGGCCCGGCGCCGGACGGAGGTTCGAGCGGCAGCTCGACGCCGAGCACGCGCCGCACGCTCGCGCGCAGTTCTTCCATGGTCAGCGGATCGTCCTCGGCGAAGTCGGCGGCACCGCCTCGTTCGCTGGTCGACACGGCGGGGTTCGCCGGGTCGAACGGCGCGAACACGAACACCCCGGTTTCCGTCCGGTGGTGCAGGAACGGCGGGAGGACGCCGGTTTCCAGCTTCAGCCCGCCGGTCGCGGGGTCGACGAACGACTGCGGGATTCGGACATTCGCGCTGCGGGACACCGATTCGTCCCAGGTGACGCCGGGGAAGTCGATTCCGGCGAGCTTGCGCACGGTGCTGCGTCCGCCGTCCGCGCCGACGAGGTAGTCCGCGGCGATTTCGTAGGACCCGTCCGGTCCTTGAACCCGCACGGTCACCGAGTTCTCGTCCTGGGCGAAGCCGGTGATTTCGTGGCCGCGGCGGAGTTCGGCGCCGAGCCCGAGGATGTGCTCGATCAGGGTCTGCTCGAGTTCGTGCTGCGGTTTCGGCAGGAGGTACATCGGGTTTCGGGGCAGATCGGCGAATTCGATCGGGAAAGCGCCGAAGACGAACCGTGGCGCGGGCGCCGGTCGAGGGCTGCCGGTGAGCTTCTCGAACAGCCCGCGCCGGTGCAGCAGCGGCACGACCTGGCCGACGAGACCGTTGGCACGGCGCACCCCGTCGGGTTCGGCGAGCCGCTCCAGCACCACGGGGCGGACTCCGGCAAGGCAGAGTTCTGCGGCGAGCATCAGGCCGTTCGGCCCGGCGCCCGCGATGACGACGGCGGACATGGGGATCTCCTTGCGGGATCAGGGAAGCACCTCGGCGAGGGTGTCGAACGCCTGGTGCACGATGGTGGACAGCTCCGCGGGCGGGTCGGTGCGCAGCCATTCCTGGATGACTGCGCGCAGCACGCCGCCCGCGGTGGTGGCGATGATCTGGACGCGGAGATCGTGGACGTCCGCGCCGAGGCGTTCCGCGATCGCTTCGGCCAGTGATTCTTCGGCCGCGACATTGGCTTTGAGGAATTCGCCCGCCAGCGCGGGTTCCGCGATCATGACCCGGACTCCGGCGGTCCACTGTGGATCGGAGGTGCCGCCGGAAGCGGTGCCGCGGTCGTCGTCGAGCTGCGCCAGCGAGGCTTCCCGCAGCGCGGTCCACAGCGGTTCCGCCGCCGGGCGCGCGCGGAGGTGATCGGCGATCCCGCGAGCCCGGTCCTGGTGCCGCGCGACGATCGCTTCGGCTTTGCTGGAGAAGTAATTGTTGACTGTGCGCGGCGAAACTCCCGCCGCACGGGCGATTTCCTCGATGGTCACGTTCGACAGACCGCGCTCGACTGTGAGCCGGACTGCCGCCCAGGAGATGTCGACCCGGGTCTCTTGGCGGCGGCGGTCTCGCAGGTTCGGTCGCTCGGTCATGTGACCACCATAGCGCGCTGCTTGCGTGGCGCGCAATGTTTGCGCGTTGCGCAAGTTTGAGGGCGAAGAAGAAGCCCGGGGCGAGATGCCTCGGGCTTCTCGGCGACGCGCGTCCGGTCAGTCCTTGGTGCTCTTGAACGCGTCCTTCACCTTCTCGGCGGCCTGCTTGAGGTTGCCCTTGCCCTGCTCTGCCTTGCCTTCGGCCTGCCACTGCTCGTTGTCCGTGGCGTTGCCGATCGCTTCCTTGGCGCGACCCTTAAGTTCTTCGGCCTTGTTTTCGGCTTTGTCGTTCACTGTGGGTCCTCCCTTTCTCGTCCCTCGCGCTTCGGCTACCCGCTCTCCGGCGCGGCAAACTCGCGAAAACGCGGAATCGGCGCGTACCCGGTCCGCGGGCAGCACCTGCGGACACGGTCGAGTGACTGCCTCCGCACCTGCTGCGGGCGGTCGGGGACGGCGGCAGCGAATCGGGAGATTTCCCTTTACTGTGGCCGTGTTCCGTTCAGTTTCGAAGGAGTTTCACGCCATGCGTCTGTCCACTCGCAACCAACTCACCGGCACTGTGTCCGCGGTCCAGCCCGGTGCGGTCATGACCGTGGTCACAGTCCAGCTCGACGGCGGGCAGTCTGTCGTCGCCTCGATCACCAAGGACGCCGCCGAGGAGCTTGAACTCGAGGTCGGCAAGCCGGTGACCGCGCTGGTGAAGTCGACCGAGGTCATGCTCGGCGTCGAGTGAGTGATGTCGAGTGAGTGATTAGGGCAGCACCCGGCACAACGCGGCCAGCGCGCCCGACCACGCGCTCGCCGACGGCGTGCTGAAACCGATTACCAGCGCGTCGCGGTCCGCGGGCGCGTCGGGATGCCGGAACGCGCCGAGCCCGTGCATGGCCAGCCCCTGCCACGCGGACCCTTGCACCACGGCGTCTTCCTCGCCGGACGGCACGTCCACGAGCACCTGCAATCCGGCGGACAGCCCGGTCACCCGCGTGTTCGGGGCGTGCTCGGCCAGCGCCGCGACGAGTTGGTCGCGCCGGCGGCGGTAGTGCAGCCGCATCGCGCGGATGTGCCGGTCGTAGCTTCCCGACGTGAGGAACTCGGCCATCGTGAGCTGGTCGAGCACGCCGGAGTGCGGGTCGCGCTCGCCCTTGATTTCGGCGGCGACTCTGGCGATCCGCGGCGGCAGCACCATCCAGCCGAGCCGAAGTCCCGGTGCGAGTGCTTTGCTGGTGGTGCCAAGGTAAATCACGTGTTCCGGGTCGAGCCCCTGCATCGCGCCGACCGGGCTGCGGTCGTAGCGGAACTCGCCGTCGTAGTCGTCCTCCAGCACCAAGCCGCCGGTCCGGCGCGCCCAGTCCACCACCGCGGCGCGGCGGTCCGGATGCAGCGCGACGCCGGTGGGGAACTGGTGCGACGGCGTCAGCAGTACTGCGCCGACGTCGGGCAGGTCGTTGAGGCGTTCGACCATCGCGCCGTCGGCGTCCACCGGCAGCTGCGGGGTGTCCAGGCCGACCTTGGCGAGATGCGCGCGATGCACCTGCAGGCCGTATGACTCCACAGCGACCGCCGGCGTTTCTCGCTGCTTCAGTACTTCGGCGAGGACGATGAGACTGTGCGACGTACCCGTGCAGATCATGATCTGGTCCGGGTGCGCGCGTACGCCGCGAGTGCGGGCGAGGTACTCGGCCAGGGCTTCGCGCAGCTCCGGGCGGCCGTACGGACCGCCGTAGCCGAACGCGTCGTCTGGCGCGACGGCCAGTGCGCGGCGTGCGGCCTTGAGCCAGTCTGCGCGAGGGAATGCGGACAGATCCGGCTGTCCGGGGCGTAGGTCGTGCACGATCCGGTGTCGCGACGCGGGCTTCGGCACAGTCGGCGCGGGCGCGATCTCGGCGCGCGGGGCAACCCGGGTTGCGGCGCCTTGGCGCGCGGTGAGCCAGCCTTCGGCGACGAGTTCCGCATACGCTTGCGCCACGGTGTTCCGGGCGATGCCGAGATCCGCGCCGAGCGTGCGGCTGGACGGCAGTTTCGCGCCCGGGGCGAGGCGTCCGGTGCGGATGGCGTCGCGCAGGGCCTCCATCAGGCCGTCGCGCAGGCGAGGCCCGCGCAGGTCGAGGTGGAGGTCTTCACTCAGCGAACTGGCCCACTCCGCGCGCACGGAAATGGACCATAACAGAGTGCCAATCGCTCGTAGAGTCGAAACCATGACCACGACAGAACGACTTCCGGTGGAACCGCCCCGCCTCAAGATGGCGGAGCTGGCGCCCGAGGCCTACAAGGCGATGATCCGTCTCGACGCCGCGACCCGGCACGGCCTCGACCCCGCGCTGCGGCAGCTGGTGCTGATCCGCGCGTCGCAGCTTAACCACTGCGCCTTCTGCATCGACATGCACTCGAAGGACGCGTTGGCCGCCGGTGAATCGACCGAGCGCATCATCCAGCTCCCGGCGTGGCAGGAGTCGAAGCACTTCTACACGGCGAAGGAGGTCGCCGCGTTCGAGTTGACCGAAGCGGTCACCGTGCTCACCGACGGTTTCGTGCCGGACGAGGTCTTCGCCCGCGCGGCCGAGCACTTCGAGGAGGCCGAGCTGGCTCAGCTGATCGCGACGATCACGGTGATCAACGCGTGGAACCGGTTCGCCGTCACGACGCGGATGGTGCCCGGCGAATACGTGCCGGGGAAACACTGACCCGGTGGTCTGGACCACTATGTGAGCAGGATCGCGGGCGGCCATACCGTCGGTTTGACCGCGGAATGGAAAAAGGGCATCCGGGTTTCGGGTGCCCTTTTCCGCGACTGGTGACTTAACCGATCCAGCGTGATTACCTTGTGTGCTCGACGTGCCTGGTGCATCCGGGTTCGGCTAAGTAAGCAGCTGCTTAAAACCGAGGTTGACCGCGGTTTGGTGCCTTACTGACGGCTTGTGACGGCGACTACTGACGGTGAGTTTTACCCGCGAGGGTGAGGTCTATTCCGGATGCCGCGGTTAGCGTGGTCGGCGCGATCCAGGGGTTCTTTCCCGGTTCGTGTCCGCTCTCGCTGAAATGGAGTTCCGTGATGACCCGGGGTGACGCACCGGTGGTCTGGCTGATTGCCGGAACCCGGCCGGAGGCGATCAAAATGGCGCCGGTCGTGCAGGAGATGCGCCGGTCCGGACGGCTGGAGCCGGTGCTCGTCGCGACCGGGCAGCATCCCGAACTGGTCGACCAGGTACTCGCGGCGTTCTCGCTGACCCCGGACCTGCGGCTCACGCTGAACCGGGTCGACGGCGGTCAGCCCGAGTTGTTCTCGCAGCTCGTCACCGGTCTGGACGCGCTCGCCGCGCAACGGCCGCCCGCGGCGGTGCTCGTGCAGGGCGACACGACGTCCACTGTGGCCGGTGCGCTGGTCGCGTTCTGGCGCAAGATTCCCGTGGTGCACTTGGAAGCCGGGCTGCGCTCCTTCGATCTGCAGTCGCCGTTCCCGGAGGAGTTGAACCGGCGGCTGGTCACGCAGACCGCGAGCCTGCACCTGGCCCCGACGCCGGCGGCCGCGCAGAACCTGCGTGCCGAAAGCGTCGACGACAGCGTTCTGCTGGTCACTGGAAACACTGTGGTGGACGCGATTTCCCGGGTTACTGACCGGCCAGTGTCCTTTGCCGACAGTGCGGTCGCCGATGTGGTCGAGTCGGCGACGCGCGGCGAGTGCCGGCTGGTTCTGGTCACTGCGCATCGCCGGGAGTCCTGGGGCGAGCCGCTGACTCGCATTCTGTCCGCTGTGGACACTCTGCTCGCGCGCCATCCGGACGTTCGCGTGCTGCTGCCGATGCACCCGAACCCGGCGGTGCAGGAGGCGGTCACTTCGGCGCTCGCCGGGAACCCGCGCGTGGTGCTTACTCCGGCGCTGCCGTATGAGCAGACCGCGGCGGCGATCGCGGCGAGTTCGCTCGTGTTGTCCGATTCCGGTGGTATTCAAGAGGAAGCGCCGACCTTCAAGGTGCCGGTGCTGGTGCTGCGGGACACGACGGAACGGATGGAAGCGGTCGACGCTGGTTGCGCGATGCTCGTCGGCACGGATGCCGAGCTCATTGTGGACACCGCGTCGAGGCTGTTGACCGACCCGGCGCAGCGCGCGGCGATGAACGCGCGCACCAATCCGTTCGGTGACGGCCGTGCCGCTGAGCGCACTGAGCAGGCGGTGGCCTGGTTGCTCGGCCTGACTGTTGAAGCGCCGGAGCCGTTCGTTCCGGAGTTGGCCGAGGTTGTGCAGTGAAGCAACGGTTCCCGGCATGGTTGCGGCTCGGGATCATTGTCGTCGCGGTGGTCAGTTTGGTCGGCGGGATCGTCGTGGTGGTCTCGGACCACGGCTCCGGCTCGGAAGCGGCTTCGCCGATTGAACCGGTTCTGCGGCAACCGAAAATCGGTCTGGCCGGTCCTGGTGGGCGGGACGACCGGCGTACCTTGGTGCTGTTCGACGACGGGCGACGGTTGCGGCCGAGTCCGCCCGCGACGCAGGTCGCGGAGGAGGCGCAGGCCAACGCGATCCAGACGGCGAACCTGGTTTCCCGTTCCACCGCTTGGCGAATGCAGCCCGCCGCCGACTATCAGCGCGGTGAGCTGAACGAGTACCAGGCGGTCGTTTACGTCGGGACGGTTTACGACGCACAGTTGCCGCCCGCGTTGCTGGACGACGTGAGCCGGACCCGGCTGCCGGTGGTGTGGATCGGCAGCAACATCTGGCAGCTGTTCGACCACGCGCCGACACTCGCCGGGAAGTGGGGTTGGACGTGGGCACCGTTCCGAGAGGACAAGATCACGACGGTGTCCTACCGGGACACTGACCTGCGGCGCGATCCCAACGCGGGGGTCGATGTCGTGGGAGTCCGCGTGACGTCGGCGAAGGCAAAGGTGCTGGCGCAGGCGAAGTCCGCGGACGGCGCGACGTCGCCGTGGGCGGTCCACAGTGGATCGTTTACGTACCTTGCCGAAGTTCCGTATTCGTATGTTGGCGCGGGCGATCGTTACTTGGCTGCTGCGGACATTCTGCTCGGCGTGCTCTCGCCGGACGCTCCGGAACGCCGACGTGCGCTGGTACGGATCGAGGACATCGGCCCGCGGACGCCACCTGCCGAAGTTCGGGCGATCACCGACTATCTCAGCGGGCGCGGCGTACCGTTCTCGCTGGCGGTGTATCCGTACTACGCGGATCCGCGCGGGGAAGCGAACGGCGGCAAGCCGACGTTCGCGAGGCTGGTGGACAGTCCGGAACTCGTTGCGGCGCTGCGGGATGCCGTCGCGCGAGGCGGGACCTTGGTGATGCACGGCTACAGCCACCAGTACGGCGAGACGGACAATCCGTACTCGGGAACCAGCGCTGCGGACTACGAGTTCTACCGCGCGACCGTCGACCACAAGGACAATGTGCGGCTCAGCGGACCGGTTCCGGAGGACTCGCCGGAATGGTTCCGCAGTCGCATCGCGACCGGGCTCGCCGAGTTCGACCGAGTCGGACTGCCGCGGCCGGCCGCGTTCGAGTTCCCGCACTACGGCGGGTCCGCTGTGGACTATCAGGAGGCGGGCCGGATCTTCCCGATGCGGTACGACCGGGGCAGCTACTACGCCGGCCAGTGCGACGGCGGCCAATGTGGACTGACGGACGTGTCCTATCGCGAGGTCTACGGCCAGTTCTTCCCGTATCCGGTCCGCGATGTCTACGGGACTGTCGTGGTGCCGGAGAACGTCGGCAACGTCGCTCCGGCCAAGTTCAACCAGCATGCCGCGCGCACTGCCGACGACATCCTGGCCGACGCGAAAACCCATCGCGTGGTGACCGACAGCGTCGTCAGTTTCTACTATCACCCGTTTCTCGGCATCGGCGACCTTCGGAAGGTGGTCGAGGGCATCGAGGGGCTCGGCTATCGCTTCGTGTCGCCCGCTGCCGTTGCTGCTTGAGTTTCTTCTGGAAGGAAAAGAAATGTCTGTCACCCGGGTCGCTCCCGCGGTCGTCTCCGCTGCCGCGATCGGTGTCGCACCGTTCCACGGGGTGCTGTGGTTTGTCCTGTCCGTGGCTGGCTTCGTCGCAATGGCGTTCACGGTCCGCTCGGTTCGCCTGCGTGCCAACGGGTCTCGGGGTCGGCACGCGGCATGACGCAGCCGTGGTGGTTCGTGCTCCTGTTGTGCTGGTGGCCGGTGCACAACCTGGTTCTGGCGGCCTTTGCCTGGCGTGCACCGCGACCTGCTTCGGAACGATCCTCCAAGCCGTTGCTGTTCTGGATTGTCATTCCGGCGCTGAACGAAGAACGCGTCATCGCCAACACGGTGCGGAATGCGTTGCGGCTGGGCACTCCCGAAACTCCGGTGCGAGTGCTCGTCATTGATGACGGATCCGACGACGGTACGCCGGAGATCCTCGCGGGCATTGCTGACGAACGGCTGCATGTGCTGCGGCGTGACTTGCCGCAGGCTCGGCAGGGCAAAGGCGAGGCTCTCAATGCGGGTTACCGGTACATTGACGGCATTGCCGAGCGGGAGGGCACTGTTTCGCAGACCGTTGTGGGCATCATCGACGGTGACGGGCGCGGCAGCGCCGGGCTGCTTACGGAAGTGGCGGCGATGCTGCGGAGCCGAGGCGTCGGCGCGGTGCAATGCCGGGTGCGAATCCACAATAGACACCGATTGCTGGCATTGTTGCAGGACTTGGAGTTCGGCGCGATCGCGGATGCTTCGCAATCGTTGCGGGATGTGCTCGGCAGCGTCGGGATGGGTGGCAATGGGCAGTTCACGCGATTGTCGGTGCTGCGGAGGTTCGGGCCGTCGCCGTGGAGCGACTGCCTGGTCGAGGATCTTGAGCTGGGTCTTCGGCTGCATCTGGCCGGGGTGCGGATCCGGTACACGCAGCGGGCTTGGGTGACTCAGCAGGGGCTGGAGGACGTGCGTCGCCTGCTGCGTCAGCGGACTCGTTGGGCACAAGGAAACCTTCAGTGCTCACGGCATTTGCGTAGTCTCGCGACCTCGCGGTTCATTGCCGGGACTGGGTTGTTCGACTTCCTGGTCTATCTCGTGGTGCCTTGGCTGACTGTTCCGCTGTCCTTGCTCGCGGCGGCGCTGCTGGTCATCGTTCCGGTGGCGTTGGTGACTGGGAACTCGTTCGGCGGTTTGGTCGCGGAGACCGGGAATCTGACGCAAGCGGTGGCGTTGTGGCTTGCTGCGTTGCTGCTGCCGGGGATCATGTGGGCGATCGTCTACTTTGTCCGGTTGCGCGACGAACCGCTGCCTCGGGCGTTGCTGGCCGGGCTGTGTTATCCGGCGTTCCTGTTGCTCGGCGTGCTGGCGACGTGGCGAGCGGTGTTCCGGATCGTCTTGAAGCGGAATGTGTGGGCGAAAACGGAAAGGCTGGCAGAGTTGCCAGCCTGACCGTCCTCACAGGGTGCGCAGGAGCCGTACTGGGTTTTCCATGCAGTCGGCGACGAAGCGCAGGAACCCGCCTGCGGTGCCGCCGTCGCAGACGCGGTGGTCGAACGCCAGCGTCAGCTCGGTGATCTTGCGGGCGGTGACCTGACCGTCCACAATCCACGGCCGGTCGATGATCCGGCCGACGCCCAGGATCGCGACCTCCGGGTAGTTGATGATCGCGGCCGAACCGTCCACTCCGAACACCCCGTAGTTGTTCACGGTGAACGTGCCGCCGGTGAGGTCACTCGGAGCGAGCCGTCCGGAGCGGGCTTGTTCGGTGCGGTCGGCGAGCGCGGCGGACAGATCTTCCAGCGTGTGCTGGTGCGCGTTCTGGACCACCGGGACGACCAGGCCGCGGTCGGTCTGCGCGGCGAATCCCAAGTGGACGGCGGACGGGATGACGATCTCGTCGCCTTCCAGATGCGCGTTCAGCTCGGGGAAACGGCGCAGGCCCGCGACGGCGAACCGGGCGATGAGCGCGAGCAGGCTGAGCTTCGGGGCATGCGGATCGCTGTTGAGCGCGGTGCGCAGCCGCAGCAGTTCGGTCGCGTCGACGTCCACCCAGACTGTCGCCTCGGGGATTTCGCGGCGAGAGCGGGTGAGTTTGTCGGCGACGGTTTTGCGGAGGCCGCGCAGGGGGATTCGTTGCTCGTCGGTCGTTGCCGCTGGGGGCGCTGGGATTTCCGTGGCGGCGATCGCGCGTTCTACGTCGGCGCGGCTCACGATGCCGTCGGTTCCGGTGCCGTTGAGCGCGTGAAGGTCCACTCCGGACTCGCGGGCTAGACGGCGGACTAGCGGGGACACGACGCGGATGCGGTCCGAAGTGGACTTCGGTGCCGCAGCTGGCGTTGAGGCAGGAGCCTTGCTTCCGCGGGGTTGCCTCGCCCGTCGGGTGCGGGTTTGGCTGGTGCCATAGCCAATCAGGACATTCCCGCTGCCCTCCGGCGTGACGACGCCGGGCTCAGTGAAGTCCGCGGCACTGTCCACAGTGATCAAGGGACTGCCGACGGTCAGCACCTCGCCCGCTGCTCCGTGCAGTGTCGCGACCCGGCCCGCGAACGGCACCGGGACCTCGACGCTTGCCTTCGCGGTCTCGACCTCCACCACGGTCTGGTCCACGGTCACCGTGTCGCCGACCGCGACGTGCCACGCGACGATTTCCGCCTCGGTCAGACCTTCGCCGAGGTCGGGCAGTTTGAAGACGGCCATCACTTCTCCCCGTCGAGCGGTGCCGCGTCGTCCCACTGGAGCCGTTCGATCGCGTCCAGGATCCGGTCGACGCCCGGCAGGTGGTGCTGTTCCAGATTCGGCGCGGGATAAGGAATGTCGAAACCGGCGACGCGCAAGACCGGCGCTTCCAGGTAATGGAAACAGTGCTCGGACAACTGCGCGGCGACTTCGGCGCCGTAGCCGCAGAATCGGCTCGCTTCGTGCACCACGACCGCGCGGCCGGTGCGACGCACGGACGCGGCGACCGTTTCCAGGTCGAAGGGCGCGAGGCTGCGCAAATCGATCACTTCGGCGTGGTAGCCCTCTTCCGCGGCGGCTTCGGCAGCTTCGAGAGTCGTGCCGAGTGCGCCGCCGTAGGAAATGAGGGTGACGTCGCTGCCTTCGCGGCGAATCACCGCTTTGTCGAGACCAGGCGAGCGCCGTTGCGGGTCAACGGTTCCCTTTTCCCAATACCGGCGCTTGGGCTCGAGGAAAATGACCGGGTCCGGGCTGTCGATCGCCTCGCGCAGCAGGGTGTAGGCGTCGTCCGGCGTGGCCGGGGTGACGACGCGCAGGCCGGCCGTGTGCGTGTAGTAGACCTCGGACGAGTCGCAGTGGTGCTCGACGCCGCCGATGCCGCCGCCGTAGGGAACCCGGATCACCACGGGCAGTTCGACCTGGCCCTTGGTGCGGTTGCGGAGTTTGGCGAGGTGGCTGGTGATCTGCTCGAACGCGGGGTAGGCGAAGGCGTCGAACTGCATCTCGATCACCGGGCGCAGGCCGTTCATCGCCATCCCGATCGCGGTGCCGACGATGCCGGATTCGGCCAGCGGCGAGTCGAAGACGCGGGCGTCGCCGAAGCGTGCGGCGAGTCCGTCGGTGACGCGGAAGACGCCGCCGAGCGTGCCGACGTCCTCGCCGAAGACGAGCACGCGCTCGTCCTCGGCGAGGGCGTCGGCGAGGGCGCGGTTGAGTGCGCCGGCGAGGGACAGCGTCGTGTCCAGAGTGGCGGTCATGCCTGGTCCTCGGTGTTCTCGTGCGCCAGATCGGCGGCCTGCTGCCGCAACGCGGCGGTCGGTTCGGCATAGACGTGCCGGAAGAGATCCGCCGGGTCGAGCTTGGTATCGACGTTCATCCGCTCGCGCAACGCGGCAGCTTCCTCTTCGGCGCGCGCGTCGATCTCTTGCTGCGTCTTGTCGTCGAGGAGGCCACGGTCGGTGAGGTACTGCTTAAGGCGGCTGATGGGGTCGCGAGTGAGCCACTGCTCCACTTCGGCCTTGTCGCGGTAGCGCGTCGCGTCGTCGGCGTTGGTGTGCGACTCCATGCGATAGGTGATGGCCTCGATGAGCGTCGGCCCTTCGCCGGCGGCGGCGCGCTCGACAGCCTGCTCGACGACAGCGTGTACGGCGGCTGCGTCGTTGCCGTCCACGAGTACGGAGGGCATGCCGTAGCCGACACCCTTGTACGCGAGCGAAGGCGCGGCGGTCTGCTTCTCGAGCGGGACGCTGATGGCGTAGCCGTTGTTCTGTACGAGGAAGACGACCGGTGCTTTCCAGACGGCGGCGAAGTTCAACGCTTCGTGCGTGTCGCCTTCACTGGTGGCACCGTCACCGACGAGAACGAGCGAGACCGTGTCCTCGCCCTTCACGCGGGCAGCGTGTGCGAAGCCGACAGCGTGCAGCGTGTTGGTGGCGAGCGGCGTGCACTGCGGAGCGACATTGGCGCGGTACGGGTCGTAGCCGCAGTGCCAGTCGCCGCGCAGCAGCGTAAGCACCTCGACCGGGTCGACGCCGCGCGCGACGACGGCCATCGAGTCGCGGTAGGTCGGGAAAAGCCAGTCCTGCGGGCGAAGCGCAAGGATCGAGCCGATCTCGGCGGCCTCCTGCCCGCGTGCCGACGGATACACCGCGAGCCGGCCCTGTTTGGTGAGCGCGGTGGCCTGGGTGTCGAAGCGGCGTCCGGAAACCATGCCGCGGTAGAGGCGGAGGAGGACGTCGTCCGCGGGCATCGCGAGCGCCGGATCGGGCGTCGGCGCGCCGTCGGCGGTCACGAGGCCGAGCGGCTCGTCGCTGGGCAGGAAATAGGACGCGGCAGTGCGTTCCGTGGTGGTCACCGACAGCTCCCATCGACAAAGACGAGTAGGCCCTGATACTCGCCGTCGGGCGATCAAGGGTCCAGACTTGTTCGGCAAGTGTGGAATGATGACCGGGTTGTGGAATCTCTGCTGGACGATTGGCTTGGGAGGCGGCGCGGATGTCCCGGCCGGATGGACAAATGGCAGCGACGCTCGACGAGATCGACCTGAAACTGATCGCCGAGCTGAAGAAAGACGGCCGCGCTTCGATGCGTGCGCTGGCCGAACGCGCGCACATTTCGCGGGCCGGTTGCTACACGCGCGTGGAGCGGCTGCACCGCGAGGGAGTGATCACCGGGTACGCGGCCGTGACTGATCCGCGCCGGATGGGGCAGGGGCTGGCCGCGTACGTGTACTTGAAGGTCACGCAGAACTCGTGGCGCACGGTGAGCGCGGAACTCAAGCACATCCCGGAAATCGAACACGGCGGCCTGGTGTCCGGGGACAACGACCTGATCCTGTTCGTGCGGACTCGCGACGCGGACAGCCTGCGAGACTTGGTGTTCGAGCGGCTGCAGTCCATGCCGGACGTGCTCTCGACGCACACCGTGCTGGTCTTCGACGAGCTGTGAGCCTTGGTCAGGCCGCTTTGACCAGGTAGACCGCGAGCTGGAGGACGCCGGTCGCTTCGAACGGCATCGGCGCGCGGCGATACCCGGCCCGTTGGTAGAGGGCGATGTTGCGTTCGCTGGACGCGCCGGTGAAGAGCACGTACTGCTTCGTCTCCGGCGGGGCGTGGCGCTCGGCGTGCTCAAGGAGGACGCGTCCGAGGCCGCGCCCTGCCAGATCGGGCGCGACCATCAGGCGGCCGATCTCCCAGCCGCCGTCCTCGACCGTGCGGGCGCGGACCGCGCCGACGAGCCGGTGTCCCTGCCGGACGACCCAGCTGCGCCAGGTCGTGATCGACTCGCGGACCTCTTCGAGGTCTTCGGTCAGCGCGGGATGCTCCAGGGTGTTGTTGAGCAGGGCTTCCTGGACCCAGCAACACCGCTGGAGCACCATCAGCTCGGCGGCGTCGTCCGGGGTCGCTGGGCGCAGGGTCGCGCCGGGAAGGGTTTCGAGGTCCACCTGTCCTGTTCTAGCACCGAGTTCAGGGCGATGGAGCCGGTTCAGGAACCCAGGACGAACTCCGTGCCGAACGGATCGCGGACGGTCACCATGCGTCCGTAGGGGCTGTCTTGCGCTTCGACCACCTCGCCGCCGTGTTCGACGGCCTGCTTGCCCGCCGCGTCAGCGTCGCCGACGAGGAACAGGGTGCCCCACGCCGCCGCTGTGGCGGACTGGTCGCCGATGATGCCGCCGATTTCATGGCCGTCTGGGCGGCGGAGGAAGGTGAAGTCGACGCCGGCGAGGTCGTCGTTGCCATCGAGGGTGAAGGCGAAGACCTCGCAGTAGAAGTCGCGCGCCTGCTTGGGGGTTGGCGTGACGAGGTCGTTGCGCAGCAGGGTGCCGGGCTCGTTGACCAGCCTGGCCCCGGGGAGTTTGCGGCCTTGCCAGATCCCAAACCGCGCCCCGGTCGGGTCTTCCGCGACTGCGACGCGGGCGTGGTCTCCGTCGTCGTGCGGTTGGTCGAGAAGCTTGCCGCCTGCGGCGGTGACGGCTTTCGCGGTGACGTCGCAGTCGTCGGTGGCCAGGTAGACGGTCCAGCCTGCTCGAGGGTCGGTTGCTTGGCGCAGGCCGGCGACCGGGAGGTCGCGCAGCAGACAATGATTGCCGTCGAAGGTCCAGCCGAGGACGGCGCGGTAGAAGCGTTGCGCGCGGTCCAGGTCCGGCACGGCGAGGTCGATCCAGGTCGGGGTGCCGAGCGGCTGGTTGCGGTCGACGGTGCTCATCGAGATCCCTTCGTCAGTGATGGCGGCGACGCTATGGCGGATTGCGGACAGCAGCGGTCCTCGGCTGCTCAGCATGTGGGAGGAAGTGGCCGGGGCTGGTCCGGCGCACGCATTCTTGACCGGGTACCCCGGATCGGAATGGCAGGCGAGAATGAGCACGTCCCCGCTCGAAAACCCCGCTTGGGCCGCGTTGAGCGGCCCGCACGCGTCGTTCGCGGAGCAGAAGGGGCAGGTGCTGCGGTATCCGGTGGACGTCTCTCCGTTCCTTGCCGTGCCGGACGAGCCGGACGAGCGGGTGTGGCACGACATCGCCGACCTCATCGGTCCGGGCGCGTCGACGGTCGTGGTCGGCGCGGTCGGGACGCCGCCGCCCGCGGACTGGACGGTGGAGGCCGAGATCGCCGGGGTGCAGATGGACGGCTCGGCCGCTCCGGCAGCAGCCGACGCCGAGGCGGTGCGGCTGACCGCGGCGGACGTGCCGGAGATGCTCGATCTGGTGTCCCGGACGAAACCCGGCCCGTTTCTGCCCCGTACGATCACTTTGGGCACCTACTTGGGCATTCGCCGTGACGGTGTCCTGGTGGCGATGGCGGGCGAGCGGATGCATCCGCCGGGGTGGACGGAGATCAGCGCGGTCTGCACGGATCCGGCGTTCCAGGGGCAGGGCCTGGCCGCCCGGCTGGTGCTGGCGGTGGCCGCGGGGATCCGGGAACGCGGGGAACGGCCGTTTCTCCACGCCGCCGGGACGAACACCGGCGCGATCCGGTTGTACGAGAAGCTGGGGTTCCGGCTCGCCCGGCACATGCAGTTCGGCGTTTATCAGGCTCCCTCCCGGTAGCCGGCGGTCCCGGCGAGGATTTCGGCGAGGGCTGCCGGGCGGAGCAGCGGATCGACGTGGCCGACGGGCAGGGAGTACACGTCGAAGGGGTTGTCGGGGGTGAGGGCGTCGGCTTCTTCGATGAAGTGGTCTTGCAAGGCGAGGGGCATGCTGGCGTCCGCGGTCAGCCGGACGTAGCTGTGCGGGATCCGGCCCCAGGCCGCTGGGTCTACGACGTCGGTACCGGCGTCTCGCGATTCGTCGGGGTCAAGGGTAGACAGGAAAGCGACCACTTCCGCGTCGGTGCCGTCGGTGGTCCAGGCGCGTTTCAGCGCGGCCAGGTGCGTGGGATCGGTGGTGCGCCAGTTCATCCGGACGGCGGCCAGGCGTCGCGGGTCTCCGATGGGGTTGACGCCGGTGTCGGGCGGCCTGAAGGCTGGGGTCGCGAGGTAGTCGGCTGCGGTACCAGTGACACAGCACCAGGCGGAGACGTAGACGGTTCGTGCCAGCAGGTGCGGGACAGCGTTGGCGACGCTCGTGACGGTGAAGCCGCCGCGGCTGTGCCCTAGGAGGATCACCGGCCCGTATTCGCTTACGCGGCGGACGGTTTCGACGACGTGTGCGACGTTGTCGGCGTGCGTGATGCCGGCCAGCGGCGAGGGTTCTTCGGCGAAGGCCGCGAGGTCCTGGGCCTGGTAGGCGGTGGAGAAGCCAGCGGTGCCGTGGCCGGGGAGGTCGACGGCGAGGCTGCGGTGACCGCGCAGGGCGAGTTCGCGGTGGAGCGCGGTGAAGCAGCGTCCGGAGGCGTAGGAGCCGTGCACGAGGACGAACGTTGGCTGCATGCGGGAATCCTTCGGCCAAGGGGGCTGGGCGTGACTGTCCATTGTGGATCTAGGGGGAGTTAGGGGTCGTTGCGCGCGGTGGGCGCGGTTACCGTGGGTCGGCGAAGAAGGATCCGTGGCCGGGTCGTCCCGGCGCAGACGTCGGAAAGGCGGTGGGACGACATGACGGGTAGCGCGAATTCCGACGAGGACAGCTGGTTTCGCCGCTTCCACACGTCGCCCGAGGCGAAGGCAAGGCTGGTGTGCCTGCCGCACGCCGGAGGTTCGGCTCCGTTCTACTTCCCGGTTTCGCGGGCGCTGACGCCGGACATCGAGGTGCTCGCGGTGCAGTACCCGGGCCGCCAGGACCGGCGGCACGAGCCGTTCCTGACCACCATCGACGCGCTGGCCGACCGGATCGCCGAGCTGCTGCGCGGCCGCGACGACCTGCCGCTCGCGCTGTTCGGCCACAGCATGGGCGCGATGATCGCCTTCGAGGTGACGCGCCGACTGGAGGCCGCGGGCACCGCCGTGGACACGCTCTTCGTGTCCGGCCGCCGGGCCCCGTCGCGGCATCGCGACGAGAACGTGCACACCCGCACCGACGACGGCGTGATCGACGAACTGCGCCGGTTGAGCGGCACCGAAATGGACCTGCTCGGCGACGACGACGTCGTGCGGATGATCCTTCCCGTGGTGCGCAACGACTATCGCGCCGTGGAGACCTACCGGTACCAGCCGAGCTTGCCGCTGGCGGCCCCGGTGGTCGCGTTCACCGGCACCGACGACCCGGTCGCCTCGGTCGACGAGGTCCGGTCGTGGGGCGACCACACTTCGGCGGGCTTCGAGCTGGTCCCGCTCGCCGGCGGGCACTTCTTCCTGACCCGGCACCAGGACGTGATTCTCCGGTATCTGACCGATCGGCTTGTCGACAAGGGGCGTGCACATGTCTGAGGCACTGGCGGTCGGATTCGACAGCAGGCTCGAGGAACTGCGGGAGATCAAAGAGGCCGCGCGCCGCGGCCCCGACGACGCCGCGACCGCCCGCCAGCACGACCGCGGCAAGCTGACCGCGCACGAACGCATCGAACTGCTGCTCGACCCAGGTTCCTTCACCGAGATCGAGTCCTTGCGCCGGCACCGCGCGACGGCGTTCGGCCTTGAACACCGGAAGCCGTATTCGGACGGCGTTGTGTGCGGCTGGGGAACGGTCTATGGGCGCACGGTTTTCGTGTACGCCCACGACTTTCGTATTTTCGGCGGCGCGCTTGGCGAGGCGCACGCCCAGAAGATCCACAAGGTGATGGATCTCGCCGCCGCGGCCGGTGCGCCGTTGGTGTCGCTCAACGACGGTGCGGGCGCGCGGATTCAGGAGGGCGTGACGGCGCTCGCCGGGTACGGCGGGATCTTCCAGCGCAACACCCGGTCTTCGGGGGTCATTCCGCAGATCTCGGTGATGCTCGGCCCGTGTGCCGGCGGTGCCGCGTACTCGCCCGCGCTGACGGATTTCGTGTTCATGGTGCGGGAAACCTCGCAGATGTTCATCACCGGCCCGGACGTGGTGCACGCGGTGACCGGCGAGGAGATCACCCAGAACGGTCTTGGCGGCGCGGACGTGCACGCCTCGACGTCGGGTGTCGCCGCCTTTGTTTACGACGACGAACCCAGCTGTCTCGAGGACGTGCGGTACCTGATTTCGTTGTTGCCCTCCAACAACAACGAGGTGCCACCGGTGGAGCAGACGGCCGATCCGGCGGACCGCCGCACGGACAAGCTGCTCGAGGTGGTGCCGACGGACTCGGCCCGCGCGTACGACATGTGCGCGGTGATCGAGGAAATCGTCGACGACGGCGAGTTTCTCCAGGTGCACGCCGGTTGGGCGACGAACGTGGTGTGCGCCCTGGCGCGGCTGGACGGGCACGTGGTCGGGATCGTCGCGAACCAGCCGGCGACGCTCGCCGGGGTGCTCGACATCGAGGCGAGCGAGAAGGCCGCGCGGTTCGTGCAGACGTGCGACGCGTTCAACATTCCGCTGGTGACGCTGGTCGACGTGCCGGGCTTCCTGCCCGGGGTGGACCAGGAACACGGCGGCATCATCCGGCATGGCGCGAAGCTGCTGTACTCCTACTGCAACGCGACGGTGCCGCGCGTGCAGATGATCCTGCGGAAGGCCTACGGCGGCGCGTACATCGTGATGGACTCGCGCTCGATCGGCGCGGACGTTTCGCTGGCGTGGCCGACGAACGAGATCGCGGTGATGGGCGCGGAGGGCGCGGCGAACGTGATCTTCCGGCGCGAGATCAACGCGGCCGACGACCCGGAGGCGGTGCGGCGGCAGAAGATCAAGGAGTACAAGACCGAGTTGATGCACCCGTACTACGCGGCCGAGCGAGGTCTGGTCGACGACGTGATCGAGCCCGGCCGGACGCGGGAAATGCTGATCCGGTCGCTGGCGATGTTGCGGGCCAAGCACGCCGACGTTCCGGCGCGCAAGCACGGGAACCCGCCGATGTGATGGCGGCCCGGGTCGCGCGTCGAGGAACGGGGGATGTGGTGGGGTCGGTCGGAGCGGCCGCGGATCTGGGGCCGGGTGCGGGAGTTTCTGACGCGGACGGCGAATCGGGTGCGGCGGAGTTGCCTGCTGCGCGGGATGGGGTGGCTGGGGTCGGGATTTCTCTGGAGCCGGGGGATTTGGTTGGGTTGGAATCTGGTGGGGTGGCCGGTGAAGGACGCGATGCGATGACGTCTGTGGTCGAGGCGAGGACGGGGGTCCCTTCGGTGCCGGGGGATTTGCCTGGGCTGGAGTCTGGTGGTGCGGTCGGTGATCGACGCGATGCGATGACGTCTGGAGTCGAGGACAGGACGGAGGTCCCTGTGGCACCGGGAGATTCGGCTGGGCTGGAAGCTGCCATGACGCGTGGTGACCAGGGTGCTGCGGCGGTAACGCCCGCAGTACGTGTGGTGCGTGGGAATCCGGACGACGGTGAAGTGGCTGCGTTGTTGGTGGCGTTGGCCGCAGTCGGTCAGGCAGCGGGGAATGGGCGCGAGGAAATTGCCGTGCCGTCACCTCGGCAACCGTCGACAAGGTTTGTTCCGGCGACGAGCTGGCGGGCGCGGTAGCCAGGTCCGGCGATGGAGCGAAGGAGCGGGGCCCGCATCGGCGCAAGGCGATGCGGGCTTTCCGCACTACAGCGTTACCGGCTTCGACAGCCGCACGGAGCATCGGTCTTCGGGATTGCCGGGCTGGGCGGAGTGCCGGTCTCGAAGACCGGCGGTGTGCAGTGGAAGCGTTGCGCCACAGGAGAACAACTACATCGTCCACAACGGACGACACGGGAACAGGTCCAAGATCCATATCCCCAAGCTACCGCCGCCGGTCGAACATCTGCACGGTATCGATCTGGTGAATCAGGCGTGTACGGCGGGGCAGGGTGGATGCGGCGGCTGGGGGATCAGGCGTGCACCGCGGTGCTGTCCAAATACGTAAGCACAGCGCGGATACGACGGTTCTGATCCCGGCTCGCCTCAAGGCCGAGCTTCGCGAAGATGTTGCTGATGTGGTTCTCCACCGCCCCCTGAGTCACCACGAGCGCCTTGGCGATCGCCGTGTTCGACAGGCCCTGTGCCATCTGTGCCAGGACCTCGGTTTCCCGCGCCGTCAACGCCTCCAGCGGATCCCGGCTGCGGGACAGCATTTGCGCGACCACGTCCGGGTCGATCGCCGAACCTCCGCCGGCGACGCGGCGGACGGCTTCCAGGAAATCCGCGACGTCGGCGACTCGTTCCTTCAGCAGGTAGCCGACGCCGGAAGTGCCTTCCGCGATCAGGTCTACCGCGTAGCTTCCTTCCACATACTGCGACACCACCAGCACCGGCAGGCCAGGGATTTCCTTGCGGGCGGCCAAAGCCGCGCGCAGGCCCTCGTCGGTGAAGGTCGGGGGCATGCGGACGTCGGCGATGACCAGGTCGGGGCGGTGGTCTCGGATCGCCACCAGCAGATCGTCGCCGTTGTCCACCGCGGCGGCGGTTTCGATGCCGACGTCCGCGAGCAGGCTTTGCACTCCGGCGCGCAACAGCACCGAGTCTTCCGCGATCACGACGCGCATTTTCCTTGCCTCCACAACAGGATTCACCAGCGGACGGGCAGATCGGCCCGTACGACGGTGGGGCCGCCGACGGGGCTGACGACGGTGAGCACGCCGTCGATCGTGGCGGCGCGGTCGGCCAGGCCGGCCAGGCCGCCGCCGGGGCGCATCGAGGCGCCGCCGTGGCCGTTGTCGGTGATTTCCACGACCACGGTGTCGTCGTCGCGGGTCACTCGCACGGACGCGCGGTCGGCACCGGAATGTTTGGTCACGTTGGTGAGCGTTTCGCTCACGATGAAGTACGTCGTCGTTTCGACAGGTGCGGGCGGACGGGGTTGTACGGTAACCTCGACCTCAATAGGGATAGGCATTCTTGCGGTAAGAGAAGACAACGCGGCGTCCAGGCCACGATCCTGGAGCACCGGCGGATAGATCCCGCGCGCCAGGTCGCGCAACTCCGAGACAGCGAGTTTCGCGTCGGCGTGCGCGGCTCCGATGAGTTCGCGGACCGCGGTCGGGTCGTCGAGATCGAGTTTGAGCTGGGCCCGGCCCAGGCTCATCGCGACGGACACCAGCCGCTGCTGCGCGCCGTCGTGCAGGTCGCGTTCGATCCGGCGTCGTTCGGCTTCCACCGCGTCGACTCCGCGTGCTCGCGAGTTCTGCAGCTGCACCGTGCGCGCTTCCAGTTGCGCGGTGCGGTTCGGGCCGAGGAACGATGCCGCCAGCTCGCCGTGCATCGCCCCGATGCGCGGCGCCACGAAGATTCCGAAAGGAGGTACTGCGGTGGACACGACGCCCGCCACGAATTCCACGATGCCCAGCGGAAAAGCGATCAGCACGAACGCGAACTCGCGCCAGGTGGCGGGGTCGAGCAGGCGCGCCTGCCACACCGCGAGCATGCCCGGGCCCGCCGGACGGCGGCGGACGGGTTCGGCGATCGCGGCGCCGAGCATCTGGTGCGCCCAGCGTCGTTCGAACGCGCAGTACGAACGCATCAGCGAGGTCGCGACCAGCAGGATCGGGATGCCGATCCACAGCATCGTCGTCCCGACGCCGACCAGCATGGTCACCAGGATCAGCACGAACGCGGCGAGCCGGATCGGGAGGCTCAGCACCAGAAACCCGATCGTGCGCATGGTCGGAGGCCGCGTCACGGGCATAGCGCGATCCGTTCCAGCTCCGGCACGAGGTCGTCGAGAGTGGGCGTCGCCAGCATCTCGTCGCGCACCTCGAGCGCACACTCCCGAAAGGACGGTTCTTCCAGCAGCCGGCACACTCCGTCGCGGACACTCGCGGGCGTCACGTCCTCGAGGTCCACCAGCAATCCGTTGCCGCGCTTCACCTGAGCCACCGCGGAGCCGCGTTCGCTCCACGTGGTGCCCGGGATGACCAGCTGCGGGACGCCGTTCACCACCGCGTTGCTGATCGTCGCGCCGCCGCCCTGGTGCACGATCGCCGAGCACGAGGCGAGGAGTTCGTTCATCGGCACGAAATCGACCGCGCGGACGTTGTCCGGGATCGCGCGCACGGACGCGAGCTGGCTCGCGTTCAACGTGGCGATCACCTCGATGTCGAGGTCGGCGAGCCCGTCCAGCAGATCTCCGACCGAGGTCTCCTCGACGCCGAGCACCTGCCGGTTGGAGATGCCGAGGGTGAGCATCACCCGCGGCCGCTCCGGCCGCTCCAGGACCCACGCGGGGATCGCCATCGGCTTGTTCTGCGGCACGAACCGGGCCGGGACGTAGTCGACGTCCACGCCGTCGTACCGCAGATACGACGGATGGCAGTCGATGGTCCGCACGCCGTAGCGGAGGGCTTCGTCGTAGTCCGCGCCGAACCGGCCGACCGCGGCGGACATCCACGCCACGAACGGGTCCGGCGCGGTGTCCTCGGGGCGGCTGGCTCTGAGGTCGCGGTACTGCGCGCCGATGCGGGCGGTCTGGTCGGCGGCGTACATCATCCGCAGGTGCGGCACGCCGAGCGCGTGCGCGACGATCGGCGCGGCGTAGATCATCGGGTCCCACACCACGAGGTCCGGCTGCCACTGACGGGCGAAGCGGACGAGTTCGTCGAGCAGCGAGTCCGGCGTGGTCCAGCGGAACACGTCGACCCAGTGCTCGTACACGTTGCGGACGTACTCGTCGGTGTAGCACTCGGGACGGCTTTCGGAGATCCGGAAGTCGCCCTGCATCGCGTTGTTGCCGTCGACCTGCAGCTGGCGGTGCCGGGCGATGTCGAGTTCGTCGCCGAACCACATGGCGTCCAGCCCGGTTTCGGCGAACGACGCGACCTCGCGCGGGTTGCGCTGCCCGACGAAGCGCACCTCGTGCCCGGCCGCGGCCAGCGCCCAGCCCACCGGAGCCATGCTGTAAACGTGCGTCCTCGTCGGGAAGACCATCAGCATCACGCGCATCGCGGCAGCTCCGGGTTCGTAGTCACAGGAGAACAAGGGAAACGGTAGGGCCGCGCCAGGCCCGCGCCCACCCGGTAGGGGACCCCTGAATCCGGCACGGGCAAGGAGGATTTGGCTCGGCTTTAGATGCCCCTTAGGGGCTATGGCGCGCGGGCCGCGGCAGATAGACAGGTAATCGGATCCGGCCGCGCTGTGCCGGAGACGGACGAGGGAGGCGAACGAGGTGATGAGCATGGCCGTGGCGCCCACCGCGAAAGGCTGGGTCCCGTTCGGCGAGCACCGCACCTGGTACCGGGTCACCGGGCAACCGGGAGGAGCGGCGCCCGCTGTGGTCGTGGTGCACGGCGGGCCGGGCAGCACGCACGACTACCTGCTGAGCCTGACCGAGCTCGCCGGGCACGGATTCCCGGTCGTGCACTACGACCAGCTCGGCAGCGGCGGGTCGAGCCGGCTGCCGGACGCCGATCCCGGGTTCTGGAACCCGGAGCTGTTCGGCGACGAGCTGGACAATCTGGTGCACCGGCTCGGCATCGAGGACAACTATGTCCTCTATGGACAGTCGTGGGGCGGCCTTGTCGTCGCGCGGCACGCCGCCGAGCGTCCGGACGGCCTGCGCGGGCTGGTGATCGCCAACTCGCCGGCGTCCTACGAGCTGTGGCGCAGCGAGATGGACCGGCTGCGCGCGCTGCTCCCGCCGGGCGTCGACGAAGGCCTGCGGGCGCACGAAACGGCGGGCACCACGGACACGCAGGAGTACTTCGACCTCATGCGCGTCTTCTACGACCGGCACGTCTGCCGCGTGCTGCCGTGGCCGCCCGACTACGTCGCCTCGTTCATGGAGATGGCCGACAACAACACCGTCTACTCGGTGATGAACGGCCCCAGCGAGTTCACCGTCACCGGCACGCTCGCGGACTATTCGGTGGTCGACCGCCTCGACGACATCGAGGTGCCGACCCTGCTCATTTCCGGTGCGCACGACGAGGCCACCCCGGCCACCGTGCAGCCGTACTACGACCGGATCCACGACGTGCGCTGGGAGATCCTCCCGGAATCGAGCCACGTCCCCCATCTCGAGGAACCGGAACGGTTCCGCGAAATCCTGCTGGGATTCCTGCAGGAAGTCCATTCCCCCGCCGAGAGAGAGGTCGCCAGTCATGGATGAGGCCAGCCAGGCCGGATCGGCGGTCGTGTTCCCCGGGATGAGCCCGTGCCGGTTCGTCGACTTCGGCAAGTTCCTGCTCATCAACCCGTTCGCGCGCAGGCTCATCAAGGACGCCGACGACCGGCTGGGCTACTCGCTGGTCGACCGCTTCCGCGAGGCCGAGGGCGACTACTCCGAGTACGCCCAGGTCGGGTTCATGCTCACCTGCGTCGCGCTCGCCGAGTGGGCCGAACAGGAGTACGGGATGAGCCCGGACTACTGCACCGGCCCGAGTTTCGGCGAGAAGCCGGCCAGCGTGTACGCCGGTTCGCTGACTTTCCCGGACGCGGTGTGGATGACCGCGAAGCTCGCGCAATGCCTCGACGAGTTCTTCGCGACCGAGCACACCGACGTCGTCACGCACTCGTTTGTCCGCACCCCGGAAGAGAAACTGCGCGACGCGCTGACGGAACTCGACGGGCGCGGCGAGTGGGCCGACATCTCCTGCTACATCGACCACGACTTCTACATGGTCTCGGTGCGGGAGCGGAACCTCGACTGGCTCAAGCAGACCGTGCGGAGCATGGGCGGGCTGTCGCTGTACACGATGCGTCCTCCGCTGCACTCGCGTGCGTTCGGCGCGTTGCGGCGCAAGGCCGAGGACGAGGTGCTCGGCGGCCTCGACTTCCATGATCCCCTCCTTCCGATCATCGCTGACCAGGACGGTTCGGTGCTGCGGTCCGGCGAGCAGGTCCGCACGATGCTGCTGGACAGCATCGTCGAGCCGCTGCGCTGGCCGGACGTCGTCTCGTCGCTCGAACAGCTCGGCGTGCGCAAGCTGTGGGTGGCCGGGCCGGACACGCTGTTCGGCCGCGTCCGCGCCACCACCAGCCGGTTCGAGGTGACCACGGTGAACCCGCGGCTCGCGCTGCAGCCGCGGCGGCGCGGCGCGGGTCCCTCGCGGGTCAGCTAGCCGGCTGCAGCTGCGACAGCGTCGTCCAGAGGCGTCCGGGGTTCTCGAACGTCTCCAGGTTCAGCGCGTCGTCGGAGAACCGGACGTTGTACTTCTCCTCCAGCACCGCCAGCAGTTCCACCGTGGCGAGCGAGTCGAGGCCGTACTCCTTCAGCGGGGTCTCGGCGGTCAGCGCTTCGTCAGCGGGCAGGAACGGGAGGTACGGGCGGAGGGCTTCGTCGAAAGAGCTGTCCCACATGGCTACTCCGGTGGCTGGGTCGGGCACTTCACCAGGCAGGGAAACCGACCGCCCGGTTCGGTTTTGAACTTTACCCCGCGCCGTCGCTCCCGGGCGACGCGCAGGCACCCCTATTGCTCATCCGGCCGAAAGCAGGCCGACCCCCCACCCGGCACGCAACCGTTGCCGCGAAGCCACGAGGCCGTGACTGTGGTCGGGTCAGCAGCGATCGGCACAGTACGCGGAGGACCACGATGGACACGACGACTACCTCGGGACTGCACTCGCGTTTCCTGCGCGGTCTGGCCCGTTCCGAGTCCCGCCCGGCGGTCAGCGTCGGCGGGGAGACCTTCACCTACGGCGAGCTGCACGAGCGGGCGTTGCTGTGGGGCGGTGCGCTGGCGGAGTCCGGCGCGAACACGGTAGGGGTGCTGGCCGGGAAGGGAGTCACTGCCTACGCCGGGATTCTGGCCGGGCTGTACGCGGGGGCCACGGTTGTCCCGCTGCGGCCGGACTTCCCGGCGGCCCGGACCGCGCAGATGGTCGAGGCCGCGGAGGTGGACGCGATCATCGCCGACGAACGCGGGCTGACCGTCGCTCCGTCGGTGAAGACGCTCCTCGCTCCGGAGGCTAACCAGAAAGGACTGAAAGCGGCCCAAGCCCTCAGCGAGCCCAAGGACGTGCGACCTGAGGACTCCGCGTACGTGCTGTTCACCTCGGGCTCGACGGGACGGCCGAAGGGAGTCCGCATCGGCCACGGCTCCACCGAACATTACTTCGGCCTGCTCGACGCGCGGTACGACTTCACTCCGGACGACGTCTTCTCCCAGACGTTCGACCTGAACTTCGACTGCGCGATGTTCGACCTCTTCTGCGCGTGGGGCGCGGGTGCGGAAGCGGTGGTCCTGCCGGCGGCGGCGTACCGGAACGTGCCGGCGTTCGTGGAGGAGCGCGGCCTCACCGTCTGGTTCTCCACGCCGAGCGCGATCGATCTGGTGCGCCGCACCGGACGGCTCACCCCGGGCGCGATGCCCGGCCTGCGATGGAGCTTTTTCGCCGGGGAAGCGCTGACCGTCCGCGACACTGCGGACTGGCGGGCGGCGGCGGGCAATTCCGTGACCGAGAACCTCTACGGCCCCACGGAGCTCACCATCACCGTCGCCGGGTACCGCTGGGACGACGAGGAAACCCCGCGCGTCGCGGTGAACGGCGTGGTGCCGATCGGCGCGGTGCACGAGGGGCACGAGTACCTGCTCATCGACGAGAACGAGGCGGGGGAGGGCGAACTCGCCATCGCGGGACCGCAGCTGACGCCGGGCTACCTCGACCCGGCCGACGAGAAGGGCCGGTTCCTCGACCGCGACGGGCAGCGCTTCTACCGCACCGGCGACCGGGTGCGCCGGCTCGGCGGCGACGATCTCGCGTACCTGGGGCGGCTCGATTCGCAGGTGCAGGTGCTCGGCTGGCGGGTGGAGCTCACCGAGGTGGAGCACGCGCTGCAGACGTGCGGGGTGCAGGCGGTGGCGCTCGGCGTCCAGGGCGACGCCGGGACCGAGCTGTTCGTCTTCTACACCGGGCCGCGGCGGCCGGTGCTCGAACTGGTGCGAGCGTTGCGGGCGGTGCTGCCCGAGGGCGTGATCCCGCGACGGTACGAGCATGTCGAGGAGTTCCCGCTGAATTCCAACCGGAAGATCGACCGGAAGACGCTCGCCGGGCGCGCCGCGGAGATCCTCAGCCCCGTCCCCGCTTAAGGTTCGTGAAGGGCTCCTTGAGGGAATCAGATTCCCGGAAGGAGCCCTTCACGGACCGGCAGACTGCCAGCTAGGGGCCGTTAGGGGTGTGGATCACCGCCTGCGCGCGGATAACTTTCCCGACGTCGGGGAGCTATCCCGCGCAGGCACGGTGATTCTACGAATCCTTTCGGGAGTGGCAGTCGTGAACGAATCCGGTTCTCTCGTCCATGCCCTGCTCGACGCGGCGGTGGCCAGTGCGCCGGACGCCGCCGCGGTGCGCGACCGGGCGGGGGTGTGGACGTATGCCGAGCTGGCCGCTTGGAGTCACGCGGTGGAGGCGGTCCTCGCGCGGCGCGGGGTGCGGCGCGGCGATCGCGTGGTGGTGCAGTTGCCGACGGACCGGGCGCTGGTCGCGCTCTTCCACGGCACATCGCGGCGGGGCGCGGTGTTCGTGCCGATCAATCCGGCGATGAAGCAGTTCCATTTCGACTCTGTCGTCGAGAACGCCGAACCGGTGCTGATCCTGCAGCCCGAAGAATTCGCTCCACTGTGGACGGAAGTCGAAGAAGCTTACCGCGACAAGACTCGCACAGAGCCGACCGAGGTCGACCTCGACGACGTCGCGGTCCTCGTTTACACCTCCGGCAGCACGGCCGCGCCCAAGGGCGTCATCGGGCCGCACCGGCAGGTCACCTTCGCGGCCGGCGCGATCCAGGCGGTGCTGGGGTACCGCCAGGACGACGTCGTCTTCTGCCGCTTCCCGATGTCCTGGGACTACGGCCTGTACAAAGTCCTCCTCTCGACGCTCGGCCGCAGCGAGATCGTGCTCGCCGACGCCGAGTCCGATCTTCGCCTCCTGCAACGGATGCGCGAGGTCGGCGCGACGGTCGTCCCGATCGTGCCTTCGCTCGCGACGATGATCGCCACGCTGGCCGAGCGCGACCAGCGCGAACCGGCTCCGGTGCGGCTGTTCACCAACACCGGTGCGGCGCTGCCGGATTCGACCATCGAGAAGCTCCGCGACGCTTTCCCCGGCGTGCGTGTCGTCCGCCAGTTCGGCCAGACCGAATGCAAGCGGATCACCGTGATGCCGCCCGAGGAAGACACCGAACGTCCGGGTTCGTCGGGCCTTCCGCTGCCCGGCACGACCGTGCACATCCTCGCCGCCGACGGGACTCCGTTGCCCGCGGGCGAAATCGGCGAGATCGTGGCTGCCGGACCGCACGTGATGCCCGGTTACTGGCGCGCCCCGGAGCTGTCCGCGCGAGCGTTCCGCCGCGACGAGGCCACTGGCGAACTGCGGCTGCACACCGGCGATTACGGCCGGCTCGACGAGGACGGCTACCTCTACTTCGAGGGCCGCCGCGACGACATGTTCAAGCGCAAGGGAATCCGGATGTCCACTTTGGAGATCGAGGCGGCCGCGATGGACATCCCGGGCGTGCGCGCGGCGGGGGCGATCCCGCCGAGCGAGACCCGCGACCTGGCGATCTGCGTGGAAAGCGACCTGCCGCCGACCACGGTGCTCAAGGAACTGGCGCAGCGGCTCGAGCCGCAGAAGGTGCCCGCGCTGTGCCACGTCGTGGACGAGTTCCCGCTCACCGCGCACGGCAAGAACGCGACGAAGGAACTCGCCCTGCTGGTGGAAGGTGCCCGCAAATGAGCAAGTACGACGAGCTGGCCGCACGGTTCGGCACGCCGGCTTACGTGTACGACCTTGACGTGACCGCCCAATCGCGCGATCAGCTGTTCAGCCTGCTGCCCGAGGGGTTCGCGGTCTACTACGCGCTGAAGGCCAACCCGCATCCGGAGATCGCCCGCGAACTCCGCGAGGGCGGTTGCCGCGCGGAGATCAGCTCGACCGGCGAGCTGGCCAACGCGCTGACCGCCGGGTTCGCGCCGGAAGACATCCTCTACACCGGTCCGGGCAAAACCGACGGCGAGCTGGACGCGGCGATCACCGCGGGCGTCCGGTTGTTCTCCGTCGAATCGCTGACCGACCTGCAGCATGTCGGTGCCGCCGCGGACCGGCAGGACACTGTCGCGCGTTGCCTGCTGCGGGTGAACACCACGCAGGGCAGTGCGTCGACCGGGATCCGGATGATGGGTCGCCCGTCGCAGTTCGGTGTCGACGCCGAGACTCTGCCCGAGCTGATGCCGCTGTTCAAGGCGGTCACCGGAGCCAAGATCGTCGGCGCGCACTTCTTCACCATGAGCAACGCGCAGGACGAGGACGCGCTGCTCGGCGAGTACGAGTTCGTGCTGCAGTCGGCCTCGCAGCTTCGCCAGGAAGTGGGACTGCCGCTGGAACTGCTCGACATCGGCGGCGGATTCTCTTCGCCGTACGCGGTTCCCGGCGAGCGCACCGACTACCCGAAGCTGCGCAACGGTTTGGAGCAGCTGCTTGACCTCTACCTGCCGGAGTGGCGTAGCGGCGAGGTCGAGCTGGCTTGCGAATCCGGCCGCTATCTCTCCGGGACCTGCGGGACGCTGCTGGCTGGTGTCGTGAACGTGAAGGAGAGCCGGGGCCACCGGTTCGTCATTCTCGACGCCGGAATCAACGTGGTCGGCGGCCTTTCCGGCATTGGACGCCTGCTGCCCGCCGCAGTCGGGGTCGAGCAGGTCGGCGACAACCCGGGGCAACTCGTCGGTCCACTGTGTACCCCCGGCGATTCGCTCTCGAAGGCCGCGAAGCTGCCCGAGCTGTCGGCCGGGGACCTGCTGACTGTGCCGAACGTGGGCGCGTACGGCGTCACCGCGAGTCTGATCAGCTTCCTCGGCCGTTCCGCGCCGACCGAAGTCGTGGTTCGCGGCGACGAGGTCATTTCGGTGTCCCGTTTGGACTATCAGCGAGCCTATGAGGTGTCGCCATGAGCGAGGAAGTCCGCGCTTACGGCGGCAGCATCGTCGAAGAACCCAGCGGGCGCACGGTGATCGTGAGCAGCATGGCGTCCGATTCGCACACCTGGAACCTGGTCTACCTCGAACTTTTGGTGGCGGAACTCGGTTTCGACGTCGTGAACCTCGGCGCGTGTGTGCCGGACGAGCTGCTGGAGTCCGAATGCGTCAGCCGCCGTCCGTCGATGCTCGTGCTGAGCAGCGTCAACGGCCACGGCTACCAGGACGGGCTCCGGGTCGTGCAACGGCTGCGGGCGCTTCCTGAGCTGCGCCGGCTGCCGATCGTCATCGGCGGAAAACTCGGCACCGGAGGCCCGCTTTCCGACGAACAGACCGCGGAACTGCTGTTCGCCGGGTTCGACGGAGTCTTCGACGAGCAGAACGCCGCCGCCTTCCGGCACTTCGCGGCCACGCTTCCCGGCGGGGTCAGCCAGTTGGAGGGAGCGTGAGCTTCGAGCGGTTCGTAGCGCAGCGGCACGCGGCCGGGGAACTGGTCGTGCAGCCGCGCATGGGCTTCGACAGTCCGGCCGCGATGCGCGCCGGGCTGGTCGCGACCAAGCGCGCGAACGCCGCGACTGTCGGCACGCTCACGCTCGACAGCTACACCCGCGTCCGCGACACCGATTCCGCGGAACACGCGCTGCGCAACGGAATTCCGCTCAACGGCTACCCGATCGTCAACCATCCGCCCGAGGTGACCCGGGCGATGCTCGACGGTCTCGAAGGCCCGGATTTCCCGGTGCAGGTCCGGCACGGCTCGGCCCGGCCGGTGGACATCTTCCGCGCGATGATCGCCGCCGGGCTGCATGCCACCGAGGGCGGCCCGATTTCCTACTGCCTGCCTTACAGCCGCACGCCGCTCGACGAATCCGTGCGGAATTGGGCGTACTGCTGCGATCTGCTGGTCGACGCTGAACATCCTGGCGGCCGTCCGCATCTGGAGACGTTCGGCGGCTGCATGCTCGGACAGCTGTGTCCGCCGAGCGAACTGGTCGCGATCAGCGTGCTGGAAGCGTTGTTCTTCTACCGCAAGGGTGTGCGCAGCATTTCGGTGAGCTACGCGCAGCAAACGAACCTGCAGCAGGACCGCGAAGCCGTTGCCGCGTTGCGCCGGTTGTGCGCCGAGTTCCTGCCGGAAGCGACCTGGCACGTGGTGATCTACGCCTACATGGGCCTCTTCCCGCGCACGCCCGACGGAGCGATGTTGTTGCTGGGCAAGGCGGCTGAGCTGGCGATGAGCACCGGTTCGGAACGGCTGATCGTCAAGACCGCCGCCGAAGCCCACCGGATCCCGACCGTCGCCGAGAACGTGACCGCGCTCGAACACGCGGCAGCCTCGGCGAAAGGCGTCAAGACCATTGTGGACGAAGACAACCAGGTGTACCGCGAGGCGTACGCCTTGGTCGACGCGGTCCTCAACAGCCACGCCGATCTCGACCGCGCGCTCGTGGTCGCCTTCAAACGCGGTCTGCTCGACGTGCCGTACTGCCTGCACCCGGACAACGCGGGGCAGGCGCGCAGCACGCTCGACGCGGACGGCCGGCTCGGGTGGTCCGAGCTCGGTTCGCTGCCGTTGCGCGGGATCGCCGAACGCGCGCCGAGCGGCCGGATCACCTCGTCGACGCTGATGTCGGCGCTCTCGTACGTCCAGCACACCCATGACACCCAGGCATTGGAGCAGCCGATGACCGCGATCGGAGGGGATTCGCGATGAGCACGCGCCGTACCGTCCGGGCGTATCCGTTCGACATGCACGAGACGTCCGTATCCGAGACCTACCACCAGTTGCAGCGCGACGAGCCGATGAGCCGGGTGCAGTTGCCCTTCGGCGAGCAGGCGTGGCTGGCGACGAAGTACGCCGACGTCAAGCTGGTGAGCGCGGACCCGCGGTTCAGCCGGGAGCTGGCCCAGGGCCTGGACCAGCCGCGGATGCGCCGTCAGCAGATGGGCGACGGCATCATGGGCATGGACCCGCCGGACCACACCCGCCTGCGCCGCCTGGTGATGAAGGCGTTCACCGCGCGCCGGCTGGAGGCGATGCGCGAGAGCGTCCGCGTCCTGACGCACGAGCTGATCGACGCGATGATCGAGAACGGCGCGCCCGGCGACCTCGTCGAGGACCTCGCGCGGCCGCTGCCGGTCACGGTGATCTGCAACCTGCTCGGCGTGCCCAAGGAAGACCACACGATCTTCCGCGAGTGGACCCAGGCGCTGGTCAGCGACGCCACGGCGAAGGGCGACGTGCTCGACGTCTACGGCGATCAGCTGGACAACTACGTGGCCCAGCTGGTCGCGCAACGCCGCGAGGACCCGACCGACGACCTCCTCGGCGCGCTCGTCTACGCGCGCGACGCCGGGGACAAGCTCAGTGAAAACGAGCTCATCTCGATCGCCGGCGCGGGCCTGCTCACCGGTGGCGTGGAGACGGTGTCCTCGGCATTGCCGAGCTTCATCTTCACCCTGCTGACGCAGCCGGAGCTGCTCGCGCAACTGCGGGCGCAGCCGGAGATCATGCCGACCGCGGTGGAGGAGCTGCTGCGCTGGGTGCCGATCAACACCGCGGCGATGTTCGCCCGGTATGCCCGCGAGGACATCCGGATCGGCGACGTCGTGGTGCGGGCGGGCGATCCGGTGCTGCCCGCGCTGCACGCGGCGAACCGCGATCCGGAGGTGTTCGCGAACCCGGACGTCATCGACCTCACCCGCAGCCCGAACCCGCACGTCGCGTTCGGGCACGGCCCGCACCACTGCATCGGGGCGCAGCTGGCCCGGCTGGAACTGCAGGAGGCGCTGAAAGCGATTCTGGAGCGGTTCCCGGAATTGCGGCTCGCGGACGGGCGCGACGGCGTGAAATGGGAGTACGGGGTGATCGTGCGCGGCCCGTCGCTGCTGCGCGTCGCCTGGTGATTTCCCGCCCCTAACGACGTTTTCTGGGGATCCGGCGCGGCGCGAGCCGGCCATACGATCCGACCGACGACCCATGAATGCTGCCTGGCTACCGCGGTGGAGTGCGCAATGCGTGAGAGTGAGAAGAATCGGGAATCCGGCTTCGCGGAGCGGCTGACGCTTCTGCCGCCGGCGGACCGCGCGGGGTTCCTCGCCGGCGTGGTCCACGACGCGACGCGGGCGGCGCTGCAGGCCGCGCTGCCTGAGGTTCCGGCCGTCCTCGACCCGGAGAAAGCTTTCTCCGACCACGGTTTCGACTCGCTCGCGGCGGTGGAGCTGCACGCGCAGCTGTCCGACGCGACCGGGCTGGACCTGCCGGTGACGCTGGCCTTCGACTATCCGACCCCGGCCGCGGTCGCGCGTTTCCTGCACGCCGAGGTGTTCGGCGCGGAGGAGTCGGCCGCGACACTGGCCGCCGGCGGCGCGAACGACGAGCCGGTCGCGATCGTCGGCATCGGCTGCCGCTACCCGGGCGGCGCGGTGTCGCCGGAAGCGTTGTGGCGGCTGGTCGCCGACGAGGTGCACACCATCTCCGGCTTCCCGGAGGACCGCGGCTGGGACCTCGACAGCCTGTATGACCCCGACCCGGACAAGCCGGGCAGCAGCTACGTCACCTCGGGCGGATTCCTGCCCGGTGCCGGGGAATTCGACGCCGGGTTCTTCGGCATCGCGCCGCGCGAAGCGTCCGCAATGGACCCGCAGCAGAGGCTCGTGCTCGAGACCGCGTGGGAAGCGTTGGAGCGGGCCAAGATTGACCCGTCCACGCTGCGCGGCACTCCGGGCGGCGTGTTCATCGGCGCGGAGGCACAGGAGTACGGCCCGCGGCTGCACGAAGCTCCGGACGGTCTCGACGGCTACCTCCTCACCGGCAACGCGCCCAGCGTCGTCTCCGGTCGCGTCGCTTACGCGCTCGGTCTCGAAGGGCCGACGCTGACCGTTGACACTGCTTGCTCTGGCTCGCTCGTCGCGCTGCACTTGGCGGTGCAGGCGTTGCGGCGTGGGGAAACTCAGCTCGCGCTGGCCGGTGGTGTCGCGGTGATGGGGGCGCCGGGCACGTTCACCGCGTTCAGCCGCCAGCGTGGTCTCGCGGAAGACGGTCGTTGCAAGGCTTTCGCGGCGGCGGCGGATGGCACTGGGTTTGCCGAAGGTGTCGGCGTGCTGGTGCTGGAACGGCTCTCCGACGCAGTCGCGAATGGACACACGGTGCTCGCTGTGGTCCGTGGCTCGGCGATCAACTCCGACGGTGCCTCGAACGGCCTTACCGCGCCTAACGGTCCTTCGCAGCAGCGCGTGATCAAGCGCGCTCTGGCCGACGCTGGTCTGGAAGCGTCCGATGTGGACGCTGTTGAGGCGCATGGCACTGGTACCCGGCTCGGCGACCCGATCGAGGCGCAGGCGCTGCTGTCCACCTATGGCCAGGACCGCGAGACGCCGCTGCTGCTCGGGTCGATTAAGTCGAACATCGGTCACACGCAGGCCGCGGCGGGTGTCGCGGGCATCATCAAGATGGTCGAGGCGATCCGGCACGGCGTGCTGCCGAAGACGCTGCACGTGGACGAGCCGACGCCGCACGTCGACTGGACCGCAGGGGCGGTCGAGCTGCTGACCGAGCAGCGGGAATGGCCGGAGAACGAACGTCCGCGCCGCGCCGGCATCTCGTCGTTCGGCGTGAGCGGGACCAACGCACACGTCATCATCGAGCAGGCTCCGGCCGTCGAAGCAGCGGAAACCACCAGTGACGAGCTGCCGGTCCTGCCACTCGTTGTCTCGGCGCGCAGCGAAGAAGCGCTGCAGGCGCAGGCCGCTGCGCTCGTGTCCACTGTGGAATCCCTGCAGTTGACTGACCTCGGCTTCTCGCTCGCCACCACTCGCGCCGCGCACGACCAGCGCGCTGTTGTGGTCGCGGAGAACGTCGCTGACGCCGTGCGCGGGCTGCAGGCGCTGGCGGCAGGGGAGCAGGACCCGAACGTCGTCCTTGGCGAGCGCACGCCGGGCAAGCTCGCGATGCTGTTCACCGGCCAGGGTTCGCAGCGCCTCGCGATGGGGCGTGAGCTGTATCTGGCGTACCCGAAGTTCGCCGAGGTCTTCGACGAGGCCGTCGACCACCTCGACGTCCAGATGGAGACCCCGCTGCGCGACGTTCTCTTCGGCGACAACGCCGAGGAGCTGAACGAGACGCAGTACACCCAGTGCGCGCTGTTCGCGGTCGAGGTCGCGTTGGCGCGGCTGCTCGAATCGTGGGGCGTGCGGCCGGATCTCCTGCTCGGCCACTCGATCGGCGAGCTCGCCGCCGCGCACATCGCGGGCGTGTGGTCGCTCGCCGACGCGTGCCTGGTCGTCGCCGCTCGCGGACGGCTGATGCAGGCGCTTCCGGAGGGTGGCGCGATGGTCGCCATCGCGGCGACCGAAGACGAGGTCCAGCCGCTGCTCGGCGACCAGGTCAGCTTGGCCGCGGTGAACGGTCCGACGTCGGTCGTCGTCTCCGGCGAGCGCGAAGCGGTGGAAGCCGTCGTGTCGGTGTTCCGCATGCAGGGCCGCAAGATCAGCGAGCTGCGCGTGTCGCACGCGTTCCACTCGCCGCTGATGGAGCCGATGCTGGCCGAGTTCCGCGAGATCCTCGAGGTCGTCGACTACGCGGCCCCGGCGATCCCGGTCGTCTCGAACGTGACCGGCCGGATCGCGACCGCCGAAGAACTCTGCTCGCCGGGGTACTGGCTGTGGCACGTCCGCCGCGCGGTGCGGTTCGCCGACGGCGTCAAGGCGCTGGTCGACGCCGGTGTCACGACGGCGATCGAGGTCGGCCCGGACGCCGTGCTGTCCGCGATGGCCGCCGGCACCAGCGACGCCATCGCGTTCACCCCCGCGCAGCGCCGCGACCGGCCCGAGGTCACCACTCTCGCGTCCGCGCTCGGCCGCCTGCACACCCGTGGCGTGGCGATCGACTGGACGGCGTTCTTCGGTCCGGCACAGGTTGTCGACTTGCCGACGTATGCCTTCCAGCACAAGCACTACTGGCTTACCGCGCCGACCGGCCACGGCGACGCGGCGGACTTCGGCCAGCTCGCTTCCGGGCACCCGCTGCTTGCCGCCGAGATCGGCCTGGCGGGCGACGACGGCCTGGTCCTCACCGGCCGCGTCGCGCTCCGGACGCACCCGTGGCTGGCCGACCACGCGATCGCGGGCACCCCGGTGCTGCCGGGCACCGCGTTCGTCGAGATGGCTCTGCACGCCGCCGCCCAGGTCGGCTACGGCGTGGTCGACGAGCTGACGCTGCAGGCCCCGCTCGCACTGCCGGAGACGGGTGGCGTCGCGCTGCAGACGCTGGTCGGCCCGGACGTCGACGGCCGCCGCACCATCGAGTTCCACTCCCGCCCCGACAACGACGCCGACGCGGCCTGGACCCGGCACGCCATCGGTGTCCTCGCCGCCGGTCCGGTGGTCGAGCCCGCCCCGCGCGGCGAATGGCCGCCCGCCGGTGCCGAAGTGGTCGCGACGAGCGAGCTGTACACCGAACTCGCCGAGCAGGGTTACGGCTACGGCCCGCTGTTCCAGGGCCTGCGCACCGCGTGGAAGCGCGACGACGTTGTGTTCGCCGAGGTCGCGCTGCCCGCAACCGGTCGCGACGCGGCGTTCGGCGTCCACCCGGCGCTGCTCGACGCGGTCCTGCACGCCACCGACTTCGCTCCGGGCGAGGCGCGCGAGCCGGACGAGATCCGGTTGCCGTTCGCGTGGACCGGCGTGCGGCTGCACGCTTCCGGTGCGACCGAGGTCCGGGTGCGGATCACGTCGCCGGCCACCGGCGGTGTCTCGATCGACGTGACGGATGTGGCCGGTACGCCGGTGCTGTCCGTCGAGTCTTTCCGTTCGCGGCCGGTCCGCGAGGCTGACCTCGGCACCCAGGCGCGCGACCTGCTGTACACCGTCGAATGGACGCCGGTCACCGGTTCCGCCGAGCTGCCGACGCTCGCCTCGCTGGGCTCGGTCAGCGGCTTCGACGTTCCGGTGGTCGACTCGCTGGTGTCGCTGGTCGACGTGCCCGAGGTCGTGCTGCTGCCGGTTTCCGTGCCGGGCAAGAACATCGCCGCCGCTGCCAAGCAGACCGCGCACCGCGTGCGGACTGTGCTGCAGCAGTGGCTGGAAGGCGACCGCTACGCCTCGTCGCGGCTGGTCGTGCTGACGCGCGGCTCGCTGGCCGACTCCGCCGTCCGTGGTCTCGTGCGTTCGGCCCAGGCCGAGCACCCGGGTCGCGTGGTCCTGGTCGAGGGCGCTGCCACGGCGGCGACCCTGGCGACCGCGCTGGGCTCGGGCGAGCCGGAGCTGCGCATCGACGGTGACGCGGTCTCGGCCGGTCGGCTGGTCCGGCTGGCCGCCGAAAGCGGGGAGCCGACCTGGCGCGCCGACGGCACCGTGCTGATCACCGGCGGCACCGGCGGTCTCGGTGCCCAGGTCGCGAAGCACCTGGTCACGAAGCACGGCGTCCGCAGCCTGCTGCTGCTCAGCCGTCGTGGCCCCAACGCGCCGGGCGCGGCCGAACTGGTCGACGAGCTGGCTGAGCTGGGCGCGACCGCGAAGGTGGTCGCCTCGGACGTCAGCAAGAAGCGTTCGCTGTCGGCTGCCATCAAGAAAGCCGAGCACCCGCTGTCCGCCGTCGTGCACACCGCTGGCGTGCTGGACAACGCGATGATCGGCTCGCTGACCGCCGAGCAGCTCGACGCGGTCCTCGCCCCGAAGCTCGACGCGGCGTGGGCGCTGCACGAGCTGACTGCGGAGCTGGACCTGTCCGCGTTCGTCCTGTTCTCCTCCTCGGCCGGTCTCGCCGACGGTGCCGGGCAGGCGAACTACGCCGCTGGCAACACGTTCCTCGACGCACTCGCCGAGCACCGCAACGCCGCTGGCCTGCCCGCGACGTCGCTGGCCTGGGGTCTTTGGGCCCCGGACGCCGGTCAGGCGATCGGCATGGGCGCGACACTGACCGAAGTGGACCGTAACCGCATCGCGCGGCTGGGCCTGGCTCCGCTGACCGTCTCGGAAAGCCTTGCTGCCCTTGACGCCGCGCTCGGCACCGGCGTTCCGACGGTCGTGCCGACCCGCGTCGACCGCGCTGCCCTGCGGTCGCGCGGCGAGGATGTTCCGGCTGTGCTGCGCGGGCTCGTTCCCGCCGGTCGCCGCCGGATCGCCGTCGCCAGCGGGGAAGTGACGCCGGAGCAGCAGTTCGCCGAGCGGTTCGCGCACCTCGCCGAAGCAGACCGGGACCGCGCCTTGCTCGACCTGGTGCGCACGCACGTCGCGGCTGTACTCGGCCACGACAGCGCGGACGCGATCAGCCCGGCTCGCCCGTTCGGCGAGATCGGGTTCGACTCACTGGCCGCCGTGGAACTGCGCAACATCCTCGACTCGGTCACCGGCATGCGGCTGCCCGCGACGTTGGTGTTCGACTATCCGACGCCGCGCGCGCTCGCCGAGTACCTGGCGTCGCGCCTGGCCGGGCTGGCCCCGACTCGCACGATCACTCCGGTGACCACCGTGGACCCGGAGGAGCCGATCGCCATCGTCGGCATCGCTTGCCGCTACCCGGGTGGCGTCGCGACGCCGGAAGACCTGTGGCGGCTGGTGTCCGAGGGCGAGGAAGCGCTGTCCGGCTTCCCGGTCGACCGCGGCTGGAACGTCGACTCGCTGTATGACCCGGAGCCCGGCAAGCCCGGCCACTCCTACGTCAAGCACGGCGCCTTCCTGCACGACGCGGCCGAATTCGACGCGGACTTCTTCGAGATCAGCCCGCGCGAGGCGGCGGCGATGGACCCGCAGCAGCGGCTGCTGCTGGAGGTCTCGTGGGAGGCGTTCGAGCGCGCCGGAATCGACCCGGTCGCCTTGCGCGGCAGCGCGACCGGGGTGTTCGCCGGCGTGATGTACCACGACTGGGGCACCCGCCTCGGCACGGTCTCCGACGACATCGCGGGCTACCTCGGCAACGGCAGCCTCGCCAGCGTCGTGTCCGGTCGCGTGTCGTACGCGCTGGGTCTCGAAGGCCCGACGGTCACCGTGGACACTGCCTGCTCGTCGTCGCTGGTCGCACTGCACTGGGCGGTGCAGGCGCTGCGTCGCGGCGAGTGCACGCTGGCGCTGGCCGGCGGTGTCACCGTGATGTCCACTCCGGACACTTTCATCGACTTCAGCCGTCAGCGCGGGCTTTCCGCCGACGGCCGGTGCAAGGCGTTCGCCGAAGCGGCGGACGGTACCGGCTGGGGTGAGGGCGCGGGCATGCTGCTCGTCGAGCGGCTGTCCGACGCACGCCGCAACGGGCACCCGGTGCTCGCCGTCCTCCGCGGCTCCGCGGTGAACCACGACGGCGCGTCGAACGGCCTTACCGCACCGAATGGCCCTTCGCAGCAAAGGGTAATCGCCAAGGCGTTGGCCGACGCTGGTCTGCAGCCGTCCGAAGTGGACGCTGTCGAGGGTCACGGCACTGGCACGACGCTGGGTGACCCGATCGAGGCGCAGGCGCTGCTGGCCACCTACGGCCAAGACCGTTCCGAGGATCAGCCGCTTTGGCTCGGGTCGATCAAGTCGAACATCGGTCACACCCAGGCCGCGGCGGGTGTCGCCGGCATCATCAAGATGGTCATGGCGATGCAGCACGGCCAGTTGCCGCAGACGCTGCACGTCGACCGTCCGTCCACTGTGGTCGATTGGGAGACCGGAGCGGTCCGGCTGCTGACCGAATCGCGGGAGTGGCAGGTCGATCGGCCGCGCCGCGCCGCGGTGTCGTCGTTCGGCATCAGCGGCACGAACGCGCACGTCATCCTGGAACAGGCTCCGGCGATCCCGGTCGAGCGGCCTTCCGAGACGCAGACGATCGTTCCGGTCGCGTTGTCCGGCCGGTCCGCCGCTGCGGTGCGCGGACAGGCGGCGCGGCTGCGTTCTTGGCTCGCTGAGGGCGTTTCCGTCGCGGAGATCGCGCGTTCGCTGGCTGCGACGCGGGCCTCGCTGGAACATCGCGCGGTGGTGGTCGCCGAGACTGCGGCAGAACTTGCCGACGGACTCGACGCGCTGGTGGGCGGCGACGCACCGACCGGTCAAGTGGTGGACGGGAAGCTCGCCTTCCTGTTCTCCGGCCAGGGCGCGCAGCGAGTCGGCATGGGACGCGAGCTGTACGACGCGTACCCGGCCTTCGCGACGGCGTTCGACGCGGTGTGCGCGGCGATCGACCCGCTGGTCGACGTGCCGCTGCGGGACGTCGTGTTCGGCACCACCGAACTCGCCGACCGCGGCCTGCTGGACCAGACGCAGTACACCCAGACCGGGCTGTTCGCGGTCGAGGTCGCGCTGTTCCGGCTCGCCGAGTCGTGGGGCTTCCGGCCCGACGCGCTCGCCGGGCACTCGATCGGCGAGCTGGCCGCGGCTCACGTCGCGGGCGTGCTTTCCCTTGAGGACGCAGCGAAACTGGTCGCCGCTCGCGGTCGCTTGATGGGCGCGCTGAACGACCGGCGCGGCGCGATGGTCTCGTTCTCCGCGACCGAAGAGACGGTCCGCGAACTGCTGCAGGGCCACGAGAACGCGGTCAGCATCGCAGCGGTGAACGGCCCGGCCGCCGTGGTCATCTCGGGTGACGCGGACGTGGTCGCCGAGATCGAGCGCGCTGCTGGCGATGTCCAAACGCGACGGTTGCGCGTGAGCCACGCGTTCCACTCGCCGCTGATGACGCCGATGCTTGACGAGTTCCGCGAGATCGCCGCTGGCTTGAAGTACGACGCACCGAAGGTCCCGATTGTCTCGACGGTCACCGGGAAACTCGCCACCGACGACGAGCTGCGTTCGCCGGAGTACTGGGTCACCCATGTCCGCGAGACGGTCCGGTTCGGTGCTGCGGTTACCACTCTGGCGGAGAGCGGCGTCCAGACGTTCCTGGAGATCGGCCCGGACAGCGTGCTGTCCGCGCTCGGCCCGGAGAGCGTCGACGCGGAGTTCGTGCCGTTTGGCCGGCGCGAGCAGGACGAGGTGCGCACCGCGCTCACCGCGGCCGGTCGTCTGCACATCCGCGGCGCGGCGAAGCTCGGCCCGCTGCTCGGCGACGGTCCGGTCCGGCTCGACCTGCCGACGTATGCCTTCCAGCACAAGCGTTACTGGCTCGACGCGACTCCGTCCAGCGATGTCACCTCGGTCGGTCAGCAGCCGCTGGCGCACCCGATGCTGGGCGCGGTCGTGGCATTGTCCGGTTCGGACACCACTGTCCTCACTGGACGGTTGTCCGCTTCCTCGGTGCCGTGGGTCGCCGACCACGTGGTGAAGGGCGCGATCCTGGTGCCCGGCACCGGGTTCGTCGAGCTGGCCGTCGCCGCTGGCGACCAGGTCGGCCATCCGGTGGTCGAGGAGCTGACGCTGCAAGCGCCGCTCATCCTGTCGCCGGACGGCGCGGTCGCGCTGCAGGTCGTGGTCGGGCCCGCGAACGGCGACCGTCGCCCGGTCACCGTGTTCTCCCGCCCGGTCGAATCGGACGGCGACTGGACTCAGCACGCGCTGGGCACCCTGTCCGCCGCCGCGCGGCCGGAACCCGCTGGCCTCACCGAATGGCCGCCGGCGGGCGCGACTCCGATCCCGGTCGAGGGCGCGTACGAGCTGCTCAACGAACGCGGTTACGGCTACGGCCCGGCTTTCCAGGGCCTCCAGGCCGCGTGGCGACGGGGCAACGAGGTGTTCGCCGAGGTCTCGCTGCCGGAACCGGCCGCGTCCACGGCGGGCTCCTACGGCTTGCACCCGGCGCTTCTCGACACCGCGATGCACGCCGATCTTCTCGGCGACCCGAGCGGTTCGACGCTGCTTCCGTTCGTGTGGAACGGCGTCAGCCTGCACGCGGTCGGCGCTTCGGTGCTGCGGGTGCGGATCGTGCGGATCGACGGCGACGAGCTGTCGTCCATCGAGGTCGCGGACGGCGAAGGCAACCCGGTCGCGTCGGTCGAGTCGCTGGTCTCGCGGCCGGTGCGGACCGAACTGGCCGCGCAGGCGGAGACCACGGACGGTTCGCTGCTCAAGATCGGCTGGCAGTCCGTGCCGGTCCCGGCCGCGGAGCCGGGCGACGTCGTCGCGATCGGCCAGGGCCGAGTCGGCGTGGCCGCCACCTACAGCGGGTTCGCTGACCTGCTCGGTGCCGTCGATCGCGGTGAGCCGGTGCCCGGTCTCGTGACGCTCTCGGTGCCTGCCGCGGACGGCACGGTGCCGGAAGCGGCACGGGCCAACGTCACCTGGCTGCTCGCCGAGATCCAGGCGTGGCTGGCCGAATCGCGGCTGACGGACACGAAACTCGCCATCGTCACGCAGTCGGCGGTTCCGGCTGGCGAGTCCACTGTGGACGTCACGCAGGGTCTGCTGTGGGGCCTCGCCCGCGCTGCGCAAGCCGAACACCCTGGACGAGTGTTCCTGATCGACGCGGACACGGACACCAAGGTCGAGACGATCGCCGCGGTGGTCGCCTCGGGTGAGCCGGAAGCGGCGATCCGCGCCGGTTCGGTGCTCGCCCCGCGCTACACCCGCACCGAATCGACCGGCACGACCTCGTGGGACGGCACCGTCCTGATCACCGGCGGCACCGGCGGTCTCGGCAGCCTGCTGGCGCGTTACCTGGTGGCCGAGCACGGCGTGGAGAGCCTCGTGCTCACCAGCCGCCGCGGCCTCGACGCTCCGGGTGCCGCGCAGCTGGTCGAAGAGCTGACTGACCTGGGCGCGACGGTCCAGGTGGCGGCCTGCGACGTCGCTGACCGGGAAGCGGTCGAGCAACTGGTTAACGGCCTGCCGGACCTTGGCGCGGTGGTGCACGCCGCCGGTACCGCCGACAGCGGTGTCTTCGATTCCCTCACCGCAGAACAGCTTGACGCAGTCCTGCGCCCGAAGGTCGACGCGGCCTGGCACCTGCACGAGCTGACCGCCGACCGGAAGCTGTCCGCGTTCGTCATGTTCTCCTCGGCAGGCGGCCAGGTGCTCCCCGCCGGGCAGGCGAACTATGCCGCGGCCAACGCGTTCCTCGACGGGCTCGCCGAACACCGGCGCGCTGCCGGGCTTCCGGCAACCGCGCTGGCCTGGGGGCTGTGGGCGGAGAACACCGGACTCGGCGGCGACCTCGCCGAAGCCGACCTCGCCCGGATGGCCCGCCTGGGCCTGCCCGCGGTGACCGCCGAGCAGGGTCTGGCCCTGTTCGACGCCGCCGTGGCCACGGAAGACGCGGTCATCGCGCCGCTTCGCGTGGACGTCCCGGCGCTGCGGGCTCGCACTGACGAACTGCCCGCACTGCTGCGTGGTTTCGTGCCGCCGAAGGCACGTCGCGTGGCGAAGGCGGCCAAGGCGGCGGACAACGCGCTCGCCGACGAACTGGCCGCGCTGATCGAAAGCGAACGGGACCGAGTGCTGCTCGACCTCGTCCGCACGCAGGTGGCCACCGTGCTCGGCTACGCGGACAAGTCCGAAGTGGACGGAACGCGCGCGTTCAAGGAGCTGGGCTTCGACTCGCTCGCCGCGGTCGAACTCCGCAACCTCCTCGGCACCGCGACCGGCCTGACGCTGCCCGCGACGCTGATCTTCGACCACCCGACCGCCAAGGCCGTCGCGGACTTCGTCAAGGGCAAGCTGCTCGGCGCGGTCGCGAAGGTGCCGGCGACGACGGCCCGGACGAACGCGTCGATGCAGGAACCGATCGCGATCGTCGGCATGGCCTGCCGCTACCCCGGCGGCGTCCGGTCTCCGGAGGACCTGTGGCAGCTGCTGGTCGACGAGGTCGACGCGGTCTCCGGCTTCCCGACGAACCGCGGCTGGGACACCGAGGGCATCTACGACCCGGAACGCGGCAAGCGCGGCAAGACGTATGCCAACCAGGGCGGCTTCCTGCACGACGCGGCGGAATTCGACCCGGCGTTCTTCGGCATCGGCCCGCGCGAGGCGATGGCGATGGACCCGCAGCAGCGGCTCCTGCTGGAGACCGCGTGGGAGGCCATCGAGCGCGCCGGGATCGACCCGACCGTGCTGCGCGGCAGCCTGACCGGCGTCTTCACCGGCGCGATGTACGACGACTACGGCAGCCGTGCCCCGGGCGCCCCGGCCGACGTCGCCGCCTACATCCCGAACGGGAGCTCCGGCGCGGTCGTCTCCGGCCGCATCTCCTACCTGCTCGGCCTTGAGGGCCCGAGCATGACGGTGGACACCGCGTGCTCGTCCTCGCTGGTCACGCTGCACCTCGCGGTGCAGGCGCTGCGGGCGGGGGAATGCGGGCTGGCGCTGGCCGGCGGCGTCACGGTGCTGTCGCAGTCGGACCTGTTCGTCGACTCCAGCCGCCAGGGCGTGCTTTCGCCCAACGGCCGGTCGAAGTCGTTCTCCGCGGCTTCCGACGGCGTCGGCTGGGCCGAGGGCGCTGGTCTGCTGCTGCTGGAGCGGCTGTCCGACGCGCAGCGCAACGGCCACGAGGTGCTCGCGGTGGTCCGGTCGAGCGCGGTCAACCAGGACGGTGCGTCCAACGGTCTGACCGCCCCGAACGGCCCGTCGCAGGAACGCGTGATCCACGCGGCTCTCGCGGCTGGTGGGCTGCAACCGTCCGATGTGGACGCTGTCGAGGCACACGGTTCGGGCACGAAGCTCGGTGACCCGATCGAAGCGCAGGCGCTGCTGGCCACCTACGGGCAGGACCGCGAGCGGCCGTTGTACCTGGGTTCGGTGAAGTCGAACATCGGCCACGCGCAGGCGTCCGGTGGTGCCGCCGGCGTGATGAAGGTCGTGCAGGCGTTGCGGCACAACATGTTGCCGAAGACGATGCACGTCGACGCGCCGTCGCCGGTCGTCGACTGGACCACGGGCAACATCGAGCTGCTCACCGAACCGCGGCCGTGGCTGCGCAACGGTCACCCGCGTCGCGCCGGCGTTTCGTCGTTCGGCATCAGCGGCACCAACGCGCACATCATCATCGAGGAGGCACCGCCCGCGCCGGCCACCGAAACCCGGCGCACCGCACCGGAACTCGCGGCAATCCCGTTGCCGCTGGCTGGTTCGGTCGAGCAGGCGCTCGCCGACCAGGCCGCCCGGCTGGCCGCCCACCTGCGGGCCAACCCGGACGTCAGCCTGACCGACGTCGGCTACACCTTGGCCACTGCACGGGCCGCGCTCGACCACCGCGCGGTGGTCCTGGCGGCCGACCGAGAAGCGGCTTTGAAGGCGCTCGACGGACTGGCCGACGGCCGGACCCCGGCGGGCACTGTCGCGGGCACGGTCAGCGCGGCCGACCTGACGGCGTTCCTGTTCACCGGACAGGGCGCGCAGCAGCCGGGCATGGGACGCGGGCTGTACGAGGCGTTCCCGGCCTTCGCCGGAGCGTTCGACGAGATCTGCGGACTCTTCGACGCCGAGCTGGAAACCCCGCTCAAGCAGGTGATCTGGGAAGACTCGCCGCTGCTCAACCAGACCGCGTACACGCAATGCGCGCTGTTCGCGATCGAGGTCGCGCTGTACCGGCTGGTCGAATCCTGGGGCGTCACGCCGGATTACGTCGCCGGGCACTCGATCGGCGAACTCGCGGCGGCGCACGTCTCCGGAGTGTTCTCGCTGGCCGACGCCTGCTCGCTGGTCGCTGCTCGCGGCCGGCTCATGCAGGCGCTGCCGACCGGAGGCACGATGGCGGCGATCGCGGCCACCGAGGACGAGGTGCGCGCCTCGCTGCCTTCGGGTGTGGACATCGCGGCGGTGAACGGGCCGCGATCCGTGGTCATCTCTGGTCCGGAAGAGGCGGTGCAGGCTGCGATGGCGGCCTTCAAGGAAGCCGGTCGACGGACGAAGCAGCTGGTCGTGTCGCACGCGTTCCACTCGTCGCTGATGGAGCCGATGCTGGCCGAGTTCGCGGTGGTGGCGGAGAAGCTGACCTACTCCGCGCCGTCGATCCCGGTGGTGTCGAACGTGACCGGCAAGATCGCGACCGCCGCCGAACTGCGCTCGCCGCAGTACTGGGTGGGCCACGTGCGGGAGGCCGTCCGGTTCGCCGACGGGGTCAGCACGCTGCTCGCCGCGGGAGTGACCCGGTTCGTCGAGCTGGGCCCGGACGCGGTGCTCACCGGGATGGCTCGCGAATGCGACACCGCGGTGGCCGACCGGCCGGACCGGGTCGTCCAGGTGCCCGCGATGCGGCGCGGCCGGGCCGAGGTGCCGACCGTGTTCACCGCGCTGGCGACGCTGTTCTCCCGGGGCGCGAAGATCGACTGGAAGGCGCTGTTCGCCGGCCAGGGTGCGTCCACTGTGGACTTGCCGACGTACGCGTTCCAGAACAAGTCCTACTGGCTTGACGCGACTAAGCCGACCGGCGACGTCAGCACTTTGGGCGCACAGTCCGCCGGACACCCGCTGCTGGGTGCCCTGGTGGAACTGCCCGACGGCGGCGCGGTGCTGACCGGACGGCTGTCGGTCGCGACGCAGCCGTGGCTGGCCGACCACGTGGTGATGGGGCGGACGATGCTGCCTGGCACCGCGTACGTCGAGCTGGCGATTCACGCCGGTGACCAGGTCGGCTGCAACCTGCTGGAGGAGCTGACCCAACAGGCACCGCTGCTGCTGCCGGAAGACGGAGTCGACCTGCGCGTGGTCATCAGCGCGCCGGACGGCAGCGGCCGCCGGGAGCTGTCGGTGCACTCGCGGACCGAAGCTGGCTGGGTCCAGCACGCCGCGGGCACGCTGGCCAATGGTTCGGCGGCAGAATTCTCGCTGAGTGAGTGGCCGCCAGCCGGTGCGGAACAGGTTGACCTGACTGGGTTGTACGACGACCTGGCCGGGCTCGGCTTCGGCTACGGGCCGACGTTCCGCAACCTGCGGGCGATCTGGCTGCGCGAAGGCGAGGTATACGCCGAGGTCGCGCTGCCGGAAGGCACCGCGGCGAACGAATTCGGCCTGCACCCGGGTCTGCTCGACTCGGCGCTCGGCGCGACGGACTTCCTGATCCCGGGCGGTCCGAAGGCGTTGACCGAGACGACTATCCCGTTCGCATGGAACTCGGTGTCGCTGCAGGCCAGCGGCGCGACCGCGCTGCGGGTGCGGGTCCGGAAGACCGACAGCGGTTCGTCGCTCGACCTGGCGGACGCCGCTGGTGCTCCGGTGGCGCAGATCGCCTCGCTGGTCACGCGGCCGGTGTCGGAAGGCCAGCTCGGCGCGAAGGTGCCGGACTCGCTGTACCGGATCGAATGGCAGCCCGCTTCAGGCGTTCGGCTGGTTCCTTCGCTGGACGGCTGGGCCGTGCTCGGTACCGACGACCTCGGTCTCGGGGTGCCGACGAAGGCCGAGCCGGTCGACGCGGATGTCCTGGTGCTGCCGGTCGGTTCGGGTACTGGCTCGGTGCCTTCTCAGGTGCACCAGGTCGTGCAGGAAACGTTGCGGCACTTGCAGAACTGGCTGTCCACTGGGGACGGCAAGCTGGTCGTGGTCACTCGCGACGAGCTGGCGCAGGCTCCGGTCTGGGGTCTGGTGCGGGCCGCGCAGGCGGAGAATCCCGGCCGGATTCAGGTCGTGGACCTCGACGCTTCGGCCGAGTCGGCCCGGGCGCTGCCCGCGGTCGTCGCGTCCGGCGAACCGGAAGCTCGGGTGCGGAACGGCGAGGTGCGCGTGCCGCGGCTGACCCGGGTCACCGAGGTCGGCGAGCCGGTCGAGTGGGATCCGGACGGCACGGTGCTGATCACCGGCGGCGCGGGTCTGCTCGGCGGGCTGCTGGCCCGGCACCTGGTCGCTCGCGGTGCCCGCGACCTGGTCCTGACCAGCCGTCGCGGTCTCGACGCGGCGGGGGCGCGGGAACTGGTCGACGAACTGGCCGGCTCGGGTGCGAAGGTGACTGTGGCCGCGTGCGACGTCACCGACCGGGACGCGCTGGCGAAGCTGCTCGACACGCTGCCGCGGCTGACCGCTGTGGTGCACGCGGCCGGGCAGATGGACAGTGCGGTGCTGAGCGCTCTGACGCCGGAGCAGGTCGAGAATGTGTTGCGGCCCAAGGTGGACGCGGCCTGGAACCTGCACGAGCTGACGGCTTCTCGGGACCTGGCGGCGTTCGTCCTCTACTCCTCGGCGGGCGGCTTGCTGCTCGCGGCGGGGCAGGCGAACTACGCGGCTGGCAACGTGTTCCTGGACGCGCTGGCCGAGCACCGCGCTTCGCTCGGCCTCCCGGCGACGTCGCTCGCGTGGGGTCCGTGGGAAGGCACCGACGGCGAGGTGGACCTGGCGCACATCGCCCGGTCCGGCGTCGCAGAGCTGACTGCGGCTGAGGGGTTGGAGTTGTTCGACGCGGCTCTGGCGGCTTCGGCGGCGGCGTTGGTGCCGGTGAAGCTCGACCTCAAGGACGCCGACCGTGCGTCGGCACTGCTGAAGGGTCTCGTCACAGCCGGACCGCGGCGGGCAGCTGTTGCCTCGTCGGCGGCAGCGACACCGGAAGCCGGGTTCGCCGACAAGCTCGCCACGCTCCCGGCGGACGAGCGCGACTCGGCGGCGCTGAACCTAGTGCGCGAGCACACGGCGGCAGTCCTCGGGTACGACGACGCTTCGGCGGTCGGAGTCGAGAAGGGCTTCACCGACCTGGGCATCGACTCGCTCGCCGCGCTGGAACTGCGCAACCGGCTCGGCGCCGCGACCGGGCTGCGGCTGCCCGCGACGCTGATCTTCGACTACCCGAGCCCGCTGCCGCTGGCCCGGCACCTGCTGGCGGAACTGGCGCCTGCTTCGGCAGTTCCTGTTGAAGAAGAACTGAACGGCACCGACGACGCGGCGGCGGCAGTCGCCTCGATGGACCTGGCCGACCTGGTCCGCTCCGCGATGGGCGGCACCGACGAACGGGGTGAATCCCAGTGACCGACAAGTCCGCTCCTTCGACCGAGCAGATCGTCGCCGCGCTGCGGCAGTCCATGACGGACAACGAACGGCTCCGTGCGGACAACCAGCGGCTGGCCGCGCGGCAGTCCGAGCCGATCGCGATCATCGGCATGGGCTGCCGGTATCCCGGCGGGGTCACCACGCCCGCGCGGCTGTGGGACCTGGTGGCCGGCGGCGTCGACGCGATCGGCGAGTTCCCGGCCGACCGCGGCTGGGACACGGCCGCCCTGCACGACCCGACCGGTGCCCGGCCCGGCACGACCTACTCGAACGAAGGCGGTTTCCTTTACGACGCCGCTGATTTCGAGCCGGAGTTCTTCGGCATCAGCCCGCGCGAGGCGGTCACGCTGGACCCGCAGCAGCGGTTGCTGCTCGAGACTGCGTGGGAAGCCGTCGAGCGGGCCGGGATCGTGCCGTCGACCCTTCGGGGTAGCGCGACCGGGGTGTTCACCGGCGTCATGTACCACGACTACGGCGCGGGCAGCAGCGACGGCAGCCTGATCTCCGGGCGCGTCTCGTACACACTGGGCCTTGAGGGCCCGTCCGTGTCGGTTGATACCGCCTGCTCGTCGTCGCTGGTCGCGATGCACCTTGCCGCACAAGCACTTCGGCGCGGGGAATGCTCGCTGGCTTTGGCGGGCGGGGTGACGGTGATGGTCACGCCGGACATGTTCGTGTACTTCAGCGAACAGCACGGCCTGTCCTCGGACGGTCGCTGCAAGGCCTTCGGCAGCGGCGCGGATGGTGTCGGGTGTTCTGAGGGTGCCGGAATGCTGTTGCTGGAACGGCTTTCCGACGCTCGGCGCAACGGGCACCACGTACTCGCGGTGCTACGTGGCAGCGCGGTGAACTCGGACGGCGCTTCGAGCGGGATCACCGTGCCCAACGGCCCTGCTCAACAGCGGGTAATCCGTGCGGCCCTGGCTGATGCCTCCTTGGAACTGTCCGATGTGGACGCCGTGGAGGCGCACGGCACCGGCACCAAACTAGGCGACCCGATCGAAGCGCAAGCTCTGATCTCCACCTATGGCAAGGTCGCTACCCCTTCACGGCCGTTGTATGTCGGCTCTTTCAAGTCGAACGTCGGACATACTCAGGCTGCCGCTGGGGTCGGCGGGGTCATCAAGATGGTCGAGGCCCTCCGTCGGGGCGTGCTGCCGCCGACGCTGCACGCGGACGAGCCTTCGCCGCACGTCGACTGGGCTGATGGCACTGTCGCACTGCTGAACGAATCGACGCCTTGGCCGTCGGCCGACCGTCCCCGGCGGGCTGCGGTTTCGTCGTTCGGCATCAGCGGGACGAACGCGCACGTGATCGTCGAACAAGGCGATCCGGCTCCGGCGCCGTCCGCTTCTGCTGGGCCAGTGACCTGGCTGCTATCGGCTTCCGCGCCGGAGGCTCTGCGGGCTCAGGCTTCTCAACTGGCTGGGTCTGCTCCCTCAGGCTCCGCCGCCGACGTCGGGCTTTCCCTTGCCACGACGCGAACCCTCAGCGAGCATCGGGCCGGGGTGGTGGCCGCCGACCGGGAAGCTGCCGCGCGCGCTCTGGCAGATTATGCAGCAGGCCGCGCATCTTCCGCGGTGGTCGAAGGCGTAGCTTCTACTCCTCGCGTGGCTTTCCTCTTCACCGGCCAAGGTGCCCAACGTGCTGGCATGGGCCTGGACCTCGCCGCCGCGTACCCGGTCTTCGCCGCCGCCCTGGACGAGGTCGGTGCTTCTCTGGACCTCGACGTCCCTCTGCGCTCCCTGCTCGCCGATGCCGACCGTCTCGACCAGACCGGCTACACGCAACCTGCTTTGTTCGCGGTGGAAGTCGCCCTGTATCGCCTCCTGGAGTCGTGGGGCGTCCGTCCTTCTTACCTGCTGGGCCACTCCGTCGGAGAAATCGCCGCCGCGCACGTCGCCGGGGTGCTTTCCCTTGCCGACGCCGGAAAACTGGTAGTCGCCCGAGCTCGCCTGATGCAAGCGCTGCCCACCGGCGGTGCGATGGTCGCGGTGCAGGCTACCGAGGACGAGGTGCTTCCGCTACTAACCGATGGTGTAGGAATCGCCGCCGTGAACGGCCCTCGGTCGGTGGTAGTGTCGGGGGTAGAAGAAGAAGTACTTGCGGTTGCTGGGAAATTTGATCGAACTTCGCGGTTGCGGGTGTCGCACGCGTTCCATTCGCCGCTCATGGACCCGATGCTGGACGAGTTCGCCGCGGTGGCGCGCACGCTGACGTACTCTGCGCCTTCGGTGCCTGTTGTGTCCACAGTGGAGCTATCGGCGGATGTGGCCACGCCGGATTACTGGGTGCGCCAGGTCCGCTCAGCAGTCCGCTTCGCGGACGGCATACACGCGCTGGCTGGCGCAGGGGTGAACACCTTCGTCGAAGTCGGCCCGAGCGCGGTGCTGACCGCGATGGGGCAAAGCTGTGCGGACGCCGCTGCGGCGGGTACGACCGGTGGCGGACGTGCGGCCGACGGTGGTGCCAACGCCGGTGTTGCTGCCAGCGGCGGTAGCGGGCGTGCGGTCAACGGTGGTGCTACCGGTGACGGTGACGGACGCGCGATCGGCGGCGGTGCCAACGTCGGTGATGCTGCCAGCGGTGCTGCTGCCGGTAACGGACGCGCGGTCAGCGGCGGTGCCAATGTGGATGGTGCGGTCGGCGGTGTTGCTCACGGTGGTGCTGCCGGTGCCGGTGGCGCGGTTGGCGGCGATGCCAACGCTGGCACCGCCGGTGCCGGTGCTGCGATCGGTGGTGCGGCTGAAGTCGTTGCCGCCGGTAGCGATGCTGCCCTTCGCCGCGAAGCCGGTGTCGGCAATGCCGGTAGCAACGGTGCGTCAACCGGTGCATCCAGGGCGAGTGCCGACGGTGTCGGTTCCGCAGCCAGCGGCACCGCCACCCTCGACCCGGCCACCATCGGCGCCGCCCTTGCCAACGCCACCTTCATCCCCGTCCTGCGCAAGGACCGAGCCGAAGCGGAGTCGGCCGCCGCCGCGGTCGCGACTCTGTTCACGCTCGGCGGGACAGCCGACTGGGACGCGTTCTACCCCGGCGCGCACCCGGTCGAACTCCCGACCTATGCCTTCCAGCGCAAGCGTTACTGGCTGGACAACCCAACCGGCGCGCGGGCTCGCGGCGTCGCGGAGGTCGGGCAGCGGGAAGCCGCGCACCCACTGCTCGGCGCGGTGGTCGGCACGGCGGATTCCGGCGGCGTCGTCCTCACCGGACGGCTCTCGCTGGCCGCGCAGCCGTGGCTGGCCGACCACGTCGTCCAGGGCAACGCGCTGTTCCCCGGCACGGCGTTCGTCGAGCTGGCCGTGCGCGCGGGTGACGAGGTCGGCTGCGGAAGGGTCGACGAGCTCACCCTGGCCGCGCCGCTGATCCTGCCGGAACAGGGCGCGGTGCGGCTGCAGGTGACCGTCGGCGCGGAGGAGGACGACGGCACCCGCGCGCTCGGGATCTTCTCCCAGGCCGAGGACGCCGACGAGTGGGTCCAGCACGGCAGCGGCCGGCTCTCCCCAGCCAGTGAGCCGTCCGCGGTCGCCGCAGCATGGCCGCCGGCCGGGGCCACGGAGATCGACGTGACCTCCCGGTACGACGAGCTGGCCGCGCAAGGCTTCGACTACGGCCCGGTTTTCGCGGGCCTCCGTCGTGCCTGGCAAGCGGGCGACGTGCTGGCCGCCGAGGTCGCGCTGCCCGAGCACGCGGACGGCAGCGCGTTCGGCCTGCACCCCGCGCTGCTGGACGCTGCCCTGCACACGATCGGCCTCGCCGGCCCGACCGAGGACAAGCCGGTCCTGCCGTTCGCGTGGTCCGGCGTCTCGCTGTACGCGGGCGGCGCGGCGAACCTGCGCGTGCTGATCTCGTCGGACGTCGAGAACACCGTCTCGCTCACCGCGACGGACGCGTCCGGCGCACCGGTGCTGCGCGTGGACTCGCTGGCGTTGCGCCCCATCGCGGACGACGCGTTCGCCGCCGCCGCGCGTTCCGCGGTGGACGATTCGCTGTTCCGCGTCGACTGGATCCCGTGGCAGGGCGACGACGTCGCCGCGGTGACCACCGCCGTCCTGGGCAACGATCCCTTCAGCCTCGGCGGCGAGTCCTATGTGGACATAAACGCGCTGCTGGAAGCCATCCACAACGGCGCGCTGGTGCCGGACGTCGTCTACGTGCCGTTCGCCGCTCCCGAAACGGCGACCCCGGAAGGGGCTCGCGCGGCCGTCCACAACCTCCTTTCGCTGGCCCAATCCTGGGTCGCCGAGGACGTTCTGGCTGCTTCGCGGTTGGTCGTCGTCGCCTCCGGCGCGATCGCCACTCGTCCGGACGAGGGTGCGCCCGACCTCACCCACGCCGCGCTCTGGGGCGTGATCCGCACCGCGCAACTCGAGTACCCAGACCGTTTCATGGTCGTAGACCTCGACGACGGCCCGCTCCCGATCGGTTCGGTGCTCGGCGCGATGTACGCCGACGAACCCGGCGTCGCAGTCCGCGACGGCGCGGTTTTGGTGCACCGACTGGCAAAGTACGCGCCCTCCGGAGCCGTCGCCTTCGACCCGGATGGCACCGTTCTCGTCACCGGCGGCACCGGTGTGCTCGGCCAGCTGATCGCCCGCCACCTGGTCACCGAACACGGCGTCCGCCGCCTGCTCATCACGAGCCGCCGTGGCCCCGCCGCACCAGGAGCCGACGAGTTCGTCGCCTCCCTGACCGAGTTGGGTGCGTCGGTTTCGCTGGTGGCCTGCGACCTGGCCTCGCGGGACGCCGTCGCAGGCCTCATCGCCGATGTTCCCTCCGACCACCCGCTGACCGCGGTAATCCACACCGCCGGTGTCGTCGACGACGGCGTGCTGCTGTCGCTGACCCCGGAACGGATGGACGCCGTGCTCCGCCCGAAGGTCGACGCCGCGTGGCATCTGCACGAACTGACCGCGTCCCTGGACCTGGCCGCCTTCGTGCTGTACTCCTCGGCCGGCGGAACACTCGGTGCCGCAGGCCAAGCCAACTACTCCGCGGCGAACGTCTTCCTGGACGCCCTTGCCCACCACCGCGCGGCGCAAGGCTTGTCCGCCGTGTCGCTGGCGTGGGGCCTGTGGTCGGAAGGCGGCATGTCCAACGATCTGGCCGACACCGACCTGATCCGCATGGCCAGGTCCGGCGTCTTCGGCCTGTCCTTCGCCGACGGCCTGGAGTTGTTCGACGCGACAGTCGCCGCCGGCCAGCCGTCGCTGGTGCCGGTGCGGCTGGACATGTCCGGTCTTCGCGCGGACGCCCACAGCGTCCCCGCGATGCTGCGCGGCCTGGTCCGAGGACGCCGCCGCGTCGAGGTCGTCGACGATTCCTGGAACCAGGTCCTGCGCCTGTCCGGCGCCGAACGAGTGCGGGCCGCCGTCGACCTGGTCTGCGGCACCGCCGCCGTAGTCCTCGGCCACGAACGACGGGACGCGGTGGACCCGCGAAAGGGCTTCATCGAACTGGGCTTCGACTCCCTGACCGCCATCGAACTGCGCAACCGGCTGGACGTCCTCACCGGAATGCGCCTGCCCGCGACGCTGATCTTCGATTACCCGTCCGTGCAGGTCCTGGGAGAACACCTCGTCGCGGACGGTGCGCCGTCAGCAGTCGAGATCCAGCTGGACGCGCTGGAAGACGTCGTGCGAAGCCTGGAACCGGACGAGGTCTCCGGAGTCGTGACGCGGTTGAAGGCAGTGCTCGCGTCGCTGGTCCCGGACGAGGACGTGGAAGGAGCCAGCGCGGACGAGTTGTTCGCCCTGCTGGACGAGGAACTGGAAGCCAGGTAACCAGCCTGGGCCGCCCGCCGATCCGCGCGGGCGGCCCAGGCGCTTGCTACCGGTGAAGACATGGCCGGTAGCGAAATTCCTGGATACGCCCGTCGAACGTCCGAGTGTCGAGAAGTTCGAGGTCGTAGTCGTCGCCGCCGCGAAAGACCGGATCGGCTCCGGTTTTCCCCGTGATGATCGGAAACAACGTCACCTGGACGACGTCGACCAAACCGGCCGCCATGAGTGCTCGGTTCAGCGTGAGGCTGCCGTGCGACCGCAACGGCACCGCGGACTCCTCCTTGAGCCGAGCGACGACGTCGACCGGATCGAGAGGTCAAGGCGGTGATCGAGGAGTTCGGGACCTTGTTTGCCCCAGTAACCGCCCCAGTCGCCGGAGTGCGCGGCGAATCCGTCGAGGCTGGTGAAGACGTCGACAGTGTACGTAGCCGACATGGCCTGCTCTCCTCGTTCGAAGGGGCTCTTACTGTGGCTACGAACTGGGCACCCGGGAATCGACAGCTATCTGCTCTCGGCCCACCGAGGCAGGTCGCGAGCAACCTCTCCTGGCGACGGCATGCGCGCGATCTCCTCCGCGATCGCCCGCGCCGCATCCCGGTGCCCGCTGCGCGGTAACAGCAGCTTCCGGACGCCCTCGGCAACACTGTCCGCGCTCAGCTCTCCGGGAAGAATGCTCACCGCAGCCCCCGCGGTGCTGAGTGCTTCCGCATTGCCGAACTGATCCGCTCCCTGAGGAAGAACCAGCTGCGGAACCCCGGCCGCGAGCGCACCGAGCGTCGTACCGCTGCCGCCGTGATGCACCACCGCGTCGACAGATGGCAGCAACTCCGCCTGCGGTACCCAACGGTGGACCGTGACATCTCCCGGCACCGCACCAAGCTGGACGTTCCCAGCAGCAACGACCACGTCGGCGTCGAGCGCCGTCAAACCCTGGATAGCCGTGGTGAGCACCTCCGCCGTGCCGAACGCGGTACCGAGCGTCAGATAGATCAGCGGCCGCGACGTCCGCTCGACCCGCCACTCCGGCAGGGGTTCGGAATAGGCGACCGGCCGCAGCTCGATCCGCTCGGCCGTCGCGAGAAAGTCCTTGTCCTGCAAGGACGGCGGGCAAATGTCGAGATGCGGCCGGTCCAGGCCGGGCCGCTCCAGCCCGATCCCGTCGGGAAACAGGCGACCGAACCCGTGCCAGAGACCGGGAATCCCGGCCCGCCGCGCCGCGATCGCCGGACCCGGCTGCCCCCCATTCATGGACTACGAGGTCAGGCCGCAGCCGTGCCAGGTCGGATTCGAGATCCTCGGCGTAGATCTCGTAGAACGAATCCGCTGGCCGAAAGGGGCGCAATCCATTGCGGTGCAAGGACGCGTGCACGTTCTCGCCCGCGGCGAAACGCACCTCGTGCCCAGCCTCCTTGGCAGCGACCGCGAGCGGGATGAGCGGGTAGGTGTGCCCGACCGACGCGAGACTGGCGAAAAGCACGCGCACCGCTGACCTGCTCCTTCCTGGCCAGACAGAGACGGCCGGTACCATGGATGGCAATTTCAGATGTTGTCGGCATCTGAAACGAGACTAGCCTGCTTGCCGGAGGTGTGGCAACGGGGGATACAGGCTCACCGAGCTGCAGTTGCCACGCGCGAGCCAATCCGTCGAGGCGGTTCGAGGGGGCGCTGCTGGGGCGCACGCCGAATCGCGCCCTCCCCGTGATTGCGGCGACCTGCGGGACTGTGTCTTGAAGGCTTGTCGTGGCAGGACGTCCACAATGGACCGCCGTCGTGCCGTCGCAGCGGCGGGCATGCCTTACGCTCTGGTGCCGGAACTCGCTGCCACGGCGGAGTTCCCGGTCGCGTGCGCCAGGTCCAGCCATTCCCCGACGGGCAGCACTCGAGCGCGCTGTCCGGCATGCTGGCGGAACTCGGCCTCCGGATCGGAAACCTCGACGTAGCCCGCGATCTTGTCCGGCTGCTCGGCTTCGTAGTGCATCGGCACCGCATACCGGGCGTCGAGGATCTCCGCGGCCGCGGCGGCTTGCCGCGGGTCCATCGCGGCGGGCAGCGGACTCGGCGGCTGGAGGTGCGGCGCGTCGACCACCGCGCCGTTGGCGGGGAGAAATGTCGCGTCGAACGGGCTGAACCGGCGCGCAATGAGCCACCAGTAGCCGTGGAACATCGTGTCGCCGCCGTGGAAAACTCGCTGCCCGTCGGCTTCGACGACCCAGTTCAGCTGCGGGTCGCCCAGTCCGTCGACGGCCGGAACCGCTGTGGCGCGGAACGGCCCGATTTCGCGGGTCGACCAGGGATCCGCGACTTCGACGGCCAATCGGTGCAGGGCCAGTTCGTGTTCGGCGGGCAGGGTGGTGACGTTGTCCACGTCGTCGCCGTGGCCGGGCGCGGGGCGCAGTACGGGCGCTCCCGGTGCCAGCACGTCCGCGAGCGCGGCCGCGTCGGTGTGGTCGCGGTGCAGGTGGGAGACCAGTGCGGCAGTGACTTTCCCACTCGGCACCGCCAGTCCTTCGCCGGACTTCCATCCGGTGAACAGCGGTGACAGGTCCCGGACGTAGTCGATCACCAGGCGCTCGCCGCCCGCCTCGATCTCCAGTCCGGCCCATCCCAGTCGTCGCAACCGCATCTCGTGCTCCCTTGGTCTCGGTGGTTGCCGGAAATTTAGCGTACGGACGTACGCTAAATCAATAGCGAACGCCCGTACGCTATCCTTGGCGCATGTCACCGCGACGTTCAGCGGCCGAGGCGCAGGCCACCCGGGGCCGGATCCTCGAGCGAGCGGCCGAGATCGCCTCCGAGGAAGGGCTGGAGGGGATCACGATCGGCCGGCTCGCCGAGGAGCTGGAGATGAGCAAGTCCGGGGTGCACAAGCATTTCGGGACCAAGGAGACGCTGCAGATCTCCACGCTGGACAAGGCGTTCGTGGACTTCTGGCATCGCGTGGCGGAGCCCGCGCTGCCCGAACTGCCAGGCCTGCGGCGGTTGCGCGCGGTGTGCGCCAACTCGGTGGACTACCTGGAAGCACCCCTGCTCCCCGGCGGCTGCCTGATGACCGCAGCGCTCACCGAATACGACGGCCGCCCCGGCCGTGTCCGCGACGCGGTGGCCGAGGTGTGGTCGCGCTGGCGGGAGCAGCTACGAACGGACCTGGCGGCAGCGGTGGAGAACGGTGAGCTGCCTGCCGGGTTCGACGTCGAGCAGGCGCTGTTCGAGATCATCGCCGCCGGACTAGCACTGAATGCGGCGATGCAGCTCCAGCATGACCGGACAGCGGCGGATCGCGCGCGACGTGCGATCGAGCGGGCCTTGGCGCAATCCTGAGTCCCCGCGTTGGGCGGTCCGCGTGCAAGAGTGCGGGAGCCGCTTGGTCAGTCCGGAGCTGAGCCGCGTTAAGGCGGTTGCTGCCGGTGTTCCTGCGCGGGGCCAGGGTTCCGCGGTGCGCGGATCTTTGGTGCCGCGCAGACATGGCGGACGATGTCGCAGTGGCCGGGCCTGGCCGGGTGCGGCGCTGGTGTGGCGGGCGGGTGTCGCGGTGGCCGGGTACGACGCTGGCGTGGCGGGCGGGTGTCGCGGTGGCCGGGCGCGGCGCAGGAGCGGCGGTCGGGCGCGGCACTGGCCTGGCGGGCGGGTGTCGCGGCGGCTGGGTTTGGCTTGGTGCGGCGCAGGAGCGGCGGGCAGTGTTGCAGCACGCTCCGCGTGCAAGAGTGGCGGGCCTGGCTTAGTGCGACGCAGCGCGGCGAGCGGGTGTCGCAGCGGCCGGGTCTGGCTTGGTGCAGTTCAGTGCAATGCAGTGCAGGTGCGGTGGGCGTGGCGTGGCTTTGCTCGCGTCTGCCTTCGTGCGCGCAGGTGTGGCGGGTGCCGCGGTGCTCGGGTCTGGCTGGCCCGGTGCGCGCAGGTATGGCGGGCGGGTGCCGGGTAGCGGGGTCTGGCTTCGTGTGCGAAGTTGCGGCGGGAGAGTGCGGCAGTGCTTTGATCTGGCTTGGTGCTCGTAGGTACGGCAGGCGATGCCGTAGCGCTCGGGTCCGGATTGGTGCCCGGTGTGCGAGTTGACGCCGGTGCCGTTCGCGTCGGTATCTTCGGCGCGGCCTAGGACGTGCGGGCCGCTTCGGCCGGGAGCGTCGCGGGAGTGGCGTTCGGACTCGGCCGGGATTGAGTTGAGTTGGCCGCGCTTCGGGGACAGGCTCGGCAACGGTTTTCGTGCGGGCTGGGTCGTTCTCGGTGTGGATGTCGGCCCAGGCCTGGTGTTTTGCGAGCGAATCGAGGCGGTTTCGGTTACGACTCGGTGGCCATGCCCAGCGAGCACAGCGAACCGGCCAGGGCGATCAGGTCGTAGCGGGTGTCGTCTTCGTTCGTTTCCCACAGGGCGGAGAGGGTGGCGGCGGCCTGGTCGACGTCGCCGTTGTGCTGCTTCAGGGCGATCCACATCGCGGCGGCCACCGGCTCGCATTCGATGTGGCGGTGGGTCGTGCGGCAGGTCAGCTCCAGGTGGCCGTTGGCGAGCATGCGCTGGGTGACGCCGGGGGCGGTGGTGATCGCCATCATGATGGCCTCCTGGTTGAGGGGGTGTTTCCTTGATGTACCTAGTTTCTCGGAACTGGCGGGCCGGAACCATGGGGTGTGCTCCTGAAGCTTCCCTGGGGTTTCCCCACCCTTATCCCCGGCAGATTCCCGGTTGCCATCCGGCGAGGGTTGTGGTGATCGTCTGCAGGACGGCGTTGAGCTGGTCGTTCAGGTAGAAGTGGCCGCCGGGGAAGATCTTGACCTGGCAGGTGCCGGTGGTGTGCTCGCGCCAGGCGCCGGCCTCGTCGAGGTCGGTTACCGGGTCCGCGTCGCCGACCAGGACCTGGATCGGGCAGCTTGGCTCCAAACCCGGTTGGTGCCGGTAGGTTTCGACGGCGGTGTAGTCGCCGCGGATCGCGGGCAGGACCATGCGCAGCAACTCGTCGTCGCCGAGTACGCCGGCGTCGGTGCCGCTGAGTTCCTTCAGGGCGGCGATCAAGCCGTCGTCGTCGCGCTGGTGGACGAACTCGATGCGCTGCGCGGACGGGGCCCGGCAGGCGGAGGCGAACAGGCCCAGCGGGGGATTGCCCCGCGCCTCCAGGCGGCGGGCTACCTCGTAGCCGACGGTCGCGCCCATGCTGTGGCCGAACAAGACCACCGGCAGGTCGGACCAGTCGGCCAGGTCGCCGGTGATCGCGTCGGCGATGGCGGCGACCGTGTCCAGACATGGTTCGGCGCGACGGTCCTGGCGGCCCGGGTACTGGACGGCGACCACCTCGAAGTCCTGCCCCGCCGCGGCCGCGGAGAGCGGGAAGTAGGCGGTCGCCGAGCCGCCGGCGTGCGGGAGGCACACCAGACGCACCCGTGCCTGGTCAGTCGGGTGGAAACGGCGGATCCACCGGCTGGTGCGTGCGTTCGCGGGTGTTTCGTCCACTGCAGTCACAAAACCAGGAGTGTTCGGGGCCGGGCGGTGCGGGACAACCCCTAGCGGCCTGGGTCTTGGCCAGGGAGGGGGTGGGTTGTGCCTGGTCCGCTTGGCCTGGGCTCAGCGGAGGGCGGCGTTGGAGGTGCGCTGGGTGTGGGGCGGCGTTGGCGGACGTGTGCTGGGCGTGGGCGGTATTGGCGAGAGTGCGCTGGGCATGGGGCGGCGTTGGCGGATGTGTTGGGTGTGGGGCGGTCTTGGCAAGAGTGCGTTGGGAGTCGGGTCGGCGTTGGTGAGGATGCGCTGGGCGCGGGCGGCATGGCGAACGTGCGCTGGGCGTGGGGCCGCATTCGTGAAGGTGCGCTGAGCGTGAGGGCGGCGTCGGTGGCAGCCTGGGGCGGTGCCGGTCGATCTGCTGCCTGCGTTGCTTGCCGCCGCCCTCGCCGCGTTTTTGCTCGCGTTGCTTTCCGCGGTGGCCGGGTTTGGTGGTGGGGTCTTGCTGTTGCCGGTCTTCACCGCGTTGTTCGAGTTGCGCGTCGCCGTTCCGATGCTGACCTGGACGCAGTTGTCTTCCAACGGATCCTCGGTGCCTTCCTCCTCGGGGTTGTGGTCTGGAGACGGTGGCAGCGCCGGCCGCGGACGCCTGCGCAGTCCTCTTTCTCGTCGGGTTCTGAGCGCGGCTAGGGGCGCTGCTGTTGCCCAGCGGACCAGGTGGCGCGGGGTTTTTGTCCACTGTGGACCGCGGTCGCCGGGCAGGGGGCAGGGGGAGAGTCAGTTGAAGATCACGTCCGAGCAGGAGTAGAAGGCTTCGCCGGAGTCGGGCCAGTGGCGTTGCCAGATCGAGTAGATCAGGTGCCTGCCGGTGCGCCCGCCGGGCAGGTTTGCCTGGAGCTGGTAGGCGTTGCCGGCGATCGGCGGGTTGTCCTGCTTGTAGAACGGGGTGTCTTCGAGGTCGGACCACTTGAGCGGTTTCGTCGGGTCGTAGCCCGGCTTGGTGACGTACAGCTCGAAGGTGCCCTCGTGCGCGGCGGTCAGCTGGTATTGGAAGGTGTACGGGCCGCTGCTCGGCATCGTGGTGGCCGGCCAGTCGTCGCGGGCCAGGTCGAGGCCCTTGTACTTGTCGCGGCCGGCGCTGCACAGCTTGCCGTCCGGGATGATCTCTCGGCTGCGGCCGCTGGCGTCGCCGATGTTGACCTCGTCCCAGTCGTAGATGGGCCAGCTGTCGCCCACCGCGACGGCGGCCTTGCACGCGGCGGACTGCGGGTTTTCCGGACCCTCCTGGAAACACTGCATGATCCGGCTGATCGGGTTGCCCATCGAGCCGTGCGCGAGGGCGGGGACGGCGGTGAACACCGAGACCGTGCCGAGCACGGCGGTCAGCATCGCGACCTTGACGGCGGAGCGGGAAAACTTCATCGCGAGGTTCCTCTCCTGAGAGGTCTAGACCACATCACGGTAGGTGCCCGGGGCGTCGGCTTGTAGGTGCGAAAGTTGGGCGCGGGTGATTTCTCGCGTGCTCCGCTCGCCTCGAAGCTCGAAGCTCGAAGCTCGAAGCTCGAAGCTCGAAGCCGGAAGCCCGAGTCCGGAAGTCCCGAAGTCCAGGGGTCCCGAGACTCTGAGGTCTCGAGGCCCTGGCCCCGAAGCTCTGGGGTCCGGGGGCTCTGAGGCCCCGAGGCCCTGGGGCACTGGGCACTGGGGTCCCGAGGTTCTGGAGGCGCTGGGGGTCCCGAGGCGCTGGGATCCCGCGACCTCGATGGTCCTGGGGGCGGGGTGCGGAGCTGGGCGAGGCCAGGTCGTTCCTGGTGCGGGACTTGCCGTTCTTCGGCATCGAACGGGAGCGTCGTAGTCGTGGTCACCCATTCATTCTCTCGAACACAAGTTCGATTACACCATCGCTCGAAGTGGTCAACCCCGACCGCTGAAGCGAGAGAATCAAGATCACTGTCCGGAGCCAAAACCCAGTCCTGACAACAGAAATCTTCCCCTCGCACGCAGGCGTCACCGCACAAAAAACCACACCACCGCAACGCAAGGTAATCGTGATCACCTGATTGAGTGACTTTAGATCGCGGTTGGCTGTGCTTAGGGGGCGGCTGCGACTGTGGCACACGCAGGAAGATGACCGTTGGGTCGAGGAGCTTGCGATGGGCGTGAACTGGGGGCAGAACCGCCGCACCGAGCCGAACGAAGCAGTGTCCCTCCTTGAGGGCCTGCTGATCGAATGCGATGCGGGGGCAGGAGACACGGTATTGGTCGGCGGAGGACCGGCCAGCGGGAAAACACAGGTACAGAACCAAGTGGTGGCACGTGCCCGCGAGCTGGGCGTTCTGACGCTCACCGCGGCGGGGGCGGCCGACGAGCGCGACGTCGACGGTGGTGTGCTCGACCAGCTGCTCGCCAGTCCGGCATTGCCGCGCGAAGTGCTCGCCGCGGCCGACGGCGAGGACCGGATCGCCGCGTTGTGCAGTGCGTTGCACCGGCTGGCGCGGGAGCGGTCGCTGCTGATCGCGGTCGACGATTTGCAGCACGTGGACGAGACGTCGGCGCGGTTGTTGCTGCGGTTGCAGCGGCGGGCGAGGTCGGCCGCGATGTTGCTGGTGCTGACGCAGCCGGACGGCTGGTATTCGGGCGAGGGCGTCGAATTCGCCGCGCAGCCGCACCGGTACGTGCATCTCACGCCGTTCACCGTGGAGGCGATCGCGCAGCTGGTCTCCGACCACGGCGACGCCGAGCGGATTCACGGGCTGAGCGCGGGGAATCCGTTGCTGGTCAGTGCGTTGGTCGACGCATCTCGTAGCTCAATGGACGACGGCGCGGTGTATTCCGACGCGGTGCAACGGCTTCTGCGTCGCTACGGTTCGCCGCTGCGGGAAGTGGCGACGGCGATCGCGGTGCTGGACACCGACGTGACCACGGACGCGGTGGCGACGGTCGCTGGCGTCGATCCGGTCGAGGCGGAGGCCTCCGCGGGACTGCTCGTGGAGACTGGGCTGGTCGACGGAGTGCGGTTCCGGCAGCAGCCGGCCGCGGCGGCGGTCGTCGGCGGGTTGCGCGGGTCCGAGAAGGTGCGGCTGCACATCCGGGCGGCTGAGGTGAAGCACGCACGCGGGTTGTCGGCACCGGAGGTCGCGCGGCATCTCGTGGCGGCGGGCGAAGCGCAGGCGGAGTGGGCGTTGCCGGTGCTGGTCGCGGCGGCGGAGCAGGTGATGCTCGGCGACGACGTCGACTTCGCCACCCGCTGTCTGCAGCTGGCGGCATCGACGACCACCGCGTCGTGGGAGCAGCAGATGATCTCGCAGCTGCTGGCCAAGATCACCTGGCGGGTCAACCCGGCGGCGGCCGCACCGCATCTCGCGGCCTTGCGGGACGCTGGTTCGCTCGACCAATCCGACCGGATCGCGTTGGTGCGCCAGTCATTGTGGTTCGGTGACCGGGAAACGTTCGAGTCCGCGCTGGTCCGGTTGGGCGACGACCTCGAGCCGCTGCACCCGCGCATGGCCGCTGAACTGACTCTCGCCGCGCATTGGCATTACGGCACGGCACCAGAGCTGTCGGTCGACGCATCGGATCCCTGGATGCGCACGGCAACCACGCTCGCCTCGGTATGGCAGGTCGGCGGCAGCGAAGAGACTTCGGTGTGCGCGGAGCGGATTCTGCAGAACTGCCGGCTCTCGGACACTTCGCTGGAAGCGTTGGCCACAGCCATCCTCGCGCTCGCGTACGACGGCAAGGCGGACCGCGCGGAAGGCTGGTGCTCTTCGCTGGCCGAGGAGGCCGAGTATCGCGGCGCGGTGACGTGGAAGGCGATGCTCGACGCTATCGGCGCGAGCCTGCTGCTGCGTCGCGGCGAACCGGCCGAAGCGGCTGAAGCGGCGAGCCGTGCGCTTGCGCTGCTTGACGAACCGAACTGGGGCGTCGCGATCACGTACCCGCTTGCGACGATGCTGACTGCGTACACGGCGGCGGGTGCGTTTAAGGCCGCAGCCGCGGTGTTGCGACACGCGCTGCCCGAAACGGTGTACACAACACTCGGCGGCGTACGGTTCCTCAGGGCGCGCGGACAGTTCCACCTGGCCACGAACCGCGGTCTCTCCGCGGTGAGCGATTTCCAGCAGTGCCAGCGCATTCTCCGTGACCGCAACCTCGACCTGCCCGCAGTGGCCCCGTGGCGGACCGACCTCGCCGAGGCGAATCTGCGGCTGCGCAACCCGAGCCTGGCGGTCGAGCTGGCGAAACAGCAGCTGGCGGACACGACGGACGCGTTCTCGCGGGCAGTGGCGCTGCGGGTGCTGGCGTTCGCCGGGGACACCGGCGCGCGGTCCGGCCTGCTGAACCGGGCGGCGGAGGCGTTCAAGGAATCCGGCGACCGGCTTGAGCTGGCCCGCACGGTTCGCGCGATCAACCAGCTCGGGCAGCGCGCGGAACGCTCGGCGGGCCTGGTGAAACCGGTGCAGGTGCCGCGACAGCCGATGCGTCCGCTCGCTCCGCGTCCGGTGGCGTCGAGACCCGAGCCGCCGCGCGCGGATCCGGAGGGAGCGGCGGCGACCGCGCTCAGCGAGGCCGAACTGCGCGTCGCGGAACTCGCGGCACACGGGCGGACCAACCGCCAGATCTCCGAAACATTGTACATCACAGTGTCCACAGTGGAGCAACATCTGACCAGGGTGTACCGGAAACTCGGCGTGGCCGGGCGGAGCGCGCTGGCGGGCGAACTGGCCGGTGCCGGGCAGTGACGGAAAGCGGGGCAAGGGTGCTGACCGACGTAGAGCTGCGCGTCGCGGAGCTCGCCGCGCAGGGCATGCCGGTGGCGGTGATCGCGGAGGTACTGGGAGTGTCCGCGAACACCGCCGCCGGCCACCTGAGCACCGTCTACGTCAAGCTCCGAAACGCGTGAAGGGCCTCTCGCGCGAAATCCGCAAGAGGCCCTTCACCGGAACCGGGAACAGGTCAGGATCGGCGGTCGGCGACCACCGCGTTGATGATGTCGTCCAGGGAACGCGTCGGCACGAAGCCGATCTGGTTGTACGCGCGGGTGCAGTCGGGAATGCGACGCTGCATGTCCTCGTACCCGTCGCCGTACGCCTCCTCGTACGGCACCTTCGTGATGGTGCTGCTCGAACCGGTCGCGCCGATCACGCGCTCGGCCAGCTGCGAGATGGTGGTCTGTTCGTTGCTGCCGAGATTGAACACCTTGCCGTACGCGGATTCGTCGGCGAGCAGGTCCGCCAGAGCGGGCACGACGTCCTGCACGTGGCAGAAGCAGCGGGTCTGCTGTCCGTCGCCGAAGACCGTGATCGGCTCGCCGGCCAGCGCCTGCGTCACGAAGCGCGGGATGACCATGCCGTAGCGCCCGGTCTGGCGCGGGCCGACGGTGTTGAACGGCCGCACGATCACCATGCGAAGGCCGTGTTCCACCGCGTACAGGTGGGCGAAAGTCTCGTCCAGCGCCTTCGCCTCGGCGTAGGACCAGCGGTTCTTCAGCGGCGAACCGATGATCCGGTCGTCGTCCTCGCGCAGGCCGTCGGCGGTGTTCTTGCCGTAGATCTCGCTCGTGGACGCGACGAGGATCGGCACGTCGTGACGCAGCGCCGCGTCGAGCATGTTCTCCGTGCCGTGCAGGTTGGTGCGCAGGCTGTCCATGGTCTTGTCGAGGATGGTGAACACGCCCACCGCGGCGGCGAGGTGGAAGATCGCGTCGATGCCCGCCATGCACGATTCGACCGCGTTCGGGTCGGTGATCGAGCCGCGCACGAAGCGGAAGCCGGGGTGCCCGGCGAATCCGGTGAGGTTGTCCAGGGTGCCGGTGCTGAGGTTGTCCAGTGCGACGACCTCGTCGCCGCGGGCCAGCAGGTGCTCGGTGAGGTGGGAGCCGATGAACCCGGCGCCTCCGGTGATGAGGTAACGCACGTTAATGTCCCTTTCTCAGTTAGCGAAGAGCGCACGGTCGAAGCGATAGGTGGCGTCGATGACAGTCGGGCAGTCGGCGAGCCATTCGTAGTCGTGGCCCGGCTGGACGGTGTGGATGAGCGCGACGTCCCAGTCCTCGCCGTCCGGCTCAGGGACGGTGTCGAGCGAACCGCCGGTGACTCGGACGTTAGGGACCAGCGGGTCGTAGTAGCCGACCTTCGCGCCCTTCGCGGCGAGAAGGTCGAGGATGTCGAGCGCGGACGACGAACGCACGTCCTGCACGCCGGGCTTGTACGTCACACCGACCACCAGCACGCGCGTACCCGCCATGCCCTTGCCTTCGCGCGACAGTGTGTTCAGTACGCGGTCGACAACCTGCTTCGGCCGTTCCGCGATGGCGTGCATCGCCTGGGTCACCAGCGGCGCGTTGCTCTGCGTCGCGCGAAGCTGCCACAGCAGGTAGTGCGGGTCGCAGGGGATGCAGTGGCCGCCGACGCCGGGGCCGGGGTGGAAGGCCATGAAGCCGTACGGTTTGCTGGCCGCCGCGTCGATGACCTCGATCGGGTCGATCGCGAAGCCGTCGCTGATCTCGGCGAACTCGTTGGCCAGCGCGATGTTCACCGCGCGGAACGTGTTCTCGTACAGCTTGGTCATCTCGGCCGCTTCCGGCGAGCTGACGCAGTGCACGCTCGGGGTGAGCACGTTGATCACGCGCTGCGCCATCGCGGTGCACACCGGGGTCACGCCGCCCAGCACGCGCGGCGTCTCGGACTGGGTGTGCGTGACGTTGCCGGGGTCGATCCGCTCCGGGCTGGATGCCACGAACAGGTCACGCCCGATCGTGAATCCCTTGGCCACCAGCGGTTTCACCAGCAGCCGGTTCGAGGTGCCGACGTAGCTGGTCGAGGTGAGGATGAACGTCTGGCCGCGGCGGGCGTTCGCGACCAGCGCCGCGCACGCCGCCTCGAGCGGGCCGAGGTCCGGCATCAGGTACTCGTCGAGCCCGGTCGGCACGCACACCAGCACCGCGTCCGCCTCGGCCATCCGCGCCGAATCCGTGGTGAGCTGGAAATCCTCCTGGTGCACGGCCTTCTCGAGCCTGCGGTGGTCGGCTTCGATGAGGTCGACCTCGCCGGAGCGGATCGAGTCGAGCCGGTTCTGCGACAGGTCGATGCCGATCACGCCGACGCCGCCGGCGTGCAGTCCGAGCGCGGTCGGCAGGCCGACGTAGCCCATCCCGATCACCGCGACCGACGTCAGTTCGTTCCGTTCGGCGATGGTCTCGAATTCAGCGACAGTACTGGTCATTCCTGGTCACCCGTTTCTGGATGGGCTGTGGGAAAAGCGAGTGGAAAAAGCGGAGGAAAACCCGGTCATCGGACCGAACGGACGATTTCGAAGGCCTCGGCGAGGCCGGCGCTGACCTGCGAGCCGCGGTATTCGGCCAAGGCGCGGACGCCGCGTTCGCTGCGCGGATTCGGCCACGGCTCGAGCTCCTTGCCGTAGGCGCGCAGCGCTTCGATTTTGCGTTCGACGTGGCTTTCGTCGAGAATCTGCCAGCAGTTCGGCCGGAACGTGACCGGCAGCCCGGAGGCCTCTCCGACGTCGGTGGCGGAGCGGATCTCGAAGGTGCGGACCTCGCGCACCGGGCCCTTGCCCGGTCGCCCGGCGACCCGCGCGGCGCGGCTGACCAGCGCGTGGTCGGTGCTCAGATCGCACATGCTCGTGGCGAAAATGGTGTCCGGCTCGAATTCGCGGACCTCGCGCTCGACGACCTGGTTCAGTTCGAGGTGGCTGACCGTGTCGAGCCGGTTGTCGCCGAATTCGTGGACTCGCACGCGCTCGATGCCGAGCGTTTTCGCGGCCAGTTCGATCGCGTCGGTGCGATTGGTGACCTCGGCGCCGGCGGCCGAACGCGAACCGTCGTCGTTGGTGAGAATGCAAAGCGAAACGGTGACGCCCTCGTCGGCGAGCCGGGCGATAGTCCCGCCCGCGCCGAGCGTTTCGTCGTCGCCGTGGGCTCCCACCACCAGCAGCCTGCGTGTCAACGTGTGCATACGATTCCCCAGTCCTTGTCCGGGCGGTGAAACCCCCAGCGGAAACGAGCCGTGCGAAATGGCTTGGAACGCCAGCAAAATCTGACATCCGCCGGTGCGTGCGACAACCCCTAAAGACCGTCTAAAGCGGACCTTGGCCGGCCGGGCGGACCGGCGCGGCAGGGGCCGTTAGGGGTGGGTCCGCCCGCGGCCGCGCTCGTATCGTCACGACGTCGGGCGAGCATGCGACGCGGAAGGAACGTGGGCACGTGGGCAACTCCGAGGAGAAGCTGGTCGGTGCGCTCCGGGCTTCGGTGAAGGAAACCGAGCGGTTGCGCGAAAAGAACCGCAAGCTCACCGAAGCCGCACGGGAGCCGATCGCGATCGTCGGGATGGCCTGCCGGCTTCCCGGCGGCGCGGGCACCCCGGAAGCGTTGTGGGAACTGCTGTCCGGGGGCGTCGACGCGATCGGCGAGTTCCCGTCGAACCGGGGCTGGGACCTTGACCGGCTCTACGATCCGACCGGCGAACGGCCGGGTTCGAGTTATGTGCGCGAGGGCGGTTTCCTGCACGACGCGCTCGATTTCGACGCCGACCTGTTCGGCATCAGTCCGCGCGAGGCGCTGCTGATGGACCCGCAACAGCGGCTGCTGCTCGAAACGTCCTGGGAGGCGTTCGAGCGCGCGGGGATCGCGCCGCATTCGGTGAAAGGCAGCCCGACCGGCGTTTTCGCAGGCACGATGTACCACAATTATCAGGGCAGCTACGGCTCTTCCGGCGTCATTTCCGGTCGCCTCGCCTACACTTTCGGGCTCGAAGGACCCGCGGTGACCATCGACACCGCGTGCTCGTCCTCGCTCGTCGCGCTGCACTTGGCGGTGCAAGCGCTGCGCAACGGCGAGTGCACGCTCGCGCTCGCCGGCGGCGTCTCGGTGATGTCGACGCCGCGTACGTTTGTCGAGTTCTCCCTAGACGGCACGCTCGCCCGCAGCGCTCGTTGCCGCACCTTCGCCGACTCCGCGGACGGTACCGGCTGGTCCGAGGGCTGCGGCATGCTGCTGGTCGAGCGGCTGTCCGACGCCCAACGAAACGGACACCCGGTGCTGGCGCTCGTCCGCGGCACCGCGATCAACCAGGACGGCGCGTCCAACGGCATGACCGCGCCAAACGGGCCCGCGCAGCAGCGCGTGATCCGGCAGGCACTGGCGAACGCGCGGCTGAGGCCGGACGAGATCGACGTCGTCGAGGCGCACGGCACCGCGACCAAACTGGGCGACCCGATCGAGGCGCAGGCGCTGCTCGCGACGTACGGCCAGGAGCGCGAAGAGCCGCTGTGGCTGGGGTCGATCAAGTCGAACGTGGGGCACACCCAAGCGGCGTCCGGAGTCGCAGGCGTGCTGAAGATCGTGCTGGCGCTGAACAACGACCTGCTGCCGAAGACGCTGCATGTCGACAAGCCGACTCGGCATGTGGACTGGACCGCGGGCAAGGTCGAGCTGCTGACCGAGGCCCGGCCGTGGGAGCGCGGGGAACAGCCGCGACGCGGTGCGGTCTCGTGCTTCGGGCTGAGCGGGACCAACGCGCACATCATCATTGAGGAAGCACCGGCGCCGGAGGCTGCCGAAAACCCGCGTGACGAGGCGGCGGTTCCGGTCGTGGTTTCCGGCCGGACGCCGCAGGCCTTGCGGGCGCAGGCGGCGCGGTTGGCTGAACACCTTGCGGCACAGCCGGAACTGGACCTGCTCGACGTCGCCGCCACCTTGGGCGCATCGCGGACGCATCTGGACCACCGGGCTGCGGTGATCGGCAAGTCCACTGAGGACGTTCTGCCCGCGTTGAACGCGCTCGCGAACGGTGAGCTGGGCGCGGTAAGCGGTCTGGCGCGCGGCGAGGCTTCGCTGGCGTTCCTGTTCTCCGGCCAGGGATCTCAGCGAGTCGGGATGGGTCGTCAGCTGGAGGTCTTCCCGGTCTTCGCCGAGGCTTACGCGGCGGCGTGCGCGGAGCTGGACCGGCATCTCGACCGGCCGATCCGCGAGATCATCGACGGCGACGCCGACGTTTTGGCGCAGACCGCGAACACCCAGGCCGCGCTGTTCGCGTTCGAGGTCGCGTTGTTCCGGTTGGTTGAGTCGTGGGGGCTGACCCCGGCCGCGTTGTGCGGCCACTCCATCGGTGAGCTTGCCGCTGCGCATTGCGCGGGCGTGTTCTCGTTGACTGATGCGGCAAAGCTGGTCGCCGCTCGCGGACGGTTGATGCAAGCGTTGCCGAAGGGCGGCGCGATGGTGGCCGTCGAAGGAACTCCAGACGAGGTCGCGGAGCACGATCCACAAGGGACAGTCGATGTCGCCGCGGTGAACGGGCCGCGCTCTGTCGTGCTGTCCGGCGCTGAAGACGCCGTCGTAGCGGTGGCCGCCAAGTTCAGCGACGCCGGGCGGCGGAGGACGCAACTCAAGGTCTCGCACGCGTTCCACTCGAGACTAATGGAGCCGATGCTCGCCGAGTTCCGTGCCGTCGCGCAGAGCATTGCGTACGCGCAGCCGACGATTTCGGTGATCTCCAGCGTGACCGGCCAAGAGGTCTACGCCGAGCTGACCGATCCCGAGTACTGGGTGCGCAACGTCCGCGAGCCGGTCCGGTTTGCTGATGCTGTCCGTGCGCTCGCTGCCGACGGTGTCAACCGGTTCCTCGAGTTGGGCCCGGACGCGCCGCTGACCGCCGTGGTTCCGCAGTCCGCCGGTGACGCCGTTGCGGTGCCGGGCCAGCGTCGTGACGTCCCCGAGGACGTGGCGCTGCTGACCGCGTTGGCGACGCTGCATGTCCGCGGCGTGGTGCCGAACTGGGCCGCGCACTTCGCCTCGCGGGGTGCGAGCCGCGCGGGCCTGCCGACCTACGGGTTCCAGCACCAGCGTTACTGGCTGGAGGTTTCGTCCGAATCCGGGGATGTCTCGTCGATGGGTCTCGACCCGGTCGACCACCCGCTGCTCGGCGCGGCGACGTTGCTCGCCGACGCGGACGGCGTGGTGCTGTCCGGGCGCGTGTCCACGGCGACGCATCCGTGGCTGGCCGATCACGCTGTCGGCGGCTCGACCCTGTTGCCTGGCACGGCGTTTGTGGAACTCGCGGTGCGCGCCGGGGACGAGGTCGGCTGCGGTCGCGTCCAGGAGTTGACGCTGCACGCGCCGCTCGTGCTGCCCGCGAAGGGTGCCGCGCGGATCCAGGTGCGCATCGGCACTCCGGCTGCGGACGGGACCCGGCCGATCAGTGTCCACTCGCGACCCGACGATCTCGCCACGGCCGTCGGCTGGACCCGGCACGCGGACGGGACGCTCGCGTCCGCCGCTTCCGGAACGAACTTCGACCTCAGCGAATGGCCGCCGTCCGGTGCCGAGACCGTTGACGTCGAAGGAATGTACGACCTGCTGGCCGAGCACGGAATGGCTTACGGGCCGGTGTTCCAAGGCCTGCAGGCGGCATGGCAGCGCGGCGAGGACGTGTACGCCGAGGTCGCGCTGCCCGAGCAGGAACGGATTGGGGCCGAGGCATTCGGCCTGCACCCGGCGGTGTTCGACGCGACTCTGCACGCTGTGGGGCTCAGCGCAGCGGCCGGGGAAGGGACGACGCTGCCATACTCCTGGTCCGAAGTGGAGCTTTTCGCGACAGGTGCGTCTTCGTTGCGAGTCCACGTGCGACCGACTGGTGAACAGGCCGTCGAGTTGCGTCTTGCCGACAGCGCGGGCGCGCCGGTCGCGCGGGTCGGCACGTTGAAGTTGCGGCAGATCAGCGAGGAACAGCTGGCGGCTGCGGCTCCGACCGGCTCGGACGAACTGTACGAAGTGGACTGGGTGCCGACAACGCTGCCGGACGCGCAGGAGGCCTACGAGGTCTACCGGGCGAAGGCCGGGAATGACGCGGCGAAGGCGAAGAAGGCCGTCCACAGTGCACTGTCCAAACTGCAGTCGGATGGCAAAGAGAAGCTTCTCGTAGTGACCGGCAACGATCTGGCCGGGGCCGCGGTGGCTGGTCTCGTCCGGTCCGCGCAGGTGGAGAACCCGGGCCGGATCGTGCTCATCGAGGGCGACGCGACCGACGAGCAGCTCGCGGCCATCGCGGCGGCCGACGAATCGGCGGTGCGGGTGTCCGGTGCTGAGGTGCGTGTACCGCGTCTCGTCCGGGCGACGCCGGAGCTGGGGGAGCCGGTCGACTGGTCGGCCGGGACTGTCTTGCTCACCGGCGGTACTGGGGCGCTCGGCCGGATCGTCGCCACGCACCTCGCGAAGCAGGGCGCGCGACAGTTGTTGCTGGTCAGCCGTCGTGGCGACCAGGCACCTGGCACCGCCGAACTCGTTGCGGAGCTGGCCGAGCTCGGTGCGGAGACGACTGTCGCCGCGTGCGACCTGACGGACCGCAGGGCCGTGACGCGGCTGCTGAAGAAGCACCCGGTCGCCGCAGTGGTGCACGCCGCCGGTGTGCTGGACGACGGCGTGCTGCCGTCGATGACTCCGGAGCGGATCGACGGCGTCTTCAACCCGAAGGCGCTCGCCGCCTGGCACCTGCACGAGTTGGCCGGCGACGTCGACGCGTTCGTCACCTTCTCGTCAGCCGCAGGCGTGCTCGGTGCTCCTGGCCAGGCGAACTACGCCGCCGCAAACGCTTTCCTCGACGCTCTCGCCGCGCACCGCCGCGCCGAGGGCAAGCCGGCGCACTCGCTGGCGTGGGGCATGTGGGAATCGGCGGCCGGGATGGCTGGCGAGACGAACGGCAAGCGCGGGCTCGGCGCGTTCACCGCGGCTGAGGGGCTGGCGCTGTTCGACACCGCGGTCGGCTCGACGGGCACGGTCTTCGTGCCGGTGAAGCTCGACCTGCCCGCGTGGCGCGAGGCCGGCGCGGTGCCGGACCTGCTGCGCGGCCTGGTCCCGGCGGCTCGGCGTACCGTCGCCGACCGCGAGGCCGGGACGGACTCGTTGCTGGGCAAGCTGGTCCGGCTGCCCGCGGACAAGCGCCTCGATCACCTGCGTGACCTGGTCATCGAGCACGCGGCGGCGGTGCTGGGGCACACGTCGACGGACGTGATCGACGCCGACCGGGCGTTCAAGGACCTTGGCTTCGACTCGCTGACCGCGGTCGAGCTGCGCAATACGCTCAACGACGTCACCGGCCTCAGCCTCACCGCGACGCTGGTCTTCGATCACCCCACCGCCGGCGACCTGGCCGCGCACCTGCACGACGAGCTGCTCGGCGACCTGGACGCGGACGCGGCCGGGCCGGAGACCACGGTGGTGGGCAGCGACGAGCCAATCGCGATCGTCGGCATGGCCTGCCGGTTCCCCGGCGGCGTGACCACGCCGGACGAGCTGTGGCAGCTGGTCGCCGCCGGTCAGGACGGGACCAGCGACTTCCCGACCGACCGGGCCTGGGACATGGACCACTGGCTGGAGCAGGTCGCTCCGGAGGGCGGCACGCCGCGCGGCGGGTTCGTTCCGGACGCCACCGACTTCGACGCCGCGTTCTTCGGCATCAGCCCCAACGAAGCCGTGATGATGGATCCGCAGCAGCGGATGTTGCTGGAGTCGTCGTGGGTCGCGCTGGAAAACGCGGGCGTGGATCCGTTGGCGCTCAAGGGAAGCACGACCGGGGTCTTCGTCGGCGTGATGCAGTCGGACTACGACCCGGGCGACGCGCTCGAACAAGGCGGCGGGGCCTACCGCGGATCCGGAGCGCTGAGCAGCGTGGTCTCCGGACGGGTCGCGTACGCGTTCGGTCTCGAAGGGCCTGCGGTGTCGGTGGATACCGCGTGCTCGTCGTCGTTGGTGGCGCTGCATCAGGCGACCCAGGCGTTGCGCGGCGGGGACTGCTCGCTCGCGTTGGTTGCCGGGGTCTCGGCGCTCGTTTCGCCGGCGCCGTTCGCGCAGTTCCTCGACGGTGCTGTCGCTCGCGATGGCCGGTGCAAGCCGTACTCGGCCGCGGCGGACGGGTTTGGCTGGGGCGAGGGCGTCGGGGTGCTCGTGATCGAGCGGCTGTCTGACGCGCAGCGCAACGGGCATGACGTGCTGGCCGTGGTGAAGTCCAGCGCGGTCAATGCGGATGGTGCTTCCAACGGGCTCAATGCGCCCAGCGCGCCGGCACAGGAGAAGCTGATTCGGCGTGCGTTGTCGGCGGCTGGTCTGGTGGCGTCCGATGTGGACGCCATCGAGGGACATGGCGCGAGCACTCCGCTGGGCGACCGGATTGAGACTGCCGCATTGCTGGCCACTTACGGCCGAGAGCGGTCGGCGGACCGTCCACTGTGGCTTGGCTCGGTGAAGTCGAACATCGGGCACACTCAGGCGGCTGCGGGTGTCGCCGGCGTGATCAAGATGGTGCAGGCGATGCGGCACGGAGTGTTGCCGTCGACCTTGCACGTCACCGAGCCGACGCACGATGTCGACTGGGCTGCCGGAACTGTGCGGCTGCTGGACGAGTCTCGGGATTGGCCGGAGGTGGATCGGCCGCGTCGTGCCGCGGTGTCGGCGTTCGGGTACAGCGGTACCAACGCACACGTGATTCTGGAGCAGGCTCCGGATGTCGTGGCGGAAGCGGCTGAAGCGGTTGACTCCGGCGGAGTGTTGCCGCCGCTGGTGTTCTCCGCGCGTACTGCGGCGGCGCTTCCGGATCAGGCTCGGGCATTGCTGGCGCACCTCGATGCGTATCCGACGTTGGATGTCGTTTACTCGCAGGCGAATCGGCAGCCGTTGTTCTCGCATCGGGCCGCGGTGGTCGGTTCGGACGCGGCCGAGCTTCGTGCGGCGCTGGCGGCTTTGTCTACTTCGGACTCTGTGGTGACGGGACGAGCTCGTTCTGGCGGCCGGACTGCGTATCTCCTGCCGGGGCAGGGCAGTCAGCGGGCGGGGATGGGAGCGGAGTTGTCCGCTGCGTTCCCAGTGTTCGCGCACGAACTAGAGCGCGTCACGGCGAAGTTCGATCAGCACCTCGGGCGGTCGTTGCGCGCGGTGATGTTCGCTGAGGCCGGGTCGGTGGATGCGCAGTTGCTGGACCGGACTCAGTTCAGCCAGGCCGCGGTGTTCTCCTTCTCGGTGGCGTTGTATCGGCTGCTGGAATCGTGGGGGCAGCGGCCGGAGGTGCTGGTGGGGCATTCGGTCGGGGAGATCGCGGCCGCGCATCTGGCTGGCGTGTTCTCTTTGGACGATGCGGTGAAGCTGGTCGCGCACCGGGGTCAGTTGATGGCGGAGACCCGCACTGGTGCTGTCGTCGCGGTCGAGGCCAGTGCCGACGAGGTGCGACCGTTGCTTGGCGAGGACGTCGCACTGGCTGCGGTGAACGGGCCGCGGTCGGTGGTGGTGTCCGGTGTGGACAGTGATGTTCAGGTGATCGTCGCTCACTTTGAGAAGCTCGGCCGGCGGACTAACCGGCTTGCGATCGATTGCGCGGTGCACTCGCCGTTGCTGGACGAGATCCTCGAAGAGCTGGAAGAGATCGCGCAGGAGCTGACGTTCGCCGCACCGACTGTGCCGGTGGTCTCGACGGTCACTGGTGCTGAGGTGGCCGACGAGTTGTCTGATCCGGCGCATTGGGTGGCTAACTGCCGGAACACGGTTCGCTTCGCGGAGGCGGTTCGGGCTTCGGGTGCTACTCGCTTTGTCGAGTTGAGTACGAACGGGGTGCTGACCGCGGCTGCTGAAGCTGTGGTCGAGGACGCGGAGTTTGTTCCGGTGCTTCGGCGTAATCGGGGCGAGGTTGCTTCGACGCTTCTGGCGGCTGGGCAGTTGCATGTTCTTGGCGCTGGGCTGGAGGTCCGGCGGATGTTCTCCGGGCGAGCCGCGGCTGCTGTTCCGTTGCCGCCGTATGCGTTCCATCGGACGCGGTACTGGCCGTCGGTGGACATGGAGGCTCGGCGGGCTACGGGGACTGGGCTTGCGACATTGTTCGGTCCTGCGTTGACTGTCGCCGGATCGTCCACTGTGGTGTTGAGCGGGACTTTGCCTGCTGATGAGGCGTTCCCGGTCGCCGGGTTCGTGGAGTTGGCAGTCCGCGCCGGCGACGAGGTCGGGTGCGGGCGGTTGGTGCGGTTGGCCGTCGAGTCGCCGTTGGCTTCTGAGCATGTGCAGCTCGTGGTTGGCGAGCCGGATGGCGTTGGGCAGCGTTCGGTGACTGTCCACTCACGACACGATGGTGCGTGGATTCGGCATGCCGAGGGCGTTGTGGCCGTCGACGATGGCGGTGAACCGGAGGGACTTGGCCAGTGGCCGCCTGCTGGGGCGGAATCGGTGGCGGCTGGGCGGCTGGATGCTGCTTGGATTGTCGACGGAGTGGTGTTCGGGGAGATTGAGATTGCTCCGGACGAGCGGTTTGGGCTGTCTCCGGCGGTTCTTGACGCGGTACTGTCCACTGTGGGCGGGGACGCGGTGGAGTGGCGGGACTTCCGGCTGTTCGCCACTGGGGCGGCGAAGTTGCGGGTTCGGGTGACTCCGCTTGGCGACGATCGGGTGGCGGTGTTGTTCGCTGATCGTTCCGGACGGCCGGTCGCGGTGGCTGAGTCGGTGACTTTGCGGGAGCTCGTGGCTCCGGGGGCGGTTGCGTCGACGCAGGTTGCGGTGAAGAAGCGGCGTGCGGTGGCTGACGATGTCTCGGAGCTGGAGTTGACCGAGCCGGGGCTGCGGACGTTTGTGCTGGAGCAGGTTGCCGGGCTGCTGGGGTATGCCGATACCGCCGAGCTTGACGAGGACGCGCACTTCTTGGAGATCGGGTTCGATTCGCTGACCGCGGTTGAGTTGCGGAATCGGATCGGTGGGGTGGCGGGGGTTTCGTTGCCTGCGTCTGTTGCGTTCGATCATCGGACGCCGGCGGGGTTGGCGAAGCATTTGCTGTCCGTGTTGACCGGGCCCGCGGCCGAGGTTGGCGGGGATCCGGTTACGGAGATGTTCTTCGAGGCTGTCCGGGGCGGGCAGGTGGAGAACGGTCTTGCGTTGCTGGGGGCGGCGGCTCGGCTACGGCCTACGTTCCGGACGGTGGGTGAGCTTCGGGAGGAGCCTCGGCCGGTGGAGCTTTCTGATGGGCCTGCCGAGTTGAGGTTGCTGGCGGTTCCTACTCCGGCTGGGATGGGTGGGGCTTATCAGTACGCGAAGCTGGCTGCTCGGTTCCGGGGGGTGCGGCGGGTTGCTGCCTTGCCTACGCCGGGGTTTGTGGCTGGGGAGTCGTTGCCTGCTGATTTGGATGCCCTGCTGGATGTGCTGGCGGAGAGTGTTCGGCTTTCCGGGGACGGGCCGTTTGTTCTCGTGGGTCATTCTTCTGGTGGGGTTCTGGCTTATGCGTTGGCTGCTCGGGTTCAGGCGGCTGGGGTTGTGCTTTTGGACAGTTATTCCATGGACGGCGGGGATGCCGGGGATACTGTTCGGGATATGGCTGCTGGGATGGTTGAGCGGGAGGAGCAGTTCGGGCCGTTTGACCGGGATAAGTTGACTGCTATGGCTTATTATCTCGGGTTGCTGGACGGGGTTCGGCTGCCTGAGGTTTCTTCGCCGGTGGTGTTGGTTCGGCCGGATCGGCGGTTTGTCATCGCTGGGGATTCTGTTGAGCGGGCGGAGGAGGATCCTGGGTTGTGGCGGACTACCTGGGATCGGGCTGATGGTGTGGTTACTGTGCCTGGGGATCATTTCAGTATTGTGGATTCGGATGTGGAGACTACGGCTAAGGCTGTGGAGGGGTGGCTGGGTAGTCTCTGAGTTCTTTCGCGGGGGGCTCGTCGCCTGGCGGCGACATTGCGTCCGGTGTGGGGCCACCACCCCGAAGTTTTATTGTGCTGACGGTTCGGGGGTGCTTGTCAAGGCGGGAAAGATGCCTTGACAAGCACCCCCGAACCGCAGAGGAGGCTTCGTATCGGGGTTGGGGGTGGGGTGGGTGCCTCCATGCGTGGGTGCGTTGGCTGCGGTTGGTGAGTGGGCGGGGCTTGCGCCCCAATGTGGCGTTGGGTGCATGTGACGCACCGAATGCCGCATTGGGTGCGTGGGATGCACCGAATGTGGCGGTGGGGCGCATCGCGGCGGCGAACGAGCGATCGAACGAGCGGGTGGGCTGTGAAGGGCTCCTTGAGGGAATCTGATTCCGTGAAGGGGCCCCTCACGGACTCGTTATGGGAGCAGGGCGGCGATTCCGTCCAAGATTCGTTCCAGGGCGAAGTCTTCGGGGGCGGCGGCCGGGAATTCTTGGGACTCCGTTAGTTCGGCCAGGTGCGGGTAGTCGCCTTCGGTCAGGCGGGGGTGCAGGAAGGCCCGCACTTCGGCTGCGTACTCGGTGGATTCCGGGGAGTCCGGGTCGGCGATCGTGCGGCGGCGGTCTGCGGTGGCTCGGACTGTTGCCGAGACCAGTTCTGCGCAGGACAGGGCGTCCACTGTGGACAGACCGGCTTCAACAAAGATCGCCAGGAGTTGCTCGGTCCAGCGCAGGCGGTGTGGAGTGAGGCCCTCGCGGACGTCCAGCAGCCACGGGCGCGCCGCGTATCGCTTGGTTGCGGCGTCGGCCCAGGTGCGGACGGCGGAGCGCCAGTCCAGGCCGACAGGGGCGGGCGGAGGTGCGCCGAAGCCGGCTTCGGCCAGGAGGATCAGCAGCTCGTCTTTCGAGCTCACGTAACGGTACAGCGCGTTGGTCGTCAGGCCCAGTGCGGACGCGATGTTCGGCAGCGACGCGGCTGCCAGGCCTTCGGTGTCGGCCAGCTCTACCGCCGCGGCTACCACCGCCGCTACGGTGTGCGACGGCTTCGGTCCTCGGCGGGGACGGGGGGCGCCCAGCCAGGCTGGGGTCAGGCCCGGCGGCAGGGCTCGGGGATCGGGCTCGATCGGCATCTTTCGCTCCGGTACGTCTTTCAGTAAACTGTGCAAGTCTTACACTGATCTGGTCTGGGGGCGAGCCAACGTGAGCGAGACCAACCGGTTCGGATTCGGGAAGGTCACCGAACTGGATCGGAAGCTGGCGGCTACCGAGGTCGAGCACGCCCGTTCGGAGGGCGTCTGCGACGGGCAGGAAGCGGCTCGCAGGCTGGCCCGGATCCGGCTCGCGGAGTCGCACGCGGCGTTGCGGGCCGCGGTCGAAGGGCGGGCGTCCGGGTCGCCGCCGCCGCTGCTGGAGGCCGCGCCGAAGCTCGCGTTCGGGCTGTGGGTGGTGGTCGTGGCGGTCAACACGCTGATCTGGTTCGGCATCGGGGTGATCGGCGGGCAGTGGGATCCGCTGTGGCTGCTCTGGGTCTATCTGGGCGGCGGAGTGCTGGTCGCGGGCGTGTGGAGCGTCCGGGACTTCGACCGGCGGGCGCGGGCCACGGCGGGCCGGGCGTCCTGAGCGAAACCCCTGGGGTTCCCCCGTCCGCGGGAGTCCGCTAAACTGTTCAAGCCTTACACAATTAATCCCGACTCCGTCGAAGCCGTATTGGGGGGCCTCATGTCGGAGAGCACCGAGAAGACCCGCTCCGGGAGCGGACTCGCTCGCCGAATCGTCACGATCGCCTGGGCCGCCATCACCGGCGTCCAGTTCGTGATCTGGCTGCTGATGAGCCTCATCAGCATGTCCTTCAAGTCGCCCTTCTGGCTCTGGACGCTGGGCGGGGGCGCGATCGTGCTCGCGGTCTGGTGGTCGCTCGAGCGCCGCGGTTCCGGGAACGGATCGGAGTGAACGACGTGCCCACCACTACTTCCGTGGCGACACCGGTCCAGCTGGACGCGGTGCACAAGACCTACGGCCGCGGCGAGAGCGCCGTCGAAGCGCTCGCCGGCGTGTCCGTCGCCTTCCCGGCAGGCACCTTCACCGCGGTGATGGGCCCGTCCGGGTCCGGCAAGAGCACGCTGCTGCACTGCGCGGCGGGGCTGGACACGCCGACCTCGGGGCAGGTCACCCTCGTGGGGACCGACCTCAAGGGCAAGAACGAAACCCAGCTCACCGAGCTGCGCCGCGAGCACGTGGCGTTCATTTTCCAGTCGTTCAACCTGATGCCGGCGCTGAACGTGGAGCAGAACGTCACGCTGCCCACGCTCCTGGCCGGCCGCACGCCGGACAAGCCGTGGGTGGACCAGGTGATCGCGCGCGTCGGGCTGTCCCAGCGCGTGAAGCACCGGCCCGGCGAGCTGTCCGGCGGACAGCAGCAGCGCGTCGCGATCGCCCGCGCGCTCGCCGCCCGCCCGGCCGTGGTGTTCGCCGACGAACCGACCGGCGCGCTCGACACCACCACCGCGCTCGAGGTGCTCGGCCTGATGCGCGAGCTGGTCAGCGCGGGCCAGACCATCGTGATGGTCACCCACGACCCGGTCGCGGCGTCCCACGCGGACAACGTGCTGTTCCTGGTCGACGGCCGGATCGTCACGCAGATGGCCACGCCCAGCGTCGACGCGGTCGCGAGCACCCTGGCGCACCTCGGCGAGCAAGCGAGGAGGCAGCGGTGAGTTCGCGGCGAGTGGTGCTCGCGCTCGCGCTGTCGAGCCTCCGGTACCGCGCGGCGGCGTCGCTCGCGTCGTTCGTCGCCATCCTCATCGGCTGCGGTCTGCTGATCGCGTGCGCCGGGCTGTTCGAGACGGCGATCGTGCTGAAGGCGGCGCCGGAACGGCTGTCCGCGGCGCCGCTCGTGGTCGGCGGGTCCGCCGGGTTCAAGCTGCCGGACGAGGAATCCCAGGTCGTCCCGTACGCCGAGCGTGCGGTGCTGCCGGAGGACCAGGTCGCGAAGATCTCCGCGGTGCAGGGTGTCGGACAAGCGGTGCCGGACGTGTCGTTCGCGACCGTGCTGCTGCACGACGGCGCGCCCGCCGAGTCGGGTGCGTCTGTCCTTTCCGGACACGGCTGGGATTCGGCTTCGCTGGGCGGATACAAGCTCACCGAAGGCGCGGCGCCGAACACTCCGGGGCAAGTGGTCATTGACGCGACCACCGCGTCCGCGGCTGGGCTGCATGCCGGTTCCGCCGTTGATCTGGCGGTGAACGGGCAGCGGCAGTCGTTCCAGATTTCCGGTGTCGCACAGCCGTCGCAGACCGTGAAGGCGCCCGCGTTCTTCTTCTCTGTCACGGACGCCCAGCGGTTCAACCCGCATCCCGGAACGGTCGGCCTCGTCGGCGTTTTTCCGACCGACGGCGTCGACGCGGCGGACCTGGCGGGCAAGATTTCCGCACAGGTTCCCTCGCTCACCGTGCTGACCGGCGACGACCGCGGTTCGGCCGAATTCCTCGGCGTGAGCGGAAGCCAGCTGCCGCTGATCCTGCTCGCGGCGGTGTTCGGCGGCATGGTGCTGGTCGTGATGGCACTGGTCGTCTCGGCGACGATCAGCCTCACCGTCCGGCAGCGGCAGCAGGAGCTCGCGCTGCTGCGGGCGACCGGGGCGACGCCGAAACAGGTGCACCGCATGGTCGTCATGGAGACGATGGCGGTCGGCGCGATCGCCGCGGTGTGCGGGGCGTTCCTGGGCAGCCTGCTCGGAAACTGGATCTTCAGCACCAGCGGCTCGCTCGGCATCGTGCCGGACGAACTCGCTTTCACCCAGGACATCATCGCGTTCGCGGCCGGGGTCATCGCCACGCTCGCGATCACCTTCGGGGCCGCGTGGTTCGCCGCGCTCGCCGCCGCGCGGGCCCGGCCCATCCAGGCGCTGGCCGAAGCGGCGATCCCGGGCGTCAAGGTGAACGCGATGCGCCGCATGGGCGCGCTGATCTGCGGTGCGGCGACGGTTTTGCTCGCCGCGACCACGATCTTCATGCCCGCCGACACCGCGGCGGCGATCGGCGGACCGGCGGTGCTCACCGGCGCGATCGGCGTCGCGCTGCTCGGTCCGGAGATCATCGCCTGGGTGGTGGACCGGTTCGGTCCGTTCGTGCGCCGGGTCGCCGGCCGCGACGCCACGCTCGCGGTCATCAACACCCGGGCACGGGCGGTCGCGTTCGCTGCGGTGCTCACGCCGATCACGCTCGCCAGCGCGGTCGCGCTCGGCAACGTGTATTCCGAGACCACCGCCCAAAAAGCGCAGATCGCCGCGTACGCCGGTCAGTTGAAGGCAGACGCGGTGGTCACCTCGACCGCGGGCGGGTTCTCACCGGACGAGCTCGCGCAGATCCGCAGTACGCCAGGGGTTGCGACCTCATCGCCGCTCGTCACCAGCTCCGGCTGGGTCGAGGAGCCCTACGACGGCAACGGAAGCGACCCGCTGCGGCTGCTGGGCGTCGCCGCGCAGGACCAAGGCGGCACGGTGCTCGCCACCGAGGTCACCGAAGGCTCGCTGACGCAGCTGCGCGGGAATTCCGTCGCGCTGCCCGCGTCGGTCGCTGAAAAGCTGGAAGTGAAGGTCGGCTCGAACATCAAGATGCGGCTCGGCGACGGGGCGCAGGTCCCGGTGACCGTGGTCGCGCTGCTGGACAGCCCGTCCAGCTACGCGAGCATGATTCTGCCCGCGGACCTCCTGGCCGCTCACACGACCAGCGGCCTGGCGTCGCAGGTGCTCGTGCGGGGCGGGGACGCCAGTGCGATCGTGTCGGCGCTGTCCGACCGGGCGAAGGACTGGCCCGGGGTCACGGTCGGCGACGACAGCGCGCTCGCCGCGAGCTTCCAGGCGAGTGCCGACGTCGAGGCGCTGATCAACTATCTGCTGGCCGTGCTGGCCATCGCGTACGCCGCGATCGCCGCGGTGAACACGCTCGCGGTGGCCGTGCTGGCCCGACGGCGGGAGTTCGGCGCGCAGCGGCTCGCCGGCGCGGATCGCGGGCAGATCCGGCGGATGCTGTTCGTGGAAGGCGGGATCGTGGCGGTGACCGGGCTTGTGCTCGGCATCGTGATCTCGCTCTTCACCGTGGTGCCGATGGCGCTCACCACCGGCGAGATCATCCCGTCCGGGCCGATCTGGGTGTTCCTCGGCGTGGTCCTCGCGATCTTCCTGATCGTGTGGCCGGCGACCGCGCTCTCGGCGCGGCTGGCGATGCGCCGCAACGCCATCGAAGCGGTGAAAATGCCTGGCCAGTAACGGTTTCTAGGGGTACGCCGGGCCGGTCCGGGGTGGATAGTCTCGTCACGACTGTCCGCACCGGGCCGGCCCGGTTTTGTCGTATCTGGAGTGATCCCCATGCGTGTACTCCTGGCCGCGCCGTCGTCAACGGCCCGTCTGCACACCCTGGTTCCGCTGGCCTGGGCGCTGCGAACTGCCGGGCACGACGTGAAAATCGCCGGACGGCCCGCGTTCGTCGAGGACATCCTGCGCACCGGCTGTGTCGCGGTCGAGCTCGAGGACGGCGACGCGGAGCTCGCCGAATCCGCTGCGCTGACCAAGTTCGCGCAACTGTGGCGACCCGCGGCGGTGGTGTCGAACGCTCCTGCCGGAATCGCCGCCGCGCGCGCGGTCGACGCCAAGGCGGTTCGCGTGCTGAGTCCGGACGATGAACCTGACGCAGCTGCGGACCTCGCGCTCGACGTCGTTCCGCCTTCATTGCGGGACTCTCCGGGACAACCGCTGCGGCACGTGCCGTACTTCGGCCCCGTCGAGGTGCCGACTTGGTTGCGCCGCAAGGCACGCCGGGCTCGCATTCTCCTGTCGCTGAACGATCCGTCGTGGTACGAGCCGGCCTTCCGGGCAATGTCCGATGTGGACGCTGAAATTGTCTGTGCGGCAGAGCTGCCCGCTGGTCTTGAATTGCCGCAGAAACTGAAGCTCGTCGACGCCGCGCCGCCAGCTGCCGTATTGCCGACCTGTGCGGCGGTGGTGCACGACGGTGACGAGACCTTGGCGCTTGCCGCGGTGGCGTACGGACTGCCGCAGCTGTCGTTGACCGAGTCTGCTTTCAGCGCTCGCGTGACAGCGGCGGGAGCGGGTATTTCCGGTGCGGCAGAAGGGATTTCCCGGCTAACGGGAGAAACGCTTCGTGCCGGTGCGAGCGCTTTGCGTGCGGAGGTGGCCGCGCTGCCGGCCCCTCGCACGGTCGCCGCCGCGCTGGCCAGCTGAATGTGGGGCCGCTAGGGGTGGGGGCCCGCCAGCGCCGTCGGTAGCGTTCCCGACGTGGCACTTTCCACCCTTTTTCGCGGTTAGGCGGGGCGATTGGCGTGAGTAGCGACTTCCAGTCCGGCGGCGAGAACGAGCGCAAACTGCTCGCCTACCTCAAACGCGCGACGACTGATCTTCGCGAAGCGAAGCGGGCACTGCAGGAAACGCGCGAGCGCGACGGCGAGCCGATCGCGATCGTCGGCATGGCCTGCCGGTACCCGGGCGGCGTCACGTCGCCCGAGGACCTGTGGAACCTCGTCGCCACCGGAACCGACGCGATCGGCGGCTTCCCGGAGGACCGCGGCTGGCCGCTGGACACGCTGTACGACCCCAGCGGCGAGCGGCCCGGCACCACGAACACTCGTGAGGCCGGATTCCTTTACGACGCGGCGGAATTCGACCCGGAGTTCTTCGGCATCTCGCCGCGCGAGGCGCTCGCGATGGACGCGCAGCAGCGGATCCTGCTGGAGACCTCGTGGACCGCGCTGGAACGGGCCGGGATCGTGCCGGAGACGTTGCGCGGCAGCGAAACCGGCGTGTTCACCGGCGTCATGTACCACGATTACGCCGGGCACGCGGCCGCCGGCAGCGTCGTGTCCGGCCGGGTCGCTTACGCGCTCGGGCTCGAAGGACCGGCGGTGAGCGTGGACACCGCGTGCTCATCGTCGCTCGTCGCGCTCCACTGGGCCGCGCAAGCGCTCCGTCGCGGCGACTGTTCGCTGGCGCTGGTCGGCGGCGTGACGGTGATGGCCACTCCGGAAACCTTCGTGTATTTCTCCGAGCAGCGCGGGCTTTCTGACGACGGCCGGTGCAAGGCGTTCGCCGCCGCTGCCGACGGAACCGGTTGGGGCGAGGGCGCGGGTGTCCTCGTCGTCGAGCGGCTTTCCGAAGCCCGCCGCAACGGTCACCCGGTGCTCGCCGTGATCCGCGGCTCCGCGGTGAACTCCGATGGTGCGTCGAGCGGTCTGACTGTCCCTAATGGACCCGCGCAGCAGCGAGTGATCCGCCAGGCGCTGGAATCGGCCGGGCTGAGCACGGCGGACGTCGACCTCGTCGAGGGCCACGGCACCGGCACGAAGCTCGGCGACCCGATCGAGGCGCAGGCGTTGCTCGCGACCTACGGCCAGGACCGCGTTGAACCGCTGTGGCTGGGCTCGCTGAAGTCGAACATCGGACACACCCAGGCGGCGGCCGGCGTCGGCGGCGTGATCAAGGTCGTGGAGGCGATCCGGCATGGCGTGCTGCCGAAGACTCTGCACGTCGACGCGCCCTCGCCGCACGTGGACTGGTCGGCCGGCGAGGTCGAGCTGCTCACCGAGGCCCGCCCGTGGCCGGAGACCGGACGTGCCCGTCGCGCCGCGGTGTCGTCGTTCGGGATCAGCGGCACCAACGCGCATGTGATTGTCGAACAGGCCGAGCCGGTCGAAGAGGCCGCTGCGCCGATCGAGGTGCCGGTGCTGGCTTGGCCGGTTTCCGCGGACACGGCGGACACGCTTGTTGCTCAGGTCAACCAGCTCACCGGCCTTGAAGGATCGCCGACCGATGTCGGTTTCTCCCTGGCCACCACCCGGTCCATGCTCGACCACCGCGCCGTGCTTGTCGGTGCGACGCGAGACGGCCTGAGCGAAGTACGGGACCGCCGCACCAACGGCCGTACGGCGTTCCTCTTCACCGGCCAGGGCGCACAGCGGGCCGGGATGGGCAAGGAACTCGCCGCGAAGTACCCGGCGTTCGCCGAAGCCTTCGACGCGGTGTGCGCCGAACTCGACCCGAACCTGGACCGTCCACTGAAGACAGTCCTCGACGATGCCGCCGAGCTGGAGCGCACCGGGTTCACTCAGCCTGCGTTGTTCGCGGTCGAGGTGGCGCTGTTCCGGTTGCTCGCGTCGTGGGGGATTAAGCCGGACTTCCTGCTGGGCCATTCGATCGGCGAGCTGGCTGCCGCGCACGTCGCCGGGATTCTCTCGCTGCCGGACGCAGCGGCCTTGGTCGGCGTGCGGGCGCGGCTGATGCAGGCTTTGCCGTCCGGCGGGTCGATGGTGGCTCTGCAGGCGACCGAGGACGAGGTCACGCCGCATCTGACCGACCAGGTGAGTATTGCTGCGATCAACGGCCCGGACTCAGTCGTGCTTTCCGGCACCGAGGACGCCGTCGCCGCCGTGGTGGCCGCGTTTGACGGGCGGAAGTCTTCGAAGCTCAAGGTGTCGCACGCGTTCCACTCGCCGCTGATGGAACCGATGCTCGCCGAATTCGCCGTCGCGGCCGAGAAGCTCACCTACGCGAAGCCGCAGATCCCGATCGTCTCCACTGTCGGTGTAGGCGAGGATCTGTCCACTCCGGACTACTGGGTACGTCAGGTCCGCGCCGCGGTCCGGTTCCACGCCGGGGTCGAGAAGCTGGTGGACGAAGGCGTTCGGACGTTTGTCGAGATTGGACCGTCCGCAGTCCTCACCGCCGCCGCGCGGAACGGATTTGACGACGACACCCTCGCCTTCGTCCCGGCCCAGCGCAAGGACCGCGGCGAAGCGATCACCGCCGTCACCGCGCTCGCGACCCTGCACGCGCGCGGCGTCCCGGTGGACTGGACGGCGTTCTACCCGGGCGCGCGTCGCGTCGAGCTGCCGACCTACGCCTTCCGCCGCACCCGCTACTGGCTCGCCGCCGACACGACCGGCGGCGACGCGACCGAACACGGCCAGCGGCCCGCCGAACACCCGATGCTGAGTTCCGTCGTCCACCTGCCGGAGACCGATTCGGTGGTGCTGACCGGCCGGCTGTCGACGACCAGCGTCGGCTGGGTCGCCGACCACGTCGTGCTCGGCACGGTTCTGGTTCCGGGGACGGCGTTTGTCGAGCTGGTGTACCGCGCCGCTGCCGAGGTCGGCTGCGTGCACATCGAGGAACTCACCCTCGAAGCGCCGCTCACCCTCACCGAAAGCGCGGCGATCCAGGTCTCCGTCGAGGCTCCGGACGACAACGGCCGCCGCACCGTCACTGTCCACTCGCGACAGGACAGCGCCGAAACCTGGACCCGGCACGCCAGCGGTTTCGTTGCCCCGACTGCAGAAGCCCCCTCCTTCGACCTCACCGAGTGGCCGCCCGCCGGTGCGACGAAGGTCGAGCTGGACGACCCGTACACGACTCTCGCCGCACTTGGTTACGACTACGGCCCGGCCTTCCAGGGCCTGCAAGCGATGTGGCAAGACGGCGGCGTCATCTACGCGGAGGTCACGCTTCCCGACGGTGCCGAGGCCCGCGACTACGGCGTCCACCCCGCCCTGCTCGACGCCGCCATGCACGCGCAGCTCCTCGGCCCGGCCCCCGAGGGCGGTGCCGAACCGATGCTGCCGTTCTCCTTCAGCGGCACGACCGTGCACTCGCCGGGCGCGTCGACGCTGCGGGTCCGAGTCGCCCCGGCGGGCACCGACACGATCACCCTGCAGATCGCCGACGCCACCGGCGGCCCGGTCCTGACCGTCGAGGCACTCGCCGCGCGGGCGCTCAAGCTGGCTCCGGCGAAAGACTCGCTGTACCGGGTCAAGTGGGAGCCCGTCGAGAATATTGGCGAACAGCACGACTTCCGGATCCTCGAAGTGTCCACTTCGGAGCGTCGAGTGCCGGAAGCCGCGCGCGCAGTGGCGGCGAAGGTGCTCGCGGCGATCCAGGAAACCCTCGACGGCGACGGTCGCCTCGCGGTCGTCACGCGCGGAGCGGTGTCGGTAAACGGTGAGGACGTCGATCCGGCGCTCGCCCCCGTCTGGGGACTGGTCCGCGCCGCCGCAGCCGAGAACCCGGGCCGATTCGCGCTGGTCGACGGCGATCCCGACCCGGCTCTGGCCACCGGCGAGCCCGAAACGGCGGTCCGCGACGGCCAGGTCTTCGCCCCGCGATTCGCCACCGTCGCGGCGGAACCGGCCGAACTGAACTGGGACAAAGTCCTGGTCACCGGTGGTACCGGCGGGCTCGGCGCAGTCGTCGCCCGGCACCTCGTGACCAAACACGGCTTGCGGAACCTCGTCCTGACCAGCCGTCGGGGAGCGAACGCCCCCGGTGCGGCCGAGCTACGCGACGAGCTGACTTCCCGAGGCGCGACGGTCTCGATCGAAGCCTGCGACGTCACCAACGCGGAGTCTGTGCGGAACCTGCTCGAAACCGTCGGCCCGCTCGCCGCCGTCATCCACGCGGCAGGCGTGCCGTCGGCCGGACGCGTCGAGACGTTCACCGAGGAAGAAACCGCCCGCGTCTTCGCGCCGAAGGTCGACGGTGCCTGGAACCTGCACGAGCTAACGAGCAACTTGGACGCGTTCGTCCTGTTCTCCTCCGCCGCCAGCACGGTCCTCGCGGCCGGGCAGGCGGGATACGCCGCGGCCAACGCCTTCCTCGACGAACTGGCCGAACACCGTCGCGCACAAGGACTTCCGGCGACGTCGCTGTGCTGGGGCGCGTGGTCCGAGGACGGCGGCATGGCGGGCGAACTGTCCGAAGCGGACTTCCGCCGTCTCCGCCGCCTGGGCACGCCGCCGATGGCGACCGCCGAAGCACTCGCCCTGCTGGACGCCAGCCTCGCGTCGACCGAACCCGTGCTCGCGCCGGTCCGCCTGGACCAGGCGGCGCTGCGCGCCCGGACCGACGACCTGCCGCCGGTCCTCCGGAGCATGGTTCGCCGGCCAGCCAAAAAGGCTCCGGCAGCGACAAGGTTGGCGACCGTGCCCGAGGCCGAGCGCGAGGAGTACCTGCTGGGCCTGGTGTCCGAGCAGGTCGCGGCGATCCTCGGCTTCGCGAACGCCGCGGCGGTCGAGCCGGAGCGCGCGTTCCAGGAGATGGGTTTCGACTCCCTCACCTCCGTCGAACTGCGCAACCAGCTCGGCGCGCGGACCGGGCTGAAGCTGACCGCGACCATCGTGTTCGACCATCCGACCCCGGCCGCGCTGGCCCGGCGGCTGCACGAGCTGCTCGGCGTGGGCCGCGGCCCGGCCGAACCGCTGCTGACCGAGATCGACCGGCTGGAAACCCTCCTCGGGGGCGCGGCCGGAACGCTGAACGGGTCGACCGCGAAGGTCGCCGCGCGGCTGGACGCCTTGGTGCGCAAGTGGGCCGACGCGCACGCCGGAGCCGAAACCGAAGCCGATCTGGACGAGGCCACCGACGACGAGCTGTTTGCCGTCCTGGACGACGAATTGGGCATCTCATGAACGGGCAGACCATGAGCAACGAGGACAAGCTCCGCGACTACCTGAAGCGTGCGACGGCCGATCTCAAGCAGGCCCGCCGCCGGCTGCACGAACTGGAGGCGCGAGACACCGAGCCGATCGCCATCATCGGCATGAGCTGCCGCTACCCCGGGGGCGTGCGGACGCCGGACGACCTGTGGGACCTCGTCGACGAGGGCCGCGACGCGATCGGGGAGTTCCCGGCCGACCGCGGCTGGGACATCGAGGGCGTCTACGACCCGACGCCCGAGCGACCCGGCAAGACCTACACCCGGCACGGCGGTTTCCTTTACAACGCAGCGGATTTCGACGCCGAGTTCTTCGGCATCAGCCCGCGCGACGCCCGCCGCGCCGACCCGCAGCAGCGGATCCTGCTCGAAGCGTCCTGGGAGGCGTTCGAGCGCGCCGGGCTCGACCCGCACGGGCTCAAGGGCAGCGCGACCGGCGTCTACGCCGGCGTGATGTACCACGACTACAGCGGCGGCAGCCCGGACGGCAGCCTCGTGTCGGGCCAGGTTTCCTACACGCTCGGCCTCGAAGGACCGTCGGTGTCGGTCGACACCGCGTGCTCGTCTTCGCTGGTCGCGCTGCACATGGCCGCGCAAGGACTGCGGCGCGGCGACTGCTCGCTCGCGCTGGCGAGCGGCGTCGCGGTGATGGGCACGCCGGAGATGTTCGTGGACTTCTGCAGCCGTCGCGGTCTCGCGGCGGACGGTCGGAGCAAGTCGTTCTCCGACGACGCCGACGGCACGTCGTGGGCGGAAGGCGTTGGCGTACTGGTCCTGGAGCGGCTTTCCGACGCGCAGCGCAACGGGCACCGCGTGCTCGCGTTGCTGCGCGGTTCGGCGGTGAACCAGGACGGTGCTAGCAACGGTTTCTCCGCGCCCAATGGTCCTTCGCAGGTTCGGGTGATCGAAGCCGCGCTCGTCGACGCAGGACTCTCGGTGTCCGATGTGGACGCTGTCGAGGCGCACGGCACCGGGACTGCTTTGGGCGACCCGATCGAAGCCCAGTCGCTGCTGGAAACCTACGGTCAGCGCAGCAGCGGTGCGCCGTTGCTGCTCGGGTCGATCAAGTCGAACATGGGCCACCCGCAGGCCGCCGCTGGCGTTGCGGGCGTGATCAAGATGGTGCAGGCCCTGCAACACGCCCGGCTGCCGAAGACGCTGCACGTCGGGACGCCGTCGAAGCACGTGGACTGGACGTCCGGCGCAGTCGAGTTGCTCACCGAACCGCAGGCGTGGCCCGAGGTCAACCGGCCGCGGCGGGCGGCGGTGTCGTCGTTCGGCGTGAGCGGGACGAATGCGCACGTGATCCTGGAGCAGGCCCCGGTCGCTGAGGAAACGACTGCTGTTTCGGGTCCCGTCTACCCGCTGGCCTTGTCGGCGAAGACTCCGGCCGCGCTGGCCGAGTCCGCCGGACAACTGGCTCAAGTGGACAGTGACCTCGCCGACGTCGTGCACACGCTCGTCGCTGGTCGTGCACCGCTGGACCACCGTGCGGTGGTCGTCGCGCAGGACCGCAAGCAGGCTGAGGAAGCGTTGCGCGCCTTGGCGTCTGGCGCTTCGAGGCCGGACGTGATCACTGGCACCGCGGATGTGCGCGGGCGCACTGTCTTCGTGTTCCCTGGCCAGGGTTCACAGTGGACGGGCATGGCGCTCGACCTCATCGAGCAGTCCCCGGCCTTCGCTGCGCGAATGTCCGAATGCGACACCGCGCTGCGGAAGTTCACCGACTGGTCTGTCATCGAGGTCCTGCGCGGCGAGCCGGGCACCCCGCCGGCCGACCGGGTCGACGTCGTGCAGCCGATGCTCTGGGCGGTCATGGTTTCGCTGGCCGCGCTGTGGCGTGCGCACGGCGTCGAGCCGGACATGGTGATCGGTCACTCGCAGGGCGAGATCGCCGCCGCGACTGTCTCAGGTGCACTGTCGCTTGAGGACGGTGCGCTGGTGGTAGCGCTGCGGAGCAAAGCGATCGGCGACATCCTCGGCGGCCGTGGTGGAGGCATGCTCGCGGCGGGCCTCCCGGCGACCGAACTGGAAGAGCGGCTCGGCGCGTGGGGCGGCCGGATCTCGGTCGCCGCCGACAACGGTGCGACCTCCGCGGTGCTGTCCGGCGACACCGAAGCGCTCGAAGAGCTGCGTGATCAACTGGTGGCCGAAGGCTTCCGCGCGAAGCTGGTCCCGGTGGACTACGCGTCGCACTCGGCGCACGTCGAACACCTCTCGGACCGGCTGCTCGCGGACCTCGGCCCGATCCAGCCGAGGCGCGGCGACGTCGCGATGACCTCCACGGTCACCCTCGACGCGGTCGAAGAGTCCACTGTGGATGCCGCGTACTGGTTCGCCAACCTGCGCCGCACGGTCCGGTTCGCCCCGGTCGTCGCGCAGCTCGCCGAGGCGGGCTACACGCGGTTCATCGAGATCAGCCCGCACCCGGTGCTGGCCATGAGCATCCAGGAGACGCTGGACGAAACCGGGCACACCGGCTCGGTCGTCGGCACCCTCCGCCGCGACGAGGGCGACCTGACCCGGTTCGCGACCTCGATGGCGGAGTACTCGGTCCGCGGCGGTTCGGTCGACTGGCTCTCGCTGGTCCCCGGCGGCCAGATCGTCGACCTGCCGACCTATCCGTTCCAGCACAAGCGTTTCTGGCACGAAGAAGAAGCCGTCACGGCGGAGACTGCGACCCCAGTGGCCGACCAGGAGTTCTGGCAGGACGTGACCGGCGGTGACGTCGACGCGCTTGCCACCCGGCTCGGCGTCGGGACCGGCCCGCTCGCCGAGGTCGTCCCGGCACTGGCCGCCTGGCACAGCCGCCGCACCGAACTGTCCACCGTGGACTCCTGGCGGTACCGGGTGTCCTGGGCCCCGCTGTCCGGCGTGACCGGCGGACTCACCGGCAGCTGGCTGATCGTCGTCCCGGCCGGGGACAAGCAGGCAACCGACATGGCGGACGCACTGGCCGAACAGGGCGACGTCGTCCGGCTGGTCGCCGCCGACTACACCCGCACCGCGTTGGCCGAACTGCTCGGCGAGGCAACCGCGGTCCGCCCGTTCGACGGCGTCCTCTCGCTGCTCGCCTTCGCCGAGAACCCGACGCTCACCACCATCGCGCTCCTGCAAGCCCTGCGGGACAACGAGATCGACGCTCCGGCCTGGGTCGTCACCCGAGGCGCAGTCGCAGTCGATGCCTTCTCCGACGCCGACCCCGAGGCCGCCTCGGTCTGGGGCCTCGGCACCGTGGTCGCCCTGGACCAGCCGGGCAGCTGGGGCGGTCTGGTCGACGTCACGGACGCATCTGACGCGGCGAAGCTCGCCGCTGTCGTCTCCGGCATCAACGACGAGGACCAGGTCGCGATCCGGCCGTCCGGAGTGTTCGCCAAGCGGATGGTGCACGCGCCGCTCGGCCCGGACGTCGCCGAGCCGTGGCAGCCGCGCGGCACCGTGCTCATCACCGGCGGCACCGGTGCGGTCGGCGGCCACGTCGCGCGCTGGCTCGCCGGACGAGGCGTGGAGCACCTGGTGCTGACCAGCCGTCGCGGTCTCGAAGCCGAGGGTGCGCGTGAGCTGGTGGAAGAGCTTTCCGGCACCCGCGTCACCGTCGTGGCCTGCGACGTTGCCGACGAGACAGCGCTGTCCAAGCTGCTCGCCGAGCACCCGCCGACCGCCGTGGTGCACGCCGCCGGCGTGCTGACCCGGGAGCCCGCGCTGGCCGACGTCACACCGGAGGAGTTCACCGCCGCGATCCGCGCGAAGGTCACCGGGGCCGAGCTGCTCGACCGGCTGCTCGGCGACACCGAACTCGACGCGTTCGCCCTGATGTCCTCCGGCGCCGCGGTGTGGGGCACCTCCGGCCAGCCCGCTTACGGCGCCAGCAACGCCTACCTCGACGCGCTAGCCCGGCGCCGTCGTGCGGCCGGTCGTACCGCGACCGCGGTGGCCTGGGGGTCCTGGGGCGGTGGCGGCATGGTCGACGCGGACGCGAGCGATCTGTTGCGCCGCATGGGATTGGCCGAGATGGATCCGCGGCTGGCCGTCGAAGCACTCGGCCAGGCACTCGACCACGACGAGTCCCAGCTGGTTGTCGCGGACATCGACTGGGCCGCGTTCGCGCCGGTCTACCAGCTCGCCCGGCCCCGCCCGCTGCTGCGCGGCATCCCCGAGGCGGCAGCCGACCAGACCGACGCCGAGCCGGTGGGCGCGGGCGACCTCGCCACCAGGCTGGCGTCGCTGAGCCCGGCTGAACAGCGCCGGACCGTGCTGGACCTGGTGCGCGGCGAAGTCGCGGCAGTCGCCGGGTACGACGACGGCGGCGCGGTCGAACCCGCCCGGGCCTTCAAGGAACTTGGCTTCGACTCGGTGACCGCCGTCGACCTGCGCAACCGGCTCGGCGCCGGCACCGGCCTGAAGCTGCCCGCCACGGTCGCGTTCGACCACGTCAACCCGCAGGCGCTGGCCGAGCACCTGTGGAGCCAGCTGTGCGCGGGCGAGACGGAGGTCCCGCTCGAGGCCGGGCTCGACCGGCTCGAAGCGGCGGCCGCCGCGCTCGACGCCGCGGAGATCGACCGGTCCCGCATCCTGCCCCGGCTGCAGGCGGTCGTCGCCGCGCTGCACCAGACGCTGTCCGGCGGCCAATCCGGCTCCGAAGCGCTCGAAGCGGCCACCACCGACGAACTGTTCGCCCTCATCGACGACGAGCTCGGCGCCTGACCACCCGCCCTTGATTCTGCGACAAGAGGTTCTCCAGATGTCTGACGAAGCCAGGACCGACGAAACCAAGCTGGTCGACTACCTGAAGCGGGTCACCGCCAACCTGCAGGAGACGCGGGCGCGGCTGCGCGCGGTCGAGGCCGCGGAATCCGAGCCGATCGCGATCGTCGCGATGGGCTGCCGCTACCCGGGCGGCGTCCGGTCCGCCGACGACCTGTGGGAGCTGGTCGCCAACGGCCGCGACGCGATCGGGGAGTTCCCCGCCGACCGCGGCTGGGCGCTGGACCGGTTGTTCGACGCCGACCCGGACAGCCCCGGCACGAGCTACGTCTCCGAAGGCGGGTTCGTCCACGACGCGGGCCAGTTCGACGCGCCGTTCTTCGGCATCTCGCCGCGCGAGGCCCTGGCGATGGATCCGCAGCAGCGGATCGTGCTGGAGCTGGCGTGGGAGACCTTCGAGCGGGCCGGCATCGCGCCGCACTCGCTGGCGAAACAGCAGGTCGGCGTGTTCGTCGGCAGCGGCGGGCAGGACTACTACGACGAGCTGCCGCCGTCCGTGCTCGCGGGCGAGGTCGAGGACTACCTGAGCACCGGCAACGCCGGCTCGGTCATCTCCGGCCGGATCGCCTACGCGCTCGGGCTGGAAGGCCCGGCCGTCACGATCGACTCCGCGTGCTCGTCTTCGCTGGTCGCGCTGCACCTGGCGGTCCAGTCGCTGCGCCAGCGGGACTGCTCGCTCGCGCTGGCGGGCGGCGTGATGATCATGTCGCGCCCGGGACCGTTCCTCGCGTTCAGCCGTCAGCGCGGTCTTGCGGCGGACGGTCGGTGCAAGGCGTTCTCCGACAGCGCGGACGGCACCGGTTGGGCCGAGGGCGCGGGAACCCTGCTGCTGGAACGGCTTTCCGACGCCCAGCGCAACGGACACCCGGTGCTCGCGGTCGTGCGCGGCTCGGCGGTGAACTCCGACGGCGCGTCCAACGGCCTCACCGCGCCGAACGGTCCTTCGCAGCAGCGGGTGATCCGGCAGGCGCTCGCCAACGCCCGGCTGTCGGCGTCCGATGTGGACGCTGTCGAGGGCCACGGCACCGGTACCACGCTGGGCGATCCCATTGAGGCGCAAGCATTGCTGGCCACCTACGGCCAGGACCGTACCGAGCCGCTGTGGCTCGGGTCGATCAAGTCGAACATCGGTCACGCACAGGCGGCGGCGGGTGTCAGCGGCGTGATCAAGATGGTGCAGGCGATGCGGCACGGTCTGCTGCCTCGCACGCTGCACGTCACCGAACCGTCCACAGAGGTCGATTGGACCTCCGGCGCGGTCGAGCTGCTGCGCACCGAGCGTCCGTGGGCGACTGGGGAACGCCCACGTCGCGCGGGTGTTTCGTCGTTCGGCGTGAGCGGTACGAACGCGCACATCATCCTGGAGGAAGCGCCTGCGGTGGAGGCCGCCGTACCCGTTACGCCGAGCTGGCCGGAGGGCGTCGCGGTTCCGCTGCCGCTGGCTGGCCACGGGAGTGCGGCGCTGCGGGCGCAGGCCGAGCAGTTGGCGTCGTTCGATGTGACCCCGCTTGACCTGGGCTTTTCGCTCGCCACCTCGCGGTCGCCGCTGTCGCACCGCGCGGTCGTGCTGGCCGAGGACCCGAAGCAAGCCATCGCCGCGCTCGCGGACGGTGTCGCGACTCCGGATGTCGTCACCGGCACGCAGGTGGAAGGACTGACCGCGTTCCTGTTCTCCGGCCAAGGCGCGCAGCGGGCCGGGATGGGGGCCGCGCTGGCCGCTGCGTTCCCGGTCTTCAGCGCGGCGCTGGACGAGGTCTGCGCCGAACTGGACCAGCACCTCGACCGTCCACTCAAGACAGTCCTGTTCGAGAAACCGCGACTGATCAACCAAACCGGTTACACTCAGCCCGCGCTGTTCGCGATCGAGGTGGCGCTGTTCCGGTTGCTCGCGTCGTGGGGGATCAAGCCGGACTTCCTGCTCGGCCACTCGATCGGCGAACTCGCCGCCGCGCACGTCGCCGGAGTCTTTTCGCTGGCCGACGCCGCCACGTTGGTCGCCGCTCGGGCTCGGTTGATGCAGGCCCTCCCGTCCGGCGGTTCGATGGTGGCTCTGCAGGCGACCGAGGACGAGGTCACGCCGCATCTGACGGACGAGGTCAGCATCGCCGCGATCAACGGCCCGGATTCCGTCGTGCTTTCCGGCACCGAGGACGCCGTCGCCGCCGTGGTGGCGGAATTCTCAGCTAGGAAGTCTTCGAAGCTCAAGGTGTCGCACGCGTTCCATTCGCCGCTGATGGAACCGATGCTCGCGGAGTTCGCCGCCGTGGCCCGTGGCCTGACCTATAGCCAGCCGGAAATCCCGCTGGTCTCCACGGTCGGCCCCGATGTTGACATGTCCACTCCGGACTACTGGGTGCGCCAGGTCCGCGCCGCGGTCCGGTTCCACGACGGGGTCGGAACCCTTGCAGCACAAGGTGTCGGACGCTTCGTCGAGGTCGGTCCGGACGGCGTGCTGTCCGCGCTGGTCCGCCAGACGTCCGACGCGCTCGTGGTCCCGGTGCTCCGCAAGGACCGCGAAGAGCCGGCCGCCGCGCTCACCGCGTTGGCCGAGCTGTTCGTCAGCGGTCTGACCCCGGACTGGGCCGCGGTCTTCGCCGACCGTGGTGCCCAGCGTGTCGACCTGCCGCCGTATGCGTTCCAGCGCAAGCGGTATTGGCTCGACGCCCGCGCCAACCGTGACGAGGTCACCGCCGCCGGGCTGACGTCCGCCGGGCACCCGCTGCTCGGCGCGGCCGTCGCGCTCGCCGACACCGACGGCGTCGTCCTCACCGGCCGGCTGTCCGTCGAAACGCACCCGTGGCTGGCCGAACACCAGCTCGGCGACGCGGTCACCGTGCCCGGAACGGCGTTCCTGGAACTGGTCGTCCGCGCCGGAGACCAGGTCGGCTCCGGCCGGATCGAGGAGCTGACCCTGGGCAGCCCGCTTGTCCTGCCGGCGCGCGGCGGCATCCAGGTACAGGTCACCGTCGGAGCGGCGGGGGAGCGCGACGTCCGTTCGGTGACTGTCCACTCGCGAACCGAGGACGACGACGCCGACTGGACCCTGCACGCAACCGGCAGCGTCGCTCCGCAGTCGGCCAGCGGCGGCACTGCGCTGACCGAGTGGCCGCCCGCTGGCGCAGAGTCGGTCGCCATCGACGGTCTGTACGACGACTTCGCCGACACCGGCCTGACGTATGGCCCGCTTTTCCGTTCCCTGCAAGCAGTCTGGCAGCGCGACGGTGAGATCTTCGCCGAAGTCGCGTTGCCGGAGGACAGTGACGCTGACCGCTTCGGCCTCCACCCGGCCGCGCTCGACGCGTGCACCCACGCGCTGCGTGTCGCCGGTGGCGGTGACGGCGGTGTCGGCCGGGTTCCGTTCTGCTGGACCGGAGTTGAGCTGCACGCCACCGGTGCGTCCGCGCTGCGCGTGCGGTTCACACCGACCACAGAGGACGGTTTCACCATCGCCCTCGCCGACCCGACTGGGGCTCCGGTCGCGACGGTCGCCGAGACGGTGTTCCGCGCGTTCACCGCGCCGGTCGCCGAGCAGGCCGCGCCGCTGTACCGGATCGAATGGCAGCGTTCGGCGGACGTCGAGACCACTGTGGACACTGCCGACGTCCAGATTCTCGAGTGCGTCGGCGAATCCGGCACTGCCGCGGAGACCCACGAACTCACGCACCGTGTGCTGGCCGCGCTTCAGGCTTGGCTGGCCGACGAACACCCCTCGCAGGCCCGGCTCGTGGTGGTCACGCGCGGCGCGGTCCCGGCCGCCGGAGACGTCACCGACCTCGCCGCCTCCGCGGTCTGGGGCCTGGTCCGCTCCGCGCAGGAGGAGAATCCGGACGCGTTCGTCCTGCTCGACCTCGACGCCGAAACCACACCGGAAGCGGTGTTGCCGCAGGTCCTGGCCTCGGGCGAGGCTCAGGCAGCGGTCCGGCTCGGCACCGTCCTCGTGCCCCGGCTGGTCCGCACGACGCCGGAGCTGGAGCGGCCGTACTTCTGCCCCCACGGCACGGTGCTGGTCACCGGCGCGTCCGGCGCGCTGGGCGGAAAGCTCGCCCGGCATCTGGTCGCCGAGCACGGCGTCCGCCGATTGCTGCTGCTCAGCCGCCGGATCACGCCCGCTCTCGACCAGTTGGCCGCCGAACTGCGCGAGAGCGACGTTGACGTTCGGCTGGAGCGCTGCGACGTCGCCGACCGCGAGGCGCTGGCCGGCGTGCTGGCGTCGCTGCCGGAGGAGAACCCGCTCACCGCGGTCGTGCACGCCGCTGGCGTTCTCGACGACGGCGTGGTCACCGCGTTGACCCCGGATCGGGTCGACGCTGTGCTCGCCCCGAAGGTCGATGGCGCGCTGAACCTGCACGAACTCACCCGCGAGATCGCGCTGTCCGCGTTCGTGCTGTTCTCGTCGGTCTCCGGCGTCCTCGGCGCGCCCGGGCAGGGCAGCTACGCCGCGGCCAACGCCTACCTGGACGCCCTCGCGTCGCACCGCGTCGCGCATGGTCTGCCGGGTCTGTCGCTGGATTGGGGCCTGTGGGGCGAGGTCGGCGGCATGGGCGGCACGCTCACCGAAGAGGAGGTGCAGCGGCTCGCGGCCAGCGGCATCGTGCCACTGTCCACTGCGGAGGGTCTGGCGATGTTCGACCGCGCCATCGCCGTCCGCAAGCCGACCGCCGTCCCGGCCAAGCTCGACCTGCCGGTGCTGCGCAAGCTTGACCGGCTCCCGCGCACGCTGGAGCAGCTCGTCGGCCGCACCACGCGCCGGGTCGCCGCCGCTGCAGAGTCCTCAGTGGACTCGTTTGGCGCACGGCTGCTGGGCCTTCCGGAAGAAGACCGCCGTGACGCGGTGCTGGAACTGGTGCGCAGCCACGCCGCCACGGTGCTCGGTTACCGTGCAGCACACGAGATTGAGCCGTCGGCACAGTTCCAGTCGCTCGGCTTCGACTCGCTGACCGCGATCGAACTCCGCAACGGCCTCACCGCGGCCACCGGCCAGCGGCTGCCCGCGACGCTGATCTTCGACCACCCCACGCCGACCGCCCTCGCCGCGCACCTGCTCGACGAACTGGCGGGAACGGCGGTCGAAATCAAGACCGTGTCCACTAAGGACAACTCGGACGAGCCCATCGCGATCGTCGGCATGGCCTGTCGTCTGCCCGGCGGCGTCACCTCGCCGGAACAGCTGTGGGAACTGGTCGCCGAGGGTCGCGACGCGATCGGGGACTTCCCGGCCGACCGCGGCTGGGACATCGACGGCCTCCTCGACCCGACCGGCCGCCGTCCCGGCACCACCTACGTCGCGCGCGGCGGATTCGTCTACGACGCGGGCGATTTCGACCCGACGTTCTTCGGTGTCTCGCCGAAGGAAGCGCCGATGATCGACCCGCAGCAGCGGCTGCTGCTCGAAGCGTCCTGGGAGGCGCTGGAGCGGTCCGGCATCGACCCGGTTTCGCTCAAGGGCAGCCCGACCGGCGTCTACGCGGGCGTCCAGTACCACGACTACGTGGGTGCGAACAGCGCCGGCTCGATCGTCACCGGCCGGGTTTCCTACACCCTCGGCCTCGAAGGCCCGGCCGTGTCCGTCGACACCGCTTGCTCGTCTTCGCTGGTCGCGATGCACATGGCGGCCCAGGCGTTGCGCGGCGGCGACTGCTCGCTCGCGCTGGCCGGCGGCGTCACGGTGATGGCCACGCCGGAGACCTTTGTGGAATTTAGCCGTCAGCAGGGCCTCGCCGCCGACGGCCGCTGCAAGGTGTTCTCTGACGACGCCGACGGCACCACCTGGTCCGAAGGTGTTGGCGTGCTGGTGCTGGAGCGCCTCTCCGACGCCCGCGCCAACGGCCACCCGGTGCTGGCGGTCCTCAAGGGCAGCGCGGTGAACCAGGACGGCACGTCCAACGGCCTGACCGCGCCCAACGGTCCTGCGCAGCAGCGGGTGATCCGCGCCGCGCTGGCCGACGCCGGACTGGAACCGTCCGATGTGGACGCCGTCGAAGCACACGGCACTGGCACGAAGCTCGGCGACCCGATCGAAGTCCAGGCGCTGCTGGCCACTTACGGCACGCAGACGTCGGCGGACCGTCCGTTGTGGATCGGTTCGGTCAAGTCGAACATCGGGCACACGCAGGCCGCCGCCGGTGCGGCAGGCGTGATCAAGATGATCGAAGCGATGCGGCACGGCGAACTCCCCGCGACGTTGCACGTGGGCAAGCCGTCCAGCGAGATCGACTGGTCCACCGGCGCGGTGCGAGTGCTCGCCGAGCCGGTGAAGTGGCTGCCGAACGGCCACACCCGACGCGTCGGCGTCTCGTCCTTCGGCGTGAGCGGCACGAACGCGCACGTGATCCTGGAGGAAGGCGACCGCCGCGAGGTCACCGCCTCGACGGGTCCGGAGTACGACGGTCCGGTCGCGTGGCCAGTCTCGGGTCGCGGTGCGGCAGCGTTGCGGGCCAAGGCCGAGCAGCTGATGTCCTATGTGGACGAGGACCCGGAAGGCAGCCTCGCCGACATCGGCCTCTCGCTGGCGACTGCACGCAGTGCGTTCGACCGCCGCGCGGTGCTGATCGGCAGCCGTTCGCCGCAGTTCGTGCGCGGTCTGGCGGCCTTGGTGGACGAGGAGGACGCACGCGGCGTCGTTCGCGGCACCGCCACCGGTAGCGGCCGTACCGCGTTCCTGTTCGCCGGCCAAGGTTCGCAGCGGGCGCAGATGGGCTCGCAGCTGGCGGCGCGGTACCCGGCCTTCGCCGAGGCCTACGACGAGGTGTGCGCCGAACTCGACAAGCACCTCGACCGCCCGCTCCGCGAAGTGATCGAAAGCGGCGACGGCCTCGACGAGACCCGCTGGACCCAACCGGCGCTGTTCGCGCTGGAAGTCGCGCTGTTCCGCACGGTCCGATCCTGGGGCGTTAAGCCGGACCTGCTGGCCGGACACTCGATCGGCGAACTTGCCGCCGCACACTGCGCTGGCGTCTTCTCGCTGGCCGATGCCGCGAAGCTCGTGGTTGCCCGTGGCAAGCTGATGCAGGCCCTGCCGACCGGCGGCGCGATGGTCGCGATCGACGGGACTCCCGAAGCGGTTCGCGAAGCCGCTGGGGACACTGTGGACATTGCCGCGGTGAACGGCCCGACCGCAGTCGTCGTCTCCGGTGCCGCGGAAGCGGTCGCCGAAGTGGCGGCGAAGTTCGAGCGAACCAAGCAACTCCGCGTCTCGCACGCATTCCACTCGCGACTGATGGACTCGATGCTCGCCGAATTCCGCACTGTCGCGGAAGGACTGTCCTATTCGGAGCCGAGGACCCCGATCATCTCCACGGTCACCGGCGAGCCCGCTGATGACCTGACCTTGCCGGAGTACTGGGTGAACCAGGTCCGCGAAGGCGTGCAGTTCCGCGACGCCGTCACCCGAGCCGCCGCAGACGGCGTGACCCGCTTCCTCGAACTGGGGCCGGACACCACGCTCACCGCGATGGCCGACGCTTGCCTCGACGAGCGCCCAGACGGTCTCGTGCTCGCTTCACTGCTGCACAAGGAGCAGGACGAAGCCGTCGCCGCGCTCACCGGTGTCGCGCAACTGCATGTCAGCGGCGTCGACGTCGACTGGTCGGCGATCTACGCCCCGACCGGCGCGCACCCGGTGCCGGTGCCGACGTATCCGTTCCAGCGTCAGCGTTACTGGCTGGAGAGCACGGCCGCCGCACCGGGTCAGGAGGACCACCCGCTGCTCGGTACCGCGACGGAGTTGGCTGGCGCAGAAGGCCTGCTGTTCACCGGACGGCTGTCCGTCGGCACGCACCCGTGGCTGGCTGACCACGTCGTCGGCGGCTCGATCCTGTTCCCCGGCACCGGTTTTGTCGAGATGGCGATCCGCGCCGGTGACGAGGCCGGATGCCCGCGTCTGGACGAGCTGACGCTGGAGTACCCGTTGGTGGTGCCGGAGCGGACCGGCGTGCGCGTCCAGTTCGCGCTCGACGCGGCCGAGAACGGCATTCGCGCCTTCACTGTCCACTCGCGACCGGAGGGCGCGGCGGACGGCGTCCCATGGACCCGTCATGCCACCGGACGCCTCGCGAAGGCAGGGAAGTCGGAGAAGTTCGACCTCTCCGCTTGGCCGCCCGCCGCCGAGCAGGTGCAACTCGAGGGCACCTATGAGGAACTGGCCGCCGACGGTCTCGCGTACGGTCCCGCGTTCCGCGGCCTCGTCGCCGCCTGGAAGGGCGATGGCGAAGCTTTCGCGGAGATCCAGCTGCCCGCCACGGTGTCCGATGTGGACCGTTACGGCATCCACCCGGCCGTTCTCGACGCCGCCCTGCACACCATCGGCGTCTCCGGCGCGGTCGGCGACGAACCGGCGCTGCCGTTCGCGTGGGAAGGCGTTCGGCTGCACGCAGTCGGCGCGACGACGCTGCGGGTGCACGTGAAGCAGATCGGCTCGGGCGCGGCGGAGCTGAAGATCGCCGATGCCACCGGTGCGCCGGTCGCTTCGGTGGATTCGCTGCTGCTGCGTCCGATGTCGGCACAGCCGCAAGCCGCCGAAACCGGGGGCGCGGAGTCGCTGTTCCGCCTCGCCTGGGAGCAGACCGACCTCGACGCGGTCGCCGAGGTCACCGACTGGACCGTGGTCGGCGACGACCCGTTCGGCCTCACCGATGCCCTCGGCGCCACCGCCGCGACCAGCATCGACGACGCTTCCGGCCTGGTCGTGCTGCCCGCCACCGGCGACGACGTGCACACGGAACTGCACCGAGTCCTCGGCGAACTGCAGACGTTCCTCGCCCGTCCGGAGGGCTCGCTGCTGGTGGTCACCCGCGGCGCGGTCGCGGCCGACGCCGAGGAAAGCCCCGACCCGGTCGGAGCCGCGGTGGCCGGGCTGGTCCGTTCGGCGCAAGCCGAGCACCCGGACCGGATCACCCTGATCGACCTCGGCACCGGAACCCCTAGCGGCCGCACCCTTGCCGCAGTGTCGGCATCGGACGAACCGCAGGTCGCTCTCCGTGCCGGTGCGGTGCTGGTGCCGCGACTGCAACGCGCCGCCGACGCCGCTGCCGCGCCGGTCTGGGACTCCGAAGGCACGGTGCTGATCACCGGCGCGACCGGCGCGCTCGGCGGTTCCGTCGCCCGGCACCTGGTGACCGAACACGGCGTGCAGAACCTGCTGCTGGTCAGCCGTCGCGGTGCGGACGCACCCGGCGCGACCGAACTGCGGGACGAACTCACCGGTCTCGGCGCCGAAGTCACGCTCGCCGCCTGCGACGTGGCAGACCGCGCCGCGGTTTCCGCCCTGCTGGACGGAATCGACCTGCGCGGAGTCGTGCACGCAGCGGGTGTCCTGGACGACGGTGTCCTGACTTCCCTTACCCCGGAACGTCTCGACCACGTCCTGCGCCCGAAGGTCGACGCCGCGGCGACGCTCGACGAGCTGACCCGCGACCGCAACCTGACCGCGTTCGTCCTGTTCTCCTCGGCCGCCGGCGTGCTCGGCGCACCGGGCCAGGGCAGCTACGCCGCGGCCAACGCCTACCTCGACGCGTTGGCGGTCCGCCGCCGACGCGAGGGTCTCGCGGGCTCCTCGCTCGCCTGGGGCCTGTGGGGCGGCGGCATGGGTGCGGCACTGGAGGACGCGGACGCCCACCGCATCGGCGAAACCGGCATCACCGCGCTGTCCACAGAGGACGGTCTGCGCCTGCTGGACGCGGCAGCGGGTTCACCCGAACCGCTGCTCGTGCCGATCGCGCTGGACACCCGCGTACTGGCGTCCTCGGGCGACGACGACCTCCCGGCCGTCCTGCGCGAACTCGCCGGCACTCGCGGCAGGCGCGCGGCTCAGGACGCCGTGGAGGACACCGAATCGCTGGCGCAGAAACTCGGCGCGCTCCCGCCGGGCAAGCGGGTGCCGACCGTGCTCACCCTGGTGCGCACGCACGCGGCGACGCTGCTCGGGCACGCCGGTCCGGAGGCGGTGGAGGCGGACCGCTCGTTCAACGAGGTCGGCTTCGATTCCTTGTCCGCCACCGGGTTCCGCAACAAGCTCAGCCTCGTCACCGGACTGAAGCTGCCGGTCAGCCTGATCTTCGACTACCCGACGCCGCGGATCCTCGCCGAGCACCTGGTGACCGAGCTGGCCCCGGCCGAGACCGAGCCGGAACCGTTGTCGGACCAGGGAATCCGGGACGCGCTGTCGGCGATCCCGCTGGAACGGCTGCGTTCGGCGGGCCTGCTCGACGGGCTGCTCGAGCTGGCGGGCATTCAGATCCCGGAACAGTCCGTCGCCGACGAGGAGCTGGAATCGTCCGCAGTGGACGAGGACACGATCGACGAGCTGGACACCGACGCGTTGATCAGCATGGCGATCGGGGGTGGGGACGACGATTAGCCCACCCCTATCGGGCCCGGCCGGTATTGCCGCTCTCGCGGCCGCTGTGGCCCACTTGATCCCGACAGTTTCCCCGCTTGACCGAACCGAGGAGAGGTAACCCGATGGTCACCGGCTACGCAATCGAAGCACGGGGGCTGCGCAAGTCCTACGGCGATGTCGACGTCCTGGAGAGCGTCGACCTCAGCGTCGAGCGGGGCACGATGTTCGCGCTGCTGGGCCCCAACGGCGCCGGCAAGACCACGACGGTGCGGATCCTCAGCACCCTCCTGGAGGCCGACGGCGGCACCGTGACCGTCAACGGGCACGACGTCGCCAAGCGCACCCGCAAAGTCCGCGAGCAGATCGGCCTCACCGGACAGAACACCGCGGTCGACGAACTGCTCACCGGCCGCGAAAACCTGGAAATGATGGGGCGGCTGTTCCACCTGCCGATCGCGCGGGCGAAGGAGCGGGCCGCCGAGCTGCTCGCGCAGTTCGACCTCGAAGAAGCGGCCGGCCGTCCGGTGAAGACCTACTCCGGCGGCATGCGGCGCCGCCTCGACCTCGCGATCAGCCTGATCACGTCGCCGCCGGTGCTGTTCCTCGACGAGCCCACCACGGGTCTCGACCCGCGCAGCCGCTCGGCGATGTGGGACGCGATCCGCAAGCTGCTCGACGGCGGCACCACGGTCCTGCTCACCACGCAGTACCTCGACGAGGCCGACCAGCTCGCCGACCGGATCGCGGTCATCGACAAGGGCCGCGTCGTCGCCGAGGGCACCGCCACCGAGCTGAAGCGCCGCGTCGGCACCGAACGGCTCAAGCTGACCTTCGCGTCGGTCGCCGAAGCGGGTCGTGCGCAGCAGGTCACCGGCGGCGTGCTGCTGGACGAGACGGTCAGCGTCCCGATCGACCACCCCGGCCAGGTGCGCGCGACGCTCAACCGGGTCGCCGACGCCGGGCTCGAGCCCGCCGGGATCGAGCTGTCGGAGCCGACGCTCGACGACGTGTTCCACACCCTCACCTCAACCGCGGGAGCGAAGTGATGACCCAGACCTTGTCCAGGGAAACCGAGGGGGCGCAGATCCCCGCGGTGCCCGAAAGCGCCGGGCTGGCCTCGGTGCTGTCCGACTTCCGCGTGCTGATCGGGCGCAACGTCAAGCACATCACGCGGAACCCGGAGATGCTGCTGCAGGCGGTGTCGCTGCCGATCGTGCTGCTGCTGTTGTTCCGCTTCATGTTCGGGCCCGCGATCAACGTGCCCGGCATGGCCTACGTCGACTACCTGGTGCCCGGTCTGCTGGCCATCAGCATCGGCTTCAACTCGACGACCACGGTCGTCGGCGTCGCCGCGGACCTCACCCAGGGCCTCGTGGAACGCTTCCGCTCGATGCCGATGTTCGGCCCGGCCGTGTTGGTGGGCCACGTCGCCGCCGGGATGCTGCGCAGCCTGGTGTCGTTCGTGATCATGGTGGCGATCGGCTTCGCGATCGGCTTCCGCCCCGGCGGCAGCGCACTGGGCTGGCTCGCCGCGATCGGCCTGCTGGTTTTGTTCGCGGCAGGCGTCTTCTGGCTGGCCGTGCTGCTCGGCTCGATCTCGAAGACGGTCGAAGGTGCCGGCGGTCTCGGCATGATCCTCGTGTTCGTGCCGTACGCCTCCAGTGCCCTCGTGCCGACCCAGGCAATGCCCGGCGTGCTGCGGGTGATCGTGGACAACCAGCCGTTCACGGTCCTGATGGACGCCGTCCGCGCGCTGATGAACGGCACTCCCGCCGGCGGTACGGCGTGGCTCGCCCTCGCTTGGTGGGGCGTGATCACCGCCGCGGCCTCGTTCCTCGCGGTGCGCAAGTTCAACCGGCGCACCAAGGGCTGAACCACTTTTCACCGCTGAAGGGCGACCCGCGTGCCGCGGGTCGCCCTTCAGGCTTGCCTAGGGGAACCCGATTCCGCTAGATCCGCTTTAGATCGGTCCGGCACTCTCTGTGGAGTAGAGAGGACCACTGCGTGAAGTGAGGTGGCGACATGCCGACCCGGGTGATGGAAAAGCCGGTCGATCCCGTGGCCGCGTGGCTGGCCCCGCTGGCGGACGACCCCGCCGGCGCGGTCGCGTTCCTCTCCGAAGTAACCGACCGCGTATCGAGGTCTCACGGCCCCGGCCGAATCTTGGTCCCCGGCGGCGGCCCAGTAGCCGACGCACTGGCCGGCGAAGGCTACGAAGTCCACCTGGAACCCGGCCCCCGCTTCGACGCGGGATACCTGGGCGCGGACGTGCTTTCCCGCCTGCCAGACCAACGAGACCAGCTGCGCGCCATCGGCCGCTACAGCCGCCTCCTGCGCCCTGGCGGCGCCCTGGTGGTGCAGGGCCGCCACCCAGATCCGGCGTGCTGGACCGCAGACTCCCGCGTACGCGCGGTCGACGACGTGCGCCAAATCGTGCACCTGACCGACGCGTCGCTGCCCCTGCGTTATGTCTGGCCCGCGGAACTGGACCTGATGGCCGAACTGGCAGGCCTGGCGTTAGACAGCCGCTGGGGCGGCTGGTACGGAGAACCAGTCACGTGCGGCGGTTTCGTAGTCTCGGTCTACCGCAGCTGAGCGGTAGCTGAGGGGTGCCGTGAGGGGAACCCTGAGGGACTCAGAGTCCCTGAGGGTTCCCCTCTCGGCTTTTCCCGCAAAGAAACCGCCCATTCGCACACTCAGAAGGTTTGGGTGGTGGCCCAGGTGGCTTGGCTTTCGGGGTGGCCCAGGTCGAACGTGAAACCGGAGAGGCGCCGGTCGGCGCCCAACGAACCGGTGTAACGGCCGTGCGGTCCGTTGGTCCAGGCGATAGTGAACTGGATGGACGTGCCGTCGACCGATGCCCCGCTCTCGATGGTTCCGGCAGCCCGACCGGTGGTAGCAGACCCGTACAGCTTGCCGAGGCTGTCCTGGGTGACGTTGACTGTCGCGTTGACACCGTTGCTTTGGAAGAGGGTATAGCTGCCGCTGGCGTTGAACGCGGGTGCGGTGTGCGGGGACACGGGGCGGACCGCGGGTGCCACGGGTGCGGCCGATGCCGCCGCGGGCAGGAGAGCCAGCCCGGCGACGCTTGCCGCGATGGCCAGACTGGCCAAGCTCATTTTGTGGACCATCGAAGACTCCTGGGAGATTCACGGTGGTGAGATGAAGTGACAAGGGCCGCGCGGCGGGCACAAGCATGGCCGTGTCGACGGCGTGGCGGCCAGAGGCCGTCTCGCTGGGTGATACGAGCGTCCGGATCTGGCGGCAATCCGCGGGGCCTCCTTGCTGGCGGCGGAGGCGTGGCGGTCACGAATCCTCTGTGCCAGAAACAAGTTTTCGGCTTTCCCGCCTTGACAAGCACCCGCAGACCGTCAGCCGAATCAGGCTTCGGGCTGCCCCGTCGCAACCCGCTTTCCCGCGGCGCGCCCGCACACAAAAAAGACCCGGCCCCCCGCCGAAGCGGAAGACCGGGCCACCCCCACGACCAAGCTCAAACAGCGTCTGACATCTCCCCGACAAGAATGCTGTGATGCAGCTTCCGCAACGAGCTCCCCGGCTCAATCCCCAACTGCTGCACCAGGTTCTGCCGCGCGGACGCGAACGTCTCCAACGCCTCAGCCCGCCGATTGGACCGAGCCAGCGCGGTCATCAGGTACTCGGTGAACGTCTCCCGAAGCGTGTGCTCCTTCGCAAGTGCCGACAGTTGCCCGACAACCTCACGATGCCGCCCGATGAGCAGCTCGGTCTCCATCAACAGCTCGAGGCACCCAAGCCGGCTCTCCTCAAGCAACGTGGCATACGCCTGCACATCAGGAGAGTCGATGAACCCCCCGAACGCCGCCCCGCGCCACAGCTGAGAAGCCTCCCGCAACACCTTCGCAGCCTGACCGTAGCCACGATCCCAGTGCAACGCGCGCCCCTGCTCGTAAAGCCGGGTGAACCGATCAGCATCAAGCTCGTCGATCCCAACGTGCAGCGAATACCCCCGCGGACTGGTGACAACAGGGCTGTCTTCCGCACTCTCACCATTGCCGCGCAACAGTTTCCGCAGCTGCGACACATACACATACAACGCCGCACTCGCCCTCGCGGGCGGATGTTCGCCCCAGATCTCGCCGATCAGATGCTCAGCCGTCACGACCTGGTTGTTCTTGGCCAGCAGCACGGACAGCAAGGTCTCGATCTTGCGGGCCCGCGGGGCGCAGACGCCGGGCCGGCCGCTCACTCTGATCTGTCCGAGAATTTCGTAGTTCAGCATGACTGCCCTCCGGTGTCTCTCGCGCCGGACCCGTCCGGCGGCGCCCCCAGCGCCGCTGCCTGCCGGTCCGAGCCGGGTCCACTACTGGACCATAGCAAACCGGGAGGTCGGTTTTCAAGATAAAACCGGGAGGTTGGTCTGTTTTGATCTTGAATTCCCGGCGGGAGCCAGGTAATCGGCCGGAATCTCTGGTAAACCGGGCGGTCGGTATGTCATGATTGGGCGGTCGGGACACACGCCGTGCCGTTCCCGGCGCGAGACGATGGGGAAGACGGTGACGAAACAGGCTCGTGCGGAGCTCACCCGGCTCCTGCTGCTGGACGCCGCCGCGGCGCTGCTGCACCGCGACGGTTACGCGGCCACGAGCATGGTGGACATCGCGCGCGAAGCGGGCGTGACCAAGGGCGGCCTGTACTTCCACTTCTCGTCGAAGGACGAAATCTGCGACGAGGTGCAATCGGCGGCCGTGGCGGTCCTGCACCAGCACGTCGCGCGGGCGCGCGGGCGGCGTCCGCATCTGCGCAGGCTGGCCGACCTGAGCCGGGCGCTGATGGGCTGGCTCGCCGAGGACGCGAAGGTGGGCGCGAGCTTCCGGCTCGCCCGCGAAATGGGCTCGAACGACCCGCGGTTCGTCGCCTTCGTCCGCGCGTGGCTCGGCCAGGTGCGCGCGCACATCGCCGCCGCGCACGGGGCGGGGGAGTTGAGCCCGCACGTCCGCCCGGACATGGCGGCACTCCTGGTCGTGGTGACCTGCGTCGGCCTGGAATCGGCGGCGGCAAGCGGGACGATCCCGGCCGGCACGGACCTGGCCAGCACGCTTTCCGAGCTGTGGCGGGTGATCGAGGCGGCGCAACCAGCGGATTCGACCGCCGAGGCGACTGGCACTTGAGCTGTGCCGGGTTGTTTCCGGGACGCGTCGCCGAGGCGGGCGGCGCCTGAACTGGGCCGGGTTGATTCCGGGGACGCATCGCCCAGGCGACCGGTGCGTGGGCTAGGCCGGGTTGGTTCGAGGGACGCGTCGCCGCGGCGGCCGGGACCTGAGTTGTGCCAGGTTGATGCCAGGGGCGCGTCGCCGCGGCGACCGGTGCCTGAGTTGTGCCAGGTTGATGCCAGCGGCGCGTTGCCGAGGCGACCGACGCCCGAGTTGTGCCGGGTCGTTTTCCGGGACGCGTCACCGAGCTGACCGGCGCCTGAACTGCACGCCCGGCTGATCCCCGAGCCGCACCGCGACTGCGCCGGTTTGATTCCGGATCCCCACCGCGACTCCGCCGCAGCGACCTCAGCCTCGCAAACCGACCGTCCGGTTTCGCCCCGTACCCCAGAGCCCGCTAGTCGTCGGCGGGAAAAGTCCCGGCCGGATCGAACTTGTGCAGCCGCCGGGGCGGGACGACCGCGTTCAGGATCGTCTGCCACATGAACGTGGCCCGCTCGTGCAGGTCCGTCCGCCCGGTCAGCACCTGCGAGCTGAGCTGGGTCCCGGTGAACGACGCGACCACGTACTGCGCGAGATCGTGCGCGTTGACGTCCTTGCGCACGTCGCCCGCGGCCTTCGCGGCGAGCAGGCAGCCGTGGATGGTGTCGGTCCACTGCTTGTACGCGCCCGCGGCGGGCGTGACGAACGAGCCCTGCTCGATGACGAGCCGGATGCTGGCGCGCACGCGCACGTCTTTGCGCAGGCTGTGCCCCATGTTCTGGGTGAGGTCGATGACCGTCTGCAGCCCGGGGCTCTCGATGTCGGCCAGCGGGTCCCACACGGTGAACTGCTCGTTGATCAGCGCGTCCGCGAGTTCTTCCTTGGACTTGAAGTGGAAGTACAGCGCGCCTTTGGTGACCCCGGCCTCGGCGAGGATGTCCGACAGGCTCGCGCCTAGGAAGCCGACCGCGTCGAACCTGGACGCGGCAGCGTCGAGGATGGCATTTCGGGTCTGCTCCGCGCGTTCCTGGCGAGCCACTGTGACTCCTCTCGGGGGGATCGCGGGCCCGCTCCGGGCCACGCTGACACACCAGTCTACCTCCGCGCGGCCCGCGGAGCCAGAGAAAAAAACCGGTAGGTAGGTATGGTTTTGTCCGCCCTTTTCCGCTAAAAATGTTGTGGGGGTACTGGGGAAGTACTTTTTTTCTGGGAGGACCGACATGGTCGGTACGCTGTTAGAGGAGTCTGTCGGAAGAACCTTCATCATCGACGGCGAAAGTTCGCCGGGCGGAAGCCCGGTCGACTTCCAGCAGACGATCCCGCGCAATCTCGTGCACCGCGCGGCCGTCTCGGAAGTTTTCGTCACTGATCTGAACATCGTGGGGCAGGACCGGTTCGAGGTCGGCGCGCAGTGGCCGCGCCGGCACGGGTTCTTCGGCCCGCGCACTCCGGGATCGCACGATCCCATGCTGTACCTGGAAACATTCCGCCAAGCGATCATGCTGGTCGCGCATCGCGCGTACGGCGTCTCGCTCGGCACCGTGTTCGTCGGCGGCCGCAAGACCAGCTCTATCACCCCCGAAGGGCTGGTCACCGAGGGCAGGCCGATCGACGTGGTGCTGCGGGTGAGCGTGCAGGACGTGATCCGCCGGGGCAACAACGTCGGCGGCATGCGGTTCGAGTTCGGCTGCTTCCGCGACGGGGAGCTGATCGGCACCGCCTCGGAGACGATTCGCTGCGTGTCCCCGGCGGTCTACCGCCGGCTGCGCGGCGACCACTTCGCGGCGACGCCGTTCCAGGCCATCGCATTGCCCACGGTGGAACCGGTGCTCGTCGGCCGGGAACGCAAGGAAGACGTGCTGGTCGCCGAGACCGCGACGCCCGGCACCTGGTCCCTGCAGTTCGACCCGGACCACGCGGTCCTGTTCGACCACTCGGTGGACCACGTCCCGGGCATGGTGCTGCTGGAAGGCGCGCGCCAGGCGGCGTTGCTGACGCTCGGAGACCCGTACGCGCTGCCGTTGCGCACGGACTTCGACTTTTCCGTCTACGTCGAGTTCGACTCGGAATGCCTGCTGACGGCGGAAGAGATCGGCGTCGACGCGGACGGGTCCCGCCTGGTGCGAGTGGTGGCGGAGCAGAAGGGCCGTCCCGTGGCGAGCGGCACCCTGGCGATGCGCAGGTCATGACTGCCGGCCTGGGGGCGGACAGTACGACCGGGGAAATCCTCCTCACCGGAGCGACCGGGTTCATCGGTTCGGCGGTGCTGCGGGCGTTGCTCGCCCGCGGCGCCGCGGTGCGGGTGCTGGCGCGCGGCGAGGTGCCGGAGTGGATCACGCGATCCGGCGCGCGGGTCCACCGAGGCGACCTCGCCGGCGCGGCCGGGCTGGCCGGGGCGTGCACGGGCGTCGCGACGCTCGTGCACGCCGCGTCCCGGATCGGCGGCACCGAAGAGGAATGCGCGCAGGTCAACGATCTCGGCACGGCCCGGCTCCTCGCGGAAGCGCGGCGGGCGGGCACGCGCCGGATCGTGTACCTGAGCACCTGCGCGGTCTACCGCGACGGCGAGCATCGAGGCGCGCCCGAGGACACACTCGACCTCGGGCCCGCCTCGGCCACCAGCCGCACCAGGCTGGCCGGAGAGCAGCGGGTCCGCGCCGCGGGCGGGATCGTTCTGCGGCCGCACCTGGTGTACGGCGACGGCGACCGGTACGTGGTCCCGACGCTGGTGAAGTGGCTGCGGGCGGTGCCGGCGTGGGCTGAGGGCGGCAGGTCCCGGACTTCAGTGGTCTCGTCGTGGGATCTCGCTGCCGTGCTCAGCGCGTTCGCGCTGGACCCGGCATTGGGCCGCCCCGGCGAGGTGTTCCACGTGGCCGACCCGGAACCGGTGCGGATGCGCGAGCTGCTCGAAGCCGTCTGCACCCTGCTTGACCTGCCCGTTCCCGACCACGACCGGCCCCTCGCCGAGCATCGGGCGGGCACGCCGTGGCTCAGCGGGCACCAGTGGTCGCTGCTCACGAAGGACCATTGGTATGCCAGCGAAAAGGTCTGGGATCTCACCGGAGTCTCCCCTGGACCGGGGCTCGGCGTCCGAATGGCTCAGTCCCGGAAGTGGTATCGGGAAACACTGGCAATTCCCGAAGCCGGGTGAAGATCGAATTCGCGGAAAGTGATCGAACGAATTCAAACGGCAATTATTCGCGGCGCGCGGCCGTCCGGGGAATTTCATCCCGGACGGCCGCCGCTGTTTCCGCGGAGTTCATTTCGGTGGCGTCCGGCCCCGGCGTGGCGCGAAGATGATCGTCATGTCCCGACGCGAGCTAGTGGTGCTCGGCTCGGCGAGCCAGACGCCGACCCGGCACCGCAACCACAACGGCTACCTGCTGCGCTTCGACGCCGACGGCATCCTCTTCGATCCGGGCGAAGGCACCCAGCGGCAGATGATGTACGCCGGCGCGACGGCGAGCGAACTCACCCACCTCTGCGTCACCCACTTCCACGGCGACCACAGCCTCGGCCTGGCCGGCATCATCCAACGGCTCTCGCTGGACGGCGTCGCGCATCCCGTCCGCTGCCACTACCCAGCGTCCGGCCAGGAGTACTTCGACCGGCTGCGGCACTCGACGTCGTTCCACGAACGCGCCGAGCTGGTCCCGCTGCCGATCTCCGCCCCTGGCCCGCTCGGCGGTGCCCTGTCGGCGTACCCGCTGGAACACCGCATCGACTGCTTCGGCTACCGCTACACCGAACCGGACGGGATCCGGATGCTGCCGGACGCGCTCGCCGCGGCAGGCGTCCAAGGCCCAGCGATACGAAAACTCCAGGCCGACGGGGTGTATGCGACAGCGGACGGCGTGGTCCGGCTGGAAGACGTGAGCGTGCCGCGCCGGGGGCAGGTGGTCGCGTTCGTGATGGACACGCGCCTGTGCGCGGGCGCGTTCGCCTGCGCGCGAGACGCGGACCTGCTGATCGCCGAATCGACCTTCCGCGCCGACGACGCCGAGTTGGCCTACCGCTACGGCCACCTGACCAGCACCGACGCCGGTCGGCTGGCTGCGGAGTCGGGTGCCCGGGAGTTGCTGCTGACGCACTTCTCGCAGCGCTACCCGTACGAGGAGGCGGACCGGTTCCGCGACGAGGCAGCGAAGGTGTTCGACGGGGAGATCCACGTGGCCCGGGATTTGGACGTGGTGCCGTTGCCTCCGCGGCGGTGAGGCACCTTCGCGAGGTTGCGGCAGCTTTGCGAAGGTGCCTTCGCGCCCTAGAGCACCTCCGCGACGGCGATGCGCGACCATGTCCGGCAAACTCGCGGGATGCGTCAACCGGTCCCCACTGACCTGCTCGAAATCGCCGAAGCACTCGTCCCCGGTCCCGCGGTCGGCTCCGCCCGGCTAGCCGCTCAGGGAAACATGCACCACGTCGTGCTGCTGCCCGGCGTCGCGGCCGTGCGGATCAGCAAACGCCCCGACGCCGCAGCCGAGCTACCGCGCCGAGCCGAGATCCTCCGCGCCGTCGCGGCAGTCGGACTGCCTTTCGCCGTGCCAGAGCCGCTGACCCCAGTGACCACGTTCGGCGACCGCGCGGCCGTCGCGGTCTCCTGGATCGACGGCGAGGGCTTGCCAGAAGGCGTCGGCGACCCAGCAGCGTTCGGCCCGCTGTTGACGGCACTGCGCGAGGTTGAGATCTCACCGCGGCTCGCGGACGTCCTCCACCGCCCGCGCCGATCTGCCAACGGCCTGGGCTGGGCGGAAATCCTGCACGACGTGATCCCGCGCCTGCCGGAAAAGTGGCAACCCGGAGTCCAGCAACGCTTGGACACACTGCTGGCTCTTGAAGAGACCCCCGCCAGACTCGTCCACGGCGACCTCGGCGGCAGCAACGTCCACTTCGACCCGAACGGCAAACTGACCGGCGTCCTCGACTGGGACCTGGCGACCTTGGCCGACCCGGCCATCGACGCGGCATTGGTCGCGACCTGGCACGGCTGGGACGTCCTCCGCGCGGCCACCGACGAGGAGACCTGCCGGCGCGCCCAGGCCTGGAACGATCCGATCGGCGTCGAGCACCTGCACGCGATCTTCGCAGGCAAACCCTTGTCGAGCGTCGACGGCTTCGTCCGAGCCATCGTCGCCTGGCTGGAGGCCCGCGGCTAGCAGCCTGCCGGAATTTCGGCGTTCGAGGCAGGGACCGAGCCTTCAACGAGGGACGGCGCGTCGGGTTCCTGCGCGGGGGATGGGCGGCCACGAAACCCCTGAAACCCCTGCCACTTACCAGCGAGTCCGTTTGCTTGTTCGGCCGACGGAAGTGCGACCGGCCCGCCGCCCCGCTGGCAGTCAGTCTCCTGAGATGCGCACGTGCCGGTGCCCGCTGACCGGAAAGTCCGGCGGTGCGGGCGGCAACAGTCCGTCGAGGACGTAGCCGCACTTCTCCGCGACCCGGCAGGAAGCCAGGTTGTCCTCGGCATGAAGCAAGTCCAGGCGGCTCAACGGGACGATCCGCTGCGCGCCGAGCGCCCACCGCGACGCGGTTTCCAACGCCCGGGCAGCAACGCCACGACCCCGGGCCTGGGCGGCAGTCCAGTAGCCGACCTCGGCCGTCCCCGCGTCCCGGACCTTCACGACGACGTGCCCGAGCGGCGTGTCGTCGTCGGCTACCACCGCGAAGCTGAACTGTGTTGCGGACTCCCAGCCGGACGCCTGTGCGTCCAGCCACCGCCGGGCATCGCCGTCGCCGGTGAGAGGGGACGTCAACCGGCGGCGTAACAGCGGATCGCGATGCGCGACGACCAGCGCCCGCCGATCCTCCGACCGCCATGGCCGCAGCTGTAGGGCTCTCGCGGACTCGGTTCGGGGTATGGAGAGGACGACCGTCACGACCGCCCATTCTGCACCCGCCGAGACTCGCCCCCGGTCCGGAGTCCGCTCAAAGTCCTTGCCCGGCACCGGCTTCGACCGCGCCCCGCAGGAAATTCGGCACAGGATGCCCCCGCAGTCGGGTAAACTGGCGGCATGCTCATCGAGGTGGACAGAGACTAGCCGCCGGGTTCTCGGCGGCGTACTGGCCGACGCGTGCCCTGGCAGTAGCTCTTTCCCACCAACCTCCTCCTCTCGCGCTGCGCCGCGCGCCGTCGGGGCGAGGGATCGATGACGTCCAGGAGCACTCATGACGCAGGAAATGCCGCGTCCCGCCTTCGATCCAGAACTGGCCACAGTCCTGCCGACCCTCGACGGCTGCGTGCCAGTCGGCATGACACCGGACCAGTTGCGGTACTACCGGAGCCTCCCTTTCCCCACCATCGAAGAACAAATCGGCGACCGCCCGGTCCGCTGCACGCACCACACGATCCCCGGTTACGACGGCGCGGAGATCGAAGTCTCCGTCCTTTCGCAGGTGAACCACGAGACCCCGGGCGTCGGCATCTACCACCTCCACGGCGGCGGAATGGTCATGGGAGACCGCTTCGCCGCAGCGGGCCCGCTGATCGACTGGGTGCTGAAGTACGACGCAGTCGCCGTCACCGCCGAATACCGGCTGGCCCCGGAACATCCCGACCCGACACCCGTCGAGGACTGCTACGCGGGCTTGCGATGGATGGCCGCCAACGCGGACGCCCTACGCTTCGCCCCCGACCGCCTGGTCATGTTCGGCGGCAGCGGCGGAGGAGGACTAGCCGCCGGAACCGCGCTGCTGGCCCGCGACCGCAACGGCCCGACGCTGCTCGGCCTGCTGCTGCAATGCCCGATGATCGACGACCGCAACGAGACAGTGTCGGCTCACCAGTACGACGGCGTCGGCGTCTGGGACCGGACCAGCAACCTGACCGCGTGGACCGCAGTCCTAGGCGACCGCCGAGGTACCGCCGACGTCTCGCCCTACGCAGCCGCCGCACGCGCAACCGACCTGAGCGGCCTCCCACCAACCTTCATCGACGTCGGCGCGGCGGAGGTCTTCCGAGACGAAGACGTAGCCTTCGCAACCTCAATCTGGGCCTCCGGAGGCGACGCCGAACTCCACGTCTGGGGCGGCGCATTCCACGGCTTCCATGACCTAGCACCACAATCCGCCCCGGCCGAAGCATGCATCGCGGCGCGCGAGTCGTGGCTCGAGCGATTGCTCAACCGCCCAACGCCGTAGCGGGACGGCGCCACCCTGCCGAGGCCCTCGGGGTGGCGCGCACGTCTCGGAACGGCATGATCGACAACGCTGTGATCCTGCGGGTGCCGCGAGCTCGCGCCGAGTCCCGTGTGGGCCGGATGGCTGCGGCCCTGCGGGTGCCGCGCGACCTTGCATCGAGACCCGTGTTGCCGTAAGGCCGGGCCTCACGGGTGCCACGAGTTCGCGCCGAGTCCTTTGTAGGCCGGAACGTCGCGACCTTGCGGGTGCCGCGACCTGGGACCGCGACCGGTGCTGGCCGTGAGGCCGCGATCCTGCGGGTGCCGCGAGCTCGCGCCGAGCTCCGTGGTGGTCGTGAGGCCGCAGTCCTGCGCATGCCACGATCCCCACCGAGACCCGCGCTGGCCGAGGCACGCGTCGTCGCCCGCGAGCCTGGTGCAGCGATCGCTTGGCCGTTCCGCATTGCCGTTCCGCGTCGTAGCGAATCGTGCGCCGCCTGCCGAGGTCGCCGAGGCGGTGCGCACTCCGCCGAACGACCTGACCGGCAACCCGCCAGCCCGCAGATCACCAAGACCCACTCAGCACAGACTCCAACCCAAAGCCACCTCCGACTAACCGCACCACGTCAGGTCGACCGGTTCATCTCAGCGGAACCGCACCGCATCAGGCCAGCCGCGCCACGTCGGGCCAACCGCGCCACATGAGGCCAGCCGCGCCACCTCAGGCCGACCGCTCCACCTCAGCGCAACCGCACCACCAACTCGCCACCAACCCCTCTCACCTCCGCACAACCTTTGCCCCAGCACTCACCTCCACCCTCCTCAACTCCCGCTCCCTGACCACCCCAAGATCATCCCACCCACCACCGACAATTCCGGGCGGCGTGTCGCCACCCCGCCTCGCAAGGGGCCACGACCGCCCGTGACAGACTGCCGGGCGATGTACACGCCGTCTGATCTCGCTGACCTGCTCGAATGCGAGCACCGGAGCATCCTCAAGCAGGCGCTGGCGGCGGGGATACCCGGCGCGCCGCGGCCCAGTTCCGCACCCGATCGGCTGGCGGTGAAGCACGGGCGCGCGCACGAGGCGGCCACGCTCAGCCGGTTGCGCGGCGAGCGGGCGCAGGTCGTCGAGATCGAGGAGCACGATCCGGTCGTCGCGGCGAAGGCCACCGAGGAGGCGCTGCGCGCGGGCGCGCCGGTCGTCTACCAGGCGGTGTTCCACGACGGCGAGTTCTCCGGCCGCGCCGATTTCCTCCTGCGCGACGACCAGGGCCGCTACGAGGTTTACGACACGAAGCTCGCCCGGCACGCCAAGCCGTCCGCGGTCGTGCAGCTCACCGCGTACGCCGACGCTCTGCGCCGCGGCGGCTGGCCCACCGGCCCGGAGATGCACCTGCTGCTCGGCGACGGCAGCACGCGCAGCCTCCGCGTCGACGACTTCCTCCCGCTCGTGGACCGGCTCCGCGACCGGTTGCAGGACCGTCCGCCGCAGTTGCCGGACCGGGTTTGGGCCGACGAGCGCCCGGCGTGCACTGGGTGCGCCTTCGCCGACCACTGCTCGTCCGCGCGCGAGGCCGACCGGGATCTGTCGCTCGTCGCCGGGATGCGCAGCGAGCAGCGGCGCAAGCTGGTGACCGCCGGGCTCGGCACCATCGACGCGCTCGCCGGCTCCGAACCCGCCGACCGTCCGCGCGACATGTCCGAGGGCACGTTCGCCTCGTTGCGCGCGCAGGCCGCGATCCAGGTGCGCCAGGACGAAACCGGCGAGCTGGCCTACGAAATCATCGCCCCGGACGCGCTCGCCGAACTGCCCGAAGCCAGCCCCGGCGACGTCTTCTTCGACATGGAAGGCGACCCGTACGCACTGGCCGGCACCGGCCTGGAGTACCTCTTCGGCGCGGTCACCCCGGACGAGCGCTTCACCCCGTTCTGGGCACACTCGCGCGCGCAGGAGAAACGAGCGTTCGAGGAGTTCATCGACTTCGCCACCGCACGGCTCGCGGAACACCCCGACGCGCACGTCTACCACTACGCGCCGTACGAGGTCACGGCGATCAAGCGGCTCGCCGCCGTCCACGGCACGCGGGAGGAAGCCGTGGACGAGCTGCTGCGCAGCGGTGCGATGATCGACCTGTATGCCGTGGTACGCAAGGCTTTGCGGGTAGGACAGCGGTCGTATTCGATCAAGTATTTAGAACCACTGTACATGCCGGAAGCCCGCGACGGCGAGGTAAAAACGGCAGCCTCGAGCATCGAGGCGTACGAGGACTACCTGACGCTCTCCTCCGCCGGAAACACCGAGCAGGCCGACGAAATCCTGCGCGGCATCGCGGACTACAACGAGTACGACTGCGTCTCCACCTTGCGCCTGCACGAATTCCTCCACCGCTTGCGCGCCGACGCCGGAATCGAGCTAGCCGAGTCGGACCCCGAGTCCGAAGTGGACGCTCTGCTCCGCCGCACCGAAGAAGAGGAAGCCGCCCAGCGCCGAGCCGAACGTGCCGCCGTTATGGCCGCGTTGGTCGACCCGCTCCTGGACGGCCTCCCTGAGGACCCCGCGGATTTCACCCCCGACGACCACGCCCGCGCGCTGCTGGCGGCGTCCGTCGGCTATCACCGGCGCGAGACGAACCCGGCGTGGTGGGAGTTCTTCCGGCAGCTGGCCGCCCCGCTCAGCGACCTCGAAGTGGACACGACCTGCGCGGTCCCGGTGTCGGTGACCGCGGGCGAGTGGGTGCCGCCGTCCGGCCGGTTGCGCACCGCGAAACGCACGCTGGCCGTGCGGTGCGACCCGGACCGCCCGCATCCGTTCGCGCCCGGCGACGACGTGCGATTGCGTTACGGCCCCGATGCTCGCGACGCGAAAGTCGTGTCCGCGACGGCCGTCGAAGTGACCCTGGAGGAGAGCAGCGCCCCGGACCGGACGTCGAACGATCTTCCCGCGGCCGTCCTGCCGGGCAGCCCCGTCCGTCCGTCGCCGAAGGACGAGGCCGTCGCCGATCTTGCCCGGCTGGTCGGGGAAACCCTGCCTGCGTTGCCGTCACACCCCGGCGTCGACCTGCTGCGCCGCATCCCCCGGTTGCGTGGCGGTTTGCCCGAACCGGGGGAAGATCTGGTCGCCACCGTGATCACCGCGGTCGACCAGCTCGACGGTTCCGTGCTCGCCGTCCAGGGCCCGCCCGGGGCCGGAAAGACTTATCTGGCCGGGAAACTCATCGCGCATCTGGTGCGCTCGGGCCGGACTGTCGGCGTCACGTCGAACAGTCACAAGGCAGTCGAGAACGTGCTCTCGGCGGCCATGGAGAACGCGCCGGAGATGGCCTGCGCCAAGCGTGCGAAGCGAACGCCGGACACGTCATTGCCTTGGGAACAACCGAAAAACAACAACGCGCTGGTACGGTGGCGTGAAGAACACGACACCGGTCACCTGGTCGGCGGCACGGCGTGGACCTTCGCCAACGCCGCCGTGCGCGAAGAACCCTTCGACGTCCTGGTGATCGACGAAGCCGGCCAGTTCGCCCTCGCGGACGCGCTGGCGGTGTCGATGTGCGCGAAAAACGTGGTGCTGCTGGGGGATCCGCAGCAGCTGCCGCAGGTGGTGCAGGGCACGCACCCGGCAGGTGCGGAGGCGTCCGCGCTGGGGCACCTGATCGGCGACGCGGACATCATCCCGCCGGAACTGGGATATTTCCTCGACCTGACCCGTCGCATGCATCCCGCGGTGTGCGCGCCGGTTTCGAATCTGTCGTATGCCGGTTTGCTGCACTCGCATCCGAGCGCGGAACGCTCGATCGACGGCTTCCCGTCGGGTCTCTATCTGGCGACGGTCGAGCACAGCGGGAATACGACGCGTTCGGTGGAAGAAGCCGCGGAAGTGGTCTCGGTGATCAAGTCGCTGCACGGCCGTTCGTGGGAGGGCCGGCCGCTTGCTGACGCCGATTTCCTTGTCGTGGCCCCGTATAACTTGCAGGCACGGGTCGTGACGCGGGCCTTGTCCGACGCTGGTTTCGGCGACGTCCGAGTCGGCACGGTGGACCGGTTCCAGGGGCAAGAAGCACCCGTTGTGGTGACCACCATGACGTCCTCGTCGGCGGTAGACTTGCCACGAGGCCTTGATTTCTTGTTGTCCCGCAACCGGTTGAATGTCGCTCTCTCCCGCGCGCAGTCCGTCGCGGTTCTGGTGTGCTCCCCGAAGCTGCTCGAGGCGGACATCAGAACGGTGGACCAGATGCGGCTGGTCTCCGGGATGCTCGGGTTGCTGCGGGATGCCCGCGAGTGGATCGACTGACCCGCGTCGACTAACCCGCGTCGACTGACCCGCGTCGGCTGGGTTGCATCGACGAGACCGGCATTGACTGGCCTGCAACGACTGGCTGCACCGGCTGTTGCACCGGTGTGCCTGGCGTTGACGGATCCGCATCGACTGGCATGCGTCGACGGGATCTGAGTAGAGGTGCTTGCGTCGACTTGGGTTGCTGACCTGCACGACTGGCGTGCGTCCACGGGTCCGCGTCGATTGAGCTGCTGAGCTGCGTCCACCGGCCTGCGGCGACCAGCCTGTGTCGGCGGACCTGCGCCGACTGGCTGGCGTCGACGGACCGGCATCGACTGAGCCGCTGAACTGTGTCGCCTGGCCCGCATGGACTCAGCTGCCGGCTTGTGTCGACTGGGTTGCGGCGATGGCCCCGGCGTTGACGGGGGCTTGCGTCGACGAGGCCAGTATCGACGGGCCTACGTCGGCGGGGTTCGCTTCGGCGGACCTGCACCGACTGGCTTGCATCGGCGGATCGGGAACGACGGATCGGCATCGACTGGCATGCGTCGACGGGACCTGCATCGACATGCCTGCGTCGACTGGGTTGCTGACCTGCGCGACTGGCGTGCGTCCACGGGTCCGCGTCGACTGAGCCGCTGAGCTGCGTCCGCTGGCCAGCATGGACTCAGCTGCTGGCCCGTGCCGACTGGGTTGCATCGACGGCCCCGGCGTCAAAGGGGCTGGCCTGCTGGGGGTGCCCGCCCCGGCCGGGGCGGTCGGGATCCGGCGGCCGGGCGGGCACATGTCCCCGCTCGCGCGACCGTGGGGGAGGGGTGGCGCAGCGAGCGAGGTGGTCTGAGCGCCCCGCGCGTCCGGCTTGCGGGAGCCGGAGCGGGGGCGCTGGATCCCCGTCCGCGCGGGGCACTGGGGGAGATGCCGCAACGGACGGGGTGGCTGGGAGAAACCGGTGTGTTCGGCGCGGACAGTCCCATCTGGACCGCCCCGCGCACCGGCGGGCTTGGCTAGGTTGTCAGTGCTGCCGCTACTCAATACAACTCGTTGCGGGCCAAGAACATTCCCGCGTCCGGGGGTGTGCTCCCGCTCGCCGACCGGACCGGCTGGGGGTTACCGGCCGGCGGGAGCAGGAGCACCGGATCCCGTTCCGCGCCTGGGGGGAGCAGTCGCGCGGAGCGGGTGGTTTGTGCGCCGGTACGGGGGCCGCCTCGCGGCGAGTGGCACGACCAGGCTCCGGCCGAACCGGTATTCCTGGAAGGCAGAAGGTGAGGCCCGGGGGCACCTCCGTACCGACACCCTGTACAACGCTCGAACCGCGCGAATGTTCCGGCCCCATAAGGTGATCTGGATCGCCACCAATCGAGTGACCGCTTGGTCGGCTCGAGTAGCCGGCGACGGCTGAACCTCGATCAGGTTGCGCTGTCTGGTGAATCGTTGTGCGTTCGCCGCACGGTCGGGTACGCCGCCGTCCTTGACTTAACCATCCCAGCGAGGCTTGGGCGCCCGGGCATCCAAGCGAAGGTTGACCGGCGTCACTCGGCAACGAACTTGTTCGTAACGAACATGTTCGTTATGCTCGCATCAAGCCACCCACGAAAGAAACGGAGCACCTCATGACCATCACCATCGTCGGCGCCGGCCTCGGCGGTCTCAGCCTCGCCCGCGTCCTGCACGTCCACGGCATCGAAGCGACCGTTCTCGACCTCGACGCCTCTCCGTCCGCCCGCGCGCAGGGCGGCATGCTCGACATCCACGACGACTCCGGCCAGGTCGCCCTCCACGCCGCCGGCCTGCACGCCGAATTCCGCGCCCTGGTTCACTCCGGCGGCCAGGAAACCCGCGTCTACGACCGCGCCGCCGCCCTTCTGTTCTCCGAGGCGGACGACGGCAGCGGCGGGCGTCCGGAGATCGACCGTGGAGCCCTGCGCGACCTCCTCCTCAACTCGCTGCCGGAAGGCACCGTCCGCTGGGGCACGAAGGTCATCGCCGCGGAGCCGCTGCCTGGCGGAGGGCATCGCCTCACCCTCGCCGACGGCACTTCGCTCACCACGGACGTGCTCATCGGAGCCGACGGCGCCTGGTCTCGGATCCGTCCGCTGGTCTCGCCGGAAAAACCGGCCTACACCGGCATCTCCTTCGTCGAGATCGACCTCCTCGATGCCGACACCAAGCACCCGGAGGCGGCAGCTCTCCTCGGCGGAGGTATGAGCTTCGCGCTCGGCGAGGACAAAGGCTTTCTCGCGCACCGCGAACCGGACGGCAGCCTCCACGTCTACGCCGCCGTGCGCGTCCCGGAAACCTGGACCGCCTCCATTGACTTCACCGATCACGACGCCGCCAAGGCCGCTGTGCTGAGCCACTTCGACGGCTGGTCCGACCAGCTCCGCGCCCTGGTCACGGACGCGGACGGCGACCTGATCCCGCGGCTGATCCACGCGCTCCCCGTCGAGCATTCGTGGGCGCGGGTGCCTGGCGTCACGCTGGTCGGCGACGCCGCGCACCTGATGTCGCCGTTCGCCGGAGAGGGCGCGAACCTCGCCATGCTCGACGGTGCCGAGTTGGGGCTCGCCCTTGCCCGGCACCCGGACGACGTCGAACGCGCGCTCGCCGAGTACGAGGCCGCATTGTTCCCGCGCAGCAGGAAATCGGCGACGGAGTCGGCGGCAAGTCTCGAAAGCTGCTTCCGCGCTGACGCACCGGCGGCCCTGCTCGAACTGTTCGGAGCCTGACGTCCACAGCGTCCATAGTGGACGCGCGTACGACTTAAGCGGTACCCGGATCGAGCCGTCAAGCCGATCCGGGGCAGGCGGTTCCGCTCGCACAATGGGCTTCAGCCCGCTGTGAGAGAGGAAACCTCTGATGACCGTCGTCCTGGCCGACACTGTCCATCAAGGCCTGCACTTCGCCGCTGTCGCCGGGATGATGGCGCTGGTGGCGTTTCCGGTCCTGTTGTTCCTCGGCGCGCTGGTGAGCGTGCTCGGCAGTCCGCTCGGCGGCGGGATGAAGTTCGTGTGGGTGATCTTCGCGTTCTGCGCGCCGTTCATCGGGCCGGTGCTGTGGTTCCTGGTCGGCAAGAAGAGTGCGGAGACCTCGTTTCGCTGACACAGGATGTCAGTGGAGCGCGGTTAGCGTCCGGGCATGGATCACGAGATTGACGCCGGCGCGTTCGCCGACCGGTATGTCGCAGTGTGGAACGAACCCGACCCGGCCACCCGGCGCGCGGCGATCGAGTCGTTGTGGGCCGAGGACGGGGTGCAGTTCATCGAGTCCGCGGAGTATCGGGGCCATCAGGCGCTCGAGCGCCGGGTCGGTGAGGCTTTCGAAGAATTCGTTGGCGGGGCGGGATTTGTGTTCCGGCCCGCCGGAGACGCGGTGGGCCATCACGGCATGGTCCGGTTCAGCACCTACATGGTCCCCGCGGCGGGCGGCGAGGTCGCTTGGACCGGCTTCGTCGTGGCAGAACTCGGCGAGGACGGCCGTATCCTGCGTGACTGCCAGTTCGCCGAACCGCCGCGTCCCGCGTTCCCGGACGCCCGGGCGACGGCGGACGAATTAGCGCGCCGGGTCGGGCAAGGCGACCCGGACCGGATCGCGGAGCTTTTCGCGGAACCGGTCGACTGGTGGGTGAGCTGGCCGGAACCGAAGCATCCCGCGGTGCCGTGGATCCGCCCCCGCTCCTCGCGGGCGGACGTCGCGGACCACTTCCGGACGCTCGGAAGTGCTTGTGCCCCCGAAGAAGTTCGGGTCGACCGAATCATGATCGACGGCCCGGACGCGGTGCTCGTCGGGACCAGCGCGCAAACGGTCAAGCTGACTGGCAAACGTTTCGCGACGAGCTTCGCGGTGTGTTTGACCGTCGCCGGCGGATTGATCACGCGGTATCACGTTTACGAAGACAGCCTCGCGGTCGCCGAGGCGTTCGCCTGATGGCCGGGCAGCCGGAGCGGAGATTCCCCCCCCCGGCTGCCCCGCCTTTCGCGCGGTCAGGAAACGTTCAAGTCGATGCAGGCGTAGAACGCGTTGCCGGTGTCGGCGATGTTCCACACCGCGAGCACCTTCTGCTGTCCGGTGTAGCCGCTCAGGTCGACCTGGTGCGACACGGTTTCCGGCGGGGCCTGGTCGTTGCCGCTGAAGCTCGCGACCTGGGTGCCGCCGATGAAGTACTCGTAGTCGCTGGTGCGGTGCCGCGCGGTGAACACCCAGGTGAAGGTGACCTGGGTGCCGACCTGGGTGACCTTCCAGCCCTTGCTGTCGTCGTCGAGGTCGGAGAACCGGTCGTTGCCGCCGCTGCAGCTCTGCAGGCCCTTGGGACCTTCGACGCTCTGCGGTTCCCACTTGATGTCGCCGCAGGACACTGTTCCGTCCGCGCATTGGGCCTGCCTGCTCGGCGGGGAGTTGACGTAGCCGTGCGCGCTGGCGATGCCGGGGCCGATCAGCATCAGCACCGGAGCGAGGACCGCGCCGCCGAGTGCGGCGAGCATCGTGCGTTTGCGGGGCATGGTGGCTCCTTCGAAGCCGGGCCCGCTCCCGCGCCGGAGGGCGGCCGGACGAGCCACGGCACGACCGACGAGCCCGCGGTGGGGTGGAGCGCGGGCGGAGGGGGTGGGGAGATTTGTGGTCTAGACCATACCTGTCCGCCCGCACTCGGTCAAGGATCAGCTACCCTGCGTTATCTATACACGGGATACTGTATGCAATAGGATGTCGCCGAGGATGCCGACCGCAGGGAGACCGCGATGTACACGGTGACCGACCCGGTAACGGGCCAGCTGATCGAGGAAATCGAGAACGCGAGCGACGCGGAGGTTCGCGCGGCGATCGAGCGTGTCGGCCACGGATATCGCAGCTGGCGAGACCGTCCGGTGGCGGAACGAGCAGCGATCGTCGCCCGCGCCGCGGACCTGTTCTCGCAGCGCGCGGACGAGCTGGCCGCCATCATGACGTTGGAGATGGGCAAGCGCGTCAACGAGGGCCGCGGCGAGGTCGGGATCGTCGTGGACATCTTCCGCTACTACGCGGAGCGCGGCCCGGACCTGATCGCCGACGAGCCGCTCCCGATCCGCGGCGGGTCCGCGGTCATCCGCAAGGAACCGATCGGCGCGTTGCTGGGCGTGATGCCGTGGAACTTCCCGTGCTACCAGGTGGCCCGGTTTGTCGCGCCGAATCTGGTGCTGGGGAACACGATCCTGCTCAAGCACGCGTCGATCTGCCCGCGTTCCGCGCTGGCGATCGAGGCGATTCTGCACGAAGCAGGCGTTCCGGACGATGCGTACGTGAACGTCTTCGCCTCGAGTCGTCAGGTTCCGGCGATTCTTGCTGACCCGCGCATCCAGGGCGTTTCCCTGACTGGCAGTGAGCAGGCGGGTATTTCGGTGGCAGCCGAGGCGGGCCGAAATCTGAAGCGATGCGTCCTGGAACTGGGCGGGGCGGATCCGTTGCTGGTGCTCGACACTGCGGATTTGGACGAAACGGTTCAAGCTGTGGCGACCGCGCGGATGCGGAACTGTGGACAGTCCTGTAATGCGCCAAAGCGGATTATTGTCCAGTCTGACCTTTATGCGGAATTCGTGGACCGCTTCACTAAACGGGTCGCGGACTATTACGTCCCGGGGGATCCGGCTGATCCTTCGGTGAAGTTGCCTCCGCTGGCTTCCGTCGCTGCCGCTGACGAGGTCGCTGGTCAGGTGGCTCGCGCGGTTGACCAGGGCGCGACGCTGCGGACCGGTGGGCGTCGTGGCGAGGGCGCGTATCTGGAAGCGACTGTCCTGACTGATGTCACGCCGGAGATGGACGCTTATCGGGAGGAGATCTTCGGGCCGGTCGCGATCTTGTTCCGGGCTGATTCGGATGATCATGCTGTTGAGATCGCCAATGACTCGCCGTTCGGCCTGGGCGCGGCGGTATTCGGCACGGATCCGGCGCGGTTGCGCCGAGCGGCGGACCGGCTTGAGGCGGGGATGGTGTATTTCAACAAATCCGGCGGGTCGCAGGCGGATTTGCCGTTCGGCGGGATCAAGCGCTCGGGGATGGGGCGGGAGCTGGGGCCGTCCGGGATTGAGGAGTTCATGAACCAGAAGTCGATCCGGTTTTGAGTGCTGGCCGCTCTCGGACAGCCGGGATGTCGAAGTCTGTTGTGGGCTAATTCGGTTCGCTCTGGTTCTCCTTGGACGGGGGGCAAGCCTTGCGGCCGTGCGCTCTTCGTGGCCTGCCCAGTCGAGGGCCTCGTGATGGTGTCAGCGGTCATAGTCCGCGACAGTTCGGTACCTCCGCGCGTTCGTGGGGTGAAAAGCCCTCAGCGTCGGCTCGCCTGTCTACGAGCGTGCGCGTCTGGTCAAGGACGCGGGGCGCCCGACGCACACCCTCTCCAGTTACTACCGGCCGGAAGATGTCGAGGGCACCCGTCTCGTCGACGACACTCCGGGACCAGCCGGTCGTGGCGGTGGCTTCCTGGTCCTCACGTTGCAGGGCCTCGAGCCGGACACGATCAGCGAGACTGTCTGCTCACGCATGCCCACGCCCGACGAGATCGAGACGCTGGAGCTCCTCGCCGGCGAACCGGTTCTCCTGGTCCTATACGTTCAAGATCCCCGACTGACCACGGAGTCCTCGCATGCCCGAGCGCGCGACCACCCTCTCAGAGCATCTCCGCGCTGAGGTCCAAACGCTATGGGACTACCACGACCTGCACCACGAACTCCGCCCCACGGACGTCGGGATCGGGCTGGGGAGCCACGATCTCGGCGTCGCTACCCACACCGCGAAGCTGTACCAGCAGGGCTACTTCCCGAAGATCGTCTTCACCGGAGCCAACGCACCGACAACCGTAGAGCGATTCCCGCGTGGCGAAGCGGTGCACTACCGAGAACACGCATTGCAGCTAGGCATTCCCGATGGCGCGATCCTGGTCGAGCCAACGGCCCGAAACACCGGCGACAACATCGCGAGAAGCCGAGAGTTGTTGAAAGCACAGGGGATCCAGGCCAGATCGGTAACACTGATCTCGCGCCCCTACCAACAACGCCGCGCTTACGCGACGTGTAAGAAGCTCTGGCCCGAGGTCGAAGTCCTGTGCGCCTCCCAGCCGCTGCCGCTGGACGAGTACATCCAAGGCATCGGCGACGTAGACCGGGTCATCTCCATGCTCGTCGGCGACACACAGCGGATCAGCGTCTACGCCCAGCAAGGATTCGCGATACCCCAAGATGTTCCGAAAAAGGTTGAGCGAGCGTTCGAGAGCCTGATAGCGCACGGCTACACAGCCCGGCTCCTCACCTAGGAAGCAACAACCCGCTCAACCACCCCGAAAACACCTGCTGCACATCCCCCCGCACCCTTCCCGGGTCGTCGGCGTGCGCGATCATCCGCGCCGCCTCCATCACCGCGGCCAGCACCAACTGCGCCAAAGCATCCACCGGCGTGTCCACAATCAACCCGGCCTCCCGTGCGGCCGCCAGGTTTTCCGCGACCAGGCCAAGGCCGTACTCGGCTTCCAGGTCCCGCCAGGCATCCCAGCCCAGTACGGCCGGGGCATCCGTCAGGGAGATTCGCCGGACGTCGGGGCGCAGGCAGGCGTCCAGGAACACTCCCAGCGCGGAAGAAAGCCCGGAAAGCGGGTCCGCCGCGGAATCGAGGACTTCCGAGACCTCGGCGGTCAGCTCCCGTTCCAGCACTTCGACGACGGCCCGGAACAGGCCCTGTTTGTCGCCGAAGTGGTGGTAGAGCGCGCCTCGCGTGACGCCGGCTGTGCGAGTGATTTCTTCGGCGGGCACGTCGTGGTAGCCGCGCGCGCCGAAGAGGTCGCGGGCGGCCTTGATCAGTGCGGCTCGCGTCGCGTCGGAGCGTTCTTGCTGGGTACGTCGCACGCACCTAATCTGCCATGGCGGCGGCGAAGCGCGTGATGTGACCGGCCAGAGCGTCCGGCTGATCCTCGGAGACGAAGGTGTACGAGTCCGGCACCTCGACGATTTCCGCGTCCGGCAAGACCTCCGCCAGGCGGTGGGCGAGGCTGATCGGGAACAGCTTCTCCTCGGGTGGCCACACGAGCAGTACCGGACGCTTGAACTGGCGCAGTTTTTCGGCCGCGGCCAGGGTGTGGCTTGAGTCGACGGTGCGCAGGAACTTGCGCAGATCCCTTCGCAGGCCAGGGGATTTCCGCAGCTTTCCCAGGTACTCCTGCGCGATGTCCGGCGGCAGCGGGCGCTTCGTGACCCAGCCGAACAGCAGCGGCAGCCGGTACAGCGCCTTGATTCGCAGGAGTTGGCCCAGCAGCACCATCGAGCCGGGGACGCGGGCGATGGCCGGCAGCGGCTGGAAGATCGGCGGGAAGAAGTACTCGAAGCTGTCCGACGGCGTCAGCACGACCCGCCCGACTCGTTCCGGGTACCGCGCGAGCAGCAGTTGCGTGATGGCGCCGCCGGTGTCGTTGGCGACCAGGATGACGTCTTCCAGGTCGAGCGCGGTCAGGAAGTCGCCGAGGAGGGTGGCGAGGCCGGGGGCGCTGAGGTCGGCGTCCGAGCGCATCGGGACCGAGTGGGCGCCCAGCGGAAGATCTGGTGCCAGGCAACGGAAACCGGCGTCCGCGACGGCGGGGGTGACCTTCCGCCAGAGGAGGGCATTGGTGAGTACGCCGTGGACGAAAACGACTGGGCGGCCGCGGCCGCGTTCGAAGTAGCGGAGTTCGCCTTGGGGGAGGTTGACGTGCCGGGCGGTGCCGAGTTCCTCGTGTGCGTTCATGCTGGCGAAGATACATACATGCAGTCTGTATGTAAATTACCTCTGCGGTAATGTGCGGTCTGACCAGGGCGTTTGGGCTAGCGCGGGTCCATCCGCTGGGTGATCCGGTCGAAAAGATCGTCCAGCGGTTCGCGGACCTCCTGGCCGAACTCGGTGAGCCCGTAGGTGACCTGAGGCGGCGTGGTCGGCTCGACGTGGCGCCAGACGAGGCCGTCCTCGACCAGGGCGCGCAGGGACTGCGCGAGCATCTTTTCGCTGATGCCCCGGATGCTCTCGCGCAGTTCGTAGAACCGGAGTTCCTTGTCCCGCAACGAGATGAGGATCCAGATGCCCCACCGGCTGGTCACGTGGTCGATCACGGCCCGCGCGGGGCAGTCGGTGTGAAACACCTCATAGCGCGGCTGCGAGACGGCCGGGGTGAACTGCGCGCTTCCTGTCACGTATCGAGCTTACCCAAAGGTATGTCCTTACGAAGAGTAAGCAGGTCGGCCTAGCGTCGGTCGCCTACCGAAGGAGCGATTCATGATTGTGGTGACCGGGGCGACCGGAAACATCGGCAGGCCGTTGGTACGAGCGCTGATCGACGCGGGCGAGCAGGTGACGGCGGTGTCGCGGCGGGCCGCGCAGGTGCCGGACGGCGCCCGCCATGTCGTGGCGGATCTGGCTGATCCGGCCAGTCTCGAACCCGCGCTGGCCGGCGCGAAAGCGTTGTTCCTCTTGCTGTCCGGCGATTTGCACGCCGTCGGCGCCAACCCGGCCGACCTCATCGCGAAGGCTGCGGACGCCGGGGTTCGCCGAGTGGTTCTGCTGTCGTCGCTGGGCGTGGCGACCAGGCCGTTCGGCACGACACGGATCGCGATGCGCGAGCTGGAGGACGTGCTGCGGGAGTCCGGCCTCGACTGGGCCATTCTGCGGCCCGGCGGGTTCGACTCCAACGCGCTGGGGTGGGCGGAATCCGTTCGCACGCGGGGAATTGTCGCCGCGCCGTTCGGTGACACCGGGGTGCCGATCGTCGACCCCGCGGACATCGGCGAGGTCGCGGCCGCGTGCCTGGTGGACGACCGGCACGTCGGCGGCGTGTACGAGCTGACCGGGCCGGAGGTGATCACGCCGCGGCAGCAAGCCGAGGTGCTGGCCGCCGCGCTCGGCAAGCCGGTGCGGTTCCAGGAGCTGACCCGCGCCGAGGCCAAAGCGGCCATGATCCAGAGCGTGCCGGGCGAACTCGCCGACGACACGCTGGACATCCTCAGCTCCCCGAACGCGGCCGAACTGCGCATCAGCCCGGACGTGGAGCGGGTTCTCGGCCGCGCACCGCGTTCGTTCGCCGATTGGGCGGCTCGCAACCTCGCCGCGTTCCGCTGAGCTCTACTCGGCCGAGGCGCACCGCGAGCACAGGCCGGACTCCACTTCTTCGGCGGATTCCGTTGGCGCGCCGTCGATTGCCTCCAGCCGGCCGCATTGACGGCACAGCAGATGCCGGTGGTCGAAGCCGGACAGCTCGTAGCGTTGCGCGACGCCGACGTGGTCGAAGCGGTGGACGAGACCGGCGGCGACCCCGGTGGTCAGCACGTCGTGAACGCCTCTCGTGGACGCCATCGACAGCCGTTCGCGGACCAGCGGCAGCAGCTCCGCGACGGTCACGTGCGGGTTTTCGGCCAGCACTTCCAGCACGACCTGCCGGGCGGTCGTCACGCGCAGGCCGGCGCGCCGGAGCCGGGTGCCGGCGTCGGCGCTGGACGGGAGGGGTGCGGAGGTCGTGAGCACGCTTCCTTTGTAGTCCGCAAAGTTGATCCAGTCAAATGTAAGATCGGGTCAACTCTGGGACTGTGAGCCACTGCACGCCAGAATTGATTCGGTCAAGTCTGGGGGTACCATCCGGGCCATGGACGAGTTCGGGGCGCGCCTGCGCGACAAAGGCCTGCGCAACACGCCGCAGCGGCGTGCGGTGCTGGCCGCGGTCGCGCGGACCCCGCACGTCACGGCCGCGGAGATCGCGACGGTGCTCGACGCCGACGGGGCCGTCGGCGCGTTGTCCAGGCAGGGCCTTTACAACGTGCTCGACGACCTCGTCGGCGCCCGGCTGCTGCGTCCGCTCGAGCCGGCGGGCTCGCCGGCGCGGTTCGAACTCGAAACCCACGACAACCACCACCACCTGGTCTGCCGCGGCTGCGGCCGGATCCAGGACGTGCCGTGCGCGATCGGAGCCGCGCCGTGCCTCGAACCCGGTCCGGTGCCCGGTTTCCGGGTGGACCAGGCCGAGGTCACGTGGTGGGGGATGTGCGCGGAGTGCGAAGCCAAGGGCTAGCTCGTGAGTGTTCGCGCCGGTTCTAACCGGTGCAGGCACTCACGAGGGTCTAACGCAGCGAGTCCTGCAGCGCCGCGAGCCCGACCGGTCCGACGGCCAGCACGTCGTGGTGCCACTGGCGCAACGTGAACCCGGGTTTGGCGGCGGCTTCGGCGCGCGCCCGCAGCCACGCGCGTTCGCCGATCTTGTACGAGATCGCCTGGCCCGGCCAGCCGAGGTAGCGCACGATTTCGGCGTGTACCCGGTGTTCCGCGGCCAGCCCGCGTTCGTGCAGGAACCGGCAGGCGGTGTCGAAGTCCCAGCGGGAACCGTCCGGCAGCGGCAGATCGAGGTGCGAGCCGAGGTCGATCACGACGCGCGCGGCCCGGAGCGCGGAGCCGGCGAGCATGCCGAGCCGGGTGCCGCGCTCGGAGAACCAGCCCAGTTCGTCGGCGAGGCGTTCGGCGTACAGTGCCCAGCCTTCCGCGTGGCCGCTCACTGAGTGGACGCGCGCGTAACGGCTCACCGAGTCCCCGGCCAGGCCCGCGACGCCGATCTGCAGGTGGTGTCCGGGCACGCCTTCGTGGAACACCGTCGTCAGCTCGGACCAGGTCGCGAAGCGTTTCCGTCCGCCCAGCGGCCACCACGTGCGGCCGGGACGGGTGCCGTCTTCGGCGGGGCCGGTGTAGTACGGCGAACCCGACGCGGAGCCGTACGCGAGCACGACGTCCAAGGCGCGCAACGGTTCCGGGATGTCGAAGTGCTGGCCTGCCGCGTCCAGCGCGCGGTCGTGTGCCTGCCGCAGCCAGTCCAAATAGGACTCTTCGCCGTCGACCGCGCACTCTTCGTCCAGCAGCGCGAGGACTTCCGCCACGCTCGCGCCGGGCTGGATTTTCGCGACCTCGGCGGCGATTTCCGTTTCGATGCGCTGAAGTTCCGCCCAGCCCCATTCATAGGCCTCGGCGAGATCAAGGTCCGCGCCAAGGGAAAGCCGAGCCGCGACGGCGTAGCGTTCCGCGCCGACGCCGTCGGTTTCGGTGGCGTGCGGGGCGTAATCCTCGCGCAGGAACCGGGCGAGCGCCGCGTAACCGCGATGGGCGGCGTCGGCTCCGGCACGCAGTTCGCCGGCCTGCGGCCCGTCGCCGTACTCCTCGACGAGTACATTGTGGACACCGGCGTACCGCTCGGCCTGAGCCGCCGTTTCCAGCGCCTGCCGACGGGCCGCGCGCAGCCCGCGGTCGAGACCGGCCTGCAGCGTTTTCTGCCAGCCGGACAGCATTGTTTCGACGCCGGACATCCGGACCGCGAGGACGTGCCAGTCGTCCGCGTCGCGGCGCGGCAGCAGCCGGACCGAATCGGCGATCGAACTCAGCGTGCCGAAATGCGCCTGTACCTGGCGGAACGGCTCGTCCAGCTCGTGCCAGGCCAGCTCGGCCTCGAGGCTGTCGCGCAGATGCGCGGACGCGATCCGGTCCGCGCGGGACTCGGGACTCAGCGTCGCGAGCGAGGCGAGCGTGCGCCGGGCCAGGTCGGCTCGGGCCGCGAAACCGTCCGGGGTGAGGTCGGTGAGCGCGGTCGCGTCGGTGGTCACGCCGTCCAGGGTCGCGGCGATCGGGTCGAGCGCTGCCTCGGCCGTGACGTGGTCGGCGGACAGCTGAAAAATCGGGGTCACGCCGCCACGTTAGCCGGGAGGCTCCGCCGGAATATAGAGACGTTAGCGGGGTCTGGCTGCTGGTATAGAGAATGCCCGCGCCGGTGTTCCGGCGCGGGCATTCGGGGGAAAAAGCTCAGTCGGTGCCGGATTCCATCGCGGCGCGGTCGAGCAGTTCGACGTCGTCGGCCCGGCCGCGGGACGCGATCGTCTCGGCCCCGCCCTCGGGCATCGCGCCGATCAGGCCGGTCGCGGCCGCCTGCGCGGCTCCGATCAGCTTCGGATGCGAGGTGCCGCCGACCATGCCGAGGCTCGCGTACTGCTCCAGCTTCGCGCGCGAGTCGGCGATGTCGAGGTTTCGCATGGTCAGCTGGCCGATCCGGTCGACCGGGCCGAACGCGGAGTCCTCGGTGCGCTCCATCGACAGCTTGTCCGGGTGGTAGCTGAACGCCGGGCCGGACGTGTCGAGGATCGAGTAGTCCTCGCCGCGCCGCAGCCGCAGCGTGACCTCGCCGGTGATCGCGGTGCCGACCCAGCGCTGCAGCGATTCGCGCAGCATCATCGCCTGCGGGTCCAGCCAGCGGCCCTCGTACATCAGCCTGCCGAGGCGGCGGCCCTCGTTGTGGTAGCTGGCGATGGTGTCCTCGTTGTGCACCGCGTTGACCAGCCGCTCGTACGCCGCGTGCAGCAGCGCCATGCCCGGGGCCTCGTAGATGCCGCGGCTCTTGGCCTCGATGATCCGGTTCTCGATCTGGTCGGACATGCCGAGCCCGTGCCGCCCGCCGATCGCGTTGGCCTCCAGGACCAGCTCGACCGCGGTGCCGAACTCCTTGCCGTTGATGCTCACCGGACGGCCCTGCTCGAAGCCGATGGTGACGTCCTCGGGCGCGATCTCGACCGCCGGGTCCCAGAACCGCACGCCCATGATCGGCTCGACGATTTCGATGCCGGTGTCGAGGTGCTCAAGGGATTTCGCCTCGTGCGTGGCGCCCCAGATGTTGGCGTCGGTGGAGTAGGCCTTCTCGGTGCTGTCGCGGTAGGGCAGGTCGTGCGCCTGCAGCCACTCGGACATCTCCTTGCGGCCGCCGAGCTCGCCGACGAACGCCGCGTCGAGCCACGGCTTGTAGATCCGCAGGCCCGGGTTGGCCAGCAGGCCGTAGCGGTAGAACCGCTCGATGTCGTTGCCCTTGTAGGTGGAGCCGTCGCCCCAGATCTGGACGTCGTCCTCCAGCATCGCGCGCACCAGCAGGGTGCCGGTGACCGCGCGGCCGAGCGGAGTGGTGTTGAAGTAGGCCCGGCCGCCGGTGCGGATGTGGAAGGCCCCGCAGGTCAGCGCGGCGAGCCCCTCCTCGACGAGGGCTTCCTTGCAGTCGACCAGCCGCGCGAGCTCCGCCCCGTAGGCGTGCGCGCGGCCGGGGACGGACGCGATGTCGGGTTCGTCGTACTGGCCGATGTCGGCGGTGTAGGTGCACGGAACCGCACCCTTGTCGCGCATCCACGCCACCGCCACGGACGTGTCGAGGCCGCCGGAGAACGCGATGCCGACCCGCTCGCCGACGGGAAGGGAAGTGAGCACCTTGGACATAGGAATGATTATGCACGACGATGTATGAACGTGCATCCCCGGGTGGTGTGAACTCGCTCTCGCGCGTCCAGCTCGCCAGCGGACAGCCTGCTGCTGAGCTTCGTTACTTCAGTACGTGCGGCCCTTCCACCCAGTCCGGCGACGCGCCGAGTCCAGTGTCATCAGCGTGTACAGCCCAGCAGTGAACGGCAGCAACAGCCCCGCTACCAAAGGCTGCCGGTAATACCGGGCGACCGGGACGAACGTCGCCGCCATCAGGAGCCACGCCGCGGCGGCCTGCCACGAGCCGGTCAGGGCGAGCACCGGCGGGGCGAGGAAGACGGCGATCATGCCGACGACGGTCCCAGCCAGCAGCAGCGGTGAATGCCGGAGCTGGGTGTAGGCGCTGCGGGCCACCATCTGCCACAGGTCCGCGAGCCGCGGATACGGGCGGACGTTTCGGACCTTCGACGCGTAACCCAGCCAAATCCGGCCGCCTGCGGACGTGACCGCGCGGGCGAGTGCGACGTCGTCGATCACTGCGCCGCGGATGGTGCCGATTCCGCCGGCGCGTTCGAGCGCTGAACGGCGGACCAGGACGCACCCGCCGGCGGCGGCAGCGGTGCGCCAGCGGGCGGAGTTCACGCGGCGGAAGGGGTAGAGCATCGCGAAGAAGTAGACGAAAGCGGGCACGATCAGCCGTTCCCAGAACGTCGCGGTACGCAGGACGGCCATTTGGGATACCAGGTCCCGGCCGCTGGCGGAAGCGGCGACGAGAGTCTCGAGCGAGCCCGGGTCGTGTGCGATGTCAGCGTCCGTCAGCAGAAGGAAGTCGACGTCTCCTGCTTCGCGGACACCGTGCGCGACGGCCCAGAGTTTCCCGGTCCAGCCCTCCGGTGGTTCGCCGGGACTCGTGACGGTGAGCGGGAGTCCATTGGGGACAGCCAAGGCGCGGGCGACGCCAGAGGTGCCGTCGCTGCTGCCGTCGTCTACGAGGATGACGCGGGCGTCTCCGGGATAGGTCTGGCGGAGCAGCGTGGGCAGGGTTTCCGGGAGCAGCCCGGCTTCGTCGCGGGCGGGGATCACGATGGCTACTGACGGCCAGATCTCCGGCCGGACCAGCGGGGGAAGCCGTTGGTCGGTGCGCCAGAACCAGCTGTGGCACAACGCGAGTCCGGTCCACACCGCCAGCGTCGCCCACGCGAGGACCGTGCCCATGCACGGAGTGTAGTGACTGGAAGCAAACTGACAGGTCGCTCCCAGCGGACTCATAGATTCGCGGCTGAGACTGGGTGTTCCCACCACCGGAGAGGACACCCGGCATGGACCCGGACATCAGGAGACGGCAAGAGGAACGGGCACGCGTCCGGCACCGGACCGCGTTCGTCACGGCGGTCGCGGCCGTGCTCGGAGTCGCGGCGGCCGGCGGCATCGGATACGGGCTGACGGCGGCTGGCTCTACGTCCACCAGCGGGACTGGATCATCCTCGAGCGACAGCGGCACCGGATCGAGTACTACCGGCCAAGACCAGTTGCAGGCGCCCGCGCAGGACCCGGGATCCGGTTCCGGTCACGCGCACACGGGATCGGGTGCGTCGTGACCGGGCCGTATTCGGCCGCGTTTCCCGCGCTGGGCACGACCGCGCGGGTGCTCGTCACCGAGGAGGCCGCGCTCGGCCCGGCGACCGCGTTGCTGCGGACGCGGCTCGCCGAACTGGATCGGGCATGCAGCCGATTCCGTACGGATTCGGAGATTTCGGCACTCCATCGTGCCGCGGGCCGGGAAGTGGAGGTGAGCCCGCTGCTGGCCGACGCGTTGTCGGCGGCCTTGCGGGCTTCGTGGCTGAGCGGCGGACTGGTCGATCCGACGGTCGGCGGTTCGATGGCCGCGCTCGGCTACGACCGGGACTTCGCCGAGATCACCGACGGACCCGCCGCGGCCCCGATTCCCGCGCCGGGATCGCATTGGGTGCTGTTCGAACCGGCCAGGCGGACTGTCGTGGTGCCGCGCGGCGTAATGCTGGACCTCGGCGCGACCGCGAAAGCGCTGGCCGCGGACCAGGCTGCCACCGAGATCGCCGGGCGCACCGGCTGCGGCGTGCTGGTGAACCTCGGCGGCGACCTCGCTGTCGCCGGTCCGGCTCCGGCGGGCGGCTGGCAAGTGGCGATCGGCGACGACCACCGCGACGCGGTTGCCCACGCCGACACGACGATCACGCTCACCAGCGGCGGCCTGGCGACGTCCGGGGTAGCCCGGCGAACGTGGCGCCGCGGCGGCCGCGCGGTGCACCACATCGTCGACCCGCGCACGGGCGAATCGGCGGATCCATGCTGGCGGACGGTATCGGTGGCGGCGAAGTCCTGTGTGGACGCCAACACGGCGAGCACCGCTTCGGTCGTGCTGGGCGTAGCCGCGCTGGACTGGCTCGGGTCGCGCGGATTGCCCGCGCGGCTGGTGAGTTCGCGCGGTGCGATCCGGACGACGGCGGGGTGGCCGGGGGATCGCCGGGAGCGTGCGTCGTGAGTTCCGCGCTCTGGTATTTCAGCCGTGGCACCGGAATTGTCTCGCTGGTGTTCTCGACGGCCGTCGTGGTTCTCGGCCTCCTGAATTCGGGAAGGTTCGCGACGCGGCGGTGGCCCCGCTTCGCGCTCGCGGACCTGCATCGGAACCTCGCCCTGGCCAGTCTCGTGTTTTTGGCCGCACACATCGTCTTCGCGGTCGTCGACGGCTACGTGGACCTCAGCTGGCTCGCCGTCGTCGTTCCGTTCGTTTCGGGTTATGCACCGATCGGGATCGGGTTCGGTGCGGTAGCGGTGGACTTGCTGCTCGCCATCGTCGTCACGAGTCTACTGAGGACCCGTATCCCGCCGCGGTTGTGGCGTGCGGTGCACTGGCTGGCTTACCTGTGCTGGCCGGTCGCGTTCGTGCACAGCATCGGTCTCGTGGCGTCCGACAGCGCACGTCCGCTGCTCATTGCTCTTGACATCGCGTGCCTGCTCGCCGTACTGGCCGCCGCGAGCGTGCGGTTCGGCAGTACCAGTCCCGACACCGAGGCTCGTCGCCTCTCTCCACTTCGGAGGTGAACGTGCTTCCCTTGCACCGGAACAACCTTGCCGCCCATGTGTCTGTCCACGGTGGACTCCCTGCCCTGGATCGCGACGCGCTGATCCACGAAATCGACGCCGCCGGCATCCGCGGCCGAGGCGGCGCGGGCTTCCCCGCCGCGGCGAAACTGCGCTCCGTCGCACCTGGACGGTCCATTGTGGTCGCCAACGGCTGCGAGAGCGATCCGTTCAGCAGCAAGGACCGTGCCCTGCTTGAACTCGCGCCACACCTAGTGCTGGACGGCATTCAGGTCGCCGCTCGCGCAGTCGGCGCGACCGAGGCTTTTCTCTGTCTGCACGAAGAGAACCGGAGCGTCCTGGCCGCTTTGGCCGAACGTCGCGATGCCGTGCCGGTGAAGCTGGTCGCAGTACCGCCTCGATACGTTGCCAGCGAAGAAACCGCGCTGGTGCATTTCCTGGGCACCGGCGACGCCCGCCCGACCGGCAAATTCCCACGCCCGACCGAACGCGGCCTGCGTGGCCGCCCGACGCTCGTGCAGAATGTCGAAACCTTGGCCCGCTTCGCGATGGTCGCCAGAATCGGCGCGGACCGTTATCGTTCTGTCCACACTGACCTGGTCACCGTCACCGGAGCCGTCGCCCGTCCCGGTGTCCTGGAGGTCCCGGCAGACACACCCGTTTCCGCGATCCTCGCCCGCGCCGGCGGATCCGTTACCGCACAAGCAGTCCTGATCGGCGGCTACGGCGGTACCTGGATGCCGCGCTCCCTCGCCGACCCGGTGCCGCTCGGCCGCGAGCCGGGCTTGTCCTCCCTGCACTTGCTCCCGGAACCAAACTGCGGCCTGGAGCTGACGAGGAATATTCTCCTGAGATTGGCCGCCGAATCAGCCCGACAATGCGGTCCGTGCATGTTCGGACTCCCCGCTGTCGCCGCGGATTTCACCGACCTGCTGGTCGGCCGGGACGCGACCGGCCGCCTGGCCCGCCGCCTCCCGCTGCTCAGCGGACGAGGCGCGTGCGCTCATCCGGACGGAGCGGTCCGCCTTGCCGCGAGCGCTCTGCGAGTCTTCGCCTCTGACGCCCAAGCCCACCTGGCCGCGGGCTCGTGCCGAATCACGGCAGGTGCGGCATGAACCGCCTGACGGTCGACCCGATCGCCTGCCGCGCACACGGTTTGTGCGCGGACGTCCTGCCGGAACTGATCACTGTGGACGAATGGGGCTACCCGATCATTCGCGGGGGAGCGGTGCCCGCGTCGCTGCTGGCCGAGGCACGACGGGCGGCTGCGGCTTGTCCGGCGCTGGCGTTGCGACTGCGGAAATCAGATTAATCGCAACGCCAGCCCCGTATTAACGACTATTCAACAACGCCACCAATCGCTGATGGCGTGCAGCGCCATGATCGACACTGGCAAGATGCTAATAAGAGCTGACGCGATGGCGGTCAACTAGCGCTCCTCGTGCAATTTATGAATTTATTTCACCACAACATGGATATCGCTGTGCCCAGGCCGTCCGGGCTACTCTGCGAACGAGCTTCAGGGGTTACCCAAAGTGTGTCGGCAAATGCAGACGTCCTCGGATGGATGAGTTTGCCCTACCGCGGAGTGAACCGTTTCGGCGCCCCCGCCGTTTTAGCGATGGCGGATTACGGATCGTCGCGGAGCAGGCATGGCCACGGTGTTTTCCTCGTCGCTCTCACCGTCCCTGGCCTGCGGAATCGTGTGCGGATCCCGGGCCTCGGCCAGCCGCTCCTCGACGCGGTCGGCCTTGGCGTCCCGGCCGCGGCCCCGGTAGAAGGCGGCGGCGCGAGTCCAGGCGTCGACAGAGTCCTCGCGATTTCCTCGTGCGTAGAGAATCTCGGCGAACGCCTCAAGCGCCCGAGCCTGGCCGGTCGCGTTGTGCGCCCGCCCGGCTAGTTCGACCGCTTCCTGCGACAAGCGCAGCGCGGCTCGGTCGTTCCGTTCGGCCGCGGCGAGCCGCGCCTGTACGGTGCGCAGCCGCATCCCGGCGGTGAGGTCGCCGGCGATCTGGGCTTGGGCCAGCTGGCAATGCCGGTGGGCGACCGCGAATTCCTCCTGGCCGAGATGGAGTTCGGCCAGCGTGATGTAGGTGGCCGCCTGCCCGGAGGCGTCGCCGGTGAGACCTCGCAGGTGCAGGGCGCGGTGGTAGTGCGGGAGTGCCTTTTCGTACTGGTCGAGTTCGGCGAGGGTCTCGCCGAGGTACTGCTCCGCCTTCGCCTCGCGGACTGGATCGCCGTTGCGTTGCGCGTGCGTGATGCAGCTGCGGAAGAGGGCGATCGCTTCCCGGTGACGGCCGGTCAGCCGGTGGAGCCGAGCGAGATTGACGTTGATGGTCAGTTTCGCCACGGGCGATTCGTCGTCGATGGCCAGTTCCAGCGCCCGGGAGAGCGCGTCCTCGGCCGCTTTGTGGTTGCTGAGCGTGAGGTGCAGCTCCCCCAGATCGTTGAGCGTCGACCCTTCCGCGTGAGAGTCCTTGTTCGCTCGCGCGGCCCGGGCCGCGATGGCCAGCCCGGCGGTCACGTCGTCGTAGAAGCCGTAGATGACGAAGGTGTCGTGCATGAGATGCGGAAGCGTGCACGCGTAGTCGAAGAGCTGGTGTTGCTCGGCGAGCGCGGCTAGCGCGGTGAGGTTGGTGCGTTCGCGCAGGAACCAGCGGTGGGCGGCGGCCGACGTCTCGAACTGTGTCGGGCGGATGTCCGGTGCCGGGTCGAGCCGCGGCGGGCGGTCGCGGTGCGGGTGCGCCATCCGGTGCGCGTTGTCCGCCGTGCTGCAGTAGTGGGACAGCAAGCGCCGCAACGGTTGCGGGTCGTAGTGCTGAGTGCTCAGCGTCTGCGCGTAGCGGTGGAAGATAGAGAGGATCCGGTAGCGATCCGTGTCGCCGGGCTGGTCGATCAAGTGCAGTGCGACCAGGGTTTCCAGTGCCCGCCGAGTCTCCGCGGCGGGGCGTCCGGCCGCGGACAGCAGGGTGTCGACGTGGATTTCCGCGCCGGGGTGGTGGCCGAACAGCCGGAAAACGGCCTGGCTTGGCGGTTCGAGCATGTGATACGACGAGGAAAAGGCGGCGCGCAGGCTTTGGTCGTCCCCGTCGTCGCCGATGCTCAGGAGCATTTCGGGGTCTCGCAGTTGCTCGAGCATGGTGCTGAGACTCAGGCCCGGACGGCGCGCGGCGCTCTCGGCGATCAGGGTCAAGGCGAGGGGCAGGCCGTCGCAGAGGTGGGCGATTCGGCGGGCCGCGTCGGGTTCTCGTTCGCCGCGGCCGCGCAGACGCTGGGCGAACAGCTCCAGCGAATCGTGGTCGTCGAGGCGGTCGAGGCCGAGTGCGGCGAGTTCGTGCCGCCGGGTCAGCGCGCCGAGCCGGCGGCGCGAGGTGACGATCACCGCGCATTCGGACAGCACGTTCAGCAGCCGGTCGACGTGTTCGGAGTTCTCCGCGTCGTCGAGGATCACCAATACGGACCGGTCGGCCAATTGCTGGCGCAGGACCGCGGCGCGGGCTGTCGCGTCCACGACGTGGTCGACGGGATAGCCGAGTTCCTGGAGAAGCTGGTCGACGATGTCGGACGGTTCGAGCCGCGGCGCGGGGCCGAAGCCGTGCAGGTCGAGGTAGATCGCGCCGTCCGGGAACCGGTCCGCGGCCCGGTGCGCCCAGTGCACCGCGAGGCTCGTCTTCCCGATGCCGGGCGGACCGCTGAGCACGACCGCGGGCGAGCGCGTCGGCGAGCCGGGCCGGAGCCATTGGTCCAGCGTTTCCAGCGCGTCGGCGCGGCTGATGAACCCGCGGAGATCGCGGGGAAACGGATGGGACGGCGGCGCGGCTCGGCGCACCGGGGCGGCGGGCGGCGGGTTCTCGTAACGGCCCCGGAGCTCGTCGTGGAAGGCGCGCAACACGGCCTTGGCGGTGTCGTCGGCGGCGTCGTGGAACCGGCGGTTGGCGTCGAGGAAATGGGCCTGGGCCTGCTCGGACTGCCCGAGCGCGTAGTAGATCTGGATCTGGAGCTTGACGAAAGCCAGCCGGCAGGCGTGTTCGGGGGCCAGCTCCTGCATCCAGCCCGCGGCTTCGTCGGGACGGCCGAGCGCGAGCAATTGGCTCGTCAGGATTTCTCGTGCGGGAAGCAACATGGATTTGACTTTGTCCTCGCGCCAATTGCCCGCGCGTTCGGTGCGGAGACCCGCCAGCGGTTCGTCGCGCCACAACGAAAGCGCGGACTCCGCTGATTCGTACGCCGCTTCATGATCGCCGGAACGGGCCGCGTCATGCGCTTTCCGAATTCTCTTCCGAAAAGCGGCGACGTCCACGAGTTTCTCGTCGAGATCAACCAGATAGCCGTCGCCGGACCGGGGGATCGAGACGGGCGAGTCCGCCTCGGCGAGGGCTTCACGCAGCCGGTAGACCGCCTTGTGCAGGGCGTGCTGCGGGTTTCCGGGCAGATCGTCGTCCCAGAGCCAGGAGATGAGGGCGTCCTGGGAAAAGCGCTGGCCCGGCCGGGTGAGCAGGACGCCGAGAATATTCCGAGTCTGCCGCTGGCCCCACTGCTCATTCATCTTCCCGTGCATCCGCACCGCAGTCTGCCCGAGAATTCCGTAGGCGAAGTCCATTCGACGTCCTCCCTCGTCGATTGTCCAGTTTCGCATTGATCCGGTGCGTCGGCGACCGGTTCGGGATAACGATCATCCCGGGAATTGTCTTGTCCGGAATCGGTCCCCTTTGTGTCCAGCGGCGGGAAGCGTCCGGTCAGAACCGCGCCGCAGCCTCGGCTCGTCGGCTTGGTTCTGGACGGAGGGGATGAAGATGGCGCACGACGTGTGGGTTCGCGGTCCGATCGGTCTCGACGCCGCGTCGCGGGTGACGCGGCCGGATTGCCGCGCGGTGCTGGCGGTCGTTCCGACCGTGACGGCGGGGACGCGACTGGTCGAACTGATCTCGCTGCTCGAACGGGATCTGCGGGTGCAGGTGATGTTCACGGTGCCGCACAGCACCGACCGGTGGGCCGGGGTCGAGGAGTACGTGCGGGCGCAGCACGGGCTGGTGCTGCCTTGGGAGCAGGCGGTGGCGCACCGGTTCGATCTGGTGCTGGCGGCCAGCCACCGCCACCTCGACCAGGTGCGCGGGCCGCTGATGCTGATCGGGCACGGGGTCGGGCAGGTCCCCGGGCGTCGGTTCAGCCGGAAGGCAGGCGGGGCGACGATCGAGACGACTGCGTTGGACCGAGATCTGCTCACGTTTCGCGGGCGAGTGCTCCCGTCAGTGCTGGCGCTCGGAACGGAGGCGGAGGTCGAAGTGCTGCGCGAGCGGTGCCCGGAGGCGGTACCCGCGGCCGTCGTGGCCGGCGATATCTGTCTTGACGGGATGCGGGCGGCGGCCGGGCAGCGGGAGCGATACCGGCTGGCGCTGAAGGTCGGCTCGCGGCGGCTGGTGGTGCTGAGTTCGACCTGGTTCACTGACTCGGCGTTCGGCCGTGTCCCGAAGATGTACGAAGCGATCGTGAACGCGCTGCCGGACGACCGCTACGCGGTGGCGGCGGTGCTGCATCCGAACGTCTGGGCAGTGCACGGGCGCCGTCAGGTCACTGCCTGGCTCGAAGGATGCCGGGGTCTGCGGGTGATCCCGCCTGAGCAGGGATGGCAGGCCACGATGATCGCGGCTGACTGGGTGATCGGGGATCACGGTTCGACCACGGGCTACGCGGCGGCGACCGGACGGCCGGTGACCCTCGCGTCGCTGCCGGACGGGCGGCCACAGGCCGGGAGCGTCGCGGACGTCGTGCGGGCGCACGCGAAACCGCTGGATCTGGACCAGCCGCTCGAGCCCCAGGAGGAAGCCGCGATCGCCGCCGCACCGAGGCTAACGGCGGAGGTGCTGCCGGTCGCCAGCACGAGGATCGACTGCTCGGCGGGGATTTTGCGGTCGGCGATGTACCGGCTGCTGGAGTTGTCCGAACCGGACACGCTGGCGTATCCGCCGTTGCCCGCGGTGCCCCGGCCGCTGCCGGGGTGGGACGCGTGACCCCTGGCGTCGCGCGCGTCCGGATCGCGTTGCCCGGACGCCGCGCGATGCCGGTGCTGGTCGTCGACGTGGATCGGGCCGGACCTCGACAGGCAGCCGGCGCGGACGTCGTGGTCCGGGTCCGGGCCGGCACCGCGACGAGGTGCGAGGCCGACGAGCTGAGAGCGGAATGGCCGGGTGCGATCGCCGCGGCGGTCTGCTGGCCGGGCGGGGCCGCGTGGTCAGTGCGGCGGCTCGAAGGAGTCCCCGCCGAGGCGTCGGGCCTCGTCGAGATGGCGCTGGGCGCTTGTCTCGTCGCCCTCGCCGCGTTCGAGACCGGCGAGCGCGGTGAGGATCTCGGCCTGGAAATGCGGTGACTGGAGGCGTTCGACGCCTTCGAGTGCCTGGAGGAGTTCGGTGCGCGCCCGGCGGTAGTCGCCCCGCCGGGCGTGGATCGCGGCGAGCGGGACGACCGCACGCGCGAACTGGGCGGCGTCGCCTTCTTCGTCGAGGATGGCGGTAGCTTCGGTCAGTTCGCTGAGTGCTTCGTCGTCGCGACCCAGCTTGATCAGCACTTCGCCGCGGCGGTAACGAGCCATGCCGACCCCGCGTGGAAGTCCGATCTCGGCGTGCTTCCGGGCGCTGCGCTCGTACAGTTCAAGCGCTGCTTCCCACTCTTGCTGTCTCCGGGCGTTCCTGGCGAGCCGGGCCAGCGCGGAGGCCTGGGTCGGGCCGTGCTGCTCTCGTTCGCCGATTTCAAGGCTCACGGCGTTGTGCGCGGCGGCTGCGGCGTAACGGCCGAGCTGGTCGCAGACGAATCCAGCTTGATTGTGCAACCGGGCTTCGGCCAACGGCTGCTCGCACCGCCGGGCCGCCTCGATCCCGGCTGTGCACAGCTCGAGGAACGCTTCGTAATCCCTGTGGTGCAAGAAGAATCCCCAGGACGCCTCGGCGAGCTGCCACAGCTCCTCGTCCCAGCCGTGGGCCGAGGCGGCGTTCGCGACCGCGTTGATGACCGAACGGTCTCGTCGCCACCAGCTCACCGCGTGGTCCCGGTCGGTGAAAGACCCGGTCGCCGCAACGGTTTCGGACGCGAACGTCGGGCGGAACGGGTGGATGAGCGCGCTCGCGGTGACAGTCTGGTCGCGGTACCAGCGGATGTAGCGGTGCACGAGATAATCCCGGTCGGCCTCGGCGTCCTGGTGTTCCGCGCGCACGCGGGCGTCGTGGCGGACGACGTCATGCTGTGCCACGGTTTCGTCCTCCAGTTCGTGGAGGAGGTTGGCTTCGATCAGTTCGTCGACGGCGTCGTCCAGATGGGCGGGCGAACTCTGGAGCGTGTCGGCGAGCGCGTCGACGGCGTGATGCGGGCCGGGCAGGATGCCGCAGGTTCGGTAGAGCCGGGCCGCCGAGTCGTCGAGGGCGGCGTACGAGTCGTCGAAAACCGTTGCGATATCGGTGAAATCGCCGAACCGCCGGGTGCGCCCGCGGCGGGCTTCCTGGTGCGGCTGGCGTCTTGGGCGGGCGCGCAGCCTCGCTCCGGTGATGGCGAGCGCCAGCGGGAGGCCGGCGCAAGCGGCCAGCAGGTCTTGTGCGTCCTCGTGGCTGAGGTGCCGTTGCCCGGCGCGAGCCAGCACCTCGCGGGCAGGCTGGTCCGGAAGCGGGCTGAGCGGAAGGATTTCCGCGCCGTCCAGCGCGAGGCTGGTCAGCTGGGACCGGCTGGTGACGAGCACGACCGCGTTCGCGCTGGACGGCAGCACGGCGCGGGCGTCGGCGCTGTGCACGACGTCGTCGAGCAGCACGGCGAAGCGTCGATCTGCGGTCACCGCGCGGAATTCGGCGGCCCGCTGGGCGAGCGAAGCGGGGATGTCGTCGGCCGGAACTCCCAGCGCGGTCAGGAATCCGTGCAAGGCGCCGCTGGTGGATTCCGCGGTTTCGTTTCCTCCGGCGGAAAATCTCGTGCACAGGATGCCGTCGGGGAAACGAGTGCGATGGGTGTGCAGCCAGTGCAGGGCGAGGGCTGTTTTGCCGATTCCGCCGACGCCGGTGAGCACGACGACCGACGGGGCGGGGTCGGACCGGAGCCGGATTTCGTCCAGCCGGGCCAGTTCGGCGGTGCGGCCGAGGAGCACGGGCGGCGCGGGCGGAAGCTGGACCGGCGCCCGCACTGGTCTGCCGGATGCCACTGCCGCTCCTGGCCGCGCTTCAGTCATTCCACACCCCCGATTATTCCTCCCTACCTGTTCCGGGCGGCAAAAGGAACGAAAAGAGGTCCGAGTCACCCACCACATTCGGGCTCAGTGACGCTGGGTGTCACCAGGCATGCGCCGAACGAGAGCATTCTGACCGCCGTGTGGGCGTATGGTGACTTTTTCCCGGAGCAGCAAGCGACGGATAGTTCCGTAGGACGCCTGATGCGTGTCCGCGATGCTCTGAATAGTAGATCCGGCTTGGTACTCGTGGACTATTCGCGGCACGTCGAGTTCCCGGCGCACGCCCTGGCGGATTTCCGGCAGGACGGCGCCTTCCTGGCGCAGCAGGCGTCCGGTCCAGCTCAGCGACAGGCCGTGTTCCCTGGCGATCTCGGTGATCGACGCGCCTGCCCGCCAGGATTCGAGCATCCGGCGATTCCGCTCGGTCCGATTCGTGCGTGCCTCGTCCGGCGTGTCCATGCAAGCGCTCCCGCTGCTGGGCCTGAAGGTGCAAGACCCTCCATTATCGGCCTCGGGAAGACGGAATGTGAACCTACGAACGGGGTGCATGGAATCGAGGTTGTTTGTTATCAAATGGTTACGCAAGTGCGCGAAAGAGGGATTGAATAATGCGCGTCCCGATCCGGTTTTTCCCCAAAACGTCGTGGCCGGGCAGCGCGGAACCGATCTCGTTCCGGTCATCGGGAAAGGCTTCCGGTCAGTGCGGCACCCACAGCGTGACCCGGGTCCCGTGCCCCGGCGTCGATTCCACCTGTCCGGTGCCTCCGACCTCCGCCAGGCGTGCTTCGATGGACTGCCGGATGCCGAATCCCGGGCCGCGTTCGCGGACGTCGAAGCCGCGGCCCTGGTCTCGGGCGACCACCGCGGTCCCGCCGTCGCGTTCTTCCACCCGGAGCACGACGCGACTGGTTCCGGCGTGCTTGACCGTGTTTCGCAACGCTTCTCGTACTGCCTCGCACATCGCGGTGCGGCGATCGGCGGAAAGACGGTCGTCGTCAGCGAAATCGGCGGCCACGAGCTGAGTGCGCAGACCCTCGCGGGCCATGTCGGCGGCGACGTCGGCCAGTTCGACCACGAAGCCGCGTCTCGTGCGCGGTTCGATCGGTTCGGTGATGCTCCGGCGGAGTTCGGCCGCCTCGGCATGCGCGACCGAGCGCAGCTGGGCGAGCCGTTCGGCGGCGTGGTCGGCGTCGTCGGACGGGGCGATCGCGAGCGCTTCCAGCGTCTGGAGCACGCTGTCGTGCAGCAACCGCTGCGTGCGCTTGCGTTCGGCTTCCTGACCGCGGCGCAGGCCGATGTCGAGCGCGAACCGAGTGCCGACTCCCAGCAGCACCAGGATCCCGCACGCCACCACGATCGACACGGCCAGCGCGACGAGACAGCCGATCGACCGGTTGATCGCGAGATGGTCGTCCAGCCGCAGCCCGCCCGCCAGGGTCAGCAGGACGCGCACCGGGACGGCCGCGGCGAGCAGCAGCAACGCGGCGGGCAGCCCGGAGGTCCCAGCCCACATCGCCACCGAGCCGACCAGCCACGTCCAGGTGACGTCGATCGCGAACGGCTGCACCGAGTCCGGCGCGAGCACCGCGATCAGCAGGTTCAGCAGGAGCCCGGCGCCGAGGTCCATGGTGAGCACCCGCCGCGTCCGCCGCGCGGGCAGCCCGCCGGAACGCAGCAGCCACCACAGGAACGCGGCGTTCGCGGCGACGCCCAGCGCGGCCGCGGGCAGCACCGGAACCAGCCCGGTGCTGCCGTTGGCCGCGGCGAACCCGATGAACACCTTCACGAACGCGGCGATCCGGTAGGCGACCGGAACGACGACCCAGTACCGCGCGGCGCGGGCCAGCGTCGCGTCACCGACCGCGGCGAGGTCCTCGCCGGCGTCCGGCCGCTCCGGCGGGCTGCCGCGATGCAGCAGTGTCCGCACGAAGTCCCGGCGTGGTACGGCAAAACCCGGTCCGGGCATCGTCCCTCCCCGTGTCTTCGGCGAGGATATTCGATTGGTGTAGTCCAGTGTGGAAACGCCGGGTCACGCTCTGGACATGGTTAGCCGCCACAGCATTGTCCGCTCCCGGGCACGCTGCGCGTGCAAGGGATCGGCACTGTCCGTGGCGCTTCGGTGCCGTGGCGTGGTTTCTCGCCGTCCCGCGACTGTGAGACCGGCCGCGGAGATCCGGTCGAGCAATTCGGCCCGGGTCCGCAGGCCGAGGTGTTCGGCGAGGTCCGACAGGATCAGCCAGCCTTCGCCGTGCGGCATCAGATGATCCGGGAGTCCGTCGAGGAAGCGGTTCAGCATGGCGGACGAGGCGTCGTAGATTCCGAGTTCCAATGCCGAAGTCGGGTTTCCGGGCAGCCAGGGCGGATTGCAGACGACCAGATCGGCACGCTGCCGCGAGGGCCAGAGATCGGCTTCGACGACGCGGACCCGGTCGGACAGGCCGAGTCGTCGCAGGTTGTCGCGGGCGCAACGCACGGCGCGCGGGTTCAGGTCGGTCGCCACCACTTCGGCGGCACCGCGCCGGGCGAGGATGGCGGCGAGCACTCCGGTGCCGGTGCCGAGATCGAAGGCGGTCGGGGAACCCTTGCCCGGCAACGGTTCCCGCGCGACGAGATCGAGGTACTCGCTGCGTGTCGGAGCGAACACGCTGTACGCGGGATACAGCCGAGCGTTCAAAGCCTTGATGTGTATGCCTTTCTGATGCCATTGATAAGCGCTCAGGGCGCCGAGCAGCTCACGCAACGAGATCAACGTGCCGGGTAAACCGCCGAACGCGTGCTCGCAGGCGGCTCGGATGTCGGGGGCTCGGCGGAGGTGCAGCGAATGGTCGATCTCTACTGAGACCAGGACTTTTCCTAGCAGCGTCGCGCGTTCCGAGCGCGCTGAACGCACCTCGGCGAAAGAACCCGAGCGCTGCGGAAGCCGGCGGTCCATGGCGCGCACCAGCTGTCGTGCGTGGGGAAAGTCGCCGCGCCAGAGCATTCCGGTGCCAGCGCGAGCGAAACGCAGTGCCGCCGCAGCGGTCAGCCGGTCATCGACGACGACAATGCGGCCCGGCGGCGGAGTTCCGTTTCCGGAATGCCAGCGGGCAGTGTGGATTGTTCCGTTTTCGGTCCACTGGACGGTGGACATGGATGCTCCCGGGAAGGGTCGAAGGGCTAGTAAGCCGTCGACGCTTCGCGGAGAGCAGGCGAGGATTCCCGCCGGTCAAGACAGCGGCGTACCCGCGTGCTCCCGCGAAACGCGGGAGAAGCGGTCGCCGAGAACCATGCCCATCAGCACGGCACATCACTTCCTTCGAAAACTCAGTGGTGCGTAACGGAATGGTGCGTCGTGCCGGTGCTGTGGCCCTTCGTCGCGACGAGGTAGACGATCGCCGCGATCACGATCAGCGCGATGACCACCGCGATGGCGATCTTGACCTTGCTCCACGGACGCTGGCCGTGGATCTCGCCGGTGCGGCCGTTGACGAGGATCTGCCAGTTCTTCCCGGCGTACACATAGGTCGCGACCCACACCGGGAGCAGCATCAGCTTGAAGGTCACGTTGTTGTGCCGCGTGTCGACCGAATTCAGCTGCTGGGTGTCGCCGCCGATGTCGTATTTGCAGTCGTCGGCGATGACCGGGGCCATCCGGTTTTTCGCCTCTTCGAAGCCGTTCTCCGGTTCCACGTCGTACCGCAGCGCGAAGTGCCCGGAGAGGAACTGTGGCTGGTACGGCGCGGAGTCGAGCAGCGGCCACGGCGCGAGCTTGTCCAGCTCCGGCAGCGGCAGCTGGGTGCTCGCCGGGACCAGGACGTCGTCGAAGTTCCGCGCGACCTGCCCGCGCGCCGGGTACCAGCGGGTATGGCGCACTTGGCGCGTCTTGCGCTCGCCGTTCTCGTAGTAGCTCTCGGTGACGTAGTAGTACTCGCCGCGCGCGCCGGTGTAGACCGACACGGTCTGCGAGTCGTACGTCCAATGCGGGATGTAGGTGCTCTTCGTGGACTCGGCGGTGGTGACCTTCTTCAACGCGGTCGGTGCGAACCAGCGCGAAGACGTCCACTTCTTCAGGTGCGTGCTGACCGCGGGACGGTCGAACGCGAACGGCAGCACACCCTCCGGGACCAGCTGGCCGGACGCTCCTGGCTCGATGACCAGCGGCGCGCCGCAGAACTGGCACATGCTGGCGGTCTCGTTCGTTTCCGTCCTGGCCGCGCACCGCTGGCACACGAAGACGTACTTGCCGATCGACCCCACCGGCTTGCGCGCCAGGTTCGCCAGCTCGGCGAACGGGATCTCGCGGATCTCCCGCTCGCCGGCCGCGATCTCCTGCCGGAATCCGCAGTACGGGCACTGCATGGCCGTCGTGCCCGGCGCGAACTCCAGCCGCGCGCCGCAGCCTCCGCACGGATAGGTCGTGTTGGCCACGCCTTCCTGCGGGAAGCGCGGTTCAGTCATGGGTCCCCCAGAAGGTTGATGCGGCTCAGGACGGCGGCAGCGGCGGCGGGGTCGCGCCGAACAGCGCCGACACCTCCGGCACCTGCGCGGCCGCGGTCCACTGGGCCATGCCCGCCTTCCACACCAGGGTGTCCTTGGCGAGCGTGCCCGCCGAGATCTGCTGGCCGAGGCCCGCGCGGTCGAACGGGCCGAGCTGCTGGCCGTTCGCGCCGATGAACCACTGCTCGCTCTGCGGCAGCGGCGGCGGCATCTGCGGCGGAGCCTGCTGCTGGTACTGCGGCTGCTGCGGGGCCTGCTGGTATTGCTGGGGAGCCTGCTGCTGGTACTGCTGCGGGGCGGGCTGCTGCTGCGGTCCGGCCGCGCGCTGGCCGAGCGCCATGCCGAGGCCGATGCCCAGGCCCTCGCCCGCGCCGCCCTGGTTGTTCGCCGCCGCCTCGATCGCGTTCGCGGACTGGAACTTCGTGTACTGGTCGAGGTCGCCGACCACGCCCATCTGGGTCCGCTTGTCCATCGCGGCCTCGACCTCGGGCGGCACCGAGATGTTCTCGATCATGAACTTCGAGATCTCGATGCCGACCTCGCGCAGTTCGAGGTTCAGCGCGACTGCGATCTTGCCCGCGATCTGGTCCTGCTGGGTGACCAGGTCGAGCATCGGCACCTGGGCGGCCGCGATCGCGGGCCCGAGCTTGCTGATGACCATGCTGCGCAGGTAGTCCGACACCTCTTCGGTGCGGAACTGCGGGTCGGTGCCGGCCAGTTCCTTCAGCAGCGCGACCGGCTCGACGACCCGGATCGCGTACCCGCCGAACGCGCGCAGCCGGACCATGCCGAACTCGGGGTCGCGCAGGATGACCGGGTTCTGCGTGCCCCATTTGAGGTCGGTGAACTGCCGGGTGTTGACGAAGTACACCTCGGCCTTGAACGGCGAGTTGAAGCCGTACTTCCAGCCCTTGAGGGTGGACATGATCGGCATGTTCTGCGTCTGCAGCGTGTACATGCCCGGCGGGTAGGCGTCGGCGACCTGGCCCTCGTTCACGAACACCGCGGCCTGCGATTCGCGGACGGTGAGCTTGGCGCCCATCTTGATCTCGTTGTCGTAGCGCGGGAAGCGCCACACGATGGTGTCCCGGCTGTCGTCGGTCCACTCGATGATGTCGATGAACTCGCCGCGGATCTTGTCGAAGATGCCCACGTCTGACCCCTCGTCGTTGCCTCGTGCCCGCGGGCCACAGTACAGTGCGCGACCCGCGGCGGATCACCGCGGCGCGGCCGCCTCGCGCCAAAAGTCCTGCATGTGCGGTATGCCACCGGGTCCGTCCACCGCGCGCTGGGTGAGAAGAATCGCCACCGAACCGGTCGAAGGCGTCAGGTACGCGCTGGTGCCGGTGCCGCCGACCCAGCCGTAGCGTCCCGGGACCTGCCATGGCTGCGTCGGCTCGACGTCGACCGCTCCGCCGAACCCCCAGCCCTGGCCTTCGAGGAAGACCGGGTTGGCCGCGATCTGCTCCGCGGTGAGGTGGTTGGTCGTCATCTGCCTCACGGATTCCTTCGACAGCAATCCTTCGCCGTCGGAAAGGAGCATTCGGGCAAAGCGGTGCCAATCGTCGACGGTGCCCGCGAGCCCGCCGGATCCGGCGGGGAACAGCGGCACCTCGCGCCACTGGCCGTCCGGGGCGTCGGCCAGCTCCAGGCCGTTCTCGCCTTCGCGGTAGTAGCTCGCGAACCGGTGTCGTTTGGCCTCGGGGACCTCGAACGCGGTGTCGGCCATGCCGAGCGGCTCGAACACCCGCTCGGCGAGGAAGTCCGGCAGCGACTGGCCGGACGCGCGGGCGATCAGGATGCCTTGCAGGTCAGAGCAGGTGTCGTACAGCCACGCCTCGCCGGGCTGGTGCAGCAGCGGGATGCGCGCCAGCCGGGCGAGCCACTCGTCGGGCTCCGGGCGCAGCCGGACCTCGCGGCCGTCGGTCTGGACCGTGAACAGCTCCTGGACCTGCGGCAGGGAGAAGTCCGACGGGAAGCCGTAGCCGGCGCGGGAGGTCAGCAGGTCGCGGACGGTGATCGGCCTTTCGGCGGGCACGACGTCGTCGACCGGGCTTTGCGGCGTCCGCACGACCAGCGGATCGGCCAGTTCGGGCAGCCATTCCGCGACGGGGGTGTCGAGGTCGAACCGGCCGTCCTCGACCAGCATCAGCACGGCAGCCGCGATGATCGGCTTGGTGATGGAGGCGATCCGGAAGATGGAGTCGCGGGCCATCGGCGCGGTGCCTTCGACGTCGAGAGAGCCCAGCGCGGTCACCTGGACGTCGTCGCCGCGGGCGACGAGGGCTACCGCGCCCGGGATGAATCCGGAGTCGACGTGGCGGCGCAAGGTTTCGTGCATCATTCGTTCCCTTCGCGGCGGATGTTCCGCGGAGTGGTCGTCGCCCGGGCCTTCCACTGGACATCCGCCCGGCGCGGATCACTCTAACGGCCTAGCGCGGTGGTCGGGTCCGATATGGAGGACTTGCCCGCTCCAGTTTTCGCGCAGCCGCCGGTCGTGCGTGGCGGCGACGATCGCGCCCGGGCTGGTGCCGAGGGCGTCCTCCAGTTCGTCGCACAGCGTGGGGGAGAGGTGGTTGGTGGGTTCATCGAGCAGGAGCAGGTGCGGCGGGTCGGCGATGAGGAGCGCGAGCGCGAGACGGCGGCGCTGCCCGACGGACAACTCGCCGACCGGTCGGGAAGCTTCGCGATTTGTCAGCAGCCCCAATGAGTTCAGCGGGACGGTTGCGACGCGTTCCGGACCCAGTGCGGCGAGGTAGGTGGCGCGGGCGGTGCGTTGCGGGCGGGCGAAAGTGGTGTCTTGACTGAGGAATCCGGTGCTGAGGTCGGGCTGCCGGGTTACGCCTTCCGCGGTGAGATCTCCGGACAGGAGCAGGAGCAGCGTTGACTTTCCCGCGCCGTTCGGGCCCGTGACCAGCAGCCGGGTGTCCGCCTGGATCTCCAGCCGGTCTACGGACAGCCGGGCTGGCAGGTGCACATTATCCAGCGTCGCAAGGGTTTCTCGCGGATTCTCGGCCGCCAGCGCGTGCGGACGGAACCGGAGCGGCGGCGGTGGCGCGGGAAGCTGGGCGCGTTCCCGCTCGTCCAGCCGTCGCGTGGTGGCCCGGGTTCGCCGGGAGATCTGGTTCTGCACGCGCCCGGACCGGCGGCCGAGACCCATTTTCTCGTTGTCCGGCGCGAGGCGGCCCGGCGCGACCCGATGCGCGGTGACGCCGAGCGCGTCGCGCAGTTCCTCCAGTTCTTCCTGCTCCTCGACGTACTGCCGTTCCCAACGCTCGCGTTCGGCCCGCTTCCAGCCGAGGTAGTCGGTGTAGGTGCCGCCGTGGCGCACCGGGCCGTCCGGGGCCGGGTCGAGGTCGAGGATGTCGGTGCACACCGCGTCGAGAAACGCCCGGTCGTGGCTCGCGAACACGACCGTTCCGGGCAATTCGCGCAGCTGGGCCTCGAGAAACGCGGCGGCTTCGGCGTCGAGGTGGTTGGTCGGTTCGTCGAGCAGCACCGCGGACGGACGGCGCACCAGCAGCCCGGTCAGGGCGAGTCGTCCGCGCTGGCCGCCGGAAAGGGAGCCGAGCGTGCGCTCTCGGTCGATCCCTTCGAGCCCCAGCCCGGTGAGCACGATCTCCGCGCGCCGGTCCGCGTCCCACGCCTCGTGTTGCTGGGCCTGGTCGAGCAACTCGGCGTACTCGGTCAGCAGCGCGGCATCTTCGGGCGCTTCGGCGAGCAGCGCCGCGACTCGGTCAAGCTCGGCCAGCACTTCGCGGGCCGCGGCGAGGGCTTGATCGAGGACGTCGGCGACTGTCTCGCCTGGGTCGAACGGCATTTCCTGGTGCAGGAAGCCAAGATCCGGCGGCCTTTCGACCTCGCCCCGATCGGGCTGGTCCACCCCCGCGAGCACCCGCAGCAGCGTCGATTTCCCGGTGCCGTTCTCGCCGATCACCCCGATCCGGCGACCCGGGGCGGCGGTGACCGACACTCCGTCGAGCACGCGCCGTTCCCCGAGCACCCGCACGATCTCGTGCGCGCGCAGGGCGGTCATTCCGTGATCCCGGCCGTTTCCCGCAGCTGCCCGTTTTCCAGCCGCAGCCAGCGGTCGACGCCGATCTCGGCCAGGAACCGCTCGTCGTGGCTGACCACCACGAACCCGCCCTGGTAGGCGTTGAGCGCGCTTTCCAGCTGGCCGGCGCTGACCAGGTCGAGGTTGTTCGTCGGCTCGTCGAGCAGCAGCAGTTGCGGGGCAGGCTCGGCGAAGAGAACGCACGCGAGCGTCGCGCGCAACCGTTCGCCGCCGGACAGCACTCCGACCGGCAAGTGCGCTCGCGCGCCGCGGAACAGGAAGCGCGCCAGCAGATTCATCCGGTCCGCGGGCAGCATTTCCGGTGCTGCGCCGGCAAGATTCTCCGCGACCGTGCGTTCCGGATCCAGCAAATCGAGCCGCTGCGACAAATACGCGATCCGCCCGTCCGCCCGGCTGATCTCGCCCGCGTCCGGCGTGAGCGTGCCGTGCATGAGCCGCAGCAACGTCGACTTGCCCACGCCGTTCGGCCCGGTGAGCGCGATGCGTTCGGGACCCCGGATCGACAGATCCGCACCCTCGCCCGCGAACAGCCCGCGCACCCGAAGATGCTTGCCGTCGAACAAGGTCCGCCCGGCCGGTACCGCCGTTTTGGGCAGCTCCAGGCTGATCTTCTGATCCTCTCGCAACGACCGTTCCGCCTGGTCCAGCTTGGCCTTCGCCGCGCTGACCCGCGCCGCGTGCGTGCCGTCCGCCTTCGCCGCGGACTCCTGCGCGTTGCGCTTCATCGTCCCCGCGAAGATCTTCGGCAGACCAGCGCTGGACAGATTGCGCTTCGCGTTGCTCGCCCGTTTGTCCGCGCGTTCCCTGGCTTGCTGCATTTCGCGCTTCTCGCGTTTGACCTCTTGTTCGGCGTTGCGGATATTCTTTTCCGCGACCTCGCGTTCGGCCTGCACGGTCTGCTCGTATTCGGTGAAATTGCCGCCGTAGAACCGGATTTCGTCCGCGCCAAGCTCGGCGATCCGGTCCATCCGGTCGAGCAGCGCGCGGTCGTGGCTGACCACGAGCAAGCAGCCGGACCAGTCGGAAAGCACGTCGTAAAGCTGCTGGCGCGCGGTGTGGTCGAGGTTGTTGGTCGGCTCGTCGAGCAGCAGGACGTCCGGGTCGCGCAACAGCTGGGCGGCGAGCCCGAGGGAGACGACCTGGCCGCCGCTGAGCGTGCCGAGCAGCCGGTCGAGCGTGAGGTCGCCCAACCCGAGCCGGTCGAGCTGCGCGCGGGTGCGGTCCTCGATGTCCCAGTCCGCGCCGATGGCGGTGAAGTGCTCCTCGGCCGCGTCGCCCTCCTCGACGGCGGTGATGGCCTTGAGGATCGCGTCGATGCCGAGCACCTCGGCGACCGTGCGGTCCGCGGTGAGCGGCAGGTCCTGGGGGAGATACCCGAGCACCCCGTCGACGGTGACACTGCCCGCCGCGGGCTTGAGCTGCCCGGCGACGAGCTTCAGCAGAGTGGACTTCCCGGCCCCGTTGGGCGCGACGAGCCCGGTGCGGCCCGCCGGGAAGGTGGCGGAGAGCTGGTCGAAGACGAGGGTGTCGTCGGGCCAGGAGAAGGAGATCCCGGACAGGACGATACGAAGATCGGACATGGTGCGGCCTCGCGGTGGATCGGCAGGGCGTGTTTGTCCTGCTGGTGGTGGTGTGGACGACTGGGAAGGGCCGTTCGCGACCTGCCGCCCGGCTGGTGCCTGGGCTTCATCCGATCGGCGCGTTCGCCGGTGATCGGATGCCTCGCAGCCCGTGGGTCTTGTGACGTAGATCGCCTGACCTGCACGGGGAATCTCCACGCGCGGTCTTGTGCCGCGCAGGGATCAGCGAGGGGCCGGTGCCGTGATGGCCCGTGCCCCGGGCTCACCCGGAGATGTCGTCTTCACCTGCCACGATAGGAATCCTCTTGATCGAGTCTGCTGTCCGTCGGCCAGGATACCAGGAAGCGGACGAAGCGCATCCGGGTTCCACAGTGGACGGACGAGGGGTCAGAACGTCTGGCCCAACCGTTCCAGCAACGGGGCCGCTTCCTTCAGCACCGCCAGCTCCTGCGGCGAAAAGCTCGTGCTGAGCGAAGCCGCGAACTGGCGCATCCGGGCATCGCGGCGGGCGCGCAGTACCTCAACGCCCTCGGGGGTAAGCGAGACGATCATCTGGCGTCCGTCGGCGGGGTCTGGGGCCCGGGTTACGAAGCCTCGCGTGGACAGGCCGCTGATGGTCGCGCTCATGGCTTGCGGGGTGATTTGCTCGGCGCGGGCTAGCGCGGCGGTGGTGGCGGGGCCGTCGCGGTTCAGGCGGGCCAGTGCGGAGCGTTCCGGCAGGGACAGTTCGGCCGTGACCTGGCTCTGGCGCAGCCTGCGGGCGATCAGGCTGACCGCGCCGTACAGCGTCGCGGCCAGTTCGTCGGGGGCGGACATGGGAAGAGGCTAGAGCAGGTACTCCGTGACAGCGGCGAAGTCGCCCGCGTCCGAGATCAGGCCGACGTAGCCGTCGGGGCGGAGCAGGACGAGGGTGCGGTCGGTCGGGGAGTATGCGCGGGCCAGGTGGCCGGCGGAATCCGCGATCTCGTCCTCGGCGGCGGCTTCGGGAACGACATGGAAGGTGCGGACGGCGGACTCGAAGCGGGGGCCGAAGTTCAGCAGGGTGAATTGGCCGCCGCGGGTGAGGTCGAAGAGGCGGCATTTGCCGGTCGTGGTGGTGAGGCCGGGGGCGTCGGGGGCGCGATCGCCTGCGCGGAGCTGGGCGGAATCGGCGCGGTCGTCGCGGGCCAGGACGGAACCGCGGTAGTTGACGTTGAGCTGGGTCGTGTCCCGGTCGCTGCGGATGGGGATGCTCTTCTGTTTGGCGGCTTCGGCCAGCCGTGCGGTCGACAGCTGCAGCACGCCGATGGCGATCGGGCGGCGTTCGGACTCGTAGGTGTCCAGCAGTGCCGGTACCCCGGCGGCGAGTTTCCAGCCCAGGTTGTGCGCGTCCTGGATGCCGGTGTTCATGCCCTGGCCGCCGGCGGGGGAGTGCACGTGCGCGGCGTCGCCGGCGAGGAAGACGCGGCCTTCGCGGTATCGGTCGGCCAGGCGGGTGTTGGAGCGCCACACGGACGTCCATTCCGGTTTGTGCAGGCGGAGGTCGGTGCGGCCGCTTCGCCGGTCGAAGATCGTTTGCAGGGTGGCGAGGTCGAGGTCGGATTCGCCGAGGATGGGCGCTTGGTACTGGAACAGCTCGGTGGACGGCAGCGGGCAGAGGCTGACGAAACCCTCGTCGCAGCGCCACATGTGCCAGGCGTCGCGGTCGAGGCCGTCGACGGCCAGGTCGGCGACGATCATCCGGATCCGCTCGTCCGTCTCGCCTTCGAACGCGATCCCGGCCTGTTTGCGGACGACGCCGCGGCCGCCGTCGCAGCCGATCAACCACTCCGCGCGGACGGTTTCGGTCTGGTCGCCGGTGCGCAGCACTGCCGTCACGGCGTCGGCGGATTGGTCGAAACTTTCGAGTGCGGTGCCGAATTCGACTGTGCCGCCGAGTTCGGCCAGCCGCAGGCCGAGGGTTTCTTCGACCCGCCATTGCGGCGTGATGACCGTTGCGGGGTAAGGAACATCGAGCCGCTGCTCGTAGGTCGGGCCGCCGCTCGTCTGGCCGTCCGGGCTGGTCAGGCGGATCGGCATCGCTGCCTTGCCGTTGGCGAGGATGCGGTCGATGACGCCGAGGTCGTCGAACACCTCGAGGCTGCGCGGCTGCAGACCCTTGCCGCGCGAGCCCGGGCGAAGGCCAGGCGACGCTTCGATCAGCCGGAACGCGACGCCGCGCCGGGCGAGTTCGCAGGCCAGCGTGAGCCCGGTCGGGCCCGCTCCGGCGATCAGGACTGGAAATTCTGGCGTGGACAATTTCTACCCCCTGGCTCCGAAGAACTCCTGTCCGCCAGGGTAGGGAAACTTGCTAAGAAAGACAAACCTTTCTACTGTGGGCCAGGTGGCCCCTGAAACCGTCCGCCGCCGCCGCGGCGAGGAGCTGGAATCCGCGTTGCTGGCCGCCGGATGGGACGAACTGGTCGAAGCCGGATACGCGCGGCTGACCATGGAATCGGTGGCCGTGCGCGCCCGCACGAGCGAGGCCGTGCTCTATCGGCGGTGGGCCAACAAGGATGAGCTCGTGCTGGCCGCGATGCGGCGGCACCGCGACGTCAACCCGATCGCCGCCCCGGACACCGGAAGCTTGCGCGGCGATCTGCTCGCGTACCTGACCGCGACCAGCGAAGCGCTGGCCGGATTCCTCGCCATCGCGGCCGCCGCGGCTTTCTCCGGGCTGTCGTTCGGCGCCGGCACCACCCCGGGCGAAGTCCGCGACCAGATCATCGGCGACCGGCTGCTCCCGCAAGGGGCGATCTACCAGCGCGCGCACGACCGGGGCGAGATCGACCTGGCGCACCTCTCCGCCGCGGTGCTCGAATTGCCGTTCCAGCTGGTGCGCCACGACTTGCTGCTGGATCTCGCGCCGCCCCGGCCCGCGCGGATCCGGTCGATCGTCGACGAGGTCTTCCTTCCACTCGTCCAGTCAAGAGTTAAAGACTTAACTTCGAGCCGGAAAAGGCAGCCGGAGACGCTGCCGGGCGACCTTTTCCGGTCGATTCGCTGGGTGCAGCGCAAGCGGATCGAGGAATGGAGCCGCACGCGCGACCTCACCTTCGAACAGGCCATGGTGCTCGGCTACCTGGAGCGGCAGCCTGGCGTCATCCAGCGAGACGTCGCGGAGATGAGTTACACGACGCCCGCGAATGTCTCCCTGCTGCTGAAGGGGCTGGAGCGCCGCGGTCTGGTCGAGCGCCGTACGGAGGGCGGGCGCAAGCGGGTCTTCGCCACGCCAGCCGGGCTCGGCCTGGTCGCGGGGCTGGATGCGGTGCTGGCCGAGGCGGACGAGATGGTCTTCGCGTCGCTCGAACCGGACGAGCGGGCCGGGCTGGAAGCGTTGGTGGCCAAGATCAACGCGCATCTGCCGGGAGCTGCTGGGGTCTCGTGAGCGGCGATCCCGGTTCTAACCGGCTGCTCCAGTTCAGGACATCGTGAACAGTTGATGTTTCAGGACATCGCGGACACTGACCGGCCTGTCGGCGTGGTGACCAGTTGTTTCGTGGTGATCATGCGTCGATGGGCAGAGCAGGGTTTTCGATGGATCCCGAGTTCGTCGCCGCGGTCGCCCGCGCCGCCTCAGGCGAAAACGTCAACATCGCGAGGTTCTGCCGCGAGCACGGCCTGTCCCGGGACACCTTCTACAAATACCTGGCCCGGTTCCGGGACGAGGGAGCCGACGGGTTCACCCGCCGCAGCACCGCCCCGCACCGCCGCCCGACCGCGTTCGGGCCGGCGGCGGCCGAGGCGGTGCTGCGGGCCCGCAAAGAACTCGCCGACGAAGGACTCGACAACGGCCCGATCTCGATCCGCTGGCGACTCGAAGACGCCGGAACCACCCCCGTGCCCTCGCAGTCCTCGGTCTACCGGATCCTGCGCGCCCGCGGCCAGATCGTCCCGCAACCCCGCAAGAAACCGCGAACGCGGCGCCGGTTCGAATACGCCGACCCCAACGGCTGCTGGCAGATCGACGGCATGGAGCACTGCCTCGCCGACGGCACCAAAGTCTGCATCGTCCAGATCCTCGACGACCACTCCCGCCTCGACGTCGGCGCCTACGCCGCGGCCAGCGAGAACGGCGCCGACACCTGGGCCGCGCTGCAACAGGCCTTCGCCGGCCACGGCCTGCCCGTCCGGCTGCTCTCGGACAACGGACTGGCCTTCTCCGGCAAACACCGCGGCCGCATGGTCGACCTCGAACGCCGCCTCGCCGAGCGAGGGATCACCGCCATCGCCTCCACCCCGCACCACCCGCAAACCTGCGGCAAAGACGAACGCGCCCACCAGACCCTGCGGAAATGGCTCGCCGCCCGACCGCCCGCCGACACCCTCGCCGACCTGCAACACCTGCTCGAGGACTACCGGCGGATCTACAACCACCGCCGCCACCAGAGCCTCGACGGCCAGACACCCCGGCAGCGTTACGACGCCCGACCGAAAGCTCTCTCCGCCACCGGCCCGCACCGGCCCAGCGGCGTCACCGCCCGCCCCGTCTCCGCCACCGGCGTCATCGCGTTCTCCGGCTGCTCCATCGTCCTCGGACGCCACTGGGCCGGACACACCGCCACCGTCTACTGGCAAGCAGACCGCGTCACCGTCATGACCGGCGACACCCTCGCCCGCCAGCTCACCCTCAACAGATCAGTACGCTACCAACGCCTCACCAACCACAAACCGTCCACGAAGTCCTGAAACACATCTGTCCGTGAGGTCCTGAAACATGGCACCCGGGTTCTAACCGGCATTGCCACTCACGAGCCCGGAGCCCGTTGTCCGCGGCAGGGTGCCGAGCTGCGGAGAGGCAGCCGCGGCGAGCGCCCCGGCTAGCGCTGGGTTCGGGCGCGCTGCGGCGGGATGGCCGCGGCTCACCACCGCTGCCGCAGTTCGCCGGTGCAGCTGCGGCTCACCGTGGCGGGATGGCCGCAGTTCACGGCCGCAGTCGCGGCTCATCGCTGCAGCCGCGGCTCATCGCTGCAGCCGCAGTTCACCGGTGCAGCCGCAGTTCACCGGTGCAGCCGCGGCTCATCGCCGCAGCCGCAGTTCATCGCCGCAGTCGCGGCTCACCGTGGCGGGATGGCCGCGGCTCACTGCCGCAGTCGCAGCAACCTCTGTTTCCCCAGCACCGCCAGCACCGGCTTCACCGCCAGCAGTTCCCCGAACCGGTAATCCGCCGCGGGCACCAGCCGCTCCGCCAGGTCCGGCCGCTGCTTCCGCAGGTAGTGGCGTGCTTTCTCCGCGTGCAAGGAATTCGAGACGATCTTGATCCGGTCCGCGTCCTCGATCAGCGGCACTGCGCCGAGCACGTTCTCCCACGTCGACCGGCTCTCCGTCTCCAGCACCAGCTCGCCGCGGTAGCCGTACGCCCGCGCATACCGCGCCATCAGCACGGCCTCCGCCTCCGCGCCGCCGACAGCGCCGCCGCACAGCACCAGCCGCGACAGGCCGGGTGCCTGGGAACGTACTGCCGCCCGGACTCGCCAGCGGTTCACGAAATTGGCCCGCGACCCGCCGTTTCGGTACCCCAGCACGACGACCGCCTCGCCGGTGCCCGCCGTCCCGGGACGGTCGCCCATTCCGCGACGCGAGGATCGCCAGTGTTCCCACTCGGCCCAGCCGGACGCCAGGACGAGGAGCATCAGAAAACGCCGCAGCACCCACCCGATCGTACCAGTGTCCACAAAGGACAGACTGGGCCGAGAAAGACGCACGTCTGGAACTTGTCGATCCGCGAAGGTACTGTCACACGAACCGCTACGTCGCCGTCCGGTAGTCGGGAGGAGCAGTGTCGCTCGGAGGGATACCGTCGCAGGGCTCCGCCGTCCTGCGGCCGCCGATCGCCGATTCGTGGCGCCGGTCCCGGCTGTTCGGCGTGGAGCCGGAGCTGGACCGGGCCGCGATTTCGATCGCCGAGGTCGATCCGCGCAGCCGGCTGATGACCGCCGCCCGCCCGGTGCTGGACCAGCTCGTCGAGCAGCTCACCGGCACCCGGTTCTCCATCCTGCTCGCCGACCGCGACTGCCGGCTCGTCTTCCGCTGGTTCGGCGACCGCGGCCTGCAGCGCCAACTGGAAGACCTCGGCGTGCTGCACGGGTCGCAGCTCAGCGAGGGCCGTGTCGGCACGAACGCGCTCGGCACGCCGCACGAATCGCGCCAGGCGGTGGAAATCCACGGCCAGGAGCACTACGCCGACGCGTTGAAGCGGTTCAGCTGCTACGGCCACCCGATCCGCCATCCGCTCACCGGGCGCATCGAAGGCGTCCTCGACATCACCGGCGAGAGCGACAGTGGCAACCCGCTTTTCGGGCCGCTGGTGAAACGCGTCGTCGGCGACATCGAACAGCTTGTGCTGGAGAGCGCCCGTGCCTGCGAAAGGCGGCTCTTCCTGGCGTTCCAGCAGGCCACGCACCACCGCAGCGTCCCGGTCGCGGTACTCGGCGGGGATTTGGTGTTCGCCAACGAGACCTGCATCGAACAGTTGAGGCCGGCCGATCCGACCCTGCTGCGCACGCTGTTGCCGCAAGTCCCGGAACGCGGAGTATTCGACACTCGCCTCGATGTGGGTGACGGAATCAGTCTTTCGGTCGTAGCCGAACGCGTCGAAGGTTCGACGGACGGTGCCGTCTTCCGGATCGCGAAGGCACCGAGCAGCAGCCGAAAACCGGCCCCTGCCGCGACAAAACCAGCACGCTCGGTCCTCGTCACAGGCGAACCGGGCACCGGCCGCACCACCGCGGCCCGTGCGCGAGCCGGCGTGGACGATCCGGTCGTCCTGCACGCCGCCGCCGCGCTCCGCGAGGAACCCCGAGCCTGGGCAGCAAGATTCACTGACCTCGTCGCGCAGCCGCACACCGCCGTTGTCCTGGACGACGTGCACCTGCTTCCGGAGAGCCTGCTCCCGTTGGTCGGCGAGGCGCTCGACAACCCGGAATCGGCCCGGTTGCTGCTCACTTCCGTCCCGTCAGACGCGATGTCCCCAGCCGTCGCGGCGATCGCGGCAAGGTGCGCGGAAACCGTCGCTCTCGTCCCGCTGCGCGAGCGCCTCGACGACCTGCCCGCGATCGCCGTGACGATGCTCCGCGACGAATATCCGGACCGGAAACCGCACTTCACCGGCACCGCGCTGGCCGCGCTGCGCACGCATCCGTGGCCGGGCAACTTGCACGAGCTGCGCGCGGTGATGCGCGAAGTGTCCCGCCTTCCGTACACGGGGGTGATCGACCTCGCCCAGCTGCCGCCCGCGTGCCGCGGCAGTTCCCGCACGAGGCAGCTCGGCGGGCGCGAACTCGCCGAACGGAACGCGATTGTCACGGCGTTGCGCGCCAGCGAAGGCAACAAGCTGCGCGCGGCCCGCGAACTCGGCATCAGCCGCACCACGCTCTATCGCCGGATGCAGGCGCTGGGTGTGACCGACGACTGTCCACTTCTGTAACACTTCGCCCCCGGTCCGCCGGGTGACGATGACCTCCATCACAACGAAGTGAGGAGGCGCCAGGTGACCGCAACGGTGGAATTCCCCCTGCACACCCAGGTCCGGGAGTTCGTGTCCGGCCCGCTGGAGCTCTTGATCGGCGGGCGCTGGGTCCCGGCCGCGTCGGGCCGGACGTTCCCGACCTACGACCCGGCCACCGGGGAGAAGATCGCCGAGGTCGCGCACGGCGAGGCCGAGGACGTCAACCGCGCCGTCGCCGCCGCGCGCAAGGCGTTCGACGCGGGCCCGTGGGCCGCGATGAAGCCGAACGAACGCGAACGGCTGATCTGGCGCATCGGCGATCTGCTGTCCGAGCGGGCGGAGATCTTCGGCCAGCTGGAAGCGCTCGACAACGGCAAGTCCGCGGCCATCGCGACGGCGGTGGACACGAACTGGGCCGCCGACGTCTTCCGCTACTACGCGGGCTGGGCGACCAAGATCGAAGGCAGCACGGTGAACGTGTCGATGCCGTTCGCGCCGGACGCGCAGTTCCACGCCTACACGCTGCGCGAGCCGGTCGGCGTGTGCGGGCAGATCATCCCGTGGAACTTCCCGCTGCTGATGGCCGCGTGGAAGATCGCGCCGGCGCTCGCCGCGGGCAACACCGTGGTGCTCAAGCCCGCCGAACAGACGCCGCTGACCGCGCTGCTGCTGGGCAAGCTGTTCGAGGAAGCCGGATTCCCGCCCGGCGTGGTCAACATCGTCACCGGCTTCGGCGACGCCGGGGCCGCGCTGGCCGCGCACGAAGGCGTGGACAAGGTCGCGTTCACCGGTTCGACCGAGGTGGGCAAGAAGATCGTCCAGGCGGCGAGCGGAAACCTGAAGAAGGTTTCGCTGGAGCTGGGCGGAAAGAGCCCGAACGTGGTGTTCGCCGACGCCGATCTCGACCTCGCGGTGCCCGGCTCGGTCAACGCGTGGATGTTCAACCACGGCCAGTGCTGCGTCGCCGGAACGCGGCTGTACGTGGAGGACACGATCTTCGAGGAGTTCACCCAGGCGGTCGCGCAGGCGGCGAGCCAGGTGAAAATCGGGCCGGGCCTCGACCCGGAAACCCAGCTGGGCCCGATGGTTTCCCAGGAGCAGTTCGACCGCGTTTCGCGCTATCTCGGCGAAGGCCTCGCCGACGGCGCCCGCGCGCTCACCGGCGGAAAACGCTGGGGCGACACCGGATGCTTCATCGAGCCGACCGTTTTCGTTGACGTGAAACCGGAATTCAGCATCGTCCGGGAAGAAATCTTCGGCCCGGTCGTGGCGGCCATGCCGTTCAACGCCGAACAGGGCGTGGCCGCCGCGGCCAACAACAGCGAGTACGGACTGGCTGCCGGGGTCTGGACACGCGACGTCGCGAAGGCGCACCGTACTGCGAAGGAACTGAAGGCAGGCTCGGTGTGGGTCAACCAGTACAACGGCTTCGACACGGCGATGCCGTTCGGCGGCTACAAGCAGTCCGGCTGGGGCCGGGAGCTGGGCGCGGCCGCGCTCGACCTCTACACCCAGACCAAGTCCGTGAACATCGCGCTGTGATCCGCCCGCTCGAACAAAGGAGTTCCCGATGAAGACGAAAGCCGCAGTCGTCTACGAGGTGGGCAAGCCGATCGAGGTGGTCGAACTCGACCTCGAAGGCCCCGGCGAGGGCGAGGTGCTGATCCGGTACACGCACGCCGGCCTGTGCCACTCGGACGTGCACATCGCGCACGGCGACCTGGAGGCCCGGCTGCCGATGGTGCTCGGCCACGAGGGCGCGGGCATCATCGAGGACGTCGGCCCCGGCGTCACCCGGGTCAAGCCGGGCGACCACGTGGTGTGCTCGTTCATCCCGAACTGCGGCGTGTGCCGCTGGTGTTCCACCGGGCAGCAGGCGATCTGCGACATGGGCGCCACGATCCTCGAGGGCTACCTGCCCGGCGAGCGGTTCCCGTTCAGCGGCCCCGGCCCGGTCAAGCAGTACGGCGCGATGTGCATGCTCGGCACGTTCAGCCAGTACTCGACGATCCACCAGAACTCGGTCGTGAAGGTCGACGACGACCTGCCGCTCGACAAGGCGGTGCTGGTCGGCTGCGGCGTCCCGACCGGATGGGGTTCGGCGGTCAACGCGGCCAACGTACGCCCGGGCGAGACGGTGATCGTGTCCGGCGTCGGCGGCATCGGCATCAACGCGGTGCAGGGCGCGCGCTACGCCGGCGCGAAGAACGTGATCGCGCTGGACCCGCTGGAGAACAAGCGCGAAAAGGCCATGGAACTCGGCGCGACGCACGCGGTCGCGACGCCGGAGGAAGCGGCCGAGCTGGCGCAGTCGTTCACCAACGGCAACGGCGCGGACAAGACGATCGTGACCGCGGGCATCGTCACCGAGGAGATCGTGACCGGCGCGTTCAACGCCACCGGCAAGGGCGGCACGATCGTGCTGACCGGGCTGAACAAACTGTCGGTCAACAACGTCAACCTCCCCGGCTCGATCCTGACGCTGTTCAAGAAGACCGTGAAGGGCAGCCTGTTCGGCGACTGCAACCCGACCGTGGACATCCCGAAGATCCTCGGGCTGTACCAGAGCGGGGACCTGAAGCTGGACGAGATCATCACCCGCACGTACACCCTGGAAGAGGTCAACCAGGGGTACGACGATCTGCTGGAGGGCCGGAACGTGCGCGGCGTGCTGGTCCACGACGCACCGTGACGGCTTTGTCGGCGGACTGCGGGCCGGTTTCCGGCCCGCAGTCCGCGGTTCCCCTGTTGACCGCCGATGTCGTCGGCCGCCGCCGCGAAATCGAACTGCTCCTGGCCGGTCTCGACTGCGGCGCACACGTCGTGCTGGAAGGCCCGCCAGGCACCGGAAAAACCACGCTCCTGCGCGCAGTCGCGGAAGCAGGCGGCTCACCGTTCGTCTTCGTCGAAGGCAACGCGGAACTGACCCCTGCCCGCCTCGTCGGACAATTCGACCCTTCGCGAGTACTCGCCGAAGGCTACGTGCCAGAGACCTTTGTGGACGGTCCGCTGATCGAAGCCCTGCGCACCGGCGGCCTGCTGTACGTCGAGGAAGTCAACCGAATCCCGGAGGAGACCCTCAACGTCCTGATCACGGTAATGTCGGAAGCCGAACTCCACGTGCCGCGCCTGGGTCGAGTACGCGCAGCGGACGGTTTCCGTTTGGTAGCCGCGATGAACCCCTTCGACGCAGTCGGCACCGCCCGAATCTCGTCGGCGATTTACGATCGCGTCTGCCGAATCGTCATGGGCTACCAAAGCCAAGACGAGGAAGCCGACATCGTCGCCCGCCGCAGCCCGCCGGTTCCCGCAGAATGGCGAGACCAGGTAGTAGATCTGGTCCGCCGCACCCGCGACCACAGCGATGTCCGAGTCGGCTCCTCCGTACGCGGCGCCATCGACGTCGTACGCCTGGCAGTTTCCCTGGCCCGAATCCGCGGCGCTTCCGCCACGGACTGGCGAATCGGCCACGACGCCGCACTGGCCGCCCTGTCCGGCCGGATCGCCTTGCACGAATCCAGCGGTCGCACTGCGGAATCAGTAATCGACGAGTTGTACGTCGCAGTCTTCGGCACGGAATCCCCTCCACCGGACTCGAAGGACGGTGACCCGCCGGGGGAAGCCTGAGCCCGCCACCGGCGGGCCAACAGCAGCGGTCACCCCGGCCAGGCTCCGCGCGGAGCAGCACCACACCGCGCTCCGAACTCTCCCGCAACGGCCGCTTCGCGGAAATCTCGCCCGAAGTCGGCGTACTGGACGAAGAAGCCTTCAGTGCGGCGTTCCGTGAGGATGCGGACGAGGCAATGGCCTTGCTAGTCGAGATGAGCAAAGCCACCGACGAGTCCTTGCGCGCAGCCGCCCGAGGCCTAGCCAGCCGCCTGATGATCGACGTCGCACGCCGCGGCGTCGCCCGAGCCCGAGGGGTAGGAAAACTACGCCGAGACCGAGCCGACCGAGGCGGCGAACTAGACCTGGACCGCTCCCTGCCCGCATTGGTAGACGCGGCCGCAGTAGGCGGAGTCCCAGCCCTGGACGACCTGATAGCCCGCCGGTGGGCACGCCCCGAATTGGCCCTGTGCTTGGTAATCGACACCAGCGGCTCCATGACCGGAGCCCGCCTGGCCGCCGCTGCCCTCACCGCTGCGGCGTGTTCATGGCGAGCACCAGCGGAACATGCAGTGGTTTCCTTCGCCCGAACCGCAGAGGTAATCCGCCCGCTACGCTCTTCCCGCTCGAAGGCGTCGGTAGTGGATTCGGTCCTGTCGCTGCGAGGCCACGGAGTAACAGCCCTGGCGGCGGCTTTGCGGAAAGCGAATGAACAACTAACTTCCTCGCGAGCAGCCAGAAAAACGATTCTCCTGCTCTCGGATTGCCGAGCAACAGATGACGAGGACCCGTTGGCCGCCGCCCGCGCCTGCGAAGAACTATTGATCCTGGCCCCAGCCGAAGACTGCGAGGAAGCCGAACGCTTCGCCCGGGAATCAGGTGCCCGCTGGCACCCACTCAGCGGTGCTGCAGCCGCCCCCGCCGCACTGGCCACGCTGCTAGACCGTCCGTGAGGGGAACCCTGAGGGACTCAGAGTCCCTCAGGGTTCCCC
>NZ_BAAAHV010000009.1:621550-621733 GCF_039525725.1 Amycolatopsis albidoflavus
CCCCCACCCCGCCCGCCGCTCGCCGGGATGCGCCCCCAATGTGGCATTGGGTGCGTCGCATGCACCGAACGCCACATTGGGTGCGTCTGACGCACCGAACGCCACATTGGGTGCGTCGCATGCACCCAATGCCACATTGGGGATTTTTCATCCTGTTGGTGCTGGTCAGGTGGGATTGACGGT
>NZ_BAAAHV010000010.1:0-19308 GCF_039525725.1 Amycolatopsis albidoflavus
GCCGGCGACGCCCGCGGATCAGCCCGGCGACCAGCTGCAGGGTCTGCCGAGAAACAGGAAGAGCGACCTGGCAGGAAAGAGGGCCGAAGCCCTCGGCGGGTGGTTGACTCACATCTCGATCCTGCCGAGGGCTTCACCCATGCCCACGCCGCCACGCCGGTCCCGCACCAAACCCGGCCACCACAGCCAAAACACACCCGCTCAACCACACCCACCAGCAACAACCACGATGAAACAACCCCAATGTGGCGTTGGGTGCGTGGGACGCACCGAATGCCACATTGGGTGCGTCGCGACGGCGGGGCGGGTCCGTGAAGGGCTCCGTGAGGGAACCCAAGTCCGTGAAGGTTCCCCTCACGGACTTGCGATGGTCGTGAGGGGAACCCTGAGGGACTCAGAGTCCGTGAGGGTTCCCCTCACGGAACCGTCCGGGGGGGGCAGGAACTGCCAGCGTCAGTCTGTCTCGGGGGTCTTGTCCAGGCGGGCGTCGTCTTCTTTCGCCCGTTGGGCTGCTTCGCGCATTTCGATCACGTCCGTGAACCAATCGCCCGTTTCGCGGGCTATGTCGCGGACTGCGCCGGTAATTATCGTGGCGATGTTGCCGATGTGGTTGGCTGCGGACTCCGTCAGCTCCTGCACGGTGTCCTTGCCACTTTCGAATGGGCCGACCATGGGCTTCCTCAGGCTGCTCGGAGTTGCCGTTCGGGGTCCACGGTAGCGGCCGGGCCCGGTTTTCCGGGAAGGGCCAGCCTTGCGATTTTCTTCGCCACCGACCACAGCTGCTTGTACAGGGGGCCGGTGTTGTAGGGCAGGCCGTAGCGTTCGCAGATTTCGCGCACTTCTCCGGCGATCTGCGGGTAGCGGCGCGCGGGCAGGTCCGGGAACAGGTGGTGCTCGATCTGGTGCGACAGGTTTCCGGAGAGAATGTGGAACAGCGGGCCGCCGGTGATGTTCGCGGAGCCCAGGATTTGGCGCAGGTACCACTGGCCGCGCGTTTCGTTCTCGGTCTCTTCCTCGGTGAAGCTCTCGACGTCCGCGGGGAAGTGGCCGCAGAAGATGATCGAGAACGCCCACAGGTTGCGGACCAGGTTGGCGCTCGCGTTGCCCAGCAGCGTCAGCGGCGCGAGCGGGCCGGTGAGCAGCGGGAACAGGACGTAGTCCTTGCCGATCTGGCGCGAGGCCTTGCGGACGATCCGGCGCAGCACCGGAACGTTCTCCGCCCAGGTTCGCTCCCCCTTCACGACCCGCTCGACCTCCAGGTCGTGCAGCATGACGCCCCACTGGAACAGCAGCGCGAGCAGCGTCGCGTACACCGGGTTGCCCAGGTAGTACGGATGCCACTTCTGCGCCGGGTCCATCCGCAGGATTCCGTAGCCGACGTCGCGGTCCTTGTCGACGATGTTGGTGTAGGTGTGGTGGATGTAGTTGTGCGAATGCCGCCAGTTCTCCGCCGGCGCGACGGTGTCCCATTCGAAGCGCTGCGAGCTCAGCTCCGGGATGCGCGTCCAGTCGTACTGGCCGTGCATCACGTTGTGGCCGATCTCCATGTTGTCCAGGATCTTCGCCGCGGACAGCGCCGCGACGCCGGCCAGCCACGCGGGCGGCAGGAAGCCGGCGAACAGCAGGCCGCGGCCGGTCACCTCCAGCGCGCGCTGGGTTTTGATGATCTTGCGGATGTACTCGACGTCTTCCTCGCCGAGGTCGTCGACGATCCGCTGGCGCAGTGCGTCGAGTTCGCGGCCGAATTCTTCGACCTGTGCGGTGGTCAGGCGGTCTTGCAGGCCGGTCATGCTGCTTGCCTCCGAGTGGTCAGGCGTCGATTTCGACGTCCCCGACGGGGACGCTGACGCAGAGCTGGATTTCTTCGTTCTCCTCACCGGAGATCTCGCCGGAGCGGGCGTTGCGGACGCGTCCGGCGGTTTTGAGCTGCGTGCAGGAGAAGCAGATGCCCATCCGGCACCCGTGTTCCGGCGTCAGGCCCGCGTCCTCGGCCTGTTCGAGCAGCGGCTTGCCGGAGTTGTCGCACTCCCGGCCGCTGCGGGCGAAGCGCACCCGGCCCTCGGCTGCCTCCGCGGCGAAGGTCAGCGGCGCTGCCGTGAACTCTTCGGTGTGCAGTTGTGCACTCAACCCCTCGTTCTCGAAGAGTTCACGTGCGGCGGCCATCAGCGGAGCCGGGCCGCACAGGAACGTCTCGGCCTCGCGGAACCACGGCGCGGCCTTCTCCAGATGCGAGACGGAGAACAGGCCGTGCAGGTCGCCGCCGCGGCGGGCGTGGGTGTGGGCGTTGACCACGCGGAACGCCGGGTGCCGGGCGGCTAGTTCGGCCAGTTCCGCGCGGTAGAGGGCGTCCGCGGGGGTGTTCGAGTAGTGCAGGAACACGATCTCGCCGGGGTGGCCCTCGGCGACGAGCGTCCGGGCCATCGCGAGCACCGGGGTGATTCCGCTGCCGCCGCTCATCAGCACGATCCGGTCCGGGCACGGCGACGGCAGGGTGAATTCGCCGTCCGCCGGCGAAAGCCCCACCACCGCGCCGACGGCGGTGTCCTGCAGATGCCGCGAAACCAGCCCGTTCGGGTCGGCCTTCACGGTGAACTCCAGGTCGTCGCCGCCCTGCGCGCCGCACGGCGAGTAGCAGCGGGTCCGGCGGACGCCGTCGATCTCCACCTGCATCCGCACGTACTGCCCGGCGCGGAAACCCTGCCATGCCCGGCTCGGCCGCACCGTGAAGGTGACGGTGTCCGGCGTCTGATGCCGCACGGCGGTGACGCGGCCGCGGATCTCGCGCCGCACCAGCATCGGGTCGACCAGTTCGAGGTACCGGTCCGCGCCGTGCGGGGTGAGCAGCGCCTCGGCGAGCGAGACGAGTCCGCGCACGCGGCGCGGGAGCAGTGCGGTCATCACCCCTCCAGAAGTTGAGTGCACAGTCGTACACTGACTAGTGTGGGGGCAAGGCCCCGGGGCCTGTCAACGCGGAAGCGAGGTGATGTGACGTGGGCCATGCGGCGATCGCCAGTACGCTGCTCGACGTGTCCGCAGCCGAGGAGCCGGCCGGCCCGGTGAGCCGGCAGGAGCGCAAACAGCGCACCCGTCAGGCGCTGCTCGACGCGGCGCTCGACCTGCTCGCCGACCGGAGTTTCGCCAGCCTTTCGCTGCGCGAGGTCGCGAAAGGCGCGGGCATCGTGCCGACGGCGTTCTACCGGCATTTCTCGTCGATGGAGGAGCTGGGCGTCGCGCTGGTCGAGGAGACCACGCGCACGCTGCGCGGCATGCTTCGCGGCGCGCGCACCGAGCAGCGCGGTTACGGCGGCATGATCCGGGCTTCGGTGCACACGCTGCACCGGCACGTCCGCGAGCACGAGGACCACTTCCGGTTCGTCACGCGCGAGCGCTACGCCGGTCCCGGCGCGGTGTCCCGGGCGATCGCGGTCGAGATGCGGATGTTCTCCAGCGATCTGGCGCTGGACCTGGCTCGCTTCGACCCGCTGCGCACCTGGCCCACCGAGGACCTGCACCTGCTGGCCGACCTCATCGTCACCGCGATGCTCGGCACGGTCGCGGAACTGCTGGACATCCGCCCCGGCGACACCGCCGCCGACGAGCGCACCTTGGTCGCGGCGGAAAAACGGCTCCGGATGATCCTGCTCGGCGTGCCGCACTGGCAGCCTTAGCGACATGGCCTTCCTGCACCTGACCGCGATCATCGTCGACGACTACGACGAGGCGATCGACTTCTTCACCCGCGCGCTGGGCTTCGACCTTGCCGAGGATTCGCCGTCGCTCACCAACGACGGCCGCCCCAAACGATGGGTGGTCGTCCGCCCGCCCGGCGGCGAGACCGGCATCCTCCTGGCGAAGGCGGACGGCGAGCGGCAGTCCCGCGCGGTCGGCGACCAGCACGCCGGACGCGTCGGGTTTTTCCTGCGGGTGGACGACTTCGCAGCCAGCTACCAGCGGATGCGCGACGCCGGGGTCGAGTTCCTCGGCGAACCGCGGACCGAGCCCTACGGCCAGGTCGTCGTGTTCCGCGACATCGCGGGCAACCGCTGGGACCTGCTCGGCCCGGCCGCGTCCTGAGCCTGCTCTACGATCCCGAAGTCCAGCAGATCGTGGAGGAACGCTATGCCGAGCGGGTCGGAAGTCCGAGCCGAATTCACCGACCCAGCCGAAAACCTGGCGTTCGACGAGGCACTGCTGCGCGAGGGGCCGACGGAGCCGGTGGTGTGGCTGTGGCGGAATCCGGTGTGCGTCGTAGTCGGCCGCGGTCAGCGGATCGCCCGCGAAGTCCGCGTCGACGAATGCGCGCGCGACGGAGTGCCGGTGCTGCGGCGAGCCAGCGGCGGCGGCACGGTGTTCCACGACCCGGGCAATCTCAACGTGACGCTCGTGCTTCCCGGCCCCGCGCCCCGTCCGCTGGAAATGCTCGGCCTGGTGATGTCCGCCGCAGTGGAAAAACTCGGTCTCCCGGCCAGAATCGGCGACCGCGGGATCTTCGTCGGCGACGCGAAACTGTGCGGCTTCGCGGTGTTCCGGACCAAAGACGTGCTGCTGGCGCATTCGACGTTGCTGGTCGACACCGATGCCGCCCGGGTCGGCGCGTACCTCACTGGTCCGCCGCCGGATCCGAAACCGCTGGATTCGCACCGGAGCAAGGTCGCGTCCCTGGTCGACCACGGCGTGCGGCTGCCGCTGGCTGAGGTGGAGGACACTGTCCGCGCGGCTGCGGCGGGACTGCTCGGCCCGCTCCCGCCGCGCGAACCGACAGCGGGGGAGCTGGAGCGGCAGCGGTCATTGCTGTGGAGCCGCTACGAATACCCGGACTGGCACGCCGAGGGACGGCAGCGTTCGTGATTTCCTTGCCCGGCAGGCAGATCCGGGCGCTCTTGGCCGAGATGCCGTGAAGGGCTCCTTGAGGGAATCAGATTCCCTCAAGGAGCCCTTCACGGAACGGGTCAGTTGGCGGAGGAGGAGAACAGCACCGGCGGCACTTCGCTGGCCGCCCGACGGCGCGGCTTGGCAGCGGATTTCGCCGGTGCCGGAGCGGCGGTCTTGGCCGGGGCCGTTTTCGCGGGTGCGGTTGTCTTGGCGGTTGCTGACTTGGCCGGGGCGGTGGCTTTTGCCGGGGCCGTCTTCGCGGGTGCCGATGCCTTGGCCGTTGCGGTCTTGGACGGGGCTGCCTGTGCGGACGCCGTCTTCGCGGGCGCGGAGGCCTTGACCGTCGCGGTCTTCGCCGTCTTGCTGGCCGGGGTCTTGACCGCGGCGGCCTTCGTCGTCTTGGCGGCGAGCGTCTTGGTCGCGGCGGTCTTGGCGGCAGGCGTCTTGACTGCGGCAGCCTTGGCCGACTTGGCCGTGGTCTTGGTCGCCGCGGCCTTGGCCGGAGCCTTGCGCGCGGTCCGGCTCACGGTCCCGGTCGCGCCACCCGTTCGGGCAGTCTTCGCGGCACTGGCGGCAGCAGTCTTCTTGCCAGCAACGGCTTTCCCGCCCTTGCCCGCCGCGGCGGGCTTCTCCTCCGCCGGCTTCGCCCCAGCCTTCGCCGCCCCCGCGATCAGCCGCGGCCGAAGCTTCCGCCCGCCCGTCCGGCGGCCCGCCTTCGCGTACTTCTCCAGCAATCGCCGCAGCGCGGCCGCATTGCGGGTGCCGAGGTCGATGTCGTAATCGATGCCGTCCAGCGCGAACGCGACGGTTTCCGCCGCGCGTCCGCCGGTCAGGTCGTCCAGAGTGCGGACAGCGGTGTTCCTCGCCATGGGAGCCTCCCGTGCTCGATCGTGGTCGTGCGTGCAACCGGCACGGCGACGACCCGGAATCCGCGGTGCCGCCGGTTTCTTGCAGCTCTCTGACAAGAATACCGGCAGGCTTGCGCGAACCTGCGCGGTGGTGTGCGCTGTGCGCATGGCAGCAGAGACTTTCGACGTCGTGGTCATTGGGGCGGGTCCGGTCGGGGAAGTGGCCGCCGAACGGGCCGCCATGGGCGGGCTGAAGGTGGCGCTCCTCGAACACGAACGGTTCGGCGGGGAGTGTTCGTACTGGGCGTGCATCCCGAGCAAGGCGTTGCTGCGCCCGGGAAACCTGCTCGCCGCGGCCAAGCGGATGCCCGGCGTGCCGATCGGCGACGCGCTGGACCCGGAGAAGGTGCTCGCGCGCCGCGACTGGTTCACCGGCAAGGGCGACGACTCCGGCCAGGTCGAATGGGCGCGCGGCGCGGGCATCGAACCCGTGCGCGGCTACGGCCGGATCACCGGCGAGCGCGAGGTCACTCTCGACGACGGCCGCGTTTTCGCCGCCCGGCACGCGGTGATCGTGTGCACTGGCAGCGTCCCGCGCGCGCCGCGGATTCCGGGCCTGGACACCATTAAGCCGTGGGGTTCGCGGGAAGCGACGTCGGCGACCGAGGTGCCCGGACGGCTCGGCGTGCTCGGCGGCGGCGTGGTCGGCGTCGAGATGGCGCAGGCGTGGGCCCGGCTCGGCGCGCAGGTCGACCTCGTGATCACCGGCGACCGCCCGTTGCCGCGGCTGCCGGAGTTCGCCGGAGACCTGGTCCTGGACGGATTGCGCGAGGCAGGCGTCCGCGTGCACCAGAACTCCGGCTTGAGCGAAGTGTCCGTTGTGGACGGTGGCACGCGGCTGAAACTGGCTGGCGGCGACGAGATCGTGGTCGACGAACTGCTGGTCGCCACCGGTCGTGCGCCCGCGACCAGCACCATCGGACTGGACGTGCTCGGCCTGCCCGCCGACGGTCCGCTCCAGGTCGACGAAAGCGGCCGGGTGTCCGCTGTGGAGGGTGGCTGGCTGTATGGAGCGGGCGACGTCACCGGCCGCGCTTTGCTGACCCACCAGGGAAAATACGCCGCTCGCGTCGTCGGGGACTCGGTCGCCGCCCGGGCTCGCGGCGAGGAGATCTCGACCGAACCGTGGAGCCGCTACAGCGCGACCGCCGACCATCACGCGGTTCCGCAGGTGGTGTTCACCGACCCGGAAGTGACGTCAGTCGGCCTCACCGAAGCACGCGACGGATCCGCGGACCGGGTCGTGGACATCGACATCGCGGTCGCCGGTTCCTCGCTGCATGCCGATGGGTACCAGGGCAAAGCGCGCATGGTCGTGGACACCGAACGCGGCGTCGTGCTGGGTGTCACGTTCGTCGGCCAGGACGTGGCGGAACTGCTGCATTCGGCGACGATCGCCGTCGTGGGCGAGGTGCCGCTGGACCGCTTGTGGCACGCCGTCCCCGCGTTCCCGACGATCAGCGAGGTGTGGCTGCGGCTGCTGGAGGCTTACGGGCTCTGATTTCGGCGGTGTCGTGTCGCTTAAGCGGTTGTGCCGCTTCGGGTAGCGTCGGGGCATGACCAGTGCCCCCGTTCCCGGCCGTCGCGAACGCAAGAAGGCGGCGACCCGCCAGGCGCTGGCCGACGCCGCCCTGCGGATGTTCCTGGAGCGCGGCTACGACCAGGTGACCGTGCGCGAGATCGCCGACGCCGCCGATGTCTCCACCACCACGCTGATGAAGCATTTCCCGACCAAGGAAGCGCTCGTTTTCGACCGGGAGCCGGAGATCGACGAGGCGCTGGTCTCGGCGGTGCGAGACCGTCCGGAGGGCACGTCGGTGCTTGAGGCGCTCCGCGCGCACATGCACGTCCGGGCGACCTCCGGCATCCGCGCGGAGGCCGAACCGCTGCTGCGGCTGGTGCGGGAGACGCCCGCGCTCGCCGAGTACTGGCACAAGATGTGGATGGGCCACGAGCACACGCTGAGCCGGGTGATCGCGGCGGAAACCGGTGCGCCGGAGGGGGATCCGCGGTGTGCGGTGCTGGCGCATTTCGCGCTGGAGACGGCTTCGCTGGCCGACCGGTCGGACGACCCGCCGCGGGTGGTGGACGTGGCGTTCGACCTATTGGAGCGCGGGTGGCAGTGAGGGTTGTGTTGGGGGACGGTTGTTGCCGGGGCTGAGCGGTTTGCCAGCCGGGGCGGCTTAGCCGCGGAGCCGTCCGCTCAGGACGGCAGCTGCAAGTCGAGCGCGCCCTTCGCGGCGCGGGCAAGGCCGGGATCGTCCGCAGTGGACGGTCCCGGTTGCCAGACCGCCTGCACGATCCGCACGCCGTTCCCGTCGACCTTGCTGGCGTAGGCGGCGCCGTCGAACTGCGGGGGGCCGGACGGCCACTTGCCGGTCTCCGTGGCGACGTCGAGGATCCCGCCGCCGCCCGGGTTGTCGGCGATCTGCTTGAGGTGATCGGCCTGTCCGGCATCTGGGAACTCGACGACTGCGACGGTGACCGCGGCCGGACGTCCGTCCACGAGCGCCGTGTAGCTCGCGCGGCGGACCGCGGAGCAACTGGTCTGCTGAAGACTCGCCTGGACGTCCCCGAAAGCGTGCGAGGCGCACTTCTGGTCGGCGCTGTTCGCCCGGGGCTCAAAGGTGAGAGTCGGTGCCGGAGGGGCGCTCGGCTTGACGCTGCTCGGCGCCGGGCTCGGCACACTGCTGGGCGGCGGCGCACTGCTGGCGGGCGGCGCGGCGGTGTTGTCGCCGCCGCTGGTCGCCACGACGATCGCCGACACCACCAGCGCGACCAGCAAGACGATCGCCGCGATGGGCACCCACTTGACCGTCCGGGAGCCCGGTTTTCCCTGCCCGGGCGGGGTGTTCGGCCCGGCTCCGGCGGCTGCTCCAGCTGCCGCCGCGGTGGGAACTCCTGCTCCCGCGCCGGTGGCTGCTCCTGCTCCGACAGCCGGAGCCGGTTGCACAGGTTGAGGCGCGCTTCGCGGCGGATTCTCCGGCACGACCGGCGGAACGGCGCCACGCGGAGGCCTGGAGCCCTGCGGCTTCGCCGGAGACGGCATCTTCTCGGTCGGGGCCTTGGGCGGGTCAGTCGATTCGGTGGGCGCCTCGGAAAGCGACGCCAGCTCGATCGGCGGAATCTCCGGCCGGGGCGGGCGCACCGCGATGATCTTCGGCCGAAGCACCGGGGGAGCGGCGGCTTTCGGTGCGGCGGAAGGATTGCCGGGGGAAGCAGCACCCTTCGACGACGTGGAGTCAGCGGATCCCGAAGCGGCACCGGGGAAGACGGGAAGCCCCTGAGCGTTTCCAGCACCAGCCGGGCTTTGCGGTCCCGTGCCAGCCGTGGGAGCGGCACCCGCGGCGGATTTTCCAGCCGCAGCAGTGGATCCGGCGGCGTTGGGTCCAGCAACGACGGGACCGGTGGTGCTCGATCCGGTCGCACTGGATTCGGTCGTGCTGGATTCGGCAGCGCCGGGCGAGGTTGCGCCGGGAGCGTCGGCGCCGGATCCCGTTCCGACAGCATCGGCTCGGGTCGCGCCGGAGCTGGCGGCGGCAGGTGGAACGGTGCGGGTTTGGGCTGCGGTGGAGCTGGCGGCGGAATCTGCGGCCGGTTGAACTGTGCGGTTTTGCGCGGTGCCGGAGCTGGCGGCGGCAGAGTCGGCAGTGCTGGTCCGGCCCGAGCCGGGAGTGGCGTTGCCCGAACCCGGTGCGCCCGAACCGGCGGCGACGGGTCCAGCCGCAACGGGTTCAGCGGTGGCACCAGACATCGCCGCGCCCGCCGCGACAGCGCCCAGCCCGGCAGCTGCCGTTCCTGCGACGACCCCGGTCGGGCTGTTCGACGCCCCCGCCCCAGCGCTCGATCCAGCCTTGGCCCCAGTGCCTGCGGGAACAACAGGGCCTGCCGTGCCTGGTGCGGCAAGGGAGTTAGCGGCAGCACCGCCAGCAACCCCAGCGCCAGCCGGACCACCGAACCCAGGAGGCCCAGGAGACCGCGGCCCGGGAGGAACCGGAACGTCATCCGCGAACCGAACGAACCCTTCCCCCCGCAAAACCTCGTCCGAAAGCTCCGGCGCGTCCGGCGCCAGTGCCGAGATCAACGCCCGGGCCTGGTCCACCGAGCGCGGATGCCGGGCCGTGGCCAGGGAGACCGTCGCGGCCAGCATGGTGGTCGGCGTCGGGTGCAGGACCCGGACCGGGCCCGCGAGGTCGCCCGGCGGCTGGTCGACCGTCTCGACATACGGGCCGACCGCCACGATCGTGCCTACCGGGCCTCCGCCGAGTTCCGCGATGCGGCGTTCGCATTCCTGGGACAGGTCGAGTGCCTCGGTCGCGGGGTTGACGTCGTCGCCGTGGACGAGGGGCCAGCCGTCCGCTTTCCACGGGCCGCTCAGCGGGGCTTCGAGGCGCAGCGCCGGGTCGGGCAGGTCCACGCCGATCACCACGAGCACGCCCGCGGGAAGCACCACGACCGCCTCCACCGGACGGTCTCCGGTCGGGCGGGCCCCGACGAGCGCGACGCCGCCGATCACCGTGCTCCCCCGGCCGAGGGAGGCCAGTGCGGCCCGCACGTCTTCCGCGACGCGCGAGGGCTGCTGCCCGAGACGGACCAATCGCACCGAAACTCTCCTGTCGAATCCGCAGCGTTTCCGGTGCACCACGCTAGCGTGCCGGGCCGCCGGAACCGTGCTCCGCGCCCTCGCGTCGGCGTGGCTCACCACAATGGGTCGTCCGCTGCGACTTGTGGTGTTCATGTGGCCAAACGGCACGGTTGGGGTGCAGAATGTGCTACACAGGTCGGGAACTGCCGTGGAGGCTACGCAACCTGCGCAGGGTTCGAGAGGTCGTAGGGGAAGACGTCCCTCGTCGAACAAGCGGAGGTCAGCAGTGAGCACCCGTGGCAGCACCCGAGGCGTGGTGTACGTCCACTCGTCGCCGTCTGCGGTATGTCCGCACGTCGAGTGGGCTATTTCGGGCACCCTGGGTGCCCGGGTCGAGCTGAAGTGGACGGCCCAGCCGGCCAGTCCGGGACAGCTCCGGGCCGAATGCAGCTGGAGCGCGCCCGCGGGCACCGCCGGCAAACTCGCCGGCGCGCTCAAGGCGTGGCCGATGGTGCGCTTCGAAATCACCGAGGAGCCCAGCGCGGGCGTCGACGGCGAGCGGTTCTGCTTCGCGCCCGGTCTCGGGCTCTGGCACGGCCGCACCAGCGCCAACGGCGACATCGTCGTGGGCGAGGACCAGCTGCGCGCCCTCGTCAGCATGACCCGCGGCGGCGAAACCCTCGCGCACAAACTGGACGAGCTCCTCGCCGCGGCCTGGGACGAGGCGCTCGAGCCGTACCGGCACGCGGGCGACGGTGCCCCGGTCACCTGGCTGCACCAGGTCGGGTGACCGAACGCGGTACCCTCACCCGGGTGAGCGTTCCTTCGGCCCCGCCCTCCCGTCAGCGGTGGTTGATCCCCGTCATCGTGGTGGTGCTGTCCATCACCGTCGCCGGGGGTCTGCTCGCCCGCGAGCTCTACCGCCGCCCCGATTCCCCGCGCGCGGCCGACGGCGAGGCCATGGCGCCGTCCGCCACGACCAGCGGCGGCCCGTCCGACAAGTCCGGCTCGGTCCAGGTCGCGGTCGCCCCGGACGCCGAGAACCATCCGCAGGACGACGCCGTCCGCACCGTGCTGCAGGCCTACTTCAACGCGCTCAACAAAAAGGACTACGACGCCTGGACCGAGACGGTCAGCGACGCGCGCCGCAGCAAGACGCCGGAAGTGGACTGGCACCGCAACTTCCAGTCCACGAAGGACGTCAACATCCTGCTGTACCGCATCGAACCGGGCGCGCAGGGCACGCTGCGGGCGCTGGTCGGGTTCACCAGCACCCAGTCGCTGAACGAGGCCCCGGGCGATTTCCAGGAGACGTGCATCAACTGGCGGCTGGTGCTGCCGATGAAGTTCGAGCACGGCTCGTACCGGATCGACACCGTCGACGGCACCGCCACCGAACACGACAAGTGCTGACCGCGAAAAAACGGTGAAGGGCCCCCGCGGAGATTTCCGCGGGGGCCCTTCACCGTGAAGAGGAACTCAGTTCGCCGGCGTGAACAGCAGCGCGGAGTTGTGCCCGCCGAAACCGAACGAGTTGGACAGCGCCGCGGCGAGTTCGACCTTGCGGTTCTCCCCGGACACGACGTCGAGCTGCACCTTCGGGTCCTGCTCGGTGAGGTTCAGCGTCGCGGGCACGATGCCCTCGTACAACGCGAGAATCGTCGCGATGCCCTCGACCGCTCCCGCCCCGCCGACGAGGTGGCCGAGCGCGCCCTTCGGCGCGGTGACCACCGGGTGCTCGCCGACCGCCGACCGGATCGCCGCCGCCTCGCCGATGTCTCCGACCACAGTGGACGTCGCGTGCGCGTTCACGTGGCCGATGTCCGAAGGGGACAGTCCGGCCATCGCCATCGCCGCGCGCATCGCCGCGATCTGCCCGATGCCCTCCGGGTGGTTGCCCGTGATGTGGTAGGCGTCGGACGTCAGGCCGTAGCCGGCCAGCTTCGCGTAGATCCGCGCCCCGCGGGCCTTCGCGCGGTCGGCCCGCTCGAGCACGACGACGCCGGAGCCCTCGCCGAGCACGAAGCCGTCGCGGCTCACGTCGAACGGACGCGACGCCGCGGCCGGGTCGTCGTTGCGCGTCGACACCGTGCGCGCCTGGGCGAACCCGGCGACGGTGATCGGGTGGATGCAGGCCTCGGAACCGCCCGCGACCACCACGTCGGCCCGTCCGGACCGGATCATCTCGTAGCCGTTCGCGATGCCCTCGGCCCCGGACGCGCACGCCGACGCGGGCGAATGCACCCCGGCGCGGGCTTTCAGGTCGATGCCCACGTGCGCGGCCGGGCCGTTCGGCATCAGCATCGGCACGGTCAGCGGCGACACCTTGCGGAGACCCTGCTGGTGCAACAGATCGTTCTGGGTCAGCAGGGTCACCGGCCCGCCGACTCCGGTGCCGATCGAAACGCCGAGGCGCTCCGGTTCGACATCGGTGTGCTCGTCGGTCTGCTCGGCGAACCCGGCGTCGGCCCAGGCCTGGCGGGCGGCGATGATCGCCACCTGCTCGCACCGGTCGAGCCGCCGGGCCTGCACGCGGGGCAGGATGTCGGTCGGCTCGACGGCGAGCTGCGCCGCGATCCGGACCGGCAGGTCCAGCTCCTCCGCCCAGTCCGCCGCGATCGTGCTGATCCCGCTGCGGCCGGCCAGCAGACCGTCCCAGGTGGACGCGACGTCCCCGCCCAGCGGCGTCGTCGCGCCCATGCCGGTGATCACGACGTCGATGTTGCTCATGGCAGTCTCCCCAAGGGTCGGCTCCGGACCGGGGCCCGGGTACGAAGAGGACTTACTTCGAGTTGGCGGACACGTAGTTCACCGCGTCGCCGACGGTCTTCAGGTTGGCCAGCTCGTCGTCCGGGATCTTGACGCCGAACTTGTCCTCGGCCTGCACGGCGATCTCGACCATCGACAGCGAGTCGATGTCCAGGTCGTCCACGAACGACTTCTCGGCGGTGACGTCGTCCTGAGCCACGCCGGCGACCTCTTCGACGATCTCGGCGAGGCCGGCGAGAATCTCAGTGTTGTCAGCCATCGGTGTTGTTCCCTTCTCGGTTCTTCTGCGGGTCCGCTCGCGGGCACGGCGCCCGCGGGGGAAGTATCGCTCAGGGCAGGACGAACGCCTGCGCGGCATAGGAAAGCCCGGCTCCGAAGCCGACCGCCAGCACCACGTCGCCGCTTTTCGCCGTTCCCGCCTTGCGCATGTGGTCCAGCGCCATCGGGATCGAGGCGGACGAGGTGTTGCCCGAGTACTTGATGTCGTCGGCCACCACGATGTCCTCGCGCGCCCCCTTGGCGCGCAGCTTCTTGGCGATCGACTCGACGATCCGGAGGTTCGCCTGGTGCGGGGCCAGCACGTCCACATCGGACGGCTGCAGCCCCGCGGCCTCCAGCGCGCGCAGCGCGATCGGCGCGATCTGCGTGGTCGCCCAGCGGAAGACCGACTGGCCCTCCTGGTAGATCCACTGGTGGTCGCGCATGTAGATCAGGTCGACGAGGTCGCCCGCGCTGCCCCACACGACCGGGCCGATGCCCGGTTCGTCGGACCGGCCGACCACCGCGGCTCCCGCGCCGTCGGCGAAGATGATCGCGTTCGCGCGGTCGGTCGGGTCCACGACGTCGGTGAGCTTCTCCGCGCCGATCACGAGGACCTTCTTCGCCGAGCCCGCGCGCACGAGGTCGGAGGCGACGCCGAGGCCGTAGCAGAATCCGGCGCAGGCGGCGTTGAGGTCGAACGCGCCGGGGCTCGGCACGCCGATCCGCGCGGCGACCTGTGCGGCCGCGTTCGGGATCTGCGAGGGCATGGTGCAGTTGGGCACGATGACCGTGTCCACTTCGGACGGATCGACGCCCGCGTCGGAGAGCGCGTCGGCCCCGGCGGCGACGGCGTAGTCGACCAGCACGTCGTCCTTCTCGCCGAAGCGCCGCTCGATGATGCCGACGCGGTCGCGGATCCACTGGTCGCTGGTGTCCATGACCTGCGACAGGTCGTCGTTCGTGACGATCCGGTCCGGCTGGTAGCTGCCGAACCCGAGGATGCGGGCGGCGGGCGCGCCCTGGGCAAGGCGCATGGTGGGACGGGCGGTCACTGGGCGTCCTCCTCGCGCAGCGCCGCCAGCTCGGCGGGCGACTTCAGCGCGGTGGTAGTGGTGACGACGCCCTTGAGCTGCCGCTTGACCAGTCCGGTCAGGGTGCCCGCGGGCGCCAGTTCGACGGTGCGGTCCACGCCGAGCGAGACGAGGCCGTCCATGGTGAGGTCCCAGCGGACCGGGCGGGTCACCTGGGCGACGAGCCTGCGCAGGTACTCCGCGCCGCTCGTGACGACCTGGCCGTCGGCGTTGGACAGCAGCGGGCGCGTCGGGTCGGCCGGGGAGAGACCGGCGGCGTGCTCGCGCAGGGCGTCTTCCGCGGGGGCCATGTAGGGCGTGTGGAAGGCGCCGGCGACCTTGAGAGCGCGGATCTTCGTGCCCTCCATCGGCTCGGCGATGATCTTCTCGATCGCGGCGGCGGACCCGGACGCGACGATCTGCCCGGCCCCGTTGCGGTTCGCGGCGGCGAGGCCCTGGCTTTCCAGCCACGCGGCGACTTCCTCGGGGTCGCCGAGCATCACCGCGGCCATCGACGTCGGTTCGAGCGCGCACGCCTTGGCCATCTCCGCGCCGCGGACCGCGGCGAGCGCGACCGCGTCGGCGGGGGCGAGCACGCCGGCGATCGCGGCCGCGGCCAGCTCGCCGACGGAGTGGCCGGCGACCGGCGCGTCGTCGGCGACCGGCAGGTGCTCGAAGGAAAGCAGGGACAGCGCGACGATCAGCGGCTGCGCGACAGCGGTGTCCTGGATCTCCTCGGCCCCGGCCTCGGTGCCGAGCCGGATCAGGTCGAGCCCGGAACGGGCGGACCACTCTTCGACGCGCGCGCGGGCACCGTCGAGCTCGAGCCACGGGGCGAGCATGCCGGGGGCTTGGGAACCCTGGCCGGGGGAGAGGACTGCAACTGTCACGCTGTCTATGAGACCACGGGACGGGTCGGTGCTTCAGATGCGGGCGGTCACCAAGTCCGCGCGGCGGAATTGGAGGAAACCTCCAAAGACCCGCCGGAGAACCCGGCCCTTAACCCATCCGCCTTGTGGGATTCAACCAGCGCTTGCCGTGAAGTCTGTCACCCGCCCCCGCCCCGGCGGAAGGGGGGCGCGGCACGTGGGCCGGAGGTTCGCGGCGCTTCCCCCGGGCGCGGGAGGGAACTCGGGCGCGGATGTCCCCAACGCGGCATTGGGTGCGTCAGATGCACCGAACGCCACATTGGGTGCACGGGACGCACCGAACGCCACATTGGGTGCACGGGACCGCCCCAAAGTGGCGTTGGGTGCATCTGACGCACCGAACGCCGCGTTGGGTGCATCTGACGCACCCAATGCGGCATTGGGGTCGGGCCGATTACCAGAGGCCGCGGGCGCGGGCGAGCCTGCCGACGGTCAGCGCGACCCGCAGCACCAGCGCGTCGCGGGCGTCGGTCGGGTTGCGGCCGGTGAGTTCGGCGGCTTTGCGCAGCCGGTACCGGACCGTGTTCGGGTGCACGAACAGCGTTTGCGCGCAGCGTTCCAGCACCCCGCCAGTGTCCAGATAGGTCTCGACGGTGCGCTGCAGCGCCGCTCCGGCCTCCTCCAGCGGCCGGGCCACCGAATCGACCAGCAGCCGCTCCGCCCCGGGGTCGCCGGACAAGGCGCGTTCGGGCAGCAAATCGTCAGACCGCACCGGACGGGGCGCGCCGGGCCAGCCGACCACCGCGCGCAATCCGGACAGCGCCTCGGCCGCGCTGTGGTGGGCCTCGGCCAGCGTCGGCACGGTCGGGCCCGCCACGACGGGGCCGTCGGCGAACACCGTCGACATCCGGGCGAGGATCTCGCGTTCCTTCGGCCCGCCCTCGGTCGGGCCGCCGATCACGATCACCAGCCGCGAGCCCTGCACCGACAGCAGCACCGCCCGGCCGACCCGTGCGGCGCGGGCGCGGACGTCGAACACCACCGTCGGCGGGTCGTCCGAGGGCGGATTTCCCACCAGCACCGTCGCCGCCGCGGCCGGGTCCCAACCCAGCGCCGCGGCCCGCGACAGGACGGATTCTTCGGCGTCGCCGCGGACGATTCCGTCGACCACCAGAGCTTCGAGCCGTGCGTCCCACGCACCGCGCGCTTCCGCCGCGGCGGCATAGGAATTGGCCGCGGCGAAAGCGATCTCCCTGCCGTAGCGCAGAATTCCTTCGATCAGCGCGGCGCGTTCGGCTTCCGAAGCGGCGAATTCCGGGAGCTGTTCTTCGAAGACCTCAATGGCGAGCCGCACCATCGCGACGGCCTGGCGCAGGCTGATCCAGCGCGACACCTCGGTCGGCGCGTCGCGGAACGCCTCTGTGGTGAGCTTCAGCGCTTCCTTCGAATCGCGCAGCCAAGCGACGAATCCGCTGGCCCCGGTCTGCGTGATCAACAGCACGCTGGCGCGCTGGTCGGCAGGCAGCCGCGCGAACCAGACCAGCCGGCGTTCCATTTCCGCGACGCTCGCGCTCGCCAGCCGCCCGGAGGCGTGCTCCAGGCTGCGCAGGGTTTTGGCGGACAGCCCGTGGTGCTTGCGCGCGGGGCGTCCCGTGGTGTCGGCCATGTCGGATCCGATCCTACGTGCCGCGCGCGGCCTGCAACTTTAGGCGGATGCGGCGGCGACCTCGGGAGGTGGGCGGCGTCGTGCCGAAGTGCCTAGGATCCCCGGGTGGGGTGGTAGGGGATCACCCCTGGCGAAAAGAGAACAGGGGGACGGGCCATGCCAGAGCCCGGACTGGAGATCGACGGGATCTCCAAACGCTACGGCGCCGTGGTGGCGCTCGAGAAAATGACGTTCGACGTGCGGCCGGGGGAGCTTTTCGGATTCGTCGGCAGCAACGGGGCGGGCAAAACCACCACGATGCGCATCGCGCTCGGCGTGCTGAGCGCCGACGCGGGCCAGGTGCGGTACGCGGGCGAGCCGATCACGCACGAAACGCGCCGCCAGATCGGCTACATGCCCGAGGAACGCGGGCTGTACCCGAAAATGAAGGTCGGCGAACAGCTCACGTATCTGGCCCGGCTGCACGGAATGCCCGCCGCCGCGGCGAAGGCGTCGAGCGCGCGGTGGACCGAACGCCTCGGCGTGGCCGCGCGCCGCGACGACGAGGTGCAGAAGCTCAGCCTCGGCAACCAGCAGCGCGTGCAGCTCGCCGCCGCGCTGGTGCACGAACCGCGCATTCTCGTGCTGGACGAACCGTTCTCCGGGCTCGACCCGGTGGCCGTCGACGTGATGAGCGACGTGCTGAAGGAGAAGGCGGCCGAGGGCGTTCCGGTCGTGTTTTCCAGCCACCAGCTGGATTTGGTGGAACGGCTGTGCGACCGGATCGGGATCGTCCGGAGTGGACGGATGGAAGCGTCCGGCACGGTGGCGGAACTGCGTGCGGGCGGGTCGACCCGGCTGCTCGTGGACGCGCCTGAAGCACCGGAAAACTGGGCGGCCGGGCTGTCCGGCGTGACCGTGATCGGCCGCCGGGGAGCGGTGACCGAGCTGGAATTGGCCGACGGCGCGGACGACCAGGCGGTGCTGCGCGCCGCGCTGGCGACCGGCCCGGTGCGGGAATTCGCCCGGAAACTGCCGTCGCTGACCGAGTTGTTCCGTTCCGTCGTGTCCGAGCACCAGGAGGCCGCGGCATGACCGGGTCCGACGTCCAGATGAGCCCGCTGTCCGCCGTCGGCCTCGTGGCCGGGCGGGAAATCAGCACGCGCGTCAATTCCAAGGCCTACCGCATCACCACGCTCGTGATGGTGCTGATCGTGGTCGCGCTGGCGCTGATCTTCAAGTTCTTCAACGGCGGCGGGAGCGCCGACGCGACGGTCGGCTACGTGCCCGCCGCCTCGCAGCTGGCGCAGCCGCTGACCGCGACGGCGAAATCGATCGGCCAGACCGTCGCCACGCAGCAAGTCCCCGACGAGAAGGCGGGCCAGGCGAAGCTGCAGGACGGCTCGATCGACGCGCTGCTGGTGCAGGACGCGAAGCGGGTCCATGTCCAGGTGAAGAAGACCTTGGACGCGAAGCTGAAGAACACCTTCACCGTGCTCGAAGGTCAGCTGGCGCTCAACCAGCAGATTGAATCCCTCGGCGGCGATCCGGCGAAGGTGCGTCAAGCGACCGCCGAGGCGTCGATCGACGAGCTGCCGCCGCTCGAGAAACCGTACGACTACAACGGACAGCAGCTGGTGCTCGGCATCATCGCGGGCATCCTGATCTACCTGTCGCTGATGCTCAACGGGCAAAGCGTCGCTCAGGGCGTCGTCGAGGAGAAGACGTCGCGGGTGGTGGAACTGCTGCTGTCGACGATCAAACCGTGGCAGCTGATGGCCGGGAAGGTGCTCGGCATCGGCACTGTCGGGCTGATCCAGATGCTGGCGATCGGCGTGGCCGGCGTCGCGGCCGGGCTCGGGTTCGGGGTGCTGACGATTTCGGTGAACGCGGCGGTAGGCACCGTGGTCTGGCTGATCGTCTGGTACCTGCTCGGGTTCTTCATGTATTCGATCGTGTTCGCCGCGCTGGGCGCGCTGGTGTCGCGGCAGGAGGACGTGGGCGGCGCGACGATGCCCGCGCTGATGTTCGTGATCGCCGGGTACGTGGTGGGGATTTCGATCCTGCCGTCGAATCCGGCGAGCCCGCTGGCCGAGGTGCTGTCGGTGATCCCGGTGTTCGCGCCGACGCTGATGCCGATGCGGCTGGCGATGGGCGGCGTGCCGGTGTGGGAGGCGGTGCTGTCGGTGGGCCTGGTGGTCGCGCTCATCCCGGCGCTGATCTGGCTGGCCGCGCGGATCTACCGCAACGCGGTGATGCGCACCGGCGCGAAGGTGAAGCTGCGGGACGCGCTGAGCGCTGCCTGACGGCGGAGTTCCCTACGGCGGGG
>NZ_BAAAHV010000010.1:19327-37348 GCF_039525725.1 Amycolatopsis albidoflavus
CCCCGCCGTTTCCGTCCCGGGAGCCTCTACTCTCGGTGGAGGCTCCGACCGGGTGAGGGACCTGGGAAGCGGAGCCCCTCACCCACGTGGGTTAGCGGCAACGGGTGAGTTGCGTGAATGCCGCCTCGCGATCGCTCCGCCCGCATTGCTGTCCGGCCCGGTTGCCGCGCCCGGCGTTAATGACCTTCGCGCCGCCTCCGGAGCCTCGGCACCGGGTGCGCTATTGCCGCTTCACCGTTATCCGACGGCCCGAAGGAAGATCCGCAATTCGCCGTCGCCGACCGTCCGGCCGCGCGAATTCGCACCGCACAGACCGCGCCTCGCCGGGATTCCCGTCCGGACATCTTCGCGACCGCGCCCAGGCCGGGACGCAAATCCGTCGGCGTTCCGCCAAACGCCAGAAGATGAAGGCCAGATGAACGCGGGAGAAAACCCGAACCCCATTCGGCTGCGGAAGCGCCGTCGCGCGGCAATAAAGTGCTGGAAATGTTCGAGGCCGCTCGGCGCTTGCGGTTTTCGCTGCGCCGAGCGGCCTCGTCTCCCCGGTCCCCACCGGTAGGACAAGTATGGCGGTGATTGATCTTCCCGCGCCAGTCGTCTCACTCGATCGTGGTGCACAGCACTCGGGTGCAGTGGGTACCTGTCCTGCGACCCGGTGCGACAGGACGGTGCCGGAATCCACGTCGAACCGCGGCGAAGGGAGCCAGCGTGGGTGAACAACTCAAGGACGGACTCGGACAGGCCTGGAATCTGGTGGCCACGTTCGTCCCGAAACTCGTGGGCTTTCTGATCATCCTCTTGATCGGCTGGCTGATCGCGAAAGCCGTGTCCAAAGCCCTCGGGCTCGTTCTCGGAAAACTCGGTTTCACGCGGCTCGTCGAGAAGACCGGGCTGACCGGAATGGTGAAGGGCGCGAATCTCGACGCCACCACGGTGCTCGTGAAACTCGTCTACTACTTCATTCTGCTGATCGCGCTGCAGCTCGCGTTCGGGGTGTTCGGGCAGTCGAACCCGGTGAGCCAGCTGCTGAACGACATCATCGCGTTCCTGCCGCGGATCCTGGTAGCGGTGGTGCTGATCATCGTGGCCGCGGCGATCGCGAAGGTCGTGCGGGACGTCGTCTCCGGCGCGCTGTCGGGCCGTCCGGCGGGACGGCTGCTCAGCACGGTCGCGTACTGGCTGGTGATGGCGTTCGGCATCATCGCGGCGCTGGGCCAGGTCAACATCGCGACGTCGGTCACCGGCCCGGTGCTGATCGCGGTGCTGGCGACCGCGGGCGGCGTGATCGTGGTCGGCTTCGGCGGCGGCCTGATCAAGCCCGCCCAGGAGCGGTGGGGCGGCTGGCTGGCCAACCTGCAGGGCCAGGTCGGCTCGGGCTCCGGCAACGGCTCGCAGGCTCCGGGCCAGGTGAGCGGGCAGCACGCGCAGGCCGGGCAGACCCGGGCGCAGGGCTACCCGCAGTCGCAGTCGGGAAGTCTTCCGCAGCCGAGCGAGCAGACCCGGCAGATGCCCGCGGACGGCGGCCGCCCGCCCGAGCCGCCGACCCCGCCCGCCGGTTTCGGGCGCGTGGAGCGCTGAGCCGGTACCAGCAGGGAAGTTGAGGCCGGCGAGGTCCGCGGACACTCGCCGGCGACGGGCCGTGCTGCCGACCGGATTCGAGCCCGGTCGGCCGCTTCGCTGACGGCCTTCACCGGTCCGCGGACCGGTGGCCAGGGGCCGCGTTGCTTCGGCAGCGCGGCCCTGCGGTTTGCCTCGCGTTCGCGGGGCTTGTCCGGGCGATGGAGGCCCGGTGCCATCCCGGCACCGGGCCTCCGCCGTGTCCGGGGTCCACTCAGCGGGACTGTCCGCAGTCTCACATCGGCGCGGGAATGGAGGCTCCGTGTTGCATGTTGGGAGGCGTAGATCGGAAGGGGTGCGGACGTGGACTTCCTGTTGCACCACGGCGTGACTGTGTTCGGCCAGTGGATCTCGATCGCGGAGCTGGCCGGGCAGGTGTTCGCGCTCGCGGTCGTGTTCCTCGCGCAGCGGCGGACGCTGTGGACCTGGCCGGTGCAGGTCGGCGCGACCGTCCTGCTGTTCTCCGTTTACGCGTCCGCGCATCTCGGCGGTCTCGCCGGGCGGCAGGTCGCGATCCTGCTCATCTCGCTTTACGGCTGGTGGGCCTGGAACCGCCGGACCGACCCGGTGTACGGCGTCGTCGTGCGCAAGGGCCGCTGGACCGAGCGGGCCGTGATGCTCGCCGCGTTCGGGCTGGGCACGGTCGCGATGGCGCTGACGCTCCAGGCGCTCAACGCTTCGTGGGCGCCGTGGCCGGACGCCGCGATTTTCGTCGGGACGCTCGTCGCGTTCGCCGCTCAGGGCGTCGGTCTCGTGGAGTTCTGGGGCGTGTGGCTGGTGGTCGACGCGATCGGCGTGCCGCTGCAGATCCGCTCCGGTCTGTACTTCTCGGCCGCGATCTACCTCGTCTTCGCCGCGCTGGTGGTCCACGGCTGGGTCACCTGGAACCGCTCGGCGCGCACCGCGGTGGCCGGCGACAAGACCGTCGCCGCGGCGCGCTGACCTCAAGCGCCGAGCGCGAGCTGTCCGTCCGGGGTCAATTCGGCCGCCGTCCATTGCCCGACCGCGCCGCCCAGCGCGGACACCGGGCGGACCAGGCCTTCCCGGACCAGGTCGTGCGCGGTCGTCTGGTCACAGCAGGGCAGGCCGTCGACCCTCAGATCCGGTTCGCAGCTGCGGGTGAGTTCGGCTCGGCCGGCGGCGATCGCGCGCAGCATCGCGAGCGCGCGGCGGTTCAGCGTGACGGACATGGTCTTCTCCCTCGGATGATCCGAAGGCAGGAGACGTGATGTCGGTCACTGGATACGTCGTTACGCCGACCGCGCCAACCCGGGCTGAAGGTCCGTGAAGGGCTCCTTGAGGGAATCAGATTCCCTCAAGGAGCCCTTCACGGACGTCGGGCTCAGCGGAGCGTGGCGTGGGTGGGGCGCAGGTCGTCCACCCGCCGGACCCCGAGCAGCTGCATCGTGCGGATCATCTCCGTGCGCAGGATGTCCACGCAGCGCTGCACGCCGCGCTCGCCGCCCGCCATCAGGCCGTACAGGAACGCGCGGCCGATCAGCACCGCGTTCGCGCCGCGGGCGAGCGCGGCCACGATGTCGCCGCCGGACAGGATTCCGGTGTCCACCCAGACCTCGGCGCTGTCCTGGATCTCGTCCAGCGTCGCGGGCAGCAGCTCGATCGGCGTCGGCGCGCGGTCGAGCTGGCGGCCGCCGTGGTTGGACAGCAGCACCGCGTCCGCGCCGTGTTTCACCACGTCACGCGCGTCGTCGACGTTCTGCACGCCCTTGATCACGAGCTTGCCCGGCCAGGTCTGGCGCACCCAGTCGAGGTCGTCGAAGCTCAGCGTCGGGTCGAACAGCTTGTCCAGCAGTTCCGCGACGGTGCCGCCGAACCGGTTGAGCGACGCGAAGTTCAGCGGCTCGGTGGTCAGCATGTTGAACCACCACGCCGGGTGCATCGCGCCGTCCACGAACGTCTTCAGCGTGATCGCGGGCGGGATGGTGAGGCCGTTGCGGACGTCGCGCAGCCGCTGGCCCGCGACCGGGGTGTCGACGGTCAGCAGGAGCGTGTCGTACCCGCTCTCCCACGCGCGATTCATCAGATCTTCGCCCGCGCCGTGGTCGCGCCACACGTACAGCTGGAACCACTTGCGCGCGTCCGGGGCGGCGGCCGCGAGGTCCTCGATCGACGTGGTGCCCATCGTCGAGAGCGCCATCGGCATGTCGTTGCGCTGCGCCACGCGGGCCACCGCGCGCTCGCCCTCGGTCTGCATCATCCGCGTGAACCCGGTGGGCGCGAACGCGAACGGCAGCGCCGAGCGCTTCCCGAGGATCTCCCTGCTGGTGTCCACATCGGACACTCCGCGGAGCACGTTGGGCCGGAATTCCACGCGGCGGTAGGCCTGCCGGGCGCGGCGGAGGCTGTCCTCGAGCTCGGCCGCGCCGTCGGTGTAGTCGAACGCCGCGCGCGGGGTGCGTTTGCGCGCCAGCATCCGCAGATCGGCGATCGTGTGCGCGCCCGCGAGGCGCCGATCGGTCGGGTTCAGCACGATCGGCTTCGGCCGCAGGATCTCTTTGAGCTCGCTGGGCCGGGGCAGGCGACGCTGGGTCACGCTCGACCACCTTTCGTCAGGCATCCGGATACATCCGATGTCTACCTTAAAGCAGGGACCCCTCCAGGACACTGTCCTGGAGGGGTCCCCGAGTCAAGCAGCGGTCACGCGTTGCCGGAGTCGGACGTCTGCGGCCCGGCGGCCGTCACGTCGTCGAGCCGGTAGCGGCGCGCCGCCTCGGCGACCTTCGCCTGGTCGAACTCGCCGCGCTTGGCGAGCGCGGACAGCGCGCCGACGGTGATCGACTCGGCGTCCACCAGGAACTTGCGCCGCGCGGCCGGGCGGGTGTCGGAGAAACCGAACCCGTCGGTGCCGAGCGTGAGCATGTCGGTGGGCACCCACGGGCGGATCATGTCCGGCACCGCGCGCATCCAGTCCGACACCGCCACGACCGGGCCGGAAACCTCGGCCAGCTTCTGCGTGACGTACGGAACCCGCGGCGTCGCGTCCGGGTGCAGCAGGTTCTCGTGGTCGATCTCCACCGCTTCGCGGCGCAGCTCGCCCCACGACGTCGCCGACCACACCGCGGCCCGCACGCCCCACTCCTCGGCCAGCATCTTCTGCGCCTTGAGCGCGTCCGGCATCGTGACGCCGGAGACCAGCACCTGCACCTCCGGCCCGTCGCCCGCGGGGGCGTCGGAGTACCGGTAGAGACCCTTGAGCACGCCGTCGACGTCCAGGTTCTCCGGCTCGGCCGGCTGCTGGTAGGGCTCGTTGTAGATGGTGATGTAGTAGAAGACGTTCTCGCCGTTGCCGTCCGGGCCGGTCTCGCCGTACATCCGGCGCAGGCCGTCCTTGACGATGTGGGCGATTTCGAACGAGTAAGCCGGGTCGTACGCCACCACGGCCGGGTTCGTCGCCGCCAGCAGCAGCGAGTGCCCGTCCGCGTGCTGCAGGCCCTCGCCGGTCAGCGTGGTGCGGCCGGCGGTGGCGCCGAGCACGAAGCCGCGGGCCATCTGGTCCGCCGCCGCGTACAGGCCGTCTCCGGTGCGCTGGAACCCGAACATCGAATAGAAGATGTAGATCGGGATCATCGGCTCGCCGTGCGTCGCGTACGACGTGCCGACGGCGGTGAACGACGCGGTGGAACCCGCCTCGTTGATGCCCTCGTGCAGCAGCTGGCCCTTCTCGGACTCCTTGTACGCCAGCATCAGGCTCGCGTCGACCGAGGTGTAGGTCTGGCCGTGCGGGTTGTAGATCTTGGCGGTCGGGAACATCGAGTCGAGGCCGAACGTGCGCGCCTCGTCCGGGATGATCGGGACGATCCGCTTGCCGATCTCCGAGTCCTTCGCCAGCTCGCGGATGAGCCGGACGATCGCCATCGTGGTGGCGACCTCCTGCTTGCCCGAGCCCTTGCGGACGCCCTCGTAGACCTTGTCGCCGGGCAGCACGAGCGCCTTCGCGGTCTTCGGGCGGCGCTCCGGCAGGTACCCGCCCAGCGCCTTGCGGCGGCCGCGCATGTACTCGATCTCCGGCGAATCCGGGCCGGGGTGGAAGTACGGCGGCAGCTTCGGGTTCTTCTCGAGTTCCTCGTCGCTGATCGGGATCCGCTGCGCGTCCCGGAACAGCTTCAGGTCGTCGAGGGTGAGCTTCTTCATCTGGTGCGTGGCGTTGCGGCCCTCGAACGACGGGCCGAGGCCGTAGCCCTTGATGGTGTGGGCCAGGATCACCGTCGGCTGGCCGTGGTGCTCCATGGCCGCCTTGTACGCCGCGTACACCTTGCGGTAGTCGTGTCCGCCGCGCTTGAGGTTCCAGACGTCGGCGTCGGACAGGTCCTTGACCAGCTCCTTCGTCCGCGGGTCGCGGCCGAAGAAGTGCTCGCGGACGAAGGCGCCGTCATTGGCCTTGTACGTCTGGTAGTCGCCGTCCGGCGTGACGTTCATCAGGTTGACCAGCGCGCCGTCGCGGTCGGCCGAGAGCAGCGAGTCCCATTCGCGGCCCCAGATGACCTTGATCACGTTCCAGCCCGCGCCGCGGAAGTAGGACTCCAGCTCCTGGATGATCTTGCCGTTGCCGCGCACCGGGCCGTCGAGCCGCTGCAGGTTGCAGTTGATCACGAAGGTCAGGTTGTCCAGGCCCTCGCCCGCGGCCACGTGGATCAGGCCGCGCGATTCGGCCTCGTCCATCTCGCCGTCGCCGAGGAACGCCCAGACGTGCTGGTCGGAGGTGTCCTTGACGCCGCGGTCGCGCAGGTAGCGGTTGAACCGCGCCTGGTAGATCGCGTTCATCGGGCCGAGGCCCATCGACACCGTCGGGTTCTCCCAGAACTCCGGCATCAGCCGCGGGTGCGGGTACGACGGGAGGCCGCCGCCCGCGCCCGCGTGGCTGAACTCCTGGCGGAACCCGTCGAGCTGCTGCTCGGAAAGGCGGCCCTCGAGGAACGCGCGGGCGTACATGCCGGGGGAGGCGTGGCCCTGGAAGAAGACCTGGTCGCCGCCGCCGGAGTGGTCCTTGCCGCGGAAGAAGTGGTTGAAGCCGACCTCGTACAGCGCCGCCGACGAGGCGTAGGTGGAGATGTGGCCGCCGACGCCGACGCCCGGCCGCTGCGCGCGGTGCACCATGATCGCCGCGTTCCAGCGGATGTAGCGGCGGTAGCGGCGCTCGATCTCCTCGTCGCCCGGGAACCACGGTTCGTTCTCGGTGGGGATCGTGTTCACGTAGTCGGTCGACGTGAGCGCCGGGACGCCGACGTTGCGCTCCCGGGCGCGCTCGAGGATGCGCAGCATCAGGTACCTGGCCCGCTGCTGGCCCCCTCGGGCCAGCGCCTCGTCGAAGGAGTCCAGCCATTCGCTGGTCTCTTCCGGGTCGATGTCGGGAAGGTGCGCCGCGAGTCCGTCACGGATGACGCGTACGCGAGCCGGGGTCTCCTTGCCGGAGGCGCCGTCGTTCTGCGGGGCCAAGGGGTCTCCTTGTAGCTGGTTGTAGCCGTTGTAGCTGGTGGGCGGGAGTGTTCGCCGACGTCCATGGTCGTCCCGGTTGGGGTTCCCGTCACCTGTACTGCCCGGTAACATCGGCCGCCCGAGTGTCGCCACTCCCCGCGCACGGTGTATCGCGCGCGCGTTTTCTCTCCTCCACCCTAAAGGAGGCTCCCGGGGAGAGCTTCGCAGTGGTGGGGTACTGAGTGCCACCCGGAGTCGGGCGAGCGGGCGGCAAGCCCCTACGCTGCAGACACGACTTGCCAAAGATCCGGTGTGGACGGTTGCGCGCAGCGCCGCGTCAGTGTTCGCTGTTCGACAACCGTGTATCCGAGTGCGGCGGACCTACTGCCGCGCTCCGTCGTAGTTGGAGGAGTGGAAGCAGTGGTCGCCGCGGGAGACGCAGGCAGTGCCGGCGTCGCCGAAAGCCTTGGCATCAAGCCGGACATGGTGGTCCAGGAGATCGGCTGGGACGAGGACGTCGACGACGACGTTCGCGCGGCGATCGAGGAAACGATCGGCGGTGAGCTCCTCGACGAGGACGCCCAGGAGGTCATCGACGTCGTGCTGCTGTGGTGGCGCGACAACGACGGAGACCTCGGGGACGCGCTGGTGGACGCGCGCGGTCCGCTGGAGGAGGACGGCGTGATCTGGGTGCTGACCCCGAAGACCGGGCAGCCCGGGCACGTCGAGCCCAGCGACATCGCCGAGGCGGTGCCCCAGGTCGGGCTCGCCCAGACGGCGAACATCAGCGTGGGCCCCGGCTGGCTGGGCACCCGGCTGGTGTCTCCGAAGTCCTCGAAGGCCAAGCAGCGCTGAGGCCGCGATAGGGTGGGCGGCACGCTCGTGTTCGCTCTGGAGAGGAATCGCCGGTATGGCCGTCGAGGTCGGTTCGCAGGCCCCTGACTTCACGCTCAACGACTACAACAAGCAGCCGGTCACGCTGTCGCAGTTCAAGGGCGACAAGCCGGTCCTGCTGGTGTTCTACCCGTTCGCCTTCAGCGGGATCTGCACCGGCGAGCTGTGCCAGCTGCGCGACGAGTTCGGCGACTACGACGGCAAGGGCGTCCAGGTGCTGGGCGTCTCGGTCGACACGCCGTTCTCGCTCAAGGCGTGGGCCGAGGTCGAGGGCTACCAGTTCCCGCTGCTGTCGGACTTCTGGCCGCACGGCGAGGTGGCGCAGAAGTACGGGGTGTTCAACGACCAGGCCGGGCTCGCCGTTCGCGGCACCTTCCTGATCGACACCGAAGGCGTGGTCCGCTTCGCCGAGGTCAACGCGCCCGGCGAGGCGCGCGACCAGGCCGGGTGGAAGAAGGCCGTCGAGGAACTGACTGCCTGATTTCTGTCTTTCGCTCGCCGGGGCGGGGGTTTCCCGCTCCGGCGCGCGGGCGCATAGCTCAGCGGAAGAGCACTCGGTTTACACCCGAGCGGTCGCAGGTTCGAACCCTGCTGCGCCCACCACGATCGGGCTGACCCCATCCAGTGAAAGCTTCACTGGATGGGGTTTCGCTTGGTTTCGCCTCCAGGCCCTCCCTGTCGCCCGCGAACTCGTTGAGGAGGTTTCCCCGCCTCGCCGGTGCTGAGCGTGACGCCGGCCCCTCTCGGCGCAGAGCTACTTGGCGACGTCTTGGCTGATTTGCCCTGGATCTTGTCCGGGACCAGCTATTGAGCGAATGGTGCTCGGTGCCGGGTCTGTTGCCTTCGCGCTGCGCTAAACGAGTGATCGTGATGGGCATTCGTAACGAGACGTCCGAATCAATCGAATTACTGGCATATCCAGCGTAAATTCCGGTAACCGCAGTCGTTTGCTAACAGGTCAAAGCAGTTCTGCGAGTCCCCAGCCTTCTATTCTGCAGTGCTCAGTGGATCGGAAATCTGCGCCATGACTGTAAGGGCTTGGGTTGGTTGAGGAGGAACGATGGCACGCGTCAAAGTCGAGTACACGCATAAGTTGGGTAGCAACTACAACCCGCACGAGCGGATCCTTGGTGTCGCAGGGGATGCGGGCAGAGGTTGGTATCGGACGACTGACGAAGTCATCCGGGAGATCAGAGCTGGTCTCAACAGTTACTTTGTCAGCGTCGGAGGGCGGCAAGTCGACGTCATCGTGGCCAGTTACAACGGTCGCCCCTATATTAAGACCGAGAGCGACGGGTATGCGCCAAACAACCTTTTGAATCTTCCTGAGCCTCCTAGCCGACTGATCCCGTAGTTGCGTTGAAACTATCGACCTGAGGGCTCTTGTTGATTCTTTGCATCCTGAAAGGTTGCGACTGTGCTGATTAACATTTGCTCGGACGCGGCCTTCAAAGCGCGGTCCGGGCGGCAGTAAAAGTCGCCACCTCAGCAGGTGCTCGGGATGCCCCGCCAGTCGCGCGGGGTCCAGCGTGCTGATACTTGAGTCAGCAGGGAGCGGGTCTCGTCTCCGCTGCGAGGCCGGGCCATCGGTGTCCCGGAGGGCGTCATAAGGTCGCGAAAGGCGGCCGAGTGGTCGTCAATGCGGTGTGCGGCCAGTTCGCGCAGGTCGAGAGGCAATCGGCCGCGCGCGATCGGGCGAAGGGCCTGTTGAGGTGTGCTCGCTTCTCAGTTTTCGGTCGCATCCCGCAGTCTGCGCAAGGCAGCGGCCCGCCTGATCCCCGGGTAACTCGAGTTCCGGCGGCGTGAGCGACTCGGCCAACCGCTTTCCCGCACTTGCCGAAGCCTCGGGGGACACTGCTAGCCGCTGAGTTCCAGTGCGGTGGAAAGGCCGACTACGACTTGGAGCAGCCGTTCGCGGCGTAGACCCTGATCGCTTTCCTCGCGGCCAAGGCCGGTCTCTCTTACGAGAGCTACCGCGTTCACAGCCTGACCAGCGCCCCACTCGAACACAAGAGAAGACCCCCTGGGCCGGATTCCCCCATCAATCCTGGCCCAGGAGGCCTTTTCCTCCCCCGGCCCCGTCGGGCCTGCCCCCTCGACAGGCCCGGCCGCAGCGCACTCCGCGGGTGTACGCGAGACAAGAGGCGGCTTCGGCGGTGCTGGATACTGCGTCAAACGGGTGATCTCCGACTACCGCGAGAGCGCGACGACCTCGCCGGTCAGCCGGTCGATTTCCTCCTCGGTGTTGTAGTAGTGCACCGACGCGCGCACCAGGTCCGGCAGGCGGCGGGCGGTGAAGTCGTACTGCGCCGACGACGGGTGCGCGACGCTCGTGTTGATCTTCGCCGCGTTCAGGCGGTCCTTGATCTCGTCCGCGGGCAGTCCGTCGACGCTGAAGGTCACGAGACCGCACTTGCGCGCGCCGGCGTCGTGCACGGTGACCCGGTCCAGGTCGGCCAGGCGGGAGCGCAGGGTCGCGGCCAAGGCGGTGACCCGCTCTTCGATCGCGGGCAGGCCCCATTCCATCGCGTAGTCCACGGCCGCGCCGAGGCCGAGCACGGCGGCGAAATCGCGTTCCCACACTTCGAAGCGCTTCGCGGTCGGGTCGACCACGTACTCGGAGGGGGAGGTCCACTTGGCCGAGTGCAGGTCGAGCATCGCCGGTTCGAGGCGGTCGCGCAGGCGCGGGTGCACGTACAGGAAGCCGGTGCCGCGCGGGCCGCGCAGGTATTTGCGGCCGGTGGAAGTCAGTGCGTCGCAGCCGATTCGTTCGACGTCGAGGTCCAGCTGGCCGGCTGACTGGCACGCGTCGAGCAGGAATGGGATGCCTGCCTCGCGCGCGACGGCGCCGATTTCCTCGGCGGGGTTCACCAAGCCGCCTTGCGTGGGCACGTGGGTCACCGCGATGAGCTTCACGTCGGAGTCGATGCGGCGGCGGAGGTCGTCGACGTCGAGTTGGCCGGTTTCGTCGTTGTCCACGACCTCGACGGTCGCGCCGGTGCGGCGGGCGATCTGCAGGTAGGCGATGGCGTTGCTGGCGTATTCGGCGCTCGCGGTGAGGATCCGGTCGCCCGGCGCGAACGGCAGGGCGTAGAAGATCGCTTGCCACGAGCGGGTCGCGTTGTCGCTGAGCGCGATGTCTTCGGGAGCGGCGTTGAGCAGTCGCGCGACCGAGGTGTACACGCCGTCGAGGCGGTCCTTGGCCTCTTCGGCCGCTTCGTAGCCGCCGAGCAGGGATTCGGTGCGCAGATAGTCGATCACGGTGTCGGTGACGCGGGCGGGCGGGAGGGCGGAGCCGGCGTTGTTGAAGTGCGCGACTCCGACGCAGCCGGGCGTTTCGTACCTTGCGCGGTCGACATCGAAAGAGCGGGCCATATGAACTGAATACAGTACGTGCGATCTGTGTGCAATACTCATCACATGGTCAAGAGACTGATGCGCGGTGAACTTATCGAGGAGATCACCGCGCGCGTCCTCGACGGACGGTTTCCCGCGGACACCCGGATCAACGAAGTCCGCCTGGCGAGCGAGCTCGGCGTGTCCAGGACGCCGTTGCGCGAGGCGCTGATCGGCCTCGCCGACCGCGGGCTCCTCGTCGCCGCGCCGGGCCGCGGATTCCTCGTCGCGCCGTTCGATCCGCAGGAGGCGCGCAGGCTGTACCCGCTGGTCGCCGAACTGGAAGCGCTCGCGCTGCGCTGGACGTCGCCGCTCGAACTCGCCTCGCTCCCGGACGCGCTCGACCGGATTTCCGACGAGATAGCCGATTCCTGCGATCTGCCCGCCGCGGACGACCGCTGGCACGCGATGCTCACTTCCCGCTGCGACAACCCGCATCTGCTGCGCTTGATCGAGCAGACAAAGCCGTTGCTGAAACGCTACGAGACGGCATACTTCGGCGGTCGGGACCGAGCGGCGGAGAGCGTGGCCGAACACCGCGAGATCGCGGCGGCACTGCGGGCGGACGACCTGCCCGGCGCGTCCGCGCTGCTCGTCCGGAACTGGGTGAAAGCGTTGGCGTACTTGAAAGGGAGCTGATCCGGTGCGGGTTTTCGCGCATCTCTCGGACATCCACCTCGACGGCGGCGATCGCGCCGACGCACGGGCCGCCGCGGTGACGCGGTACCTGCGAAACCTCGAGGAGCCGGTCGACGCGGTCTTCGTCACCGGCGACATCGCCGATCACGGCCTGCCCGAGGAGTACCGGCGCGCGGCGGAATTGCTCGACCTCCCGGTGCCCGTGGTGATCTGCCCCGGCAACCACGACGTGCGCGCGCCGTTTCGCGAAGCGCTGCTGGGAGAACCGGCCAGCGACGCCCCGGTGAACACCGCGACCAAGGTGGCCGACGTGCTGCTCGTGTCGTGCGATTCGACGATCCCGGGCAAGGGCGCCGGCTACCTCGCCGACGAGACGCTGACCTGGCTGGACGACACGCTCGCCGCGCACGACGGCCCGTCGTTCGTCGCCTTCCACCACCCGCCGCTCGACGTCGGCGTGCCGCTGGTGGACCGGATCCGCCAGACCGGCGAAGACCGGCTCGCCGCCGTGCTGAAGCGGCATCCCGGCGTGGCGGCGCTGCTGTGCGGACACGTGCACACCGGCGCGGCGACCGAGTTCGCGGGCGTTCCGGTGCGGATCGCGCCGGGTGTGGTGTCCGGGTCACTGCTGCCGGTGGAACCCGGCGCGGGGCGCGGCTGGGACGAGGGCGGGCCGCTGGACTTCGACAGCCCGCCGTCGCTTCTGCTGCACGTGCTGCACGACGACGGCAGGCTGACGACGCATCAGCGCGCCGTCATTCAGTAAAGGTCACCGAGCGAAGACTGGCACCGTCACCCGGGACGGCCGGGTCTCGTCGTGGAACACCTCGAACCGGTTCGGCGTGCTGCGCACCGCGGACGAAACCCGTTCTCCCGTACCGTGATTGCGCGCGAAGCGAGGGAACGCGCCGCCCGCGACCTGCACCCGCAACCGGTGTCCGCGGCGGAAGCGGTACGCGGTCGGGTCGAGCTCCACCTCGGCCCGCACCACGCCGTCGGCATCGGGTTCCGGTGAGCCGGGACGGAGCCGCAGGATGCCGTCGGTGACGTTGCGCGAGATGCCGCCGGGGTCGACGTCGCACAGCCGCACGTACACGTCGGCGTCGGGAAGCTCGGTCCGCACGAACACGGTGGCGGAGACATCGCCGATCACGTCGACGTCGTGCACCAGCGGTTCGCCGGTGAACACCAGCACGTCGTCGCGCGCCTCGGTCGCGGAATTGTCGCGCTGCTTGGTCTTTCCCGTCAGCAGCGGCCCGCCGACGGCCGGGGTCGGGTCTGTCGGGTCGTAGGTGAACGGCGTGGGCAAGGCCTCGCCGGGGACCGTTTCGCCGAGGCCGCCGACCGGCCGCAGGTGGGCGTGCGTGGGCTCGGAAGGGGGCGGCCAGTGGTCGAAATCGAGCCAGGCGGACGCCTGCTGCAGGAAGATCCGCACGGGGGAGCGCTGCAGCTGGGTGCGGTCGCCGGCGAGGTGCGCGCGCAGGAAGCCGAGCTGGTCCTGCATCAGCACGCGGAAGCTGGCCGGTTCGCCGTGCGACCACGGCCCGACGGTGATCCGCGGCGACCGTCCGGCGTCCTGCAGCGTGCGGAAGTCCCGCAGCTGCGCGCGGATGAACAGGTCGTACCAGCCGGTGACCATGCTGACCGGCACCTCGAGCTTCGCCACTTCGGCGCTGTGATCGGACATCGCCCAGAAGTCGTCGTCCGGGTCCGCGTGCTCGGTGACGTCCTGCAGGAACTGCACCGGTTTGCCGATCGCCACCACGTCCGCGCCCGCGATCGGCAGATACGCCATCGCGTTGCGCGTGCGCCGCGTCTGCAGCGGGTTCGGCACCAGGGCGAACCGCTCCTCCTGCCTGCCGATCATGGCCGACCACGACACCATGTTGTCCGCCGCGAGCACCCCGCCCGGATAGAACGTGCTGACGAATTCCGACGCGGTGATTCCCAGGCACATGGCTTCCAGCGGCGGGTCAAGGTACGGGCCGATCGCCCACTGGGTGTGGCCGAGGTAGCTGGCGCCCGCCATCGCGATCCGCCCGTCGCACCAGGGTTGCGCGCGCAGCCATTCGGCGGTGGCGATGCCGTCTTCGCGCTCGTGGTGGAACGGGCGGAATCGGCCTTCCGAGCCGAACGTGCCCCGGACGCTTTGGAGGATTGTCTGCAGGCCGTGGCGGGCGAAGGTTTCGCCGAAGAGCCTGGCCAGCGGCCCGGTGCGGCCGTAGGGGGTGCGGATCAGGACCGCGGGGCCGGTGGTCAGGCCGGGCGGGCTGAACCGGTCGGCCAGGAGGTGCGTGCCGTCGGGCATCGGGATGCGCAGGTCCTTGTCGGCGATCGGCGCCGGGCCTTCGGCGGCGGGGAGACCGAGCAGTCGGTCGACGATTCGGTTCAGCACGTGGTCGAACGTACGCGAGTTGCCAGGGGCTCGTCGTCTGGCGGCGACATTGCGCCCGGTCGTGCGCGGGGAGGGGCTGGGCGCCTCGATAGCCGGGTGCGCCGGCGCCGGTCAGGCGGCGAGTGCGTCCGTCACTCGAAGGGCGGGATCGCTGAAGGGAGCAAGCAACTCCGCGTCGACGCCCGCTCGTGCCAACGCAGCCGCGAGCACCGCTGGGCGGGCACGGTCGCCGCCGTCCGCGATCTTCAACGCTACTGCGGTTCCGTCTGGCAACGCGGCTAGTTGCACGGCCTCGAAACCGTCCTTCGCGATGAGCCCGGGCACGGTCTGCATGAGCCGGGTGACGTCGCGTCGGCTTCCGGCCACCAGGTCCGGGTGCTGCCGGATTCCGTTGGCCACCAACGATTCCGGCGAACCGCCGGGCGCGGTCGCGATCCGCGACGCAGCTCGCGCCAACCCACGCAGGGAGAGCGCGAACAGCGGCGCACCACAGCCGTCCGTCGCCACTCGTGGCACGGTTTCCCCGGTCAGGTCCTCCACGGTTTCCCGGATCGCGCGCTGCAGCGGGTGCGTCGGATCGAGGTAATCCTGGACGTCCCAGTGCTGCTCCTGGCAGACGGCCAGCATCGCGGCGTGCTTGCCGGAGCAGTTGTGCGCCAAGCGCGACGGCTTCCTGCCAGCTGCGATCCAGACGTCCCGTTCGACCGGGTCGTACGGCAGGTCGGCGGGGTTGCCGAGATCAGCTTCGGTGAAGCCGCGGCTGGTCAGCACGGCGCTCGCCGCCTCCAGGTGCCGTGGTTCGCCGGAGTGGCTGGCTGCGGCGATCGCGAAACCGCGCGGATCCAGGCGCAGCCCGAGTCGTGCCATCGCGGCGGCTTGCAGGGGTTTCGCGGTCGAGCGCGGGTACATCGCGACGTCGGGATCGCCTGCCTCGAACAGCGTCGAACCGTCGGGAGCGAGGACGACGACCGAACCGTGGTGTACGCCTTCGACCATGCCGTCGCGCAGCAGATGGACCAGCGGGACGTGCCGCGGTTCGCGTTCCTGCGGGGTCACGACGCTTCTGCCTTGTCGAACGCGCTCATGTCGATCCGCTTGCGCACCGCAAACCAGCCGACCACCAGCGCGACGACGATCACCGGCAGCGCCATCAGGGTGATCCGGCCGGTCTTGTCGAAGCCCATCAGCACGACGACCGCGGCGAGGAACACGAGCGTCGCGATTTCGGTGTAGGGCGAGAACGGCAGCCGGAAGTGCGGCCTGGTTACTTCGCCGCGCTTGGCTTTCCGGACGAACAGCAGGTGGCTGAGCACGATGATCGCCCAGGTGCCGAGGATGCCGACGGCGGCGAAGTTCAGCACGATCTCGAACGCGTCCTTCGGCACCACGTAGTTCAGCCCGACGCCGATCACGCACACCGACGACGTGAGCAGGATCCCGCCGTAGGGCACCTGGTTGCGGTTCATCACGCCGGTGAACTTCGGCGCGGATCCGGCCAGCGACATCGAGCGCAGGATTCGCCCGGTCGAGTACAGGCCCGAGTTGAGGCTGGACAGCGCGGCGGTCAGCACGACCAGGTTCATGATGCTGTCCGCGTAGGGCACGCCCAGCTTCGACAGCACTGTGACGAACGGGCTTTGATCGGCCGAGTAAGCGTTCCACGGCAGCAGCATCGCCAGCAGCACGACCGAGCCGACGTAGAACAGCGCGATCCGCCACATGATCGAGTTGATCGCCTTGGGCACGACTGCCTTCGGGTTCTCCGTCTCGCCCGCCGCGACACCGACCAGTTCGCACGACGCGTAGGCGAACACGACGCCTTGCACGATCAGGATCATCGGCACGATGCCCGCCGGGAAAACGCCGCCGTGGTCGGCGATCAGCTGCGGGCCGGGCGCGTGGCCGTCGATCGGATGCTGCGTCACCAGCAGGAAGATGCCGACGAGCAGGAACAGCACCAGCGCGGCGACCTTGACGATCGAGAACCAGAACTCCATCTCGCCGAACAGCTTCACCGAAACGAGGTTCAGCGACAGCACGACCGCCAGCGCGATCAGCGCCAGCACCCACTGCGGGATCGGCGTGAAGAACGACCAGAAGTGCGCGTACAGCGCGATGGCGGTGATGTCCGCGATGCCGGTGGTCGACCAGTTGAGGAAGTGCATCCAGCCCGCGATGTACGCGCCCTTCTCGCCCATGAACTCGCGCGCGTAGGACACGAACGCGCCGGACGACGGGCGGTGCAGGATCAGTTCGCCGAGCGCGCGCACCACGAAGAACGCGAAGAGCCCGCAGACCGCGTACACGATCGCGAGCGCCGGGCCGGCCTGCGCGAGCCGTCCGCCCGCGCCGAGGAACAGGCCGGTGCCGATCGCGCCGCCGATGGCGATCATGTTGATGTGCCGGGATTTCAGCGCCTTGCGGTATCCGGCGTCGCCCGCGTCGGCGGTGTCCGCCTCGGCAGTCGCGGGCAGGGTTTCTTCAGTCACGCGGTGGTACCTGTTTCTGCTTCGCCGGCGCGGGCCGGCCGTACGATCGTGGTCAGGGTCTTCTCGACGTGGTCGAGATGCTCGGTCATCGCGGCCGCCGCCGCTTCTTCTTCGCCTTCGGCGATCGCCGTGACGATGCGCCGGTGCTCGACGTTCGACTGCGTCCGCCGTCCGCCGAGCTGGTTCAGGAACGCCGACTGGCGGGCCAGCGCGTCGCGGATCTCTTCGATCACCTTCGCGAACACCGGATTGCCTGATGCCCGTGCGATCGTGACGTGAAACTGTGAGTCGAGCGCCACCCACGCGGCGTCCGCGGTCTCGGCGTCCATCCGGTCGACGAGATCGGCGAGCCGGGCGAGCTGGTCGGCGTCGCGGCGGCGCGCGGCGTACGCGGCCACCGGGACCTCGACGTGCCGGCGCACCTCCACCAGGTCGCGGGCCGAGTAGTCGCCGAACGTAGGGTTCTCCGGCGGGCCGCTCGCGGTGACGAACGTGCCGCGGCCGGTGCGCGAAACGGTCAGCCCGAGCGCCTGCAGCCCGCGCAGCGCCTCTCGCACGACCGAGCGGCTGACCTCGAACTGCCTGCTCAGCGCGGCCTCCGACGGCAGCTGGTCGCCGACCGCGCACTCCCCGCGTTCGATCGCCTCGCGCAGGTAGCCGAGCACGGCCTCCATCGCGCTGACGCGCCGGGGGAGCGGTCCGGCTGCCCGGCTGTCAGACAGGTTCACGCGTCGGATCGTCGGTTCCGGCCCGGCCGCTGTCAAGCGGTGCGAGGGCCCCTTTCTGGGAGGTTGTGGCTTGGTTCACGCTCCCGGGTGACTCTCGGCCGCTCGGCTCCCGGCGGGCCCGGTTTTTGTCGGTGCCGGGTGCGACTGTGTCCGGGTACGGGAGAGCGCACCGGTGATCACCACCGGGAACGCGTCCGGTGCGCCGCCCGGCGCGTCGGGGCCCGCGCCCGGCGGTTCGGAGGGAGGATGCCGGGGCGCTCTCCGAACTCGCGGCGGACTAGGGTGGGCAGCCCGGGCCCGCCGCGTCGACCGGAGCCGGGAAGCCGTCTGCCTAGGGGAGGTTTTCGCTGGTGTCGAACGATTCTTTCGTCCACCTGCACGTCCACACCGAGTATTCGATGCTGGACGGTGCGGCGAAGATCGGTCCCTT
>NZ_BAAAHV010000011.1:0-143727 GCF_039525725.1 Amycolatopsis albidoflavus
GTCCACGACCCGCCATCACCGCATCCTACAATTAGATAGCGGACTTCAGGCGCAGGACACTAGACCGGGGCGTGCAGGGCGAGTTCGAACGGGGTGAAGCCGCGGCCGCGGTAGAAGCGGATGGCGGAGTCGTTGGTTGCATAGGCCGTGACGCTGACCTGGTTCGCGCCGAATTCTCTGGCCCACGCGAAGAATTCGTCTGCCAAGGCCGTTCCGACGCCGGTTCCGCGGTGTGCGGGGTCGACGCGCATGCTCTCCAGCGCTCCGACCACCGCCCCGGGCCGGAGTGGGTCGGCGCGGCGGGTTCGGCCGATCAGGTGGCCGATCGCTGAGCCTGCGGCGGAGAGCGCCAGCAGGCACAGGGAATCGCTCCGGTGCGCTAGATCCGCATAGTAGGCGGGGCCTTCGCGGTGTGGCCAGGTGAGGTCCATCCATGGATCGCGCAGCGCGCCGTCCTCGGCGAACAAGGACGTGGCCGAGGCGACGAGTCGCGGAACGGATTCAGGCGTGGCACGGACGACGACAGCGTTCATTCCGAGAACGGTAGCCGTCGCGATTTATCTTGAAAATATCGAATTCTCCGCGATAAATCGGCCCGCTGGCGGAGGAGGTCGCGTGCCGTGAGGGCCTCCTTGAGGGAATCAGATTCCCTCAAGGAGGCCCTCACAGTCGACAATCCCGCTCCTGCCGCCCGCGCCGCGACTCCATCGACTTGGGCAGACGCAGCTCAATCGTGCCGAGAGCGCCGCCTTAAGTCTCTGGCATTGGACGCAGAATCCGTGAAGGTTCCCCTCACGGCACGCCCGCCACGCAGCCGCTAGGCCGACCAGACCCGCTGCCCGCCGACCCAAGTCTCTCGCACCTGCACCCGGTCCAATGTCTCCGCATCCGCCTCGAACGGGTCCTCCACCAGCACCGCGAAATCGGCCAGGAAACCCGGCGCGAGTTGGCCCTTCGTCGTCTCCTCGCCGGAAGCGTAAGCCGACCCCGTCGTATACACGCCGAGCGCGTCCTCGACGCTGATCCGCTGCGAAGGCCCGAACAACTCCCCGTCCGGAGCGCGGCGCGTCACGCAGCTGCGCAGCGCGTACAGCGGCGGGAACGGCCCGCACGGATGGTCCGACGAGCCCGCCACGGCGACCCCGGCGTCGAGCATCGAGCGGTGGGCGAACATCCGCTCGACGCGTTCCGCCCCGTAGTACTGGGTCAGCTTGTCTCCGTGCGCGGCGGCGTAGTTCGCGAACGGCACTGCGACCATGCCGTGGTCGCGCATGCGCTTCAGGATCTCGTCGTCGATGATGGAACAGTGTTCGATCCGGTGCCGCGGGTCCTGCCGAGGGTTGGCGGCTTGAGCCTGGTCGACGGCGTCCAGCACGCGGCGGATCGCGCGGTCGCCGTTGGCGTGCACGCAGACTCGCCATCCGGCGTCGTGCACGTGCCGCACGGTGGCGGCCAGTTGAGCTGCGGACACGCGCTCCAGGCCGTAGCTGTCGGTGCCTTCGATGGGCTGTTCGACCAGGCAGGTTCCGCCGTTGACGGCACCGTCGGCGAAGGTCTTGACGCCGCCTAGGCGCAGCCGGGTTTCCGGAGCCACCGGCGACTCGGGGAGAGCGCGGAAGTAGTCGAAATGGTCGTAGGCGGCCAGGGCGTTCACCCGCAGCGTGAGCTGGTTCTGGTCGGCCAGGTGGCGGAGCGTCTGCCATTCGGTGCGGCCGACCAGTGCGTCGCCGACGGAGGTGATGCCCGCGGCGTGCAGGTCGGCGGCGTGCCGGGTGAAGGCGGCGGCCAGCACCTCGGTGGGCGGGTCTCGCACGATGGTCGGGCGCGGGGTGAAGGCGGGGAAGGCCAGGTCGTAGAGGGCTTGGTCGTGCACGACGCCGTCGAGACGGCCGGCGGCGTCGCGGCCGAGGTGGCCGCCGGGCGGGGGTTCGCTGGCGTCGGTCAGGCCGGACAGGGCGAGGCCGGGGGAGTTGAGGACGCCGGCGTGCAGCGTCACGTGCACGACCAGCACGGGGTGGTCCGGGCAGGCCTCGTCCAGTTCGGTGCGGGTGAGTTCGCGGCCGCCGTTGCTGCGGAACGAGTCGTAGCCGCAGCCGATGACCCATTCGCCCGGCGGCGTCGCGGCGGCCCGCTCGCGCAGGGCTGCGGTGAGGTCGGCGGTCGAGCGGATCCGCGACGGCGACAGGTCGACCTGCAGGGTCTGCGCGGCGACGACGGTCGGGTGCTGGTGGGCGTCGTTGAACCCGGGGATGACGGTGGCGTCGCCGAAATCGTGCACCTGCGCCGCGGGGAACTCGCCGCGCAGGTCGGCGACGGTGCCGTGCGCGACGACCCATTCGCCGCGCATTGCGAAGGCCGGAGACTCGGAGCCGGCCATGGTCACGATGCGCCGGGCAGTGACGATCTGCACGGATTCCGGTGCGGACACGAGGGTTCCCTCCAGGTTCGACGCAGGCTGACCGCGCGGCGCTGTGTCCACAAAGGACGGTGTGGCCACGGTGCCGCGCTGCCGATTCTAGGGGCGGTCCGGGTGCGGGCGCATCGTCGAAGCGGGTTGCGGCAATCGGGTGATCTCGGTCCCACCCCGGTGCGCCGCGGAATGAGAAGCGGCCGCGCGGCGGTGTATACGCTGGAAGCACAGGGCACCCGGCCCGGCTCCCGCGGCGGCAGGAGGCTCGCATGTCCGGCACCGGTTCGGCGCGGGCCGAGCTCACCGCCGCGGCGCAGCCGTGGGAGGTCCAGGTCGGCCGCGACCTCGCCGACCGGCTCGACACCAAACCGCCTTCCCGCTGGTCCCGGCCGGGCGCGGCGGCCGAGGACCTCGCGGACCTGGTCGGCCCGGGCGAGGTGGTGCTGGCCCCGTCGGCGACCCGGCCGTCGGGCGACGGCGTCGTGTGGACGCCGGAGCAGGCGCTGGGCGCGGGCGCGCGCGGGGTGGCGCTGTGGGTCGACGACCTGCCGTACCCGCGCATCGTCGGCGCGATCCCGTATCCGGAGCTGATCGCGGTCGAGCACGCGATGGCGGGCAAGCACGCCTGCCTGGTGCTAACCGGCGTCCGGACGACACTGGTTTTCCGCTACCGCTCGTGGGCGTGGCCCGCGGTGGCGGACCTCTTGACGCACGTGCGGTCGCGCGCGCATCGGCCCGGTTCGGCGGAACCGGCACACGCGGGGCCGCCTTCTCTCGGCTGGGACCGGCTTCCGGCGTCGCCGTTGGTGGCGCTCGGGCATACCCGGCATACGCGCTATCTCGGCGCGGAACCGGAACTGCCGCGGCGCTGGCTGTGGCAGCAATCCCGGCCCGCGGCGTTCGTCGTGCTGACGCGGCAGGAGCTGGTGGTTGTGCGGCATGTGCTGGGGCGGCGGCCGTTGGCGCATGGGGTGCAGTTGCTGGCGGTGGCGCGGGATCGGATCGCTGGGCTTGCCGGGCGGGGTGATGGGTTGCGTGTCGTGACGTCGGTGGGCGGGTTCGGGGTGGACCTCGGGGTGGAGCTGGCGGGGGAGGCGCGGTTGCGGTTCGGGTCGATGCTGCGTGCGGATGGGCGGCGGCGGGTGGTGCGGAGGGCGTCGAAGGCTGCGCCGCAAGCCTGATGCGCAGAGCTGTCTTCACTTCGTGTGTTGACGCGGCCGTTGGCGCATGGGGTGCAGTTGCTGGCGGTGGCGCGGGATCGGGTCGCTGGGCTTGCCGGGCGGGGTGATGGGTTGCGTGTCGTGACGTCGGCGGGCGGGTTCGAGGTGGACCTCGGCGTGGAGCTGGCGGGGGAGGCGCGGTTGCGGTTCGGGTCGATGCTGCGTGCGGACGGGCGGCGGCGGGTGGTGCGGAGGGCGTGGAAGGCTGCGCCGCAGGCCTGATCCCCAGGGCCGTCTTCACTGCGTTGAAGCCGGAAGCGCCGGTGGATTTCTTCCCGCGCAACGGACTTTTCCCAGCCCCAGCGTCAGATCGGTGATTCTTCAACCCTGCCTGCCCGTCAGCGCGTGGAAAACTACCGTCCACTCCGGACTCTTCCCTTCCACCTGCGGCCGGACGAGGATCGGGCTGTCCGGCTGGGCCGAACGGCGCACACTTGTCCTTGACATATTGATGGGTCTTCATCACGATGAAGACGTGACCACAACGCTGATTCCCGGCAAGCTCACCGCCCTCGGCGGGATGATCCCGATCGACGGTCGGGTCAGCTGGGTGCCTTCGACGGCGGAGGGCTGGCAGCCGTCGAATTGCTATCTGCTCACCGAGCCGTCCGGTGCGCTGCTGGTCGACTCGGGGCTGGCCATTCACCGCGAAGCGGTGCTCGACGGGCTGCGCGCCTCGCTCGGCGGGCTCGAAGAACTCGCGGTTTTCTTCACTCGCGGCGAGATGGACTGTGTGTCCAATCTGGAGCCGATTTCCCGCGAATTCGACATTACCGCGCTCTTCACCGGCGGCGTCGTGAATCCCTTCGACGCTTTCGACGACGTCCACCGGATGCGTTACCAAGGCCGGCGTCAGCAGATCGACACCCGCAGCGAGGGCGGGGATTCGATGCCCCGTGCGCCGCGGCTCGAGGTCGGCGCAGGCGGGCGGGCGCTGGAGATCGAGTCCCCGTTGTTGCGGCTTCTTCCGACGTTTTGGGGCTGGGACGCGGAAACCGGTGCGATATTCACCTCCGACGTGTTCACGCACGGGATCGTCAGCGACCCGGCGGCGTCGCGGGTGATCGATCCGTCCACTGAGGACTCGACCACTGTGGACGATGTCGTCGGTCATCTCGTGGCGAAGTACGAATGGCTGCGCAAGGCGACCACCAACCGGCTCTGCGAGTGGCTGGAGGACCGGTTTTCCACGCTGCAGCCGGAAATCATCGCGCCCGCGCGGGGTTGTGTGCTGCGCGGCCGTCCGGTCGTCGAACGCCATCTGCAGTTGATGCTCCAGGCTTTGAGGACGGTGGGCGCGTGAACAAGCCAGCAAGCAAGATCGAAGATCTCGACCTGGACGCGATGGCGCACGAGCTGAGCAGCGACCTGCCGCGGCTCGTCGCGGACGGGGTCACCTGGATCGGGGCCTGTCTTCCGTTCGAAGTGGACGGACGGCTCATCCACGGGCACAACTCGGCGTATCTGGTGCAGGGCGCCGAAGGCTCGGTCCTGGTCGACACCGGGGCCCCGTCGAGCTGGTGGGCGATCGAGGAGGTGGTCGAGCGGGTGCTCGGCGGCCGCGATCTCACCTATCTGTTCGTGACGCATCCGGAACTGCCGCACACCGGCAATCTGCCGCGATTCGTCGAGAAATACCCGGATATTCAGGTGATCGGCGACGTCCGCGATTACCACCTCTTCTATCCCGAGGTCGTGCCGAACCTGCGCGCCACCCGGCCCGGCGACCGGTTCGATCTCGGCGGCGGGCACGAATTCCTGGTGGTGGAAGCCATGATCCGCGACCTGCCGAACACGCAGTGGGGCTACGCGCCGCGCGCGAAAAGCCTCTTCACCGCGGACGGATTCTGCTACATGCACCGGCCGGAGCTCGACGACGAGGACCCGGCGCACCTTCCGGGCGAATGCGGGCTCACGACCGGCGAACTGCGCCAGCCGATCGCTGTGGAGAACGCCGCGTTCTTCACCGGCAGCGCACTGTATTTCTCCCGTTTCGTCGACGACGCCGACGAACGGTACGCGGGGGTCGCCGACCTCGCCCGGGAACTGGGCGCGGAACTGGTGTGCCCCACGCACGGCAACGTCATCACCGACCTGCTCGACGTGCTGCCGATCGTCCGCGCCGGGCACAAACAGGCCTACCGCGCCTGAAAACGCCTCGCGCGAATGCCGTGAGGGGAACCTTCACGGACTCTGATTCCCTCAGGGTTCCCTTCACGGACCCGCTCACCTCTCACCCCTGATCGCGCTCGTCAGCAAGGAGCGAACAATGAGGCCTGTGCACGGTGCGGCCGCGGGAGCGGTCCTGCTCCTGGCCGCCGGGATCACCGCCTGCGGCGGCGGCCCCCAGCAAGCGAGCAGCAGCCGCCACGTCGTGATGGCAGTCCAGAGCCTGCCCGACACGCTGACTATCGCCCCGTGGGGCGGGGCGGCGTCGCAGCTCGTCCTTTCCGGGCTGGGTTCCCAGCTCGCGACCTACCAGCAGGGCGACACCGCGAACGGCTGCGGTTCCACGCCCAACGGCGTCACCGGGCTGATCGCCGATTCGATCGAGGTGAACCCGGCACATACGGCGATCACGGTGAAACTGCGCTCGCTCAAGAGCCAGACCGGCAACACGCTGTCCGCGGACGACGTGAAATGGTCGTTCGAGACCTACGGGTTCAAAGCGCAGCCGGTGTTGAAGAAGACCTTCGAGATCGCCGGATACGACACGTCGAACCTGGTGTCCGTGGTCGATCCGCACACCGTTTCGCTGAACGTAAAAAAGTGGAATTCCTACACCGAGGAAATGCTGCAGAACCCGCTGGCGTATGTGTACGACAGTACCGAGGCGAAGAAACACACGACCGGCGCGGACCCGATCGGGCACGACTGGCTGGCCAAGAACATCGCCGACTACAGCGGATGGAAGCTCGACTCCTTCACTCCCGGACAGGCGCTCAGTGTGTCCACAGTGGCCGGTTACGGCGGGCAGAAACCGGGCATCGACTCGCTTTCCGTGCAGGCGGTCCCGACCGACGCGACCCGGAGTCAGATCGTCACGTCCGGTCAGGCGCAGGTCGCCAGCGGCTTCCAGTACGACCAGTACAAGGCGCTGTCCGCGAAGCCGAACGTCAAGGTGCACGACTGTCCTGGGCTCAACATGGACAACCTGATGCTGTCGGCCCAGAAACCGCCGCTCAACGACGTGCGGGTGCGGCAGGCGATTTCGATGGCGATCGACCGTCAGCAAATCGTCACCGGCGCCTATTTCGGTTACGCGAAACCCGCGAAATCGTCGTTCAACGCCACTTTCAATCTCGGCGCGTTCGGCGACGCCTACAGCTTCGACGCGGCCAAAGCGAAAGCCATGCTGGCGGAAGCGGGCTACCCCAACGGGTTCGACCTGACGCTGACCTACAGCCCGACCCGCCCGGGTCCGGTTTCGCAGCGCACCGCGGTGCTCGTGCAGTCGATGCTGAAGAACGTCGGCATCAACGTCACGCTGCGGCCGATGGCCAGCCCGACCGACTTCTCCACCGCCGTCCTCGGCGGCACCTACCAGGCCGTCCTGTACGGCGAACCGGTCGTCATCGCCGATCCGGCATACCTGGCCTGGATCAAATTCTCCAACTCTCCCAACAACACCACCGGGTTCTCCGACCCGAATTACGACAGCCTGCGGCAGCAGCTGGCCGGGACTCCGGTCGACCAGAGCGCCAAGCGCACCGACCTGCTCAAGCAGCTGGCGCGGATCGGCGACACCCAGACGCCGGTGATCGAGCTGGTCGAAACGCCCAACCTGGTCGTCACGGCAGGCGGCGAGAAGACCGCGGCCCCGCTGCCGAACGGGCCGATCCGCTGGTCCGGCATCGCGGGTTGACGACTTCCCGCGCCCGGCTCCGGGCGACTGCCGGAGCCGGGCGCGGGCCACGAAATACAAGGGGACTGAGCACATGATCGAAATCTGCGGCAAACAAGTCCGCGACACCCTGGAAGAACTGCTCGACCCGGCCGTGAACGCGCTGCTCGTGATCGACATGCAGCAGGGCGCGGTCGCGAAGGGCGGCACCATCGGCGAAGACCACGACCTGTCCATGATGAGCGGCGTTTCCGGCCGCTGCGGCCAGGCGATCGCGGCGGCCCGCGAGAACGGCGTCCCGGTTTTCCATGTCCGCGTGGAAAACCTGCCGGACGCGCACAGTTCGCCGCCGGCCTGGCTGCGGTCGCTGTACACGATCGCCAACGGACGCTCGGTGGACCTGGGAAGGCTCAGCCTGGCGGGCGACCCGGCGACGGACTTCTGTGCCGATTGCCGGCCGGAGCCGGGCGAATCCGTCGTCACCAAACGGCGGCCGAGCGCGTTCATCAGCACCGAACTCGAATTGCTGTTGCGCAGCCAGGGAATCGAATCGGTAGCTGTGATCGGGATTTCGACTGGCGGCTGCGTCGAAGCGACACTGCGGGACGCGACGCACCACGACTTCTACGCCGTGCTCGTCGAGGATTGCGTTGGCGCGTATGACACCGAGGTGCACAACGCGGCGATGACCGTGATGCGGGCCCGGCACGACACTTGCACGCTCGAAGAAGCGATCGCCGCGTGGAAGTCGGGCGCGCGCCGCCGGGTGGCGTCGTGAGCGAGCGCGATCTGATCGGCTACGGCGAGCACCCGCCGGCGGTGCCGTGGCCGGGCGGCGCGAAGGTCGCCGTCTCGGTGGTGCTGAACTACGAGGAAGGCGCGGAAAGCTCCATCGCGCACGGCGACGAGGCCGACGAGGACATTTCCGTCTTCGGCGGCTGGAGCAGCCCGCCCGAGCGGCGCAGCATGATGAAGGAATCGTTCTTCGAATACGGCAGCCGTGCCGGTGTGTGGCGGTTGCTCGGCATTCTGCGCGAATTCGAAGTGCCGTCCACGGTTTTCGCCTGCGGCATGGCGCTGGAACGCAATCCGCAGGTCGCCGAGGCGCTGATCCGCGAAGGACACGAGGTCGCCTGCCACGGTTACCGCTGGCAGGGCACGGTCGGGATGCCCGAGGAGGACGAGCGCGAGGAGATCCGCCGCGCCCGCGAGTCGGTCGAGAAGACCACGGGCGTCCGTCCGGTCGGGTTCTACCTGCGCGACGGCATCACGGAAAAGACGCGGGAAATCCTCGTAGAAGAAGGCTTCCGTTACGATTCGAATGCCTATTGCGACGACCTGCCCTACTTCGTGCCAGCGGGCGAGTCGGAACACCTGATCGTTCCTTATGCGGGCGACACGAACGACGCGCGCTTCTGGGGTCCCGGCAGCCTCGGCACGGCGGACGACTTCGTCGCAGTGCTCTCCGACAGTCTCGATATGCTGCTGCACGAGGGAAACACGGTGCCGAAGCTGATGTCGGTCGGCCTGCACTGCCGGATCGGCGGACGGCCGGGTGTCGCGATCGCGCTGCGGCGGTTCCTGCAGTACGCGCTCGCGCAAGAGGGCGTCTGGTTCGCCACCCGCGCGGACATCGCGCAGTGGTGGATCGACCACGCGCCGCGGGGTGCCCGGTGACGCTCGACCTCAGCCGCCTGGTGCACAGCGTCGCGCAGCAGGGGTTCACCGAACTCGACAAGACCGGGCTGCGCGGCCAGCGCGACGAGGGTCTCGTCTGCCCGCTGATCAACCCGCAGCTGAGCGGGTCGGACGACCTCAACGTGAGCTGGGGCCGGATCCGGCCCGGTCAGCACCACCTGCGCCACCACCATCCGGACGCCTCGGAGTTCTACGTCGTGGTCGGCGGCGAACCGCTGATCCACCTCGGCGACCAGAACTTCCGCGCCCGGCCCGGCGACGCCGTCTACATCCCGAAGTCCGTGGTCCACGGCCTCACCAACGACACCGACCAGGACGTCGACCTGGTGGTCGGCATGAGCGTCGCGGAGAACTGGACTTTCATCCCCGACGAGTAGGAAGCGATCCCCATGGGAGCCAAACCCACCTATCTGCTGCACGACGGCGAACTCGTGCCCTACGCCGACGCCCAGCTCCACGTGCTTTCGACCTCGACCAAGTACGGCGTCGGCGTCTTCGAGGGCTTCCGCGCATATTTCGACGACGAGGCCGGCGAGCTGTACGCGTTCCGGGTGGCCGACCACATGCGGCGCCTGGTCGCGTCGATGCGGGTCGTCGGCATCGACGGGCCAGCGGACGTCGACCAGCTCGAGGAGCAGCTGCTCGGCCTGATCCGGGCGAACGACCTGCACGAGGACCTGCACATGCGGGCGCAGGTGTTCGTGGATTCGCCGGACGGCAAACCGGACGACACCGGACCCGCGACGGTCTTCATGGCCGCGATCCCGATGGGCCGGTACTTCGACCGGCCCGGGCTGAACGTCCAGATTTCCAGCTGGGCGAGGATTTCCGACCGGTCGATGCCGCCGCGGGTCAAGTCGATCGCGAACTACCAGAACGGCCGCCTCGCGCTGCTTGAGGCGCGCCGCAACGGATACGACGCCGCGCTTCTGCCCACTGTGGACGGTCACGTGTCGGAAGGCGCGGGCTACAACGTCTTCATGGTGCGCGACGGCAAGCTGTGCACGCCGCCGGTCACCGAGAGCATCCTCGAAGGCATCACGCGGGATTCGGTGCTGCAGCTGGCGCGGACCGAGCTCGGCATCGACGTGACCGAGCGGCCGATCGACCGCACCGAGCTGTACTCCGCCGAGGAAGTGTTCGTCTGCGGCAGCGCGGCCGAGGTCAGCCCGGTCAGCTCGGTCGACCGGATCCCGGTCGCCGACGGCGAACCCGGCGAGCTGACCCGGCAGCTGCAGGACCTCTACCGGCGCGCGGTGCGCAACCGCGTCGCCGCCGACCGCGGCTGGGCGCAGCCGGTGTACGCGCCCGCCGCGGTGGCCAGGTGACCCGACGGGTCGGTGTCCTGACGGCGGAGCCGGACCGCCTGCTGATCAGCCAGATCGCGCAGGCGGGGCTCGGCTTCGTCGTCCTCGACGCCGAACAGACCACGCTTTCGGCCGACCGGTGCGCGGACGTCGTGCTGGCGCTGGCGGGCAGCGGCGTCGACGTCTCGGTGCGGGTGCCGGATCTGTCGCCGCAGACGCTGGTCACATACGCCAACACCGGGGTGACGGAGCTGCTGCTGCCGCAGGTGCGGACGCTCGCGGAGATCGAAGCCGCTCATCGGGCGACGCGCTTTCCGCCGGCGGGAACTCGATCGCGGCAGGTTTCGCGGGCCAGCCGGTACGGCACGGATTTCAGCGGTGCGCCGAGGATTGCGGTACTGGTGGAGACCGCCGACGCTGTTGAGCAGGCGGCTTCCTTCGCCAAATCCGGGCTGGTCGACTCTGCGTGGTTCGGGCCGACCGACCTGGCGGACGACGTGCGGATCAACCGGCCGGGGTCGGCATCCGAGGTGGCTGAGCTGATCGATCAGGCGCTCGGGGTGTTCCGCGAGCACGGGGTGCCGGTCGGGCTGCCCGCGGCGGACGCGGCCGGGGTTGCCGCGGCGTTCGCGCGCGGTGCGGATGCCTGCTCGGTGTACTGGGAGAAGTGCCTGCTCAGCGTGCTGGGCGGGCTGGCGGCGGAGGCCGACCGATGACGATGGTGGTCAGCACGGAGCGCGTCGAGCAGGAGTTCGGCGCGGACACCCCGCCGCGGTGCGAGGTGCCGGAGCACGAACGGTTCGTCCTGGGCACCCGCAGCCTCCACACCGGCGGCGGCTTCGACCGGTCGCGCGATTACACCGACCTGTCGATTCCGCTGACCGGCCCCGTCCGGTTGTCGGGAGTCCGCGCGGGCGACCGGATCCGCGTCGACCTCCACGGCATCGACATCGCCGAGCGAGGTGCGCTGGTGACTTTGCCGGGACGCGGCGCGGTCCCGGGCTTGGGCACCTCCGGACATTCGGTGCCGATCAAGGACGGCTATGTCGAGTTCGGCGACGGCGTGCGGATCCCGGTGCACCCGATGGTCGGCAAGATCGGCGTCGGCGTTCCCGGCGAGGCACCCGGCAGCAGCACCGTCGGCGTCCACGGCGGCAACCTCGACTGCAAGGAACTCACCGCGGGTGCGTCGATCTTCCTGACCGCGCAAACCGACGGCGCCGCGCTGTACGCGGGCGATCTGCACGCCTGCCAGGGCGACGGCGAATCGTCGCTGACCGGCGTCGAAGTCGAAGGCGCCGTCACGCTGTCCTGGCACCGCGCGGCACCGACCGGCTCCGATCGTCCGCTGGTGCTCAGCGCGGACGGCAGGCTGCTGACCATCGGCGACGGCGACACGTTGGCCGAGGCTGTCCAGGCGGCGCTCGACGACCTGCTCGCCTTGACCGCCGACGCGTTCGGCTGGACCCGGGAGCGCGCGGCGATGTTCCTGAGCATCGCCGCGGACGTCGGGATCTGCCAGCTCGTCAACGCCCGGCTGTCGGCCAAAGCGGCGGTGGACGTCGCGCATTTCGCAGGCACGCCGCACGCGTCCTGGCTGACGCGTGCCCAACCGTAGCGGAGGAAACCATGCTCGATCTCATCGTGCGCAACGGCACCGTGGTGACCCCGGCCGGGGTCGAACACGTCGACATCGCGGTGGCTGACGGAATCATCGTCGGGCTTTTCCAGTCCGGGCACGGCGAACCGCCCGAGGCCGCCCGGACCGTCGACGCCGCCGGGCTGCTCGTCGTCCCCGGCGGCATCGACCCGCACGTGCACACCAACTCCGTGCTGCCGACCGCCGCCGAATCCGGCATCAAATGCTTCGGCCCGGACCGCGTCAGCGAGGGCGCGGTGCACGGCGGCACCACCACGCTCATCGACTTCGCGCACTGGAAGCCGGGGGAGGAGCTGTGGCAGTCGTTCGAGCGCAAGGGCAAGGAATGGTCCGGCAGCTCGTACACCGACTACGCGCTGCACGGCACCTTCGCGCAGCCGGAGATCCCGTTCGAGGTCCTCGACCAGGTGCCCGAGGTGGTCGCGGCCGGGCACGGCAGTTTCAAGGTCTGGATGACGAACACGACGCCGACGCGCCCGAAGCAGAAGACCGACGTCGGGCACATCTGGGCGTTGATGGAGAAGACCGCCGAGGCCGGCGCGATGCTGTGCGTGCACGGCGAGGACGACGACATCGTCATGTACGCGTACAAGCGGCTGCAGCGCGAGCAGAAGACCGCGGTGCCGTACATGCCGGACGCGCACAACGCGTTGTCCGAGCAGCTTTCGTTCCAGCGGGTCATCACGCTCGCTCGGCATGTCGGTGCGCCGATCTATCTGATGCACGTCAGCGCGGCTGAAGGCATCGAGGCGATCCGCGAGGCGCGCGGGCGGGAACAGCCGGTGTACGGCGAAGTCTTGCCGCACTACGCGTACTACACCGCGGAGGACTACAAACGCGAGAACGGCGTCATCTACCACACCTATCCGTCGCTGAAGTCCGCCGCGGACCGGGACGCGATGTGGCACTCGCTGGTCGCGGGCACGCTCAGCACGCTGGCGACCGACGGCGTGTGCACCGATCTCGACGTGAAGACGCGCGGGCAGACGATCCTCGACGCCACCGGCGGGCACGCCGGCGTGGAGGTCCGGATGGCGGTCGCGTACACCGAAGCCGTGGTGCGGCGCGGACTTCCGCTGAACCGGTTCGTGGACTTCACGTCGGCCAACGCGGCGAAGATCATGGGCCTCTACCCGCACAAGGGCGCGATCGCGGTCGGCAGCGACGCGGATTTCGCGCTGATGGAAACGGGTCTGGAGTGGAAGATCACCGCGGCTGACCTGCACGAGGCGGACTACACGCCGTGGGACGGCTACGAGGCGGCGGCCCGCAACCGGCTGACCGTCCTGCGGGGGCAGATCCTGGTCGAGAACGGCGCGCTGCGCTCCCCATCCCCGGGCGGACGGCTGCTGAAGCAGTCGCTGTCCTCGGACGTGGCGAGCCGTCCGGCCTGCTGACCCTGCCCTGGAGAAAGGCGCGGCCCGGTTCGGGCCGCGCCTTTTTCTCGCGGGCCTGTCACAAACTCGGGGCCGGTCCGGTCTTAGCCGACGACCTGGCCTACTCCCCGAGGAGAATCCATGAGCTTGGCCCCTTCCGCCCGTCTCGACGAGGCGGTCCCTTCGCGGTACGCGCTGAAGGTCGGCGACATCGAGGTGCTGGTGATCAGCGACGGCGTGCTGCCGATCACCGCCGAAACGCTGGCCACCAACGCCGACCGGGCCGATCTGGCCGCGTGGCTCCGCGAAATGTTCCTGCCGCCGGAGATGATCGACTGGCCGCTGAACGTCGCCGTCGTGCGCAGCGGCGGCCGGACGGTGCTGATCGATTCCGGGCTGGGCACCGAATTCCCGGGCTTCCCGCGCGCCGGCCAACTGGCGACGCGCCTCGTCGCGGCCGGAATCGACCCGGCGTCGGTGACCGACGTGGTGCTCACTCACCTGCACATGGACCACATCGGCGGCTTGCTCGTCGAGGGTCTCCGCGGCCGTCTGCGCGAGGACGTGCGGGTCCACTTGGCGTCGGCGGAGGCGGAGTTCTGGCAGGCCCCCGATTTCTCGCGGACGGTGATGCCGGAGCCGATCCCGGAGGTGCTGCGCACGACGGCCACCCGGTTCCTGGACGTGTACCGCGGCCAGCTGCGGCCGTTCGAGACGGAGCACGAGGTGGCGCCGGGAGTGCGGATCTGCCGCACCGGCGGGCACACTCCCGGACACAGCATCGTCCGGCTGGAGTCACGCGGGGACCGCTTGACCTTCGCCGGGGACGCGGTGTTCCAGCCCGGGTTCGACAATCCTGAGTGGTACAACGGGTTCGAGCACGATCCCGAGGAGTCGGCGCGGGTCCGGGTCCGGCTCTTGACGGAGCTGGCGCCGAGCGGCGAGCAGCTGGTGGCCACTCATCTGCCGTTCCCGTCGGTGTGCCATGTGGCGGTGGCGGGGAACGCGTTCCGGTTCGTCCCGACGGTGTGGGACTACTGATCAGGCTGCGGCTGGTTTGACGGCTTTGCCCCGGGTGCGGGCTTTGCTTCGCACCCGGGGATCCATCAGCATGGTCACGATGTCGAGGATCAAGTACGCGCCCAGCGTCGCCGTCCCGAGCACCAGCACAAACCCCTGGATCACCGGGATATCTCCCTTCAGCACGCCGTCCAGCGACCACCCGCCGATCCCCGGCCAGGCGAACACGCTCTCCAGAATCGCCGCGCCGCTCAGGGAAGCACCGAAGAGGATCACCAAATACGTCAGCAGCGAGCGCCTGATGTCCGCCATCGCGTAGCGGTACACGCGGAACTCGCTCAACCCGCAAGCCCGCGCGAACTCCACCTGTGCGCTCCGCAGCGATTGGCTCAACCCAGTGCGCACAGTCTTCGCGAAGTACGCGGCGAAGAAGATCCCGAGCGTCAGGATCGGCAGCGCGGCGTGCGAGAAGATCGAGCCGAGTGTCGGCCACGAGCCGGACAGCAGGGCGTCGAGCGTGACCGAACCGGTTTGGACGGGCGGGATCGGCGCGGTCGGGTCGACCATGCCGAGCGGGGCCGGAGCCAGGTGCAGGAGCTGGTAGAAGACGTAGACCAGCACGAGCCCCAGCGCGAACTCCGGCACCGCGAGGATCAGCGACGACGCCCAGGTCAGCCCGCGATCGGCCGGGCGGCCGCGCAGGTACGCGGCGGCGGTGCCCATCGCGGTGCCGAGGACGACCGCGAGCAGCAGGCCGGGCACCAGGATCACCAGGGTGTTCGGCAACCGCGTGAGCAGTTCGTGGGTGATCGGCGCGCCGGTGAAGTACGACGTGCCGAGGTCGCCGTGCAGCACCTGGACCAAGTAGTCCCAGAAGCGCACCGGCAACGGCTTGTCCAGGCCGAGTTGTTCGTGGACGTGCGCGATCTGGTCCGGCGTGGCCGCGTCGCCGAGCATCGTGACGGCCGGGTCGCCGGGGATCATCGACACGAGGCCGAAGCTCAGCGCGATCAGCAGGACGAGCATTCCGACGCCGGCGGCCAGCCGGCGGAGCACGAAGACGATCATGCTTGCGCTTCCTTCGCTTCGATGCCGAGATCTTGGCCCGCGTGCAGACAAGCCACCTCGTGCGCGGCGGCGACCGGGCGCAGCGGAACTTCGGTGGCGGCGCATTCGTCGGTCGCGATAGGACACCGGCCCACGAGCGCACAGCCGACGCGATGGGCGGTCGGTTTCGGCGGGTCTCCGGCCAGCGGCAGGTGCGGCAGCCGGTGTCCGGGGTCGACCGGCAGCGCCGCGGACAGCAACGCCTTGGTGTAGGGATGCTGCGGGTGCGCGAGCACGGACTCGGTGGGGCCGATTTCCACGATCCGGCCCAGATACATCACCGCGGTGCGCGAGCACAGCCGCCGGACGGTGTGAATGTCGTGGGAGATGAACAGAAAGGTCAGTCCGCGGTCGTGTTGCAATCGGGCGAGCAGTTGCAAGACCTCGGCGCGAACTGTTAAGTCCAAAGAGGACGTCGGCTCGTCCAGCACCACGAACCGCGGGCCGGTGACGAGGGCGCGGGCGATGCCGACGCGTTGCTGCTGGCCGCCGCTGAGGTCGGCCGGGCGGCGGTCGTAGTGCTCCTCGGACAGGCCGACGTCGGCGAGCGTGTCCAGGACGCGTTGCCGCCGTTCGGCTTTGGTGCCGGACTTTCCGTTGACCAGCAATGGTTCCTCGACGATCGCGCCGACCTTCAGCCGCGGGTTGAGCGAGGCGAACGGCTCCTGGAACACGATCTGGAAGTCGCGGCGGCTGCGGCGAAGCCGGGCCCCGCGCAGGCTGGTCAGCTCGTGGCCGTCGAGCGTGACGGTGCCGCGGTCGGCGTCGAGCAGGCGCACGAGCAGCCTGCCCAAAGTGGACTTCCCGGACCCGCTTTCGCCGATCAGGCCGAGGGTTTCGCCCTCGGCGACGGCCAGATCGACTCCGTCGACGGCGCAGACCTTGCTGCCGCCGGGGCCGGGGAACGTGCGGCGCAGGTCTTCAGCGACTAGTACCGGCACTGGTGGTCACCTCGATCGAAAGCGGGTGGTGGCACCCGAAGCCGTGGCCCGGGTCCGTCACGGTGAGCGGGGGACGTTCCTCGGCGCACACGCCGTCGGCGCGCGGGCAGCGGTGGGCGAAGTTGCAGCCCGGCGCGGTTTCCCGCTTCGCCGGGGAGGATTTCGGGGCGGCGGCGCGAATGTCGGTGGTCGCCGCGTCCAGCAGCGTGCGGGTGTAGGGGTGGCGCGGATCGCCGAACACCGTCGCGACGTCGCCGACTTCCACGACCCGCCCGGAGTACATCACCACGACGCGGTCGCAGTAGTTGGCCACGACGCCGAGATCGTGGGTCACGAGCAGCATCGACCGCTGGCCTTCCCGGACCAGGCCGCGGATCAGGTCGAGCACCTGCCGCTGCACGGTCAGGTCGAGCGCGGTCGTCGGTTCGTCGGCGATGAGCAGCCGCGGCCCGAGGCTGAGCGCCAGCGCGATCACGGTGCGCTGGGCCATGCCGCCGCTGAGTTCGTGCGGGAAGCCGTCGAGCGTGCGCGCCGGGTCGGGGATTCCGGTGGAGGCCAGCAATTCGAGCGCGCGGGCGCGGATCTCGCCGCGGCTCGCGCGTTCGTGCGCCCGGATGACGTTCTCGAACTGCTTGCCGATCCGCAGCACGGGATTCAAGGCGTCGAACGGGCTTTGCGCCACGAAACCGATCTCGCGGCCGCGGATCCGGCGCAGTTCTTTCGGCGCGGCCCGATGCAGTTCGCGGCCGTTGAACACGACGCTGCCGCCGGTGATCCGGGCCGGTTTGTGCAGCTGGATCACCGACCGGACGGTGGTGGACTTTCCGGACCCGGATTCGCCGACGACGCCGACGATCTCGTTGTCCCGCACGGAGAACGACACGTCGTCGAGCACGCGGAACGCGCCGCCGGGCACCGGGAATTCGACTTCCAGCCCCTGGACTGACAGCACTTCGCTCATGCTTTCGCCCCTCCTTCGACGCGGTTCTCGAACCAGTCGGCGATGACGGTCAGGGACGAGACGACGAGGAAGATCGCGACCGTCGGGAAGATCGCGGCCCACCATTGTCCTTCGACCAGCATCGACGCGCCGTCGTGGATCATCGAACCCCACGTCGGCTGCGGCGGGTGCACGCCGACGCCGAGGAAGTTCAGCGCCGCGATGACGCCGATCGCGTTGGCGGCGGCCAAGATCGCCTGCACCAGCACGACGCCGTAGGCGTTGCGGAACACGTGGTTGAGCGCGACCCGCAATGGGGAACAGCCGATCGCCACGGCGGCCTCCACGAACCGGGCCTGCCGCAGCGCCACCGCCTCGGCGCGGGTGAGCCGGGCGAAGCGCGGGATGTTGACGACCGCGATCGCGCCGATGACGTCGAGCAGTCCGCCGCCGAGCAACTGGATGGCGACCACGGCGAGGACGATGACCGGCAGCGCGGAAAACGCGTCCACCACGCGCATGCACGCTTCGCCGATTCGGCCGGTCGTGGTGAACAGTCCGATCGGGACGCCGATCGCGAGCGACAGCAGCGACCCGAACACCGCGATCGGCAAATCGCTCGCGGCGGCGGCGATGGTGCGGGAGAAGACGTCGAACCCGCTGATGTCGGCACCGAACGGATGTGCCGCGCTCGGCGCGGCGGCGATCGCCGACACGTCCGGCACCGTGGCGCTGTGGGGAAGCGGCACGAACGCCGCGACGACCCACAGGCCGGCGAGGAAGGCGAGCGCGGCGAGCACGCCCGCGTTGCGGAACCGGCGTCCGGACCGCCGTCGCGCGGACCGGACCCGGTCGGTGCCGACGGCCGCCGCGGTCATGCCGGACCTTCACTATGCATTGGGTCACTGTTACATATTGAAGAAGGCTCTGTCCAGGGCGGAAGCGAGGTCACGAGGGGTTCACCGTCCACTTCGGAGCGTGGCCTGCGCGGGGCGGGCCACGGCGGTTTCATAGTGCTGCGCCAAACGGAAAAGCGCCAGGTCCCCGTACGGGCGGCCGAGCAGGTGCAGGCCGACCGGGAGCCCGTTGACGAACCCTCCGGGCACGCTCAGCGCGGGCAGGCCGCAGACGTTCGCCGGGGCCAGCAACAGCAGTGCGCTCGACAGGTCGGCTTCGTCGCTTTCGCGGGTCAAATCGGTCGAGAGATCGCTCAGTCGCGGGGGAATTCCGGACAGCGTCGGGGAGACGAGCGCGGTGAGATCGGCGTCCAGGAAGGTCGCGCGGACGCGGTCTCGCAGATGTGCTCGCGCGCGGCGGGCGAGGGTGAGGTGTTCTTCGGTTACGGCGCAACCGAGTTCGAGCATGACGCGAGTGCCGGGTTCGAAATCCTCCGGCCGGTCGGAAAGTGCCGAACCGTGCAGCCGCAACGCGTCCGCTAAACACGACACGAGCGTGACCGGCAGCGCGAGGCTCAATTCCGGCAGGCTGACGTCGACGATCTCGACGCCGGTGGAAGCCAGGACATTCACTGCTTCCTTGATCGCCGCCTGCACTTCGGTGGAAACGCCCCAGTCGTGCCAGGCAGCGAAATCGACGCCGACGCGAGGCCGGTTCAACGGCCTGCGCACTGCCGCGGCGATGTCTTCCGGGCCGAGGTCGGCGCGGCTTTTCACCATGCCCTGCAACAGAAGGGCGCAGTCGACGGTCGTGCGCGCGATCGGGCCGACCTGGTCGAGCTGCTCGCTGAGGTTCATCACCCCGGAGCCGTCGATCAGCCCGGTCGTCGGCCGCATCCCGACGAGGCTGTTCACCGACGCGGGATTGCGCACCGAGCCGGAGGTGTCGGTCCCGAGGCATCCCGGCGCCGAGCCGACCGCGACGGCGACTCCGGAACCGGCGCTCGACCCGCCTTGGTAGCGGCTCGGGTCCCACGGGTTGCGGGTGGGCGGAAAGTTTTGCCCGTAAGCGATTTCGTGTGTGACAGTCTTGCCGAGCAGGATCGCGCCGTTCTCGCGCAGCGCGCGCACGGTCGCCGCGTCGTGGTCGGGGATGCGCCCGGCATAGGCCTTCGACCCGCCTTCGGTCGGCAGACCCGCGGTGTCGATGACATCTTTGACGCCGAACGGGATGCCGTGCAGCGGCCCTCGGTGCTGTCCCGCTGCTATTTCGACGTCCGCCTGCTGGGCGGCTCTTAGAGCACCTTCCCGGTCCACGTAGGTCCAGGCTGATACCTCAGGTTCCGTCTCGGCGAGGCGGTCGAGCACGCTGCTGACATACTCGACCACGCTCAGCTCGCGGGCCGCGATGCGTCTCGCGGCTTCCTCGATCCCGTACTGCCACTTCACTGGGTCCACCTGACGTCGAAGTCGCTGGGGTGTTCGCCGGAGACCGCGCGCAGCTGCTCGATCGCTCCGGCGAGATTGGCGTGCGCGGCTTCCAATGCGGCGCGGTCCTCCGCCAGCACGTCCTCTCCGACGAGCTGGGCGACGGCGGCGAGTTCGGCGTCGTTCATCGGCGGGCCGCCAGGGTGAGCTGTCCGTCGCGGACGACCTGGATGCCGTCGACGAACACGTGCCGCACCTCGCGCAGATCCTCGCTGGCGACCACCACGTCGGCGGCCATTCCCGGCCGCAGCCGGCCGGAATTCGGAGCGAGGCCGGGGATGGCGTCGGCGACGTTCGCGCTCGCCAGGGCTACCGCGGCGGGCAGGCTGCGGTGTCCGCTGGCGACCAGGTCCGCGACGCCGGAGAGGAGCGGGTCGTGCTGCCCGAGGTAGCCGTAGTCGGTGGCGAGGAGGTCCACCGCGGTTTCGGCGAACATCCGGTCCCAGTGCTCGCGGGTGCGCACTGTGTGCTGCCGGTGCAGCAGGTCGAACGTGCAGCACTCGAGCAGCCAGCCTTCAGACTGCAGCGCTAACGCTGTTTCGACGGCTTCGCCGGGGGAGTAGGACGGATGGTTGCTGTGCGTGGCGATCACGCTCGCGCCGAGCTGCTTCCGCGCGAGTTCGAGGAGCGGTTTTCCGCTGGCCGCGGCGCTGTGCACGAGCGCAGGCACGCCGTACTTCGCCGCCGCCTCGACGCCTTCCCGGAGCCCGTCGAGCGCGGCGTGGAAGGACGGCAGCACGGACTCGCGGACCAGCTTCGCTGCGGTCTGCGCGCTGAATCCCGCCAGGCCCGCCGCGGCAAGCGCCTCCTTCAACGAGGGCTCGTCCAGATCGCCGTCGAGACGAGGCCCGAGGACGGCTTCCTTGAGCGTCCGCGCCTGCTCGGCGGAGATGGTCACGCCGGTCTCGCGGTGGATCGCGGCCGGGATGTACTGGAGGTCCTGGCCGCCGCCGCCCATCGTCTGACCGCCGCCGAGTTCGCCGATCGCGACCGCGCCGTCCGCGAGCTGCTTCTCGACCGACGTCGTCAGATGCGCCTCGGTCAGCCCCGCGCCGTCGGCGGCTTGCGCGGCGGCCATGGCGGCTGGCGTGTGTGTGGTCGCGCCTTTGACTTTCACCGCGTGCGCGCGGTCCGCCGTCCGGACTTCGTCCATTGTGGCCAGTCCGCACAGATTGAGGACGGTCGTGGTGCCGGCGAGCAGGTGCCGGTCGAGGTTGCCGAGCCAGCCGTCCTCGGGCAGTGCTGCCGCGCCGCTCGGGAAGAGCGGGCCGGGGGTGACGCCGTGCGTGTGGCAGTTGATCAAACCAGGCAGGACAACGCATCCGGCGGCGTCGAGCCGGACGTCGGCGTCCTCGGGCGGGCGCGGATCGATGGTGTGGATGTGGCCGCCGTCGAGCGTGACGGCGGTGGCCGCGAGCGCGTCCGGCCCCGCGATGACTGTTCCCCCGGTGATGACGGTCCGCATGCCGGACGAGTCTACGAGCTTGCTTCAACAAATAGAAGAGTATTCAATATGTCCCTGTGAGCGAACGCGACTACATCGGGTACGGGGCGGAGCCGCCCGCGGGCACGTGGCCGGGCGGCCGGAAGGTCGCCGTGTCCATTGTGCTCAACATCGAGGACGGCGCAGAACGGCGAACCGCGCGCGGCGACCGCGTGGACGACCTGGGCGCGCACTGGGAGCGGCACCGGGTTGTGCCAGGACAACGGAACCTGAGCCTGGAGTCAGCCTTCGACTACGGTGCGCGAGCGGGTTTCTGGCGGGTGCTGCGGGCGTTGCGGGAGTTCGACGCTCCGGCGACGGCGTTCTGCTGCGCCCACGCGCTCACCCCGCCGATCGCGGCCGCGCTGGTCGCCGACGGTCACGAGATCGCCAACCACGGCCTGCGGTGGGACACGCACACCGACCTCTCGCCGTCGGAGGAACTCGCCAAGATCCAGTCCTCGACGGCCCTCCTGCGGGAGCTGACCGGCGAACGCCCAGCCTGCTGGTACTCGCGCGACGGCATCTCGCCCTGGACCCGTGCCGCGGTCGCGGCGGAGGGATATTCCTACGACTCCAACAGCTTCTGCGACGACCTGCCCTATGTGGACGGTGAGCTGCCGGTGGTCCCGTATGCCGGGGACACGAACGATTCAGGCCTGCTGAGCCAGTTTCGGACCGGCCGCGCGTTCGGCGCGTACCTGTGCGGCTCGCTCGCGATGCTGCTGAACGATCCCCGGCCGGGGGCGACCGTGCTGAGCGTGGGGCTGCACCCGCGATTGATCGGCCGTCCCGGGTATGTGAACGCGTTGCGGACGTTCCTGCGCTACGCGGCAGAGCGGGACGTGTGGGTGGCGCGGCGGGGCGAGATCGCCCGTTACTGGCGGGAATCCGTCTCGAACAACCGGCCCCAGCCCTGAGGCTGCTCCGACACTCCGGCGAGGGCGAGCAACTGCCACACGGTCGCCGCCGCACTGTCCACAATCGGCACCCCGAGCCGGGATTCCAGCTCTGGCACCAAATACGCCGCCCGAAGATTCGTCCCGACGCACACGATCGCTTCCGCCGCATCGGAAGCCGCGGCCGACACCAGTGCCGAGATCTCCGAGAACGGCAGCCCGGAGATCTCCGGATTCGTCATCGGCCGCGACGGCACCGATCGCGAGACGACCTCGATCCCGGCCGCGCCGTACTCGGAAGCGATAGTGTCCGCAATGGACGAAGGCCCGGGAAAGACCAGCCCGACCTTCTTGACCCCCAACGCTTCCACCGCCGCCACCAGCGCCAGCGAAGCCGTGGTGGCCGCCGCCCCGGTCCGTTCCGCCAACCCGGCGGCCAGTGCCCGGTCGTGGTCCAGCCCGAGCCACGAACCGGAAGTCCCGTGGAACGCGATCGCCGAAATCCCCGCCTCCGCGAGGAGATCCGCGGCCGGACCGACCAGGGAGGCGTCGATCACCGCGTCCAGGTCCGCGGGCAGCGGGAAGCGGGAAGCGAACGCGGTCGCCCGGGTGCCGGCCAGCATCGCCGCGGTGAGCGGTTCGGCGTTCGTGTTCGACGACGGCACGATCAGGCCGAGCCGCGTTTCGCCCGGCTGCATCAGTGCACGCGGCCGAGCGACGGGGGAGTGGAGATCGCCAGGATGACCGCGGGCTCCTCGTGTTCGTTGCTCCACCAGTGCGGCGTCGAGGAGTCGTAGCTCATCGTGTCGCCCTCGTTGAGCACGAACGCCTGCCCGCCGATCGTGGCGCGCAGCGTTCCGGACAGCACCACCACGACCTCCTCGCCGGGGTGCGAATGCGGCACGTCCTCGCCGCGGAATCCGGGCGGGATGGTCATTTCCAGCACGCCGAGCTTGCGGTCGGTGTTGGGGACGAGCATCTCCTGCACGATGCCGTCGCCGGGCAGTTCCATCCGCAGCCGCTCCTCGCGGCGCACGAGCACCTTCGTCTCGTGCGACTGCTGGCCGAGGAACATGTCGGCCATCGGCACCTCGAGCGCGTTCGCCAGCCGCAGCAGCGTGGCGAACGACGGATTGCCGATGCCGCGCTCGATCTGGCTGATCAGGCCCGCGCTGACGCCCGAGCGCGCGGACAGCTCCTCGACGGTGAACCGGCCGCTGCGGCGCGCCCTGAGCGTCGCGCCGAGGTGGTTCACCCAGTAGTCGCGGTTGTCCTCCGCGGCGGGCGGTTCGGATTGGGCGGATCCCATCTTTGCTTCTCCTCCGGGAGCCGGTCCGCCCGCGGGGCGGATCGTGCGAACGGCGTCATCTTATCAAAAGCTCTTCAGTATGTTGCGACTGGAACCGGACAAGACGTTGACATAGTGATGCTACTTCAACAAACTGAAGTACATGACCGCACTGCGAGAGGGCCGGGTGTTCCGGCTGGGCGGCTCGGTCCCGCTGGACGGACGGGTGAGCTGGGCTCCCGCCGGCGTCCGCGGGACGCAGCCGCTGAACTGCTACCTCATCCGCTCGGCGGCGGGCGCGGTGCTGATCGACACCGGCGTCCGCGCGCACGCGGCGCGGATTGTCGCGCAGCTGCGCGAAGTGCTGCCCGTGAACACTCCGCTGGCGGTGGTGCTGACCCGGACCGAAATGGACTGTTGCCTCAACCTCCCGGAGATCGAAGCGGCCTTCCCGGTGACCGCCGTGCACTACACCGGCGGCATCACCGTGCCGGTCGTGGACGCGGCCCGCGAGCGGATCACCGTTGAAGAAGGCCGTCCGCTGGAGCTGGAACCGATCCCGGGCGTCCCGCTGCGGATCCACGCGCCGCGCCTGCGCTTGCTGCCGACGCTCTGGCCGTACGACCCGGTGAGCCAGACGCTCTTCACCTCCGATGCCTTCTGCCACAACAGATCCGAAGCCGACGAAGAACCGGACCCGGCCGCCGTGGCCGCGCAGCTGAGGGTCAAGTTTTCCTGGCTCGACCACGCGGACACCGCGCCGGTGTCGGACGACCTCCGCGCCGTCTTCGCCGCCGAGCCGGTGGAGACCATCGCGCCGGGACACGGGTTCCCGTTGCTGGGCAAGGAAACCGTCGCCGCGCACGTCGAGGCTGTGCTGAAGGAGATCGTCCGATGACCGCTCGCCGGATCGCCGCCGCCACGCATTGGCTGGGCGGCTGCATGCAAGCGATGGCCAGCGACGGGCCGGTCCACTACCACGTCTCCGCCTACCTGATTTCCGGCTCGGCGCACACCGTCCTGATCGACACCGGCGATCCGCGGCACTGGCCGCTGATCGAAGCCCAACTGGACGAAGCCCTCGCCGGACGTCCCCTCGACTACCTCCTGCCGACTCACCCCGAACTCCCGCACGCGGGCAACCTCCCGGCGCTCCTGGCCCGCTATCCCGGCGCCGAGGTGGTCGGCGACGTGCGCGACTACCACCTGCACTACCCGGAGTACTCCCATCGCCTGCGCCCGCTCGCTCCCGGCGAGCGGCTGGACCTCGGCGACCGGCAGCTGGAACTCGCCGAGGCGTACATCCAAGACCTGCCGAACACCGTCTGGGCCTACGACCCGGGAGACCGCGTCCTTTACGTGTCGGACGGTTTCTCGTTCGTCCACGACGTCCCGGCGCTGCCCTCGATGGGCGACGACGAGCCAGGCCACCGTCCGGGCGAATGCCGTTTGCTGTCCACGGAAATGCCCGCCGCGCCGACCGTCGACCAGGCGGCCTACGGCACCGGCCGCGCGCTGTACTGGACGCGATATGTCGACGTCACCGACACGTTCGGCAAGATCGGCGAGTTCCTGGCCACCCGTCCGGCCGACCTGATCGCGCCCGCGCACGGCAACGTGATCGCCGACGTGCCGAGGATGATGAAGACCGCGCTGGCCGCGCACCGGCAGGTGTACGACGCCTACACCAGCGCGTGAACTTGTGGTAAGCAAGCGGGCTATGCGCGGAAAGATGATGCGCGGCCTGGCGGTCGCCGCGATGAGCCTGCTGACCTGTCTCGTCGCCGCCCCGCCGGCACCGGCCGCCCCGGAGCCGAAGGCGCCGCCCGAGTTCGTCGCCCTGCGCGACGTCGATCCGACCATCGTGCAGGAAATCCGCTACCTCACGCCGCACAACTTCACCGGCGCGCCGGTCGACGGCTACCGGCAGCCGATGTGCATCCTGACCCGGGACGCCGCCGTCGCGCTGCACAAAGCGCAGCTGTCGTTCCTGCGCCAGGGCTACACGCTGAAGGTCTACGACTGCTACCGGCCGCAGCGCGCGGTCGACAACTTCGTGCGCTGGGCCGAGGACCTGTCCGACCTGCGGATGAAAGCCGAGTTCTACCCGCGCGTCGAGAAAGACCGGCTCTTCGCGGACGGCTACATCGCGGCGAAGTCCGGCCACAGCCGGGGCAGCACGGTGGACCTGACGCTCGTCCGCCTTCCCGCGCTCCCGACGCGGCCGTACCACCCCGGCGAACCGCTGAAGCCTTGCTACGGCCCGAAAGCCGACCGGTTCCCGGACAACTCGCTCGACATGGGCACCGGCTTCGACTGCTTCGACACCCTCGCGCACACGCTCGACCCGCGGATCGCCGGCAAGCAGAAGGCGAACCGGATGCTCCTGCTGCACGGGCTGCAGCGGGCCGGGTTCAAGAACCTGCCCGAGGAATGGTGGCACTACACGTTCCAGCCGGAGACCTTCCCGGACACCTACTTCAACTTCCCGATCTGGCGGAGGTCGCTGCAGTGCCCGGTGGGCTAGCGTGCCGTGAGGGGAACCCTCACGGACTCTGATTCCCGCAGGGTTCCCCTCACGGAAGGCTAGGACTGGGGGAGCCGGGTCGCGACGACCCCCGCGACTGACTTCGCGGTGTCGCAGATGGCGGTCAGATTGCCCTTGTTCGCTTCGTCGGTGATCTCGACCAGCACGACCTCGTCCCGCCGCTGCGGTGTCCCTTCCAGCGCCGGGAGCGTCGGCGAGTACGTGCGGTAGACGACCGTGACGTCGCACGTGTCGCCGGCGCTTTCGTGCGGATCGACGTACGCGACGCGGCCGCCGACGGTCGTGCGCGTCTGTCCATCGGGCGGGTCTTCCGCCAGTGGCCATTGCCGGTCGTAGTAGAGGTCGACCGACTTCGCGTCGTGGCCCCAGGAACAGGCCCAGTTCGCGAAATGCCGGTCGACTGGATAGTCCGGCCCGACGGTCCGGCGCAGCGTGGCCTCGTCGACCAAGGTGCAGGCGTCCGTCCGCGCCAGCGAACCCGGCTGGAATGGCTCGGCGCGACGGGCGATCGGGCTGCGGGCTACGCGCGCGTAGGCGTCGCCGACGACCGCGTCCGACATCGCGCACAGCTGCGGCGCGGCGGCGCTGTCGGAGCGGACGGAGCTCACCGTGACGACGGCGAGATCCGGCAGGGTGAAGGACCGGCGGCACTTCCCGGCGTCGGGATTCGGCCGCCGGATCTCGCCGAGTTTGCCCCGGACCGGCGGCACCTGCGGGTACTGCTCCGGTTCGGACAGCTCGAGGCTGGTCACGATCGTGCCGCCGCCGTCGGGCAGGCTCGTGTTCAGGTCGCAGCGGGCGAACGTGCCGAGATTCGGTTCGAGGAAGACTTTTCCGTACTGGCTCAGGGAATTCACCGAAAGCAGCGAACAGGGGTCGGCCGTGTGCGGGTCGCCGACGAGGTCCGGCGTCGGCGGTGCGGCGGTGGCGTTCGCGGGCGGCGCGTCGTCGCGGGTGAAGACGAGAAACCCGGCGGCCAGAAGGACGACCGCGCCCAGCGCCGCGCCGATGAGCACGGGCCGCTTGGATTTCTTCACCCGCGGCACCGGCGAACCGCGCAGGAACCCCTCGACTTCGACCGCAGTGGGCCGTCTTTCCGGCTGGCGGCTGAGCATCGCCTGCAACGCGGGCCCGAGCTCACGAGCGTTGCGCGGCGATTCGGGCGTCCCCTCCGCGGCCCGGCGCAGCTGCGCGAACGGACCGTTTTCCCCGCTTCCCCAAGGAGAACCACCCTCGACGGCGGCGAACAGCGTCGCGCCGAGCGAGAAGACGTCGGACGCGGCGGTGGCCGCCTCGCCGTTCGCGACTTCCGGCGCGAGGTACCCGGCGGTGCCGCCGACGCGGGCGCTGTCGGTGAGCGTGACCTCGTGGCCGCGGGAAATGCCGAGGTCGGCGAGCTTGGCGGTGCCGTCGTCGGCGACCAGGACGTTGCCCGGGGTGAGGTCGCGGTGCACCATGCCGCGCGCGTGCATCGCGGCGAGCGCGCCCGCGATCTGCACGCCGACCGCCGCGGCTCGCTCGGGGGTCAGGACGCCGTCGGCGTGCACGATCTCGGCCAGGCTGCGCGCCGGGAGGTACTCCATGACGAGCCAGCGGTCGGCACCGTCCGAAACGGAGTCGTAGACCGCGACGATGTTCGGGTGCTGCAGGGCCGCGCCGAGCCGGGCCTCGCGGCGGATCTGCGGTTCGTCGCCGTCGAGCGACCGCTTGAGCGCGACCGTCCGGCGCAACTCGAGGTCGCTGGCCCGCCAGACGACACCCATCCCGCCGGCCCCGAGGCGTTCCTCGAGCCGGTAACGCCCGGCGATCACCTGCGGAGCAGCCACCGCGACAGCTTAAGACGCGCTTTCCCGGAGCGCCCCCTGACCGTCCCCTCAGCCCTCCTTCGCCGCGGACTTGCGCAATCCCCGCCGCACCAGCGGCCAGAACGCCGCGATCACGGCCAGCGAGACGATGCTCGTCCACACCTGGGTGCGGGCGGAGTCGTCGGTCAGCAGCATGACCACGATGATCGCCACGACGCCGAGGACGGTCAGGATGCCGAGCCACGGGTGCAGCCACATCTTGAGCTTCAGCCCGGCGCGTTCCTCCGGCGTCATCTTCTGCCGCATCCGCATCTGGGTGAACGCGATGAACGAGTACACGAACAGCGCGACCAGGCCGGCGGAGTTCATGATGAAATCGAAGATGCCGGAGTCGGGCGCGACGAAGTTGACGAAGACCGCGATGTACCCGCCGATTGTGCAGGCCACCACCGCGACGGCCGGCACGCCGGCTTTGCTCTTCCTGGCCACCACACGCGGCGCGAGCCGTTTCTCGGCGAGCGCGGAGAACATCCGGCCGGCGGAGTAAAGCCCGGAGTTGAGCACCGAACACGCGGCGGTGAGCACGACCGCGTTCATCACCAGCCCGGCGCCGGGGAGCCCGAACAGCGTGAACGCGTGCGCGAACGGCCCCTCCTGCTTGGGATTCGGCAGCTGGTTCCAGGGGACGATGGTGACGATCAGCAGCACCCCGCCGACGAAGAACAGCAGGATCCGCCAGATCACCGTGCTGACCGCCTGCCGGACGCCCTTCGCCGGATCCTCCGATTCGGCCGCGGCCATCACCGCGATCTCGGTGCCGAAGTAGGAGAAAATCACGATCGCGACGCCGCTGAGGATCGGCCACCAGCCGTTGGGCGCGAACCCGCCGTGCTGCCAGAGGTTCGGGATCGAGAAACTCGCCTTCGGCCAGAGCCCGAACGCGAACAGCGTGCCGACCGCGAGGAACACGATGATCGCGGCGACCTTGATGCTGGCCAGCCAGTACTCGACCTCGCCGAACGACCGCGCGGACACCAGGTTCGTGGTGGTGAAGAACAGCAGCAACACGACGGAGAACACCCACTGCGGCACGTCCGGGAACCACCCGCCGAGCACCGACCCGCCGACGACTGCTTCGAACGCGATCACGCCGATCCAGTAGTACCAGTACAGCCAGCCGACGAGATACCCCGCCCACTCGCCGAGCCCCACCCGGGCGTACTCCATGAACGACCCGATCGCCGGCCGAGCCGCGGCCATCTCGCCGAGCATCCGCATCGCGAGAAAGACGAGAAGCCCGCCGATGAGATAGGAAATGACGGCTGCCGGCCCGACGGCGCGCACTACGTTTCCGGATCCGACGAAGAGGCTGGCTCCGATGATGCCCCCGAGGGCGATCATGGTGATGTGGCGGGAGCGCAGCTTTTTGGGGCCGGCCTTCGATTCGGGTGGGGTGGTTTCGGCTGAGGCTGTTTCGCTCGCAGCCCAGGCCGTCTTGCCTCTGGTCGCGTCGGCTGGGGTGGTGGTGCGGGGAGCCGCTTCGGGTGGGATGGCTGTGCGTTCGGTTTCCTCGGCTGGGACCGCCTTGCCTGCTGTTCCGTCGCCGGGTGTGGTTGTGCCTGCCGTCGCTTCGCTCGGGGTTGCTTCGCCTGGAGCCGCTGTGCGTTCGGTTGCTTCGGCCGGGACCGCCTTGCTCGTAGCCGCCTTGCCAGGGGGCGTTGTGCCTGCCGTCGCTCCGCCCGGGGTTGCGTCGCCCGGAGCGACCGTGCGGTCGGCTGCTTCCGCCGGGACCGCCTCGCCCGCGGTCCCCTCGCGAGGGGTCGTCGTGCCCGCGGCCGCTTCGTTCGGGGTCGCCTCGCCCGGGGTGTCCGGGTTTCCCTGGCCCTGCCCGGTGATCCGATCAGCCATCGATCGATCTTCCTCTCGTTCGGCCGTGCCGTCCCGCGGTCGCGCCCCCGCCGACAACGTTGTCGGAACCGGCCGCGGAGCTGGGCCTCGCTGACGCGGGGACAGTGTGCGGCCGCCGGGTCCGTCGAGGCTAGGTGCGAGCGGGGGCGGATGCCGGGCGAGGGAGTTGTCGATCATCCGAATGGAGCAGCGGCACGCGCCGGATTTGTCGGTTATCGGGGAGCTGCGGTGCGGAATCCGTCGCGCTGGAAGTCCGCGACCGTCTCGGTGATCTGGTGTCTCGTGCTCGCCGCCACCCGGGGATTCGTTGCCGCGTAAGCGGTGTAGGCGTTGAGCCCGGTGCACAGCGCGTAGCCGCGTCCGCGAGTCCACGTGTCCTCGTCGAAGCCCGACTCGGCGCGGAAGATCTCGCGTGCCGAAGCCGGGAGGAGAGTCCATGCGATCAGCGCGTCGCACGCCGGATCGCCGACGCCGAGTCCGCCGAAGTCGAGGACAGCGCTGACCCGCCCGTCGGCCATCAGCAGGTTGCCCGGATGCAGGTCGCCGTGCACCCACACTGGCGGATGCGGCCACGGCGGCGCCGCGAGCGCGGCGTCCCAGATCGCGGTGAGGGCGGAGCTGTCGAAAACGTCGGCGGTCTCGGCGATCGCGACCCGGGTCTCGGTGTCGCGGCGGGCAAGCGGGGCGCCGATGAATCCGTTGTGCGGCCCCGGGGCGAGCGCGGCGTCGGCGGGGATCCGGTGGAGAGCCGCCACGAAACGCGCCAGTTCGGCCGCGGTCTGGTCCGGGTGCGGGAGCCCGCCGATGTCCGGTGGCGAACCCGGCAGCCAGCGCGACACGGACCAGTGCCACGGATAGCCTTCGGTCGGCGATCCGAGCGCGATCGGCTCGGGAATCGCCAACGGCAGGTGCGGCGCGAGCCGGGGGAGACACCGGGCTTCCTTCTCCGGTTGCCCCGCCGCCCACTCGCCGCGCGGCAGGCGCACGGACAACTCGGTCCCGAGCCGGTAGATGACGTTGTCCGACCCGGCCGGGTCCAGCCGGGCCAGCGGGAGCCCTGCCAGTTCGGGCAATTGAGCGGCCAGGAGGCGCCTGACCAGCACCGGATTCGGGGCAGGGTGCGTTGTCGGCAAAGGCCAGTCTCTCGGTTGGATGTCCGCGCGACGATGAAGTTCGTCTTCATCAGACCACGCCGGACGGCGCTCGTCTAACGGTTTTCGCGCCCCGGAAGTTCGATAGTTCGGGCGATCCGCCGAAGAAGTTCCCCCGACAACCGCGGATCCGCGGCCGGATCGGTGCTGTAGTTAGTCAGCGCGTGCACCGCGGACAGGCCAAGCGCCGCCGCATCCTCCCGTGCTAGGACGGAGTGTCCGACCACTGCGATCACCGGCACCCCGTCGCTTCGCCGGGCGACCGCGGCGGCGAGCTTTCCTTCGGCGGTCTGGCTGTCGATCCGGCCCTCGCCGGTGACGACCAGGTCGCAGCTGCGCAAGGCCGTCGGAAAATCCAGCAGGTCAAGGAAAAAGTCGGCACCAGACACAATCTTTCCGCCCAGCAGGAGGGCGGCGAAGCCGATACCGCCGGCGGCACCGGCACCGGGGGTGTCGGCCAAAGAACGGGCATCGGCGAGCTGGACAAAGTGGTCCAGACCAGCGTTGAGGTAGGCGATGTCAGCTGGAGCAGCACCCTTCTGCGGCCCGTACACCGCCGCCGCGCCGGACGGGCCCAGCAAGGGATTCCGGACGTCGGTGGCGATGACGATCTCGACATCCAAGCGCGGCAGGTCGATCGCGGCGACGGCCGGCAGTGTTCGCCCGTTCAGGGTTTCCATCCTCCGGCCGTGCCGGTCGGTGAAGACGGCACCGAGGGCGGCGAGCATCCCGGCACCGCCATCGGTGCTGGCGGAGCCGCCCAGCGCGAGGACGACGCGGCGGGGACCAAGCTCGATGGCGCGCCCCAATGCCTCGCCGAAACCGCGGCTCGAGGCGGAAAGCGGAGCAGGGCCGTCCGGCAGGGTTTGCAGGCCGCAGGTGCTGGCGACCTCGACGACGGCGGTGGTGCCGTCGAAGGCGAGGACCGACCGGCGAAGCTGTCCGGTCGCACCGGAGACCGTTATCGGCACCGGACGGAAGCCGCTGGACAGAGCGGCGGCGACACTGCCGTCGCCGCCGTCGGCCAGTGTGAGGGGGTGGCTGTCGATCCCGCGGTCGGCCAGGCCATCGGCCAGATGGGCGGCGACTTCGGCGGCGCTGAGGCTGCCTTTGAACTTGTCCGGAGCCAGCAAGACCTTCATGACCGTCCTCGCGACTCAGTGGAAAGTTTGGATGAGCGACGCCGCGCTGATCACGGTCACAACGCCGCCGATGCGGGTCGAGATCTGCGCGAACGGCATGAGCACCATCCGGTCGGACGCGGACAGGATGGCGACGTCCCCGGTGCCGCCGAGACCGCTGTGGCACACGGTGACCAGCGCGGCGTCGACCGGGTACATCCGCAGCAGTTTCCCCGCCAGGAAACCGGAACCAGCCATCGCGAGCACCACCGCGGCGCAGGTGGCGACGAAACCGGCGGAGAGCACGCCGAAGACGCTCGCCAGCGGGACGTAGAGCATGCCGAGCCCGACCATGACCGGATAGATGAAATGTTCGGCCACCAGGTTGTAACAGGCCCGAGCGCTTTGTTCGACGCTGGTGAGCACTACGCTGGAAAGCTTGGCCAGCACTGAAAAAACGATGGTGAGAACCGGGGCTGGCAAATGCAATGCGGGCTCGCAGAGGGTGGCGGTGACGAACATGGTGCAGATGACCAGGATTCCGACGCCGTAATTCCCCACGGCGGCGGGCGGTTCTTCCAGCGCGGTGGTGTTGTGCTTGACCAGATCGCCGCCGCCGTCGAGGTGCGGGCGGCGGTTGCCCAGCCGGCGAAGCAAACCAGCGGTGACGATGGCGACGATGTTGCCGATCACGGCGGCGGGAATCAGTTGTGCGACAAAGGAAGAAGGCTCGCCGCCTAGCGCATGCGAGTAGGCGGCGGACAGGGGTACGACGCCCTCGCCGATGCCGCCGCCGATGATCGGTACGACGATAAAAAAGAACGCTCGGTGCAATGAATAGCCGAACAGCATGGCGACGCCGATTCCGGCCCCGGCTGCGGCGATGGTGCCGATGACGAGCGGCGGGAAGATCTTCACCAGTGCCTTGAGCATTGTCGTCCGCCGCATGCCCAGGATGCTGCCGACGACCAACGCGGAGATGACGAAGTAGAGGAAGTTCGCCTTCTTCATCAAGGCCGCGGTGGCGTTGAGAATGTTCTCGTCGAACACTCCAAAGTGGACGAGTACTGACGGAATCATCAAGCACAGCAACGCTCCGCCGCCGATTTTGGAGATGATCGGCAGCCGGTTGCCGAGCGGGCCGAGCAGCATTCCGAAGCCGGTGATCACCGCCAGCCCGCCGATCATGTCCTCCGGGATGCGGTGCACCACGCCCGCGACGACGACAAGAGCGGTGAGGAATACCGGCACGGGCAGCGGTACGCCGCCGACCTTGGCTTTGAAGGGATTCCAGGTTCTCCGCGCGGTGGCCGGACTGTCTGCGGTGGATGTGCTCGTCATTGAGTTCTCCAGCGAAAGGATCAGCGGATGGCGTCGGCGATGGCGATGCCGAGGTCTGCGGTGGTGGCGTTTCCGCCGAGGTCCGGGGTGCGCGGGGCGTCGGCGCGGCCGAGAACGTCCTCGATCGCGCGCAGGACCTCGGCTCCGGCGGCCGGTTCGCCGAGGTGTTCCAGCATCATCGAGGCGCACCAGATCTGGCCGACCGGATTGGCGATGCCCTTGCCCGCGATGTCCGGCGCGGAGCCGTGCACCGGCTCGAACAGGCTCGGGAACGTCCGCTCCGGGTTGATGTTCGCGCTGGGCGCGACGCCGATCGTGCCGGTGCAGGCCGGGCCGAGGTCGGACAGGATGTCGCCGAAGAGGTTGCTGGCCACGACGACGTCGAACCAGTCGGGGTGCAGCACGAAGTTCGCGGCGAGGATGTCGATGTGGTACTTGTCCGTCGCCACGTCCGGATAGCCCTCTGCCACGCGCTCGACGCGTTCGTCCCAGTAGGGCATGGAAATCGAGATCCCGTTGCTCTTCGTGGCCGACGTCAGCCGCTGCCGGGGCCGCGCTCGCGCCAGGTCGAACGCGTACTTGAGGATCCGGTCGACGCCGGTGCGCGTCATGACGGTTTCCTGCACCACCGTCTCACGGTCGGTGCCCTCGAAGATCTTGCCGCCGATGCTGGAGTATTCGCCCTCGGTGTTCTCCCGCACGACCAGGAAATCGACGTCGCCGGGGACGCGGCCGGCCAGCGGGCTGGCGACGCCCGGCAAAAGCCGGACCGGACGCAGCGAGACGTACTGGTCGAAGCGGCGGCGGAATTGCAGCAGGCTGCCCCACAGTGACACGTGGTCGGGCACCGCGTCCGGCCAGCCGACGGCGCCGAAGAACAATGCGTCGAAGTCGCGCAGTCGCTCGAACCAGTCGTCCGGGAGCATCTTGCCGTGTTCGAGGTAGTAGTCGGCGCTCGCGAAATCGAACTCGACCAGGTCGAGGCCGAAGCCGCCGGTCTTCGCCGCGGCGGCGAGCGCCCGCAGGCCCTCGGGCACGACTTCCTTGCCGATCCCGTCGCCGGGGATCACCGCGATCCGGTGGGTGGTGGTCATGATGCGTAGCGTAAGAAGCACAAAACCCGGGAAAAACCCCGGAACTCGCACGACACTGTTGCGTCAGGCGAAAGGAGCGGCATGGATCTGCCCGGACTGGACGATCTCCAGTTCTTCGACGTCATCGCCCGTTCGGAGACGCTGACGCAGGCCGCGCGCCGCTGGGGTGTGTCGCCGTCGGCGGTCAGCAAACGGCTGACCCAGCTGGAGCGGCGGCTCGGCGTGCAGCTGGTCACGCGCAGCACGCGCCGGCTGAACCTCACCGACGAGGGGGAGCGCTACGCCGCCGGCGTGGCGCGGCTGCTGCCGGAGATCACCGACCTGGAGGACGAAGTCGGCAGGCTCCGCCACGGCGTGCGCGGGCGGGTCGCGGTGCATTCGACCATCGGGCTCGGGCGCGCGCACATCGCGCCGCTGCTGGGCCAGTTCCAGCGGCAGCACCCCGGTGTCGAGATCGACCTGGAGCTGTCGCATCTGCCGCTGCACATCGCGGGAACGCCGTTCGACTTCGCGATTCGCGTTGGGCGGCAACGAGATTCCAGCCTGCACGCCCGGTTGCTGCACCCGAACCGCCGGGTGGTTTGCGCCGCGCCCGGCTACTTGCGGGAACGGCCGCCGCCACAGTCCATTCAGGACTTGCCCGGGCACGACTGCATCGTCATCCGCGAAAACGACTCGGACTACGCGATCTGGCGCTTCGGCACGGACGGCGACGAGGCCGCGGTCAAGGTGCCGGGCGCGATGATCAGCAATGACGGGGAGATCGCGACCCAGTGGTGTCTTGTCGGGCACGGGTTGTTGATGCGTTCATGGTGGAGTGTCGCCCCGCTGCTGCGGAGCGGGGAATTAGTGCGAGTACTCGCCGACGTGCCCACTCCAGACGCTCCGATTTACGCGGTTTATCCCTCCGCACATTCGGTGCCGCACCGGGCTCGGATGGCTATCGACTATCTCGCCAGCGAACTCGCCGCGCGGCTCGGGCCGCTGTTTCCGGAAGAACCCGCTGGCGCGGTGTCTTGAGCGGGTCAGTGCGGCTGGGAGAGATCGCCGGGGCGGAAGGCGTCCAATGTGGCGCTCACCGGCGTGTCGAGTTCGGTTTTGTGCTCGCGCGGATAGACCCAGCGCAGCGCCGCCGTCGACCCGGCTCCGGAGAATCCTCTCTCGTAGAAGATCTTGCCGTCGCTTTGGTAGCCGGAAATCGAATAATGGTCGCCGTCGTCCTTGCGGTAGGTCACGCGGCCGCCATTTGCTTCTGCTTGGGCGGCAGCGTCGGCTAGTGCGGCTGCGGTGGTTCGGCCGCCGGAATTGGTGCCCCAAACGGTGAGGGTCGCGTCGAGGGTGGTGTTGGTGAACGTCATCCCGTCGCCGTTGTCTGGGCTGTAGGGCGCGGCGGTGTAGCCCTGCGGCACACGGGTCGTGAAACCGAAGCGGGGGTTGGTGTAGGTGTTGCTGGCCGCTGTGGAAGACGGCGACGAGGGCGTAGGTGACGGGGAAGCTGTTGGAGCGCCGAGCATTGTCACGAACTTCGGTTGCAGCAGATCGGAGATCTCGGAGTACGGAACGGTCACTGTTTCTTTCCCCGCCGCCGTGACGCAGCCGAGGTCGTACCACAGGATTTCGAATTCAGCCCCGGCTTTGGTGAATCCGATCGAGGCTGCCGGAACGTGCCCGCGTGCCGGGACCCGGTCCGCGGCGTCAATGGTGGTTTTCCGGCCGTTTTCGTCGACGGACGCCAGCTGGCAGAAACCATTCCTGGTGTGCGGTTCGATGCGGTCGGTCAGTGTTTTCATCCCGGCCGCGGTCAGCATTTCGGGCCGAAACATTTCTTGGGGGCCGATCGGGTTCCCGGTGCCGAGGTCGACGGTGACGGTTTCCGGGAACCGCCACGTCGTGTGCCACAGCACTTTCGATTCGAGATCATGGTCGTAGCGAACGGAAAGCAGGCTCGGGGTCTGCAGCAGGATCCGCGCGGTCGATCGCGCGGCGGGCGTTTCCCCGGCTTCGGTGAACTGCTGCTGCCAGTCCGGATTGGACCGTGCGTCGCGGATGGCCTTCAGACGCTTGTCGATTGGGGCGCGCAGTGCGTCGTTGAGGCGTTTCCGCACGGCATCCGAGCCGCCGGACACTTGCGGATACTGGAGGTTGTAGGTGATCGGGAGGGCCTGGTCGCGGCCGGAGTCGGTCTGGATCGCCACCGTGAGCGCTGCCGGCGCCGGCGGATCGTCCTGGCGATTGAAGACCAGGATTCCGCCGGTGACCAGCGCGCCGACGACCACCAGCACGGCGACGACCTTGCCGACGATCACCGCCGTCGCGCCCGCTCCGGTGCCGGTGGCAGGCACTCCCGCCGCAACGGCACCGGTGCCTGCTCCGATCGGCGCGGCGGCCGTGCCAGCGGTGGTCAGGAGAGCCAGCGGGGTGAGCGCGGTCAGGGCGGCGGCCGAGGTGGCCAGGCGCTTCCAGCCGCGTTTCTCCCAGTCCTTTCCGTACGCCTTGCGCGCGACGGTCTCCAATTCGGACACGAAAGCGTCCGCTGTGGACGGTCGCCACGCCGGATCCTTCGCCATGCCGCGCGCGATCAGCGGACGCAGCTTCTCGGGCACCGCGTCGAGCGGCACGGGAGCCATCTGGTGGAGCGACCGCAGTTCGTCGGTGGTGGTCCCCTCGAACGGCTGGTGCCCGGTGATGCATTGGTAGAACACGCAGGTCGCGGCGTACACGTCGGTGGCCGGCTGGCCTGGTTGCCCGGCCCACTGCTCAGGGGCCATGTACGACGGGGAACCGGCGGTCAGTCCGTTGTGTCCGTCCAAAGTGGCCAGTCCGAAGTCGACCAGTTTCGACTGGCCTTCCCGCGACACCAGCACGTTCCCCGGTTTGTAGTCGCGGTGGACGACCCCGGCGGTGTGCGCGTCGGCGAGGCCGAGCAGCGAGCCTTTGAGAATGGCCAGCGCGGATTCCGGGACGAGAACGTTTTCCGTCGCGAGGAGCGCGCGCAAAGACACTCCGGGCACTGCCTCCATCACCAGCGCCGCGCCCTGGGGCGTCTCGACGAAGTCGAACAACTGCACCACATGCGGGCTTCGGACGCCGGACAACAGCCACGCTTCGCGACGGAACCCGGCCGCGATGTCGGGGTCGGCGAGGTATTCCGCGAGGAGGTACTTGATCGCCACCATGCGGCCGGATTGCTGATGCTTGGCCAGCACGACGCGCCCGAAGCCGCCGACGCCGAGCACGTCGACCTCGGTGAACCCGGGCACCTGCCAGGTGTCGCTCATCCCCGCCGCTTCCCCTCCCCGCGAGGCCGCCCGCGGTCGGCGAGATCGTACTCCGGAAATGTGGCATCGGGGGTGGAGTTGTCACATTTGTGCCTCGGTCGAGGGAACGGGGCGCGGGCGGGTGGCGGGTTTCGGACTGGCCGTGGGGGTTGGTCGGTGCCTTTCTTGCCCGGTGGTGCGGGTGCTTTGGTGGAGCCGGGATGTCCGTGATGGTTGGCGTGAGCGCGTCGAGCGCCTTCCGAGCAGGGGTGCGGGTGTTTCGGCGGAGTTGGGGGATGTCCGTGATGGTCGGGCGAGGAGCTGGGTCGGATGTGGATTCGTCGCGCGGTTCCTGTGCGGTAGCGGGGCGTGCGGCCGGATCGTTGCGAGGCGGCCGAGTTGGTGCTTTGTAGTTCTGGGTGAGTGAGCGTGGGTTGGTTGTGAGGGCGTCGCGTTCGCGGTTCGGTTGAGAGCGATTCAGGAGGCGCGTTGCTTGGTCAGTGGTGCGTAGCGGATCGCTGGTTGGTGGTTGCGGTGCGAGGCCGTGCCGGTGCGAGCGGGCGTGGGTCGGTTGTGCCGGCTTCACATTCGCGGTTCGGCTGCGGGGGCCAGCAGGCGCATTCCCTGTTCGGTGGTCCGATAGAGGACTGTGCGACCGGACCGTCGCCCGGTGATCAGGCCGGAGTCGCGCAGGACTCGGAGGTGTTGCGAAACCGCGCTCGGCGAGATGTGCAGGGCTTCGGCGAGGTCGGTCGTCGTGGCGGGGGAGCGGAGTGTCTCCAGCAGTGCGGCACGGCGTCGGCCCAGCAAGCGGACCGCCGGATTGGCGGGAGGGCGTTCGGCGGCTGTCCACAATGCACCGCTGCCTCGGGCCGGGTAGCGGATCGTGGTCTGGGTGGTGGTGTGCAGTTTGATCATCACCCACGGCGGACCGAGCACGACGGGGGAGAGCACCAGCCCGCCGGACGGGCGGCCGGGCGAGGGGCGGTGGTCGCCGTCGAGGGTGAGCTGGCTGTTGGACCAGTTCAGCTCGGTGTGCAGGTCGGCGAAAAGGTGGCCCGCGCCGCCGTCAGCCCATTGTTTGGCTCGGTAGGCGATATCGGCGTCGAGGACGGCGCGCAGGCGGGGCCAGTGCGGTGCGATCAGGCGGTCATGTGCCTGGCGGAGTTCGGCGGCGATCGCGCGGAGCCCGGCCGCGGGATCGGCGGCGAGCGCCCGGGCGGGGGCGGGCAGACGGTCGCCGAACACGCCGTGCAGACTGCGCCGGACCTGACTCGCGGTGGTCTGGCGCATCGCGGCCAGCGCCTCGTCGATCGTGCTCGCCGCGCGGGCCGGGGCGGGCAGCAGGAACTGCGGCCAGCTGGTCCGCCCGGTGACGAGCAACGGCCAGGTCCAGGCCAGGTCGAGCGGCCGGGCGCCGAGTTCGTTCGCGGCCCAGCGGGTCCACCGCCCGTGGCGAGTCCGGCCCCAGCAGCCGGCCAGGGTCTGCAACCCGGAGACGGTCTCGGACAACGGCGAGACGGCGAGCCTGGTGGCGGCCAGGTCGTCGGTGCTGAGGTCGAGGGTCAGCGGCACGTCGCGATTATGCGGCACTCGGTGGTTGGCGGGGTGGGATCGGCGGGTTTGCCGACTCGGCGGGCGGGCTGTGTGGGGACGGTCGCGGCTCGATCGGTACCGGGTCGGACGGGGCGGGCTAGCCTAGCTCGAACGTGGTTGTCGGGTGGGATCGGCGGGTTTGCCGACTCGGCGGGTGGGCTGTGCGGGGACGGTCGCGGCTTGATCGGTGCCGGGTGGGAAGGGGCGGGCTGGCCGAGCTCGGAGGTGGTTGTCGGTCCGGGCGGGTGCGACTCGCGGCGGATGTCCGGCCGGAAGCGGCGGGCGTGGCCGGGCGGTCTTGCTGGTTCTTGTCAGCCTGAGCGGTTGTGGGGCTCTCTGGTTCTTGGGTGGGCAGGAGTGAGTTCGGCTCAAATCGGTGTGGGGCTTGCTGGTCCTCGTCTGTTTGGGTGGTTGCGGTGCCCGTGGTTGTTCGGCGGGATGCGGTGGGTTTGGCCGAGTTCGGTGGCGGTCTTGTTGGTTGTCGCCTCTTTGGGCGGGGTGCGACCTAGGTCGTTGTCCAGCCGGAAGCAAAGGGTTTGGTCGAGCTCGGTGTTGGGCTGGGCGGGTGCGACTCTCAATGGTCGTCCAGCTGGAAGCGGAGGGCTTGGCTGAACTCTGCGGCGGGCTTGCCGGTCTGGGTGGCGGCCTGTGGCAGTCGTCCAAAGGGTTGCCGGGCCAGAGGGAGCGTCGAGGGCTTTCTGGCCGTCACCGATCCAGCAGGTGTTCCGGGTGCGGCGAAGTCCCGCCGAACTTCGCCGCGCCCGAGCGACATTTATGCGGTACTCGTGCGGTGCTCAGGCACCAGCGGGCGGCCCGAACCAGCGGGTCAGGTGGGTGTTCAGGTCCTGTTGGTCCTCGCCGATCCAGGCGACGTATCCGTCCGGGCGCAGGAGGACGGCCGGGGCGTCCAGGGGTGCGGCGGGGTCCGCGGTGAGGTCGATTCGGTCGGCCCAGCCTTCGGCGTTCAGTCGTTCGGTGCGGTCCAGCAGCAGGCCTCGGCCCTGGTGGAGGCGGTCGTAGAGGCGGCCCTGTTTCAGGTCGAGGTCGGGGAGGCGACGGCCCAGCAGGTCGGGGCCTTCGCCGAAGTCGTAGCGGAGGTCGATCGCGGTGATTTTCCCGATCAGGCGGCGGTTGACCTCGTCGAAGTCCATCAGCTCGGCGAGCAGCTTGCGCACGGCCCGCGGTCCCGCGTCGGCGGAGGACAGTTCCATTTGGGCGCGGGTGTTGTCGAGGACGTCCGCGGCGACCGGATGGCGTTCGGTCTCGTAGGTGTCCAGCAGGGTCGCCGGGGCCCAGCCTCGGACTTGCGCGGCGAGCTTCCAGCCGAGGTTGAACGCGTCTTGGACGCCCAGGTTGAGGCCCTGCCCGCCGGTGGGCGGGTGGATGTGCGCGGCGTCGCCGGCGAGCAGCACCCGGTCGACTCGGTATCGCTCGGCCAGGCGGGTGGCGTCGCCGAAGCGGGACAGCCAGCGTGGGGAGTGCACGCCGAAGTCGGTTCCGGCGATGGCGTGCAGTTGGTGTTTGAAGTCCTCGAGAACGGGCGGTTCAGAGCTGAGGCCCGCCGCCGGGATCACCACGCGGTAGACGCCCTCGCCTACTGGGCTCAGCATGAAGCGCTTGTCGGTCTCGCGGATCTCGGCCACCTTGGCGGTGATCTCCTCCTGCGGCGCGGTCGCGGGCATCTCGCCCATCAGGGTCTCGGTCCGCGAGGGTTCGCCGGGGAAGCCGACGCCGAGCAGTTTGCGCACGGTGCTGCGCGCACCGTCGCAGCCGACTAGGTACTTCGATCGCAGACGTTCGCCGTCGGTCAGTTCGACGGTCACTCCGTCCTCGTCCTGTTCGAAGGCGGCGACTGCGCGGCCGTGCCGGACTTCCGCGCCCAGTTCGATCGCGCGGTCTTCGAGCAGACGGACGACGACTGGCTGCGGTATGCCGAGCAGGTACGCGGAATCGAGGTCCTGGGGCGCGGGTTTGGGGATGCCGGCGAAGATGCCGCCGACCGGACGCTGCCGTCCGCGTTCGAGGACCCGCTCCAGCAGGCCGCGCATCGCCAGTTGTTCGAGGCTGCGGATGTGCAGGCTCACGATGCGGGCCAGCGGGAGCGGCTCGGTTTCCTTCTCCAGGACCAGGACGCGCACGCCGTGCAGCCGGAGCTCGGCGGCGAGCGTCGCGCCGGTCGGGCCGCAGCCGGAGATGATGACGTCGATCATGAACCACCTGTTCGTTCGCTTCGTTGAGGGGCAGCGAGGTTGAGTGCTGGGTGTTCGGTAGTGGCGGCGGGGTTGAGTGCCGGGTGTCCGGTAGTGGAGGCGGGGTTGAGTGTCGGGCGTTCGGTAGTGGCGGGGCGGTTGAGTGTCGGGTGTTCGGCGGTGGCAGCGCGGTTGACTGCCGGGTGTCCGGACGCGTAGCGGAGGCGTGACAGAGACCGGAAGCGCGCCGCTGGCGTGCATCCAGACATGGTGTGCCGGGCCGTTGCCGGACCAGCCGCTGTCGGCTCAGCTGGGTGGCGCGCAGCTGTGTGGTGCTCGGCCGCGGCGCGCTCGACCGCCTGTCCGGCTGCGGTGCGTTCAGCCGTCGCGCGTCCACGTCGGCGGGCGGACGCGCTGGGCTGATTCGGGATTCGCGCAGGACTTGGCATCGGCGGGTCAGTCTGCGGCGCCCAGGAACCCGCGGCAAGCGAAATACGACGACGGCACACCACGAAACTTTCGATGTAGCCCCAGCCTACATGATGGCGAACACATGTTCGAGTCCGGAACCATCGCCCACATGAAGGAATCCGAACCCCGAACCAAACTCCCCGCCGCGTACTGGCGGTTGTGGTGGGCCTCGGCGGTGGACAACGCGGGCGACGGAATCTTCGCGGCCGCCGTTCCGCTGCTGACCGTCACGATCACGCGCGACCCGGTGCTGGTCTCGGTCGTCTCAGCGGCGACCTACCTGCCCTGGCTCCTGCTCTCCCTTCCCGCGGGCGCGCTCGTCGACCGGCGCGAGCGGGTCGGCCTGTTGTGGCGGTCGCAAGCCGCGCAGGCGGCGATCGTCGCGGTGGGCGCGGCGATGATCTGGCTTGGGCGGATCGACATCGCGGGCTTGGCGGTCATGGGGTTCGCGCTGAGCGCGTGCGAGGTCGTGTTCTCCAACGCGTCGCTCGCGGTGTTGCCGGACCTGGTGTCCGAGGCGCAGCTGCATCGGGCGAACGGCAGTCAGTACGCGATCGCCAATGCCGGGCAGTTGTTCGTCGGGCCGCCGATCGGCAGTCTGCTGTTCGCGGTCGCGGCGGCGTTGCCGTTCGGCGTGGACGCGGCGTCGTTCGCGGTGTCCGCCGTGTTGCTGGCGACGCTCCCGCGGCGCCGGGTGCCGCAGGTCGCGCAGCCGCCGATTCGGGTCGCGGCGGCCGAGGGGGTGCGCTGGCTCGGGCGGCACCGGTTGTTGCGCACGCTGGCGGGACTGCTGGCGGTGAACACGTTCTGCTACCAGCTCGGCAATGTGACGGTCGTGCTGCTCGCGACGCAGATCCTGCACGTCGGCGAGCGCGGTTACGGCGTGCTGCTCGCGGGGGCCGCGGTCGGGAGTGTGGCGGGCGGGATGGTCAATGCACGGCTTGTGGCGAAAATCGGGGCGCTGCAAGCGTTATTGACGGCGTTGGCCAGCAACGTGGTGATCTTCGGGCTGATCGGGATCAGCCCGAACGCGGTCGTTCTCGGGGTCCTGCTGGGGATCAACGGATTCGCCACGACGCTCTGGAGCGTGGTCACGGTCAGCCTGCGGCAGCAGGCAGTGCCGACGGAACTGCGCGGGCGGGTGCACAGTGTCTACCGGATGCTGGGCTGGGGATTGATGCCGCTGGGATCGCTGGCCGGCGGGCTGGTCGCGGACGTGGCCGGCATCCGGGCGGCGTATCCGGTGGCGGGCGCGGTGCGGGGGATCGCGTTGGCCGCGGCGTTGCCGGTGCTTCTCTCGGCGATGCGGGCGGGGAAGACGTCCGGCTGAACGGGCGGGTGGGAGAGGGCGGCGGAAATGTCCTGAGTGGACGTATTCCGGAACCGCACAGGTCGCTGGTCAATGATCGGGAAACCGACTGCATGGATTCCTTTACCGTCCTTATTGGAATAGTCTGCTTATTGGCAGGCTGCCGACAACTGGCATTTACGCCGCGGCGGCAAGAAGGCGGTTCCGCTGTTCGGCTATTGGTCGGGGAGAAGCTGCAACGTTTCGGTCGGCGGCGGCGACTGTGCGGGCGGAGGTGCTTGTGACGGAATCGGCGGAGCCACTGCGTACTCGAGCGGGACTGGAACAGCGGAAGAGCGGGTTGCCCGGCGGTAAGCGCTACTGCCGCGGCGCGCCATTCGCGCGGCGGACCGGGATCGGGGAATTCCGCTTGGCGGGCAGCTGCCGGAATCTTCCGGTGATCGGGTGAGGTTTAGCGGGCGGATTCTCGGATTCCCTGAGATCGACTTGTCCCGCTACCTGTTCGGGAACGTTATCGGCGAAGGCGGCCGGTGATCTTTTCCCGTAGTGGGGCCGAAGGCGCGCCCGCGGCCGTGCTGTTGCTGCGGTCGGGGTAACGGCGACGGCTGTTGGCACCACTTCTTTGGTGGTGATCGCCGTTCCGGCGGCGCGGGGAAACGCGGGTTTACGCTGGTCGGCGCAACCGGAATCGCTGCGGTGCGCGGGACGGAGATCCGCCGAATGCGAAGGCTGATCTTCCGCTTATCTGTGTTCGCCCCGAGGTGTGAGTCCGTTGTTCATATTTTAGAATGCTCTCGGCAATGTGTGACGCAGGGTGCGAGCCGGTGTTTGCGGGGGTCCTTCGTTTGGCGGTTGCTGGAGCGCAACCGATCTAGGCAGGGTATGGATTCCGGCGCGGGTCTGTGCTTCGTGGCGTCCGCGCTTGCTGGGGCTAGTGCCGCACGGGCAGGGGGCAATTCCCCGGGCGGCTCCTGCGAGTATTCGAAAGGGCATGGTCATGCACTCCCGGAAAGAAAGATTCGACCCCCCGAGACAGCGGCCGGCGCCCGGCGCTGGCAATGCCGAGCGGCTGGCCGCGGTGCTCGCGCGGCTGGCCGTGCGGCATCGGGTGCCGGGAGCGCAGGTCGCGGTCTGGTCCGGCGGCGAGACCGCAATGGTCCAGACCGGTGTCGAGAGCCGCGGGCGGCCGATGCGGGAGAGCTCGCGCGTGCCGATCGGCTCGATCACCAAGGTGGCGACCGCGACGCTGGCGATGGTGCTCGTCTCCGACGGGGATCTCGAGCTGGACCAGCCGGTCGGCGAGATCCTCGGCGACCCCGGGCTGCCCGCTTCGCTGACCCTGCGGGGGCTGCTGAGCCACACCAGCGGGCTTCCTTCCGATCCGGCCGACGCCGCCGGGAACTGCCGGAGAGAGGTGCGGTCCGCGGAGTTCGTCTGCGAGCCGGGGACCGCGTTCTCCTATTCCAATCTCGGCTACGCCCTGGTCGGCCAGCTGATCGAGGACGTCACCGGGATGGGCTGGCGCCAGGCGGTCGAGTCGATCCTGTTGCGGCCCTTGGACATCGAGCCGGTCTACGTCGACAGCCCGGGCGTCGCGACCGGGCACGCGCGCGACGGCGAGCGCCCGCTCGCGCAGGTGCTGCCGCCGATGCTGGACCCGGCGGGCGCGCTCGCGCTGAGCGCCCGCGACCTCGTCGCGCTCGGCCGGGTCCACCTCGGCAAACCGGGGCTGCTCGACGTCGTGACCGCGAGCGACCTGCACCGGCCGGTGCCGGGCGCGGAACCGTTCGGCCTCGCGGACGGCTGGGGCCTGGGGCTGGCTTGTTTCGGGGACGAGGAATCCCGCTGGCTCGGACACGACGGGACGGCCGACGGCACCTCGTGCCACCTGCGGATCGACCAGGCAGGCGCCTGCGTGCTCGCGCTGACCGCCAACGGGGCCGGGGGCACCGACCTCTGGCACGACCTGGTCGGCGAACTGCCGGAATTCGGCCTCCCGCCGCACCGCGTCCAGGTCGCGGAATCCTGCCCGATTCCCATGCCGGAAGGCGATTTCGGCAGTTTCCGCAACGGTGCCATCGGGTACACGGTCCGGCCGGACGGCCTCGGCGGCGCGTGTCTCGACGTGGACGGCGACGTCTTCCCCGAACTGACCCGGTACGCCGACGGCACGTTCACCGTCCGCGATCCGGCGACCGGCCGCGCCACCCCCTGCGGCCGGTTCCGCGGCGAACCCGGCGCGGCGGCCGCCGTCGAAATCGGCGGCCGGCTCGCGCGGAGGTGCTGAGCGGCCCGCAGAACTCCTCGTCCCCACCCGCGCCACGCGGGATCCCTTGGTGTGCCCGGAAGGTAGCGAGAAACGATGACCGCCCAAGACATCCCGGCCGAAACGGACGCGACCGCCGGTCTGCCGGAGCTGTTCGCCGCACAGGCGCGGTCGGCACCGGACGCCGTCGCCGTGGACGGTGCGGCCCGGCTGACCTACGCCGAACTGGCCGACGAGGCGGGGCGGCTCGCTGCGTACCTGCTGCGGCTCGGGCTGCGCGCGGAGGACCGGGTCGGGGTGCTGGCGGAGCGGTCGGCCGGGCTGATCGTCGCGGAGCTGGCCGTGGTGACCGCGGGCGGTGCGTACGTGCCGCTCGATCGGCGAGCGCCGGACAGCCGGTTGCGGACGCTGCTGGTCGAAGCCGGGGTCACCGTGCTGCTGACCGACGACCCGGTACGGGCCGCGGAAATCCACAGTGGACAGATAGCGATGCTGGGGCGGCCGCTGCCGGAAGCTAATTTCCCTTCGGTGACAGTGCATCCGGACAACCTGGCGTATTTGATGCACACGTCCGGATCGACCGGCAAGCCGAAGGGGGTCGCGGTCCGGCATCGCGACGTCGCTGCGCTCGCGGCTGACCGGCGGTTCGCGGGGGACGCGCATCGGCGGGTGCTGTTGCATTCTCCGGCCGCCTTCGACGCCTCGACCTACGAAATGTGGGTGCCGTTGCTCACCGGAGGCACCGTGGTGGTCGCACCGCCCGGAGACCTCGACGTCGAGAGCCTCCGCGAAGTTCTTTCCCGGCACGACATCGGCGCGGTCTGGCTGACCGCGGGTCTCTTCCGGGTCGTCGCGCAGGAAGCGCCGGACTGTTTCCAGGGCGTGCGAGAGGTCTGGACCGGTGGCGACGTCGTCCCGGCCGGCGCGGTGCGACGAGTGCTGCGCGCCTGCCCCGGCGTCACCGTCGTCGACGGGTACGGCCCGACCGAGACCACCACTTTCGCGACGGCTCACGCGGCCCAGTCGGCGAACGTGACGGCGATGCCGATCGGCCGCCCGCTCGACGACGTCCGCGCGTACGTGCTGGACGACGCGCTGAATCCGGTCGCTCTCGGCGAACCCGGCGAGCTGCACCTGGGCGGTGCCGGGCTCGCGCGCGGGTACTGGGCGCGTCCCGGGGCGACGGCGGAGAAGTTCATCGCCGATCCCCTCGTGCCCGGCGAGCGGATGTACCGCACCGGCGACGTGGTCCGCTGGAACGACGAGGGCGAGCTGGAATTCCTCGGCCGCACCGACGACCAGGTCAAGATCCGCGGTTTCCGCGTGGAACTCGGCGAAATCGAGACCGTGCTCGCCGCGGACGACACTGTCGCGGAGGCTGTGGTCGTCGCGCGGGCGGACGGGCCGGGCACGAAGCGTCTGGTCGCGTACGTCGTGCTGGTGCCGGGCGCGCCGCGAAAGGACCTGAAAGCCGTTGTCGCGGCGGTATTGCCGGACTATCAGGTGCCTTCGGCGATTGTCGTACTGGACGCGCTTCCGTTGAGCGCCAACGGAAAGGTCGACCGAAAAGCGCTTCCCGCGCCGTCGGCGGAACCGGCAGACGCCGGGGCTGAACCGAGGACGGACATCGAACGCGCGGTCGCCGAGATCCTCGCCGAAGTGCTGGGCCTGGACCGGATTGGCGTCGACGACGATTTTTTCGCCCTGGGTGGTGATTCGATTCTGGCGGTGCAGGCGTTGTCCCGCTTGCGCCGAACGTTCGGCGCGGATCTCTCCGCACGGGCGCTGTTCGACGCGCCGAGTGTGGAAAAACTCGCACTGCTGCTGGAAAACGGCTCGCGAGCCGAGCAGGCGATCCCGGTCGCGTCGCCGACTGAGCTGCTTCCGCTGTCCCCGGCGCAGCGGCGACTGTGGTTCCTCGACGAAATGACCGGCGGCAGCACCGAATACAACACCGGCGTCGGGATCCGGCTGTCCGGCTCGCTTGATCTCGAAGCTCTGCGCACCGCGTTGGCCGCACTGTGCGCACGGCACGAATCGCTGCGCACGACGTTCGATTCCGTTGCCGGACAAGGGATGCAGCGGATCGCGCCGACCGGGGAAATCCTGTTGAGGATGGCGGATACCGCCCCGGACGACGACGTCCTGAAGGCCGAATTGAGTGAGCCGTTCGACCTGCGGACCGGCCCGTTGACCCGAGCCGTGCTGTTCCCGCTCGCCGCGGACGAGCACCTGCTTCTCCTGTGCCAGCACCACATCGTCACCGACGGCCGGTCGATCGCCGTGCTCACCGACGAACTTCTCGACCTGTACGGCGGCAAGTCCCTGCCTCCGCTGCCGCTCGGCTACCAGGACTACACCCGGTGGCGTCTGGCGTCCGAACGTCTCGACCAGCTCGGCTACTGGCGCGAGACGCTCGACGGTCTCGAACCGCTCGCGCTCCCGACCGACCGCCCCCGGCCCCCGCAGCGCACCACGGCAGGCGCGGTGCACCGGCACGACCTGCCCGCTGACCTGGTCCGCCGGGTCGCCGAAGCAGGCCGGACGCAGGGCGCGACCCTGTTCATGACCCTCACCGCGGCTGTCCAAACGGTCCTGGCTGCGTACAGCGGCCAGCGCGACATCGCGGTCGGCACAGCGGTGTCCGGCCGCGACCGGGCCGAACTGGAGCCGCTGACCGGATTCTTCGTCAACACGCTCGTACTGCGGTCCTCAGTGGACGGTGCGCAGCCGTTCGACCGCTTCCTGGCGGAGTTCCGCGAGACCGCGCTGGCCGCGTTCGCGCACGGCGACGTCCCGTTCGACCGCGTGGTGGAGGAGATCCAGCCGGAACGCGACCCGTCGCGGACGCCGTTGGTGCAGGCCGTCGTCGTCCTGCAACGCCCGCTGGTGTCGGAACGAACGGTCGCCGGGCTGCAGGTCAGCGAGTGCACGCTGCCCCGGCCTTCGGCGCGGTTCGACCTGGTCGTGGAGTTCTGGCCGCGCCCTGACGGCCTGCGCGTCACCGTCGAGTACGCCACCGCGCTCTTCGACGCCGCCACCATCGAACGTCTCGCGCAGAGCCTGGAAGTGCTGCTCACCGGGATCGCCGCCGACCCGTCGCGGCCGGTGGGCGACCTCCCGCTGCTCACCGCCGAGGACCGGCGGTTCCTGCTTCCACGCCAGCTGGAGAGCACACCGGCCGAGACGGTGCCGGAGCTGTTCGACCGACGCGCCGAGCAAAGTCCAGACGCCACAGCGGTGGTGTGCGGCGACACCAGCCTGACCTACGCAGAGCTGCGGGCGAAGGCGAACCATCTCGCGCAGCACCTGATCCGGCGCGGCATCAGGCCGGAGGAGCGGGTCGGCGTGCTGCTGGACCGCTCGGCCGACCTCGTCGTGGCCGTGCTGGCGATCCTCAAGGCAGGCGCGGCCTACCTGCCCTTGGACCTGCGCGCCCCCGCCGATCGCCTGCGCCGCGTCCTCGACGGAGTGTCGCTGGTACTCACCGACGACACCTGGCACGACACCGCTGTCACTGTCCACAGAGGAACGTCGCTGGTCGTGAAGGACTCCTTGAGGGAATCTGATTCCCTCGAGGAGCCCTTCACGGACCTCAGCCCGGACAACCTGGCCTACGTTGAGTACACGTCCGGGTCCAGTGGTGTCCCGAAGGGCGTGGCTGTGCGGCACGCGGACGTCACCGCACTCGCGACCGACCCGCGCTTCTCCGGCCACGAGCGGGTCCTGCTGCATTCCCCGCTCGCCTTCGATGCCTCCACCTACGAGCTGTGGGTGCCGCTGCTCAACGGCGGCACGGTGGTCGTCGCGCCGCCGGGCGATCTGGATGCCGAGGTGATCCAACGGCTGAAGATCACCGCCCTCTGGCTGACTGCAGGCCTCTTCCGGCTCTTCGCCGAGGAGACGCCCGAATGCTTCGCCGGATTGCGCGAGGTATGGACCGGCGGCGACGTCGTCCCTCCGGCCGCCGCGCAACGGGTCCTCGACAGCTGCCCCGGGATCGCCGTCGTGGACGGTTACGGCCCGACCGAGACCACCACCTTCGCCACCTCGTTCCGGATCACGGACGAGGTCCCCGATGTCATCCCGATCGGCACGCCACTGCGGGACGTCCGGATCCACGTGGTCGACGACCGGTTCCGCCTGCTGCCGCGCGGCGCGGCCGGCGAGGTCTGCGTCGCCGGGGCCGGGCTCGCGCGCGGCTACTTCGACCAGCCGGGCCTGACCGCGGACCGGTTCGTCGCCGACCCGTTCGGCAACCCCGGGGACCGGATGTACCGGACCGGCGACCTCGGCCGGTGGCGCACCGACGGGACCCTCGAATTCCTCGGCCGCGTGGACGACCAGGTCAAGATCCGCGGCTTCCGCGTCGAACCGGCCGAGATCGAACGCGCGCTGGCCGCCGAGGACGAGGTGGCACAGGCGTTCGTGACCACACGGACCACCGGCGGACGCAAGCAGCTGATCGGCTACGTGGTCCCGGCAACCGTGGACACCGAGGCGCTCCGCCGCGCCGTCGCCCGGACGCTGCCGGACTACCTGGTGCCGTCGGTGCTCGTCCCGCTGACCGAACTGCCGCTGACCGCCAACGGCAAGGTCGACCGCCGCGCGCTGCCGGAGCCGCAGACCTCCAGCGAGCGGACGGTCGCCCCGCGCACCGAACGGGAGGCGGTGCTCGCCGGGATCTGGGCCGACGTGCTCGGCCTCGACCGCGTCGGCGTGGACGACAACTTCTTCGCCCTCGGCGGCGATTCCATCCTGAGCATCCAGGTGAGCGCCCGGGCCCGGCAGGCGGGACTCAGCGTGACCACCGCCGACCTGTTCCGCCACCAGACCATCGCTGCGCTCGCCCCGACGGTCGGCGAGGCCGCGGCGATCCCGCAGCGCGGCCCGGAGAGCGGCGACGTCGTCCTCACCCCGATCCAGCATTGGTACTTCGGGCTGGCCACGGACCGCTTCGACCAGACGATCGCCGTCGAACTCCCCGCCGACGTCGACCTGACCGCGCTGATCTCCGCGCTGGCCGCGTTGTCCGAGCGGCACGACGCGCTGCGGATGCGGTTCAGCCACGACCGCGACGCTTGGCATCAGCACAACACCGCGGTCGGCGAGGGGCACACACTGCTGCGGTGGTCGCTGTCCGGCGAGCCGCGGACGCTGCACCTGGCCGCGCACCACCTCGTGGTCGACGGCGTGTCGTGGCGGTTGCTGCTCGAAGACCTCGACCGCGCCTACCAGCAGGCCGTGCGCGGCGAACAGATCGACCTCGGACCCCGGACGACTTCCTTCCGCGAGTGGGCGAGAAAGCTAGCCGAACACGCGGAGGCGGGCGGCTTCGACGACGAACTCGCGCACTGGTGGGAACTGCCCGCGCCGACGCCGCTGCCGGTCGACGGCACGGCGGAGAACACCTTCGGCCAAGCCCGCGTCGTCACGGCCCGGCTCACCGCGGACGAGACGCACGCGGTGCTGCGCGAGGTCCCGAAGGCGTACCGGACGCAGGTCAACGACGTGCTGCTGGCCGCGCTGGGCCGGGTGCTGGGGGACTGGACCGGGAACCCGCCGGTCGTCGACCTCGAAGGGCACGGCCGCGAGGAGCTGTTCGACGGCGTCGACCTGTCGCGGACGGTCGGCTGGTTCACCAGCATGTTCCCGGTCGCGCTGGACGTCCCGGACGGCTGGGGCGCGGCGCTGAAAGCGGTCAAGGAGCAGCTGCGCGCGGTCCCGCGACGGGGGATCGGCTACGGCGCGCTGCGGTATCTGGCCGGTTCGGCGCCGGTGATCGAACCGCAGGTGAGCTTCAACTATCTCGGCCAGTTCGACGTGCCCGGCGACCTGACCCTGCACCGAGAACTCGCGCTGGACGTCGCGCCGGACGCCGTTCGCCCGCACCTGCTGGAGGTGGTCGGCCGGGTCGAGGGCGGCGAGCTGGAGCTGGCCTGGCATTACGCCGAGGGCGTCCACGATAAGTCCACTGTGGACCGGCTGGCCACGGCGATGGCCGAGGCTCTGCGCGAGATCGTCCGGCACTGCGCGGAGCCGGGAGCTGGCGGCCGGACGCCATCGGACTTCCCGTTGGCTGGGCTCGACCAGTCCACAGTGGATGATCTGGTCGGCGATGGCCGCGACGTCGAGGACATCTACCCGCTGACGCCGATGCAGGCCGGGATGGTGTTCCACGACCTGGCGCAACCCGATGACCGCGTCTACTTCGAACAGGTTTCGTTCACTGTGGACGATGTCCCGGATCCGCGGCGGCTCGGCGAGGCCTGGCGGCGGGTTGTCGAGCGGACTCCGATCCTGCGCAGCCGCGTCGTGTGGGACGGCGTGCCCCAGCCGCTGCAAATCGTGCACCGCCAGGTCGACCTTCCGGTGTCCTATCTGGACTGGTCCACTGTGGACGTCGAGAAAGCACTGGCAAATCAGCTGGAGCAAGACCTCGCCGAAGGATTCGACCTCGCCAAGGCCCCGCTCGCACGGTTGGTCATCGCACGAGAATCAGCCACGAAGGTGCGCGTGCTCTGGACCTTCCACCACGTCCTTCTCGACGGCTGGAGCGTCTTCGGCATCCTCTCCGACGTCGTCGCCCTGCTGCGCGGCGAAGAACCGCCCGCCCGGCCGCCGTTCCGCGACTACGCCGCCTGGCTCGCCGCCCAGGACGAGGAGCGAGCCGAGGAACACTGGCGAACCGAACTCGCCGGAGCGATGCCGACTCCGCTGCCCCTCGAACGTCCTGCGGTCCGCACGCACACGTCGAGTTCGACCGGCCGGATCCCGGTGGAGCTGGACGACGAGACGTCAACAGCCGTCTACGCCTTCGCGCGGCGGCACCGGCTCACGGTCAACACCGTCGTCCAGGGTGCCTGGGCCGCGCTGCTGGCGCGCTACAGCGGCGAAACCGAGGTGTGCTTCGGCGCGACGGTGTCCGGCCGTCCGGCGGAATTGCCTCGCGCGGACGACATTCCCGGCATCTTCATCAACACCCTTCCGGTGCGCGTCCGGCTCGACGGGACGCGCGGAGTCGCGGAGTGGCTGCGCGATCTTCAAGCGGCACAAGCGGAATCCCGCCGGTTCGGGCACGTCGGCCTGACCAAGCTGCAGGCGTGGAGCGGCGGCGGAAGCCTGTTCGACAGCATCGTCGTCTTCGAGAACTATCCGATCGACGAGGTGTCGCAGCTGCGCGACGTCCGCGCGGCCGAGCGGACCAGCTACCCGCTGGGCGTCGTCGCCTACCCCGGACGCCGGCTGTCGATGATCCTCACGCACGACCCCGCGAGGATCGGCGACACCGCGGCGGCAAGACTCGCGGAGCACCTCGAAGCGCTGGTCCGGGGCATGATCGCGGCCCCGCACAAGCCGGTGTCCCGAGTGCCGATGCTGTCCGAGGCCGAGGTCCAGCAGCTGCTCGCCGAGCGGAACGAGACCGCCCGTCCGCTCCCGGCCGAGACGGTGCCCGAGCTGTTCGAGGCCCAGGTCCGCCGCACTCCGGACGCCGTCGCGCTGGTGACGGACGAGGAGCAGATCACCTACCGCGAACTCGACGTCCGCGCGAACCGGCTGGCCCATCGGCTCCTCGCGGCAGGCGTGCGGGCGGAGGACCGGGTCGCCGTGCTGATGAACCGCTCGCCGGAACTCGTCGTCGCGGAACTCGCGATCGTCAAAGCCGGCGGCGCTTACCTGCCGCTTGACCTGCGCGCCCCGACCGAGCGGCTGCGGCTGCTCCTCGACGAGGCCGACGTGACGGTGTTGATCGCCGACGCGACCTGGCTGGCCACCGCCGAGGAGGTCCACACCGGCACCATCATCACCGGCGAAAGCAGCGCCTCGGACACGCCGCCTGCCGTCCGCGTCGATCCCGAACAGCTCGCCTACGTCATCTACACCTCCGGTTCCACCGGCCGTCCGAAAGGCGTCTCTGCACGGCATTGCGACGTCGTGGCACTCACCATCGACCAGCGGTTCGCCCGGCACGACCGGATTCTGCTGCACTCGCAACAGGCCTTCGACGCCGCGACCTACGAGCTGTGGGTGCCGCTGCTGAACGGCGGCACTGTTGTGCTGGCCCCGCCCGGGGACGTGGACGTCGAGACGCTCGGCCGCTCGCTCACCACGCACGGCGTGACCGGCGCGTTCCTCACCACCGGGCTGTTCCGGCTGGTCGCGCAGGAATCGCCGGAGGTCTTCGCGGGCGTGCGGGAGGTCTGGACCGGCGGCGACGCCGTCCCCGCGGCAGCGCTGCGCCGCGTCCAGGCCGCCTGCCCGGACACCCTGGTCGCCGACGTCTACGGCCCGACCGAGACCACCACGTTCGCGACCGTGCACCCGCTGCCCGGCGAGGTGCCGGACGTCGTCCCGATCGGCGGACCGCTCGACCACACCCGCGTGTACGTCCTCGACGACGACCTCCGGCTCGCCCCGCCCGGCGCGCCCGGCGAACTCCACATCGCCGGCGCGGGCCTGGCGCGCGGTTACCTCGGCCGGTCCGGGCTGACCGCCGAGCGGTTCGTCGCGGATCCGTTCGGGCCGCCGGGGGAGCGGATGTACCGCACCGGCGACCTGGTGCGCTGGAACGACGACGGTGCGCTGGAATTCGTCGGCCGGGCCGACGAGCAGGTCAAGATCCGCGGGTTCCGTGTCGAGCCGAGCGAGATCGAGGCGGCGCTCGGCGAGCATCCCGGCGTCGAACAGGCTGCCGTGCTGGCCCGCGAGGACGGCGGTGTGAAGCGTCTGGTCGCCTATGTCGTCGGTGAAACCGGTGACCTGGCGGAATTTCTCGGAAAGACGTTGCCGGACTACATGGTGCCTGCCGCGTTCGTCCGGCTGGAGCGGTTCCCGGTGAACGTCAACGGGAAGCTCGACCGGCAGGCGTTGCCGACGCCCGAGTTCGGCGCGCGGGACCACGTCGCGCCGCGGACCGAGCGCGAACGCGCGATCGCCGAGATCTGGGCCGATGTGCTCAGCGTCGAACGCGTCGGCGCGACGGACGACTTCTTCGAGCTGGGCGGCGATTCGATCCTCAGCATGCAGGTGGTTTCGCGCGCTCGCCGAGCCGGACTGGAACTGCAGCCCGGGGACCTGTTCGCGCACCGCACCCCGGCCGCGCTCGCCACGGCGGCCCGCACCGCGACGGCGGCGATCGAACGCGGCCCGGTCCACGGTCCGGTGCCGCTTACCCCGATCCAGCGCTGGTTCTTCGCGACGCAAACGGCTGAGCCGGACCACTTCCACCAGTACGTCCGGCTCGGCACCGTCGATCCGGACGCGGCGCGCGCGGCCGTGGAGGCGCTGCTGACGCACCACGACGCGCTCCGGATGCGCTTCGCCCGCGGCGAAACCCACTGGCTGCAGGAGAACGGCCCGGTCGGCGCCGAGACACCGCTGGTCAGCTTCGACCAGGATCGGCTGTCCGTGCACCATCTCGTAGTCGACGGCGTCTCCTGGCGCGTGCTCATCGAGGACTTCGAGCGCGCGTACAACCAGGTGCTGGAGGGCAAACCGATCGATCTCGGCCCCCGCACGACGTCCTTCCGCGACTGGGCGATCCGGCTCGCCGAGCACGCCGCCGCGGGCGGATTCGACGACGAACTCGGCTACTGGCGAGGCGTGTCCGGCCGGACCACGGTGCCGGTCGACGGCCGAGGCGACGCGACCAACGCTTCGATGCGTTCGGTGACCGCCCGGCTGTCCGCGGCGGAGACCGGAGCGCTGCTGCGGGACGTCCCGAAGGCCTATCGCACGCAGGTCAACGACGTGCTGCTGACCGCACTCGGCCGCGTCCTGCGCGACTGGACCGGCGGGACCCCCGTGGTCGATTTGGAAGGCCACGGCCGCGAGGAACTGTTCGGCGACGTCGACCTGTCCCGGACAGTCGGCTGGTTCACCACGGTCTTCCCGGTGGCGCTGGACGTCCCGGACGACTGGGGTCCCGCGCTCAAGTCCGTCAAGGAACAGCTGCGCGCGGTGCCGCGCCGCGGGATCGGCTACGGCGCGCTGCGGTACCTGACCGGTGCCGCGCCGGAGATCGACCCGCAGGTGAGTTTCAACTACCTCGGCCAGTTCGGCTCCGGCCGGCTGGAGTCCGATGAGAGCCCGCGCTCGGCTCGGGCGCACCTGCTGGACGTCGTCGGCCGCGTCGAGGCCGGCGAGCTGGAATTGACCTGGTACTACGCCGAAGGCGTCCACGAACGGTCCACTATGGACACCCTAGCCGCAGCGATGACCACCGCGCTGCGCGAGATCATCCGGCACTGCGCGGAGCCGGGGGCGGGCGGCCGGACGCCGTCGGACTACCCGCTGGCGGCGCTCAGTCAGTCCACTGTGGACGACCTGGTCGGCGACGGCCGCGAGGTCGAGGACGTCTACCCGCTGACGCCGATGCAGTCCGGGATGGTGTTCCACGCGCTGTCCCAGCCCGGCGAGCGCGTTTACTTCCAGCAGGTTGGCTTCGTGCTCGACGGCGTCCGGAACGAAACTGACGTGGCCGCGCTGGAACGGGCGTGGCAGCAGGTGGTCGACCGGACGCCGGTGCTGCGGACGCGGATCGCGTGGGAGGGCGTGCCCGAGCCGGTCCAGGTCGTGCAGCGGCAGGTCCCGATCCCGATCGCGCGGCACGACTGGCGCGGCCGGACCCCGGACGAACGCGACCAGGCGTGGCGGGAACTCCTCGCCGCCGACCGGGCACAAGGGCTCGACTTCACCGCAATGCCGTTGCTGCGGCTGGCTTTCGCTCGATTGTCGGACACCGAAGTGCGTGTGCTGTGGACGTTCCATCACGTCCTGCTCGACGGCTGGAGCGTCTTCGGTGTGCTGTCGGACGTCTTCGCCGCGTACTCCCGCGCCGAGCTTCCCGAACGACCGCCGTTCCGCGACTACGTGGCCTGGCTGGACCGGCAGGACGACGCCGCGGCCGAGGAGCACTGGCGGCGGGAACTCGGCAGTCTCGTGGCCCCGGCCCGGCTGCCCTACGACCGCGCGCCCGCGCAGGCGCACACCTCCCGGTCTTCGGAATGGCTGCGCGTGCCGGTCGAAAACTCCGCCCGGCTAAGGGACTTCGCTCGCGGCGCCGGTCTCACGCTCAATACCGTTCTGCAGGGCGCGTGGGCGCTGGTGCTGGCCCGGCTCAGCGGTGAGCGCGACGTCTGCTTCGGGACCACGGTTTCCGGCCGTCCGGTCGACCTGCCCGGCGCGGACGACATCACCGGCATCTTCATCAACACCCTGCCCGTGCGGGTCACCGTGGCCGGGGCCGACGTGACCGAGTGGCTCGCCCAGTTGCAGGCCGCTCAGGTCGAATCCCGCCGCTACGGTCACCTTCCGCTGACGAAGCTGCAGGCGTGGAGTGGTTGCGGAGGAAGCCTTTTCGACAGCATCGTGGTGTTCGAGAACTACCCGATCGACAACGCGTCAACGCGCGGACTGAAGCTGCGCGACGTTGACGCCGCCGAGACGACGAACTATCCGATCAGCGTCGTTGCGTCACCGGGGGAGCAGCTGACCCTGGACGTCGGCTACGACCCTGATCTTTTCGACGAGGAGACCGCCGAGCGGATCACCAGGCAGCTCACCTCTGTCCTCGAGGCCTTCGGCACGCATCAGTCGCTGGAGGACATCGACCTGCTCACGACGGCCGAGCGGCAGCGGGTGCTCCGCGACTGGAACGACACCAGCCAGCCGCTTCCGGAAGGCGACCTGATCGAACTGTTCGCCGAGCAGGTCCGGCTGGCACCGGATGCGGTCGCGGTGGCGGGCGACGGGATCCGCCTGACCTACGCGGAGCTGGACCGGCGATCCGACCGGCTCGCCCGCTACCTGGTGTCGCTCGGCGCTCAGCCGGAAACGCTCGTCGGCGTGCTGATGGACCGTTCGCCGGGGCTGATCATCGCCGAACTCGCGATCGTCAAGGCCAGTGCGGCCTACCTGCCGCTGGACACCCGCGCCCCCGAGCCCCGGCTTAAGACCCTCCTGTCCGGCGTCAAGATCCTGGTCACTGACGACGCGTGGCGCGAGACCGCGAGCAAGGTCCACAGTGGACCCGTCGTGGTGCCCGGCGACCAGACCGCGGCCGTGCAGCTCCCGAAGGCAGACCCGGCCAACCTGGCGTACGTCATGTACACCTCGGGTTCGACCGGGAAGCCGAAGGGCGTCGCACCCAGCCGCCGCGACATCGTGGCGCTGGCAGCGGACCGGCGTTTCGCGGCGCACCACCGGATCCTGCTGCACGCGTCCCAGGCCTTCGACGCCTCGACGTACGAGCTGTGGGTGCCGCTGCTGGGCGGCGGCACGGTCGTCGTCGCCCCGCCTGGAGACCTCGATCTGGAGACCATCGGCCGCCTGTTCGCCGAGCACCGGGTCAACGCCGCCTTCCTCACTACCGGCCTGTTCCGGCTCGCGGCGCGCGAAGCACCGGAGATCTTCCGCGGGCTGCAAGAGGTCTGGACCGGCGGCGACGCCGTCCCGTCGGCCGCCGTGCGACGGGTGCGGGAAGCCTGCCCGGACACGACCGTCGTGGACGTCTACGGCCCGACCGAGACGACGACTTTCGCGCTGTCGCACCCGGTGCTCGGCCCGGTGCCCGACGTCGTGCCGATCGGGAAGCCGCTGGACAACACGCGGGCCTACGTCCTCGGTCCGGACCTGCGGCCGGTGCCGCCGGGTGCGCTGGGCGAACTGCACCTCGCCGGCGCGGGCCTGGCACGCGGGTACCACGGCGCTCCCGGCCTGACCGCCGAGCGGTTCCTGCCCGACCCGTTCGGGCCGCCGGGGGAGCGGATGTACCGCACCGGCGACCTCGTGCGCTGGACCGCGCAGGGCGAACTGGACTTCGCCGGGCGCGTGGACGAGCAGGTCAAGATCCGCGGATTCCGGATCGAACCCGGCGAGGTCGAGGCCGCGCTGGCCGCGCATCCCGGGATCTCCCAGGCCGCCGTGCTGGCGCGCGAGGACCACGGCGTCAAGCGGCTCGTCGCCTACTACACCGGCGACGCGGACGAGCTGCCCGCGTTCCTCGGGCAGACCTTGCCGGACTACATGGTCCCGGCCGCGTTCGTCCGGCTCGACCGATTGCCGTTGACCGGCAACGGAAAACTCGACCGGAACGCGCTCCCCGCCCCGGACTTCGCCGCGAGCGGCACCCGGACGGCCCCGGCGACGGAAGCCGAACGGGTCCTCGCCGGGATCTGGTCCGAGGTGCTCGGCGTCGAGGACGTCGAGGACATCGGGGCCGAGACGAACTTCTTCGAACTCGGCGGCGATTCGATCCTCAGCATCCAGGTCGTGTCCCGGGCCCGCCGGGCCGGGCTGATCCTGTTGCCGCACGAGGTGTTCCGGCATCCGACGCTGGCCGCCTTGGCCGCGCACGCGGGCGGCGACCACGGGCCGAAAGCCGAGCAGGGCCCGGTCGTCGGCGAAGCGCCGCTCACACCGATCCAGCGGTGGTACTTCGAGACCCAGCCGGAGCGGTTCGACCAGCGGGTGGTGCTGGAGTTCGCCGAGGGCGTCGACGAGCCGGCGTTGCGACGGGCCTTGAAGACGGTCTGGGCGCACCACGACGCCCTGCGCCTGCGGTTCGATCAAACTCAGCACAGTCAAACTCAGCACAGCGACCCCGCCGGACCGGTGGAACTGCTCGTCGGCGAGCCCGCGTTCGATGTGCGGCGCGGTCCGCTGCTGAACGCGGTCCTCGACGGGCGACGGCTCCTGCTGGCCGCGCACCACCTGGTCATCGACGGCGTCTCGTGGCGGATTCTCTTGGAGGACTTGGAAACCGCCTACCGCGGCGAGGATCTCGAACCGAAGACGACGTCGTTCCTCGCCTGGTCCCGGCGGCTCGCCGACCACGCCGAGGCAGGCGGTTTCGACGACGAACTCGCCCACTGGCAGTCCCTCCCGCCGGTGGCCCCGGGCGACCCGGGCGTCATCGCCGACACCCGCGAGGTCACCGTCCGCCTCACCGCCGAGGAAACCCGCGCGCTGCTGCAGGACGTCCCCGAGGTCTACCGGACGCAGGTCAACGACGTGCTGCTGGCCGCATTGGGCCGCGTCCTGCGGGACTGGACCGGCGAAGTCCCGGTGATCGACCTCGAAGGCCACGGCCGCGAGGACCTGTTCGAGGGCATCGATCTGTCCCGGACAGTCGGCTGGTTCACCAGCATGTTCCCAGTCGCGCTGGACGTCCCGGACGAGTGGGGTCCTGCGCTGAAGGCGGTCAAGGAACAGCTGCGCGCGATTCCGCGGCGGGGCATCGGTTACGGCGCACTGCGCTACCTGACCGGCGCAGCGCCGGCGATCGACCCGCAGGTGAGTTTCAACTACCTCGGCCAGTTCAGCAGCGCAGAAGGCGGGCTGTTCCGCGTCGGCAGCCTGGACGCCGACGTCGACCCGGACGCGCCCCGGACGCACGTGCTCGACGTCGTCGGCCGAGTCGAAGCGGGTGTGCTGGAACTGACCTGGTCCCACGCCACCGTCGGCGACACCGTCGAATCTTTGGCCGAGCAGATGCTGACGGCGTTGCGGGAGATCATCGCGCACTGCGCCGAGCCCGAAGCAGGCGGACGCACCCCGTCCGACTTCCCGCTGGCCGCGCTCGACCAGCCGACTGTGGACCAGCTGGTCGAGGGCCGGAACGTCGAGGACATCTACCCGCTGACGCCGATGCAGGGCGGGATGGTCTTCCACGGCCTGTCGCAGACCGCGCAGGGCATGTACTTCGAGCAAGCGACCTTCGTGCTCGAAGGCGTCACCGACCCGCAGCGGCTCGGCGCGGCGTGGCAGCAGGTCGTCGACCGCACACCGGTGCTGCGCACGTCGTTCGTCTGGACCGGCGTGGACGATCCGGTCCAGGTCGTGCACCGCGACGCCGCGCTGCCGGTCCAGCACCTCGACTGGACCGACCTCGACGGGCACGAGACGGAGCTGGCAAGGCTGCTCGCCGAAGACCGCGCGCAGGGCCTCGACCTGGCCGTCGCGCCGCTGGCCCGCGTCGCCCTCGCCCGGCTGTCGGACACGGAAGTCCTGGTGCTGTGGACGTTCCACCACGTCCTGCTCGACGGCTGGAGCGTCTTCCAGATCCTCTCGGACGTCTGCACCGCCTACGCCGGGCAGCCGCTGCCGTCCCGGCCCCCGTTCCGCGACTACCTCGCCTGGCTGGGCGAGCACGACCAGACCGCCGCCGAACAGTTCTGGCGCACCGCGCTCGCCGGGGTCGAAGGCCCGACGCAGCTGCCGAGCGACCGGACCCCGCCGTCCGGCCACGCCCCGTGCTCGGCCGAATGGCTGCCCGTCCACCTGGACCGGGCCGCCACCGCCCGGCTGGACGCGTTCGTCAAACGCCACGGCCTCACCCACAACGTCGTGCTGCAGGGAGCGTGGGCGTTGCTGCTGTCGGTCTACAGTGGACAGAACGACGTCGTGTTCGGTGCGACAGCTTCCGGTCGCCCGGCCGAAGTGCCTGGAGTGGACGACATTCCCGGCATCTTCATCAACACGCTGCCGGTGCGGGTCGCCGTGGACCGGGGCATTCCCGTCGCGGAGTGGCTCTCCGAACTGCAAGCGGCCCAAGCCGAAGCGCGCGGACACGGACACGTGCCGCTCGCGCGGGTCCAGGGCTGGGCAGGACTGCCGGGCGGCGTGAACCTGTGCGAAAGCCTGGTGGTGTTCGAGAACTACCCGATCACCGACGCCGCGGCCGGACACGGCCTGACCGTGCGCGACCTGTCCGCCCGGGAGACGACGAACTTCCCGGTGACCGTCGTGGCTTCGCCGGGTGCGGAGCTGTCGGTGGACGTCGGCTACGACCCAGCGCTGTTCGACCCCGCGACGGTGACGGATCTGGCCGCCCGGCTGCTGGAAATCCTCAGCGGCCTGACCGCCGACGGCGACCGCACGCTCGGCGAAGTCCCGGTCATCACCGCGGCGGAGATCCAGCTCCTCGCGGAACGGGCCGACACCTGCGGCGAACCGGAACCCCGGTCGCTGCCCGACTTGTTCGCCGACCAGGTCCGCGTCCGGCCGAACGCCCTCGCCGCCGTGCTCGGCGGCGAACCGGTCACCTACGCCGAGCTGAACCGGCGGGCCAACCGGCTCGCGAACCGGCTCGCCGGGCTCGGGCTGCGGCCGGAGGAACCGGTCGGGCTCGCGGTGGACCACGCGGCCGCGGTGGTCGCCGAGCTGGCGGTGGTCAAGGCGGGCGGCGCGTATCTGCCGATCGACGCGCGGGCGCCGATAGAGCGCCAGCGGGTGCTGCTCGACGGCGTCCGGTTCATCGTCGCGGCGGAGGAACATCCGCTCGCCCAGACGGTTCTGCTGTCCTCTGTGGACGACGAGCCGGACAGTGATCCGGACCTCGCCGTCGACCCGGATCAGGCGGCCTGCGTGATGTTCACGTCCGGCTCCTCCGGGGTGCCGAAGGGCGTGGTGGTGCGCCACCGCGACGTCGCCGCGCTGGCCGCCGACCGCCGGTTCCGCTGCGGGGCGCACGAACGGGTCCTGCTGCACTCGCCGCTCGCGTTCGACGCCGCGACCTACGAGCTGTGGGTGCCGCTGCTCACCGGCGGCTGGGTCGTCACCAGCCCGGACCCGGGCCTTGACGCCCCGCTGCTGCGCGGCCTCGTCCGCGAGCACGGCCTGACCGCGGTGTGGGTCACCGCCGGGCTGTTCCGGATCCTGGCCCAGGAGACGCCGGAATGCTTCACCGGCCTGCGCGAGGTCTGGACCGGCGGCGACGTCGTCCCGGCCGAGGCGGTGCGGCGGGTGCTGGCGGCGTGTCCGGGGCTGCGGATCGTCGACGGCTACGGCCCGACCGAGACGACGGTGTTCGCCACCGCCTATCCGATGGACGCGCCGCCGCCGGACCGGATCCCGATCGGCCGCCCGCTGGACGGCACCCGCGCCCGGGTGCTCGACGCGGACCTCCGTCCGGTGCCGCCGGGCGTGCCCGGCGAGCTGTGCCTGGCCGGCGCGGGCCTCGCCCGGGGCTACCGCGACCGGCCGGGCCTGACCGCGGACCGGTTCGTCGCCGACCCGGACGGCCCGCCGGGGGAGCGGATGTACCGCACCGGCGACCTCGTCAGCTGGCGGCCCGACGGCACGCTGGAATTCCTCGGCCGCCGCGACGACCAGGTCAAACTGCGCGGGTTCCGGGTCGAACCGGGCGAAGTCGAGGCCGTGCTGGCGAAGCATCCGGACGTCGCGCAGGCCGCGGTGCTCGTCCGCGAGGACCAGCCCGGCGCGAAGCAATTGGTCGCCTATGTCGTCGGGGCGGCCGGAGAACACGTGCTCAGGGAGTTCCTGGCCCGGTCCCTGCCGGACTACCTGGTGCCGTCGGTGTTCGTCGCGCTCGACCGGCTTCCGGTGAGCGCCAACGGAAAACTCGACCGACGCGCACTGCCCGCACCGCGGGCGGCGGAGACCGGACACGTCGAACCGAGGACGGAGACCGAGCGCACGCTCGCCGGGATCTGGGCCGAGGTGCTCGGCGCGGACCGGGTCGGCACGCAGGACAGTTTCTTCGCCCTCGGCGGCGATTCGCTGCGCAGCCTGCACATCTCCGCCAAAGCGAGCGCGCTCTTCGACGTCCGGCTCACCCCGGCCGACGTGCTGGCCGCGCGCACCGTCGCGGCGCTGGCCGAAACCGTCGAAGACCTCGTGCTCAGCGAGCTGGAACGCCTTGCCGCAGAACTGGAATCGTGAGGACTCCCCATGACGTCGTCCCGTGAGGACCGCATCGCGGCGCTGCCCGCTCACCTGCAGGAAGCGCTGCGCCGCCGGATGGCCGGGATCTCCGGCCGCGCGCCGGAGATCCCGGCCGCCGCCGACCGTTCCGGCCCCGTGCCCCTTTCGTCCGCGCAACGCAGGCTGTGGTTCTTCAGCCAGCTCCGCCCGGACGATCCCGAATACAACAGCGCGTTCGCCCTGCGCCTGACCGGCGAGCTAGACGTCGAGGCGTTGGCGACGGCGTTGCGGTTGCTGGTCGCCCGGCACGAACCGTTGCGCACGACCTTCCACGAGGTCGACGGCGAGCCCCGGCAGCTCGTTCAGCCGCCGTATGAGGTGGCGCTTCCGGTGGTGGATGCCGCGCCGGAAGACCTCGACGCTGTTCTGAAGGCGGAGTATTCGCGGCCGTTCGATCTCACGCACGGGCCGTTGCTGCGTGCGGTGCTCGTGCGCCTTGGTCTGGCTGAGCACGTGCTGCTGGTGTGTGTGCACCACATCGCCACCGACGGCGTGTCGATGGGCGTGCTGACCGAAGAACTCGGCCTCCTTTATCAGGACGGCGAGCGCGCGGACCTGCCTGCGCAGCCGTTGCAGTACGCGGATTTCGCGCTGTGGCAACACAATCGACCGACCCGCGCGGCCGGGCTGGAGCACTGGACCCGGCAGCTGACCGGGGTGGCTCCGCTGGAGCTGCCGACTGATCGGTCGCGTCCGGCCGCCCGCAGCACGGCGGGCGCGGTGCGCGAGTTCGGCGTCCCCTCCGACGTCGCCCGCCGGCTCGCGGAACTGGCGCGGACCTCGGAAACCACGTTGTTCACCGTGCTGTTCGCGGCCTGCCAGGCGCTCTTCGCGCGCTACACCGGCCAGGAGGACATCGCGCTCGGCACCGTCGTTTCCGGCCGGGACCGCCCGGAGCTGGAGCGGGTGGTCGGGTTCTTCGTCAACACGGTCGTCCTGCGCTCGGAGGTGGACCGGTCCGCGTCGTTCGCCGACCACCTGGCGGCGGCGCGGCAGACCGTCCTCGACGCTTTCGCCCACGACGACGTGCCGTTCGAGGAAGTGGTCGACGCGGTGCACGCGGGCCGGGACCCCGGGCGCAACCCGTTGTTCGACGTCATGGTGCTGCTTCACAACGCGGGCGCCGGGCCGGCGTTCCCGGGGCTTTCCGCCGAACTGGCCGGGGTGACGCGGGATTCGGCCAACTTCGACCTCACCGTCGAGTTCGAGGAATCCGACGGCCGCCTCGCCGGGCTCGTGGAGTACAGCACCGAACTGTTCGAGGTCGGGACGATCGACCGGCTGATCGCGCACCTGCTGCGGCTGCTGGCCGGGGTCAGTGCCGACCCGGGCCGCCGGATCGCCGATCTTCCGCTGACCACCGAGACCGAGGAAGCCCAGCTGCTCGGCTGGCGCGGCCCGGTCATCGACGTCCCGAACGGCACGATCGTCGACCTGCTCGACCACCAGGCCAGGACCCAGCCGACGGCGACCGCGCTCGTCTGCGGCGACGTCCGGCTGAGCTTCGCCGAACTCGCCGCCCGCACCGACGTGCTCGCCGCGGATCTGGCGGGCCGGGGAGCGGGGCCGGACCGGGTGGTGGCGGTGCTGCTCCCGCGCTCGGCCGACGCGATCATCGCGCTGTTCGCCGTGCTCAAGGCCGGGGCGGTGCACCAGTCGATCGATCCCGGCCTGCCCGCCGAACGGATCGAGGTGCTGCTGGCCGACACGCGGCCGGTGGTGGTGCTGGACCGCATCGGCGGCTTCACCGACGGCCCGCGCCCAGCCGCGCCGCAGCCGTCGGATGCCGCCTACGTCATCCACACGTCCGGTTCGACCGGCACGCCCAAGGGCGTCGTGGTCGAGCACGCGGCCTTGGTGAACCTGCTGGTCAACCACCGCGCAGCGTTCGGCCGCGAGCGGTTGCGGGTGGCGCTCACGGCATCGCTGTCGTTCGACACGTCATGGGAAGGGCCGCTGCTGCTGGCCGACGGGCACGAGCTGCACCTGATCAGCGACGAAACCCGGCTCGACCCGGCCGCGTTGACCCGCTACGTCCGCGACGAGCGCATCGGCTTCCTCGACGTGACCCCGTCCTACCTGCGGCAATTGCTGCCCGCCGGACTGCTTGCGGGCGAGCAGCGGCCGCGGTTCCTGATGGTCGGCGGCGAAGCCATCGGCGAGAGCCTGTGGCACGAACTGGCCGGATCCGGGGTAGCCGCCGGAAACTACTACGGCCCGACCGAGTCCACTGTGGACGCGACGTGGGCTCGGGTGACCGGAGGCCGGCCGTCGATCGGCCGTCCGCTGGGGAATGTCGGGGCGTACGTCCTCGACGACCAGCTCCGGCTGGTCCCGGCCGGAGTCCCGGGCGAACTCTGCCTCGCCGGAGCCCAGCTCGCGCGCGGCTACCTCGGTCGGCCCGGCTTGACCGCAGACCGGTTCGTGGCGAATCCCTTCGGTGCGCCCGGAACCCGCCTCTACCGGACCGGCGACCGCGCCCGCTGGACCGCCGACGGCAGGCTGGAGCACCTCGGCCGGACCGACGACCAGATCAAGGTCCGCGGCTTCCGCATCGAGCCCGGCGAGGTCGAGACCGCCCTGCGCGCCCAGCCGGGTGTGATCGATGCGGCCGTCGACGCGCGTGATGGCCGACTCGTCGCGTATATCGTCGGCGAGCCCGCTGACTTGCGGAGTGAACTGACTGCGGTTCTGCCCGCGCACCTCATTCCCTCCGTGTTCGTCCGGCTCGACCAGCTTCCGCTGACCCGGCACGGCAAACTGGACCGCCTGGCGCTCCCCGAACCGGAGATTTCCGCGTCAGCGCAGTACGTCGCCCCGCGAGACGAGCGGGAACAGCTGGTGACCGACGTCTGGGCCGAGGTGCTCGGCCTGGAACGCGTCGGCGTCGAAGACGATTTCTTCGCTCTCGGCGGCGATTCGCTGCTCGGCATCCGGGTGGTCGCGCGGCTGCGGGCCGAACTCGGCGCCGACGTCCCTGCCCGGCTCGTTTTCACCGCGCCGACCCCGGCGCTGCTGGCCGCACAGCTGCCGGCCGCGTCCGCGCCGCAGGAAGCGATCCCGCTCCTGCCTCGCGGCGACGGACCGTTCGAAGCACCGCTTTCCTTTGCCCAGCAACGACTCTGGTTCCTCGACGAGTTCGACCCGGGCAGCACCGAGTACGTCTCGCCGACCGCACTGCGGTTGCGCGGCGACCTGGACGTGCCTGCTTTGAACCAGGCCCTCACCGCGTTGGTGGCCCGGCACGAATCCCTGCGAACGACCTTCGCGACAGTCGACGGCCGCGGCGTGCAGATCGTCCACCCGCCGCACGCCGTCGATCTCCAAGCGGCCGACGGCGACCTCGAGACGGCGCTGGCCGGCGCGACCGGACCGGTCGACCTGCACACCGGCCCGCTGCTGCGCGCCGCGCTCACCCGGCTCGGCCCCGGCGACCATGTCCTCACGCTGGTGCTGCACCACATCGTCACCGACGGCTGGTCCTCGGGCGTGCTCCTGAGCGAACTCGCGACCCTGTACTCCGCGTTCACTCGCGACGAGGAACCGGGATTGCCGCCCCTGCCGGTCCACTACGCCGATTACGCCGTCTGGCAACGAAACCGCACCGACTTCGACAGCCAGCTCAGCTACTGGCGGCATCGTCTCGCCGGTCTCGAACCGCTGGAACTGCCTACTGACCGCCCGCGCCCGGCAGTCCGCACGAAGAACGGCGCACTGCACGAGTTCAGCGTCCCGGTCGGCACCACCGCGCGCCTCGCGGAGCTGTCGCGGCAGCAGGGCAGCACGCTCTTCATGACCCTGCTCGCCGCCTGCCAGCTGCTGTTCGCGAGATGGTCCGGGCAGGACGACGTCGCGGTCGGCACGGTCGTGTCCGGCCGGGAACGCACCGAGCTGGAAGGCCTGATCGGCTTCTTCGCCAACACCCTCGTCCTGCGGTCCACTGTGGACCTGACCCGGGGCTTCGCCGAGTTCCTCGGCGAAGTCCGCGACACCGTGCTCGACGCGTTCGCGCACCAGGACGTCCCATTCGACCGCGTCGTGGACGACGTCCAGCCCGAACGCGATCCCAGCCGCACCCCGTTGTGCCAGGTCATGGTCGTGCTGCACAACACCCCGGACGCCCGCCCCGCGCTGCCCGGCCTTGCCGTCGAGGAGGTCGCGCCGCCGATCGTGACCGCCGGCTTCGACCTGGCGATCCACTTCCAGCAGACCGCGGGGCGGCTCGACGCGGTGGTCAACTACAACACCGACCTGTTCGACGCCGCCACGATCGAACGGCTGAGCAACTGGCTGCGCATCCTGCTGGCCGGAATCGCCGCGACCCCGCAGCAGGCGCTCGGCCGGTTGCCGTGGATCACCGCCGACGAGCGCGACCGCGTCTTGCGAGGCTGGAACCCCACCGCCGTCGCGGCTCCGGAACCGACGCTGCACCGGCTGTTCGCCGCCCAAGCCGCCCGCACCCCGCACGCCGTCGCGGTGACCTGCGAAGGCGTCGAACTGACCTACCGCGAGCTGGACCGGCGGGCCAACCGCCTGGCGCACCGGCTGATCGCCGAGGGCGCCGGCCCGGAGCGACTGGTGGCCCTGCGGCTGCCGCGCTCCGCGGACCTGGTCGTCGGGATCCTCGCGGTGCTGAAGTCCGGCGCGGGATTTCTGCCGATCGACCCGGACTACCCGCCCGCGCGGATCGAGGCGATGCTGGCCGACGCGCAACCGGTGTGCGTCGTGGACACGATCGCGGCCGACGGCTTGCCCGAGACCGATCCCGGCGTGCGGGTCCGGCCGGAGAACACCGCGTACGTCATCTACACCTCCGGCTCCACCGGCGTGCCCAAGGGCGTCCTCGTCCCGCACGCGAACGTGACCCGGCTGTTCTCCTCGACCGAACACTGGTTCGGCTTCAGCGACCAGGACGTCTGGACACTGTTCCACTCCTACGCGTTCGACTTCTCGGTCTGGGAGCTGTGGGGTGCGCTGCTGCACGGCGGCCGCCTGGTGGTGGTTCCGGCCGACACAGTCCGTTCGCCGGAGGAGTTCCTGGCCCTGCTGGCCGAACAGCGGGTGACCGTGCTCAACCAGACGCCGTCGGCGTTCTACCGGCTCGGCGCGCTGCCGTCCGCGCCGTTGAGCCTGCGATACGTGATCTTCGGCGGCGAGGCCCTCGATCCGGTGCGCCTGGAGGAATGGCGACGGCGGCATCCGGACGGACCGCAGCTGGTCAACATGTACGGCATCACCGAAACCACCGTGCACGTGACGTACCGCGTACTCGACGACCGCGCCACCGTGGGTGTGCCGATCCCGGACCTGCGCGCTTACGTCCTGGACGCCTGCCTCGAACCGGTGCCGCCCGGCGTCACCGGCGAGCTGTACGTCGCGGGCGCGGGCCTGGCACGCGGCTACCTCAATCGGCCCGGTCTGACCGCGTCCCGGTTCGTCGCGGACCCGTTCGGCGCGCCGGGCACCCGGATGTATCGCACCGGAGACTTGCTGTGCTGGACCGCGGACGGCGAGCTGGCCTACCGGGGCCGGGCCGATCACCAGGTCAAGATCCGCGGTTTCCGCATCGAGCTGGGCGAGGTCGAGGCGGCGCTGTCCGCGCATCCGGACGTGACCGGCGCGGTGGCGGTCGCGCACGGCACCGGGGATGCCCGGCGGCTGGTCGCGTACCTCACCGGGACGGTGCCGGGGACCACGGTGCTGCGCGAGTACCTTGCCCGCTCGCTGCCCGCGCACATGATCCCGGCGGTGTTCGTCGCGCTGGACGAACTGCCGCTCAACGCGAACGGCAAGCTCGACCACCGCGCACTTCCCGCACCCGGCGTGCGTGTCGAGAACCGTTACGTGGCAGCGCGTACCGAGAACGAGACTGTGCTGGCCGAGGTCTGGTCGGCGGTGCTCGGCGTCGACCAGGTCGGCGTCGAGGACAACTTCTTCGGGCTCGGCGGCGACTCGATCCTCAGCATCCAGGTCGTCTCCCGAGCCCGCCAGGCCGGATTGACGCTGACGTCGAAGGACCTTTTCCAGCATCAGACCATCGCGGAACTGGGCCGGGTCGTCACCACCGGCGGACCCGTCGCGCAGGCGCCGGAGCAGGCCGGCCCCGCGCCGCTCGGGCCGATCCAGTCGTGGCTGTTCGCGCACCTGGCCGAGCCGTGGCGGCTGACCATGTCTGTCCATCTTGTACTGTCCTCGGTGGACGTTTCGCTGCTCACAGCCGCGATCGCTGACGTCACTGGCCGTCATGCCGCATTGCGGATGCGATTCTCCACAGTGGACGGCGGCTGGCAGCAGGAACCGATTGCCACGGAACCGGCGGACATCCTTCGGCACGCCGATCTGTCCGAAGTGGACGATGCGGTCGCGGTAATGCACGACGAGGCAGTGTGCGCACAGACCTCTTTGGACATCGTCAACGGCCCGGTGTGGCGTGCGGTCCTGTTCACCTTCCGCGACCGTCCGCCGCAGCTGTTCCTCACCGCGCACCACCTCGTCATGGACGGCGTTTCCTGGCGCGTCCTGCTGGGCGACCTCGAACGCGCCTACCGAGGCGAACCGCTGGAACCGACGGGCAGCTCGTTCACCCACTGGGCGAGGACGCTCGCCGACCACGTCCGCACCGGCGGCCTGGACGGCGAAGCCGAGCACTGGGGGAGTGTGCTGCGCGGCGCCGAGACCGAGCTTCCGGTCGACCGCTCCGGACGCAACACCGCCGAATCGGCGCGCTCGGTGTCGGTTTCCCTTGGCAAGACTGAGACTTCCGCGCTGCTGCAGGACGTTCCCGGCGCGTACCGGACCGAGGTCAACGACGTCCTGCTGAGCGCCCTCGCCCGCGTGCTGGCGCGCTGGACGGGCCGGTCTCAGGTCGTGCTCGAGATGGAAGGCCACGGCCGCGAGGACGTCGCCGCACCGCTCGACCTGTCCCGGACGATCGGCTGGTTCACCGCGCAGTACCCGGTCGCGCTGACCGTGCCCGGCGATGGCTGGGACGAGATCCTCAAGTCCGTCAAGGAGCAACTGCGCGCCATCCCGAACAAGGGCGTCGGCTACGAAGCTCTGCGCTACCTGAGCGATTCCCCGCTGAGGAACGACCCGACACCGCAGATCTCGTTCAACTACCACGGCCGCTGGGATGTCGGAACCGCAGAGGACGGGCTCTACCAAGGGCGCGGGGAAATCCTCGGCCACGATTCCGCTCCGGACAGCGTCCGCCCGTATCTGCTGGACGTCGTCGGCGTGGTCGAATCCGGCGAACTGCACCTGACCTGGGAGTACTCGGAAGAGGTGCACGAGGAGACGACCGTTCGCGGCCTGGCCGAGGCGACCGTCGAAGCGTTGCGGGAGATCATCGCGCACTGCGCCTCAGCCAGCGGCCGTACGCCGTCGGACTTCCCGCTCGCCCGGCTCGACCAGGCGACGGTGGACCGGCTGGCCGGAGACGGCCGCGAGGTCGAGGACATCTACCCGCTGACCGCACTGCAGGCGGGCATGGTGTTCCACAGCCTGGTCGACAGCGGGTCGAGCGCGTACTTCGACCAGTTCCGCCTGCGGCTGGCCGGGGTCCGGGACCCGCGCGCGCTGGGCGAAGCCTGGCAGCGCGTGGTGGACCGAACGCCGATCCTGCGCAGCAGCACGGTGTGGGACGGCGTCGACGAGCCGGTGCAGCGCGTTCATCGCGGGGTCCGCGTCCCGGTCGGACAGCACGACTGGCGCGGGCTCGCTCCGGAAGCGCAGCAAGCCGAGCTGGCGAAACTGCTCGAAGCAGACCTGGCCGCGGGCATGGATCTGACGACGCCGCCGTTGATGCGCCTGGAGATCGCCCGGCTGACCGACGACGAGGTGCAGCTGCTCTGGACCTCGCACCACGTCCTGCTTGACGGCTGGAGCGCCGCCCAGGTCTTCGGCGAGGTCTGCGAGCAGTACTCGGCGATTGTCGAAGGCACGCCAGCGAAACTGACGCCGCGCCGGCCATTCCGCGACTACCTCGCGTGGCTCGCCGCGCAGGACCGCGCTGCGGCGGAGGAGCATTGGCGGGAGGTCCTCGACGGCTTCGCCGCGCCGACTCCGCTGCCGTACGACCGCCGTCCCCGCGAGGCACACCGCGCGGAATCCGGGGCGACGCTGCTGGTCGAGCTGTCCGCCGAAGAGTCGGCGGAACTGCGCGAGATGGCGAAAACCGCCGCACTGACGGTCAACTCCGTCGTGCAGGGTGCGTGGGCGTTGCTGCTCGCGCGTTACAGCGGCGAGCCGGACGTCTTGTTCGGCACCACGGTTTCCGGACGGCCGCCCGAATTGCCTGGCGTCGAAGCGATGATCGGGATGTTCATCAACACCGTGCCGACGCGGGTCGAAGTCCGGAATGGACAGTCGGCCGCCGAATGGCTGCGCGCGATCCAGGCCGAACAGGCGGACGCGCGCCGGTACGACTTCCTGGCGCTGTCGCAGCTGCAGACCTTCACCGGAGTGCCGGCGGGCGCGGCGTTGTTCGACAGCGTGGTGGTCTTCGAGAACTATCCGATCGAAGACAGCGGTCAGGACGGCGTCCGGGTGCTGGACGTCGAATCGCTGGACACCACGAGCTACCCGCTGAACCTCACCGCTTACCTCCACGATCGGCTCGGGCTCGAACTGTCCTACGACCCGAAGCTGTTCGACGAAGCCACCGCGCGGCGATTGGCCGGGCACCTCGCCCAACTGGTGCGGGCGATCGCCGCTGAGCCGGACCGTCGCGTCGGCTCGCTCTCGCCGCTCACCGCGGACGAGCGAAACCACGTGCTGGCCCTCGGACATGGCGATACGGCCGAACTCCCTGCTGAGACGGTCCTGGACGTCTTCGACGCGACCGTCGCGCGCATGCCGCACGAGACCGCGTTGATCTTCCACGACACCGTCCTGGACTACGCGGAGGTCGACGCCCGCGCCACGCGACTGGCGGAGGAGTTGATCGAACGGGGCGCCGGGCCGGAGCGAGTGGTGGCCGTCATGCTGCCGCGCTCGGCCGAGGCAGTCATCGCGTTCCTGGCGATTTTCAAGGCCGGCGCGGTGTATTTGCCGATCGACGCGGATTTGCCGGAGGAACGCGTCCGCTTTCTGCTGAACGACGCGCGCCCGGTGGTCGTGCTGGGCAGGCCGGACGAGAGTTACGCGCCGCCGGCGTCGCTCTCGAAGCGGCCGGACGCGGACACCGCCGCGTATGTCATCTACACCTCGGGCTCGACGGGCACGCCGAAGGGCGTCGTGGTCGAGCACCGTGCGTTGGTGAACCTGCTGGTCGCGCACCGGGCGATCTTCCTCGACCGCGGCCGGGAGCGGACGGCGCTCACCGCGTCGCTGGCCTTCGACGCGTCCTGGGAACCGTTGCTGGCCATGATCGACGGCCACGAGCTGCACGTGCTGGACGACGACACCCGGCTCGACCCGCTCGCCCTGGTCCGCGCGGTCCGCGCGCACGGGCTCAACCTGCTCGACCTCACCCCGGCTTACCTTCAGCAGCTGCTGGACGCCGGGTTGGCGACCGGCGAAGTCCGGCCGCGCACGGTGATCACCGGCGGTGAGGCGGCCACCGAAACGCTGTGGAAGCAGCTGGCCGCCGCGGACGTCACCGGCCACAACTACTACGGCCCGACAGAAGCGACCGTCGACTCGATCCACGCGCCGGTGGTCGGGGAGCAGCCGCTGATCGGCCGCCCGCTGACGAACTTCCGCGCCTACGTCCTCGGCGACACCGGCGAACCCGTGCCGCCCGGCCTGCCCGGCGAACTGTTCCTCGCCGGACCGCAGCTCGCGCGCGGCTACCTCGGCCGGCCGGGACTGACCGCGGACCGGTTCGTCGCGGATCCGTTCGGCCCGCCGGGGGAGCGGATGTACCGCACCGGCGACCAGGTCCGCTGGACCGCCGAGGGCTCGCTCGACTATCTCGGCCGCGTCGACGACCAGGTCAAGATCCGCGGCTTCCGGGTCGAGCCAGGCGAGATCGAGACGGTGCTGCGGCGGCATCCGGCGATTGCCGACGTCACCGTCGTCGCCCGGGAAGGCCGTCTTGTCGCCTACGTCGTCGGAGAAGCGCGGGGCTTGCGCGAGTGGACGCGCGAGCGGCTGCCGGAGCACCTGGTCCCGTCGGCGTTCGTGGCGCTGGACGCGCTGCCGCTCAACCGGAACGGCAAGCTCGACCGCCGCGCGCTGCCCGCCCCCGGCCGCGCCGGAACCGCCGAGTACGTCGCGCCGCGGACCGCCGCCGAACAGCGGCTGGCCGCGATCTGGGCCGACGTCCTCGGAATCGACCGCGTGGGGGCCGACGACAGTTTCTTCGAACTCGGCGGCGATTCGATCCTCAGCATGCGGATCACCTCGCGGGTGCGCGCGGAGTTCGGTGTCGAAGTGTCGCCGCGGATGCTCTTCTCCGCACCGACGCTCAGCCAGTTCGCCGCCGAACTCCCTGCCCAGCCGGCGGATGCGGAGGCGATCCCGGTCGTCGCCCGCGACGGTGCGCTGCCGTTGTCGTTCGCGCAGCAACGGTTGTGGTTCCTGGACGAATTCGAGCCCGGCGGCCGGGAATACATTTCGCCCAGCGCATTGCGCTTGCGCGGTGAACTCGACCTCGATGCGTTGCGGCAGGCCTTGAACACGGTCGTCGCCCGGCACGAGTCGCTCCGCACCACCTTTGACGCGATCGAAGGCCATCCCGTTCAGATCGTCCACGAGCCCGCGCCGATCGAGCTCCCGGTGGAGGACTTCGACGAGGCGGTGCTGGCCCGCGAAGCACTCCGGCCCTTCGACCTGCGCACCGGCCCGCTGCTGCGCGCCTGGTTGTTCCGGGAGGAGTCCGGCGACCACGTCCTGCTGCTGGTGCTGCACCACATCGTCACCGACGGCTGGTCGGCCGGAGTTTTGGCCGCCGAACTGGACACCTGCTACTCCGCGTACGTCCGCGGCGAGGAGCCGAAACTGCCCGCACTGCCGGTGCAGTACGCGGATTTCGCCGCCTGGCAACGGGATTTCCTCGACAGCCCCGACCTCGACGAGCAACTCGACCACTGGCGGGACCGGCTCGCCGGGCTCGCACCGCTCGAACTGCCCACCGACCGGCCGCGTCCGGCGGTCCGCACGAGCGAGGGGGACTGGTTCGGGTTCCCCATCCCCGCCGAGGTCGCCGCGAACCTCCGCGAACTCGCGAGCGCGCAGCACGGCACCCTCTTCATGACGCTGGTCGCGGCCTTCCAGGTCGTGCTGGCGCGCTGGTGCGGGCAGGAGGACATCGCGGTCGGCACGGTCGCGGCGGGTCGCGAGCGGGCCGAGCTGGAACGCCTGATCGGCTTCTTCGTCAACACCCTCGTCCTGCGGTCCACAGTGGACTCAAGCGGGTCGTTCCGGGAGTTTCTCGGCGACGTGCGCGACACGGTGCTCGACGCTTTCGCCCACCAGGACGTGCCTTTCGACCGCGTGGTGGACGCCGCCCAGCCGGTCCGCGATCCGAGCCGGACGCCGCTGTTCCAGGCGATGGTGGTGCTGCAGAACACCGGCGACCGGCCGGGCGGCGGCGCGCTGGTCGCCGAGGAGGTCGCCCTGCCCGCGACGACCGCGACGTTCGACCTGCTCGTGCAATTCGAGGAGGACGGCGGCGCGATGCACGCCGCGATCAACTACTCCACCGGCCTGTTCGACGCGGAGACGATCGAGCGGTTCGCCGGTCGATTGCTGACCGCGCTGACTGTTCTCGCTGCTCAGCCGGACCAGCCGATGGCATCGCTGCCGCTCCTGCCGCAGTCCGAAGTGGACCAATTGCGGGTGTGGAACGACACCGCGGCGACAGACTCGACGGCGTCCCTGGCCGAGCTGTTCGAAGCCCAGGCCGCGCGCACGCCGGACGCTCCCGCGCTGGTGTCCGCGCGCGGGGAGATCACCTTCGCCGAGCTGAACGCGCGGGCGAACCGGCTGGCCCGGCTGCTGGCCGAGCGGGGTTCGGGGCCGGAACGGATCGTCGCCGTCCGGCTGCCGCGCTCGGTCGCTCTCGTCGTCGCCGAGCTGGCGATTTCGAAGACCGGCGCCGCGTTCCTCCCCGTCGACCCGGGCTATCCCGCCGAACGCGTCGAGTTCATGCTGCGCGACGCCGGCCCGGTCCTCGTCGTGGACGAGGACCTCGACGCCGCGGAGTACCCGGACACGAACCTCGGCGTCCCGGTCGACCCGGAGCGGGCGGCGTACGTGATCTACACGTCCGGTTCGACCGGTCGGCCCAAGGGCGTCGTCGTGCCGAACGCCGGGCTGGCGACGCTCGCCGCCGCCGCGATCGGCCATTTCCAGGTCCGCCCCGGCGACCGGGTGCTGGCGTTCAGCTCGCCCAGCTTCGACGCCGCGGTCGTGGAAGTCTGCCTGGCGCTGGCCGCGGGCGCCGCGCTCGTCGTCCCGCCCGAGGGCCCGCTGCTCGGCGCGCACCTGGCCGAGGTGCTGACCGGGCACCGGGTCACGCAAGCGGTGTTCCCGCCGGTCGCGCTGGCCACGGTGCCGGACGTGCCGCTGCCGGACCTGCGCACGGTGGTCGTGGCCGGCGACGTGTGCCCGGCCGAGCTGGTCGCCCGCTGGGCGCCGGGGCGGCGGATGATCAACGCGTACGGGCCCACCGAGTGCACGGTCGCGACTTCGTGGAGCGAACCGCTGTCGCCGGGCGGCCCGCCGCCGATCGGCAAGCCGATCCGGAACACCGAGACGTACGTGCTGGACGCCGGGCTGCGGCAGGCGCCGATCGGGTCGACGGGCGAGCTGTACGTCCGCAGCGCCGGACTGGCCCGCGGATACCTGTCCCGGCCGGGGCTGACCGCCGACCGGTTCGTGGCGAACCCCTTCGGCCCGCCGGGATCGCGGATGTACCGCACCGGCGACGTCGTCCGGCAGACGGCGGCGGGCGACCTGGAATTCGCCGGACGCGTCGACCACCAGGTCAAGATCCGCGGGTTCCGCGTCGAGCTGGGCGAGATCGAGGCGGCGCTGCGGCGGCATCCGGAGGTGCGCGAGGCCGTCGTGGTGGCCGGGGAAGCCGCCGGGTACAAGCGATTGATCGCGTATGTCGTCGGCGAAACCGCTCAGCTGCGCTCGTTCCTGGGCGAGACGCTGCCGGACTACCTGGTCCCGTCGGTGTTCGTGCCGCTGGAGGCGATTCCGGTGAGTCCGAACGGGAAGATCGACCGCGCCGCGCTTCCGGCTCCGGACCTGTCGGAGCTGCCGACCGCCGAGTACGTCGCTCCCGGCACCGAACTGGAGGAGCTGCTGGCGAACGTCTGGGCCGAGGTGCTCGGAATCCCGCGGGTCGGCGCTACGGACAACTTCTTCGAACTCGGCGGCGATTCGCTGCTGAGCATCCAGGTCGTGCACCGCGCCCGGCAGGCCGGGCTGGCGATGCGCTCGAAAGACCTGTTCACGCACCAGACGGTCGCGGAGCTGGCGAGCGTGGTCCAGCCTGCCGACGCGGCCGAGGACGATCGCGAGGCCGTGGTCGGGGCCGTTCCGCTGACCCCGATCCAGCGCTGGTTCCTCGACGCCGCGCCGGCGAATCCCGCGCATTTCAACCAGTCCGTGCTGATCGAGCTGAACGGCCCGGTCGACGAGGAAACCCTGCGGCAGGCGATCGACGCGCTGGTCGATCAGCACGATGCCCTGCGCCTGCGCTTCGAGCGGACTGCCGACGGGTGGACCCAGCACAACGACCCCGTCGATTCCTGTTCTGTCCTGCGCCGGGTGTCCGCCGCGGACCTCGAGCGGGCGGCCGACGACGCTCAGGCGAGCTTCGATCTGGCTCAGCCGCCGCATCTGCGGGCCCTCCTGTCGGAGGCCGACGAGAACCCGCTGCTTTTCCTGGTCGCGCACCATCTGGTCGTCGACGCCGTTTCGTGGGGCATCCTGCTGGAGGATCTCGAACGGGCCTACCGGCAGATCGAAGCCGGGGAAAAGCCCGACCTGGGGCCGAAGACGACGTCCTTCCGGGACTGGGCGCGGCGGCTGCGGGAGTTCGCCGAATCCGGTGCGCTGGACGGCGAGCGTCCGCACTGGGCTCGTGACTTGCCTGGCTGTGAGATCCCGGTGGATCGCGTGGGCGCCGCTCCGGAGCCGCAGGAGCTGGTGACCATCCGCGTCGGCGAGCGCGACACCGACGCCTTGCTGCACCTCGCTCCCGGTGCGTACCGGACGCGGATCAACGACGTTCTGCTGACCGCGCTGGCCTGGACTTTGACGCGCTGGAGCGGCGAGTCCGCGGTGGCGGTCGACCTCGAGGGCCACGGGCGGGAGGAGATCCTGGACGACGTCGACCTGACCCGGACTGTCGGGTGGTTCACGACGCTGTTCCCGGTCGCGTTGTCGGTGGATCCGGCCGCGGGCTGGCGGGAGCTGGTGAAATCGGTCCGGCGGCAGCTGCGGGCGGTGCCGGGGAACGGGTTCGGGCACGGGGTTCTGCGGGCCTTCCGGTTCCCCGAGCTGGGCCGGTCTTCGCCGCGGGTCGCGTTCAACTACCTGGGGCAGGGGGAGAACACCGGGACCGGGGACGGGTTGTTCCTGCGGTCGCTTCCGCCGCTGGGCCGGGACCAGGATCCGGCGAACCGGTCGCTCCATGCGCTCGAAGTGGTCGGCGGAGTGCGGGAGGGGCAACTGGAGTTTTCGTGGTTCTACCAGCCGGATCAGCACACGCGGGCGACTGTGGCCGCGGTGGCGGCGGGGTTCGTCGACGCGTTGCGGGCTATCGCGGCGGATTGCCGGGGCGGTGACCGATGAGCGCGGGTGTGGGCAGCCACGAGCCGAGACCGCGGTCGGTCGGCTGCGCGGGTTTCCGCGCCGTCTCCGTTTGCGGGCAGCTTGCGCGTTATCGCCGTCTGCTGCGGGGAGAGCGGGCTATGCGCGGGATCAGCGGGTGCCGGTTGTCGTGGGACGGCCGGACTGCGGCTTGTCTTGCGGGGTTTTCGCGTGGTTTCGGGGGTGGTGGGGCGTGAGCGGGATTGGCGGCCGTCGTGGGTGGCGATTGTGGTGGGTCGGCCAGACCGCGACTTGTCTCGCGGGGGGTTCGCGTGGTGGCTTCGAGGGAGGCGGGGCATGAGCGGGATCGCGGGCAATCGCGACTATCGGCTTCTCTGGACCGGTCAGGTCGTTTCCGAGGCCGGGTTCAGCACGACCACCATCGCGTTTCCCTTGCTGGTGCTGGCGCTCACCGGGTCGGCGGCCCAGTCCGGGCTGGTGCTCGGGGCGGTCGCGATCAGTCAGCTTGTGGCCGGGTTGCCTGCCGGGGCGTTAGTGGATCGGTGGCATCGCAAGCGGATCATGCTGTGCTGCGAGGCCGCGCAGGCGGTCGCCGCGGGCGGGCTGGTGCTCGCGTTGTACTGGGGCGTCGCGGATGTGTGGATGCTTGTCGTGGTGGCGATCGTGATGGGGCTGAGCCGGGCGTTGTTCGAACCGGCCGAGGAGGCCAGCCTGCCGCGGTTGGTGGCTGAGGAGCAGGTGCCCTCCGCGGTGGCGATGAATGCCGCCAGGACCAGTGCGGGGCAGTTGTCCGGGACTGCGCTGGGCGGGTTCCTCTTCGCGGTGGGGCGGGTTGTACCGTTCCTCTTCGACTTGGTCGCGCACGTGTTCGCGTTCGTGTCCTTGGTGTTCGTGCGGTTGCCTCGGCAGCCGGAGCGGGCCGAGGACGCGCCGCCGAAGCATCTCGGGCGGGAGATCGTCGAGGGGCTTCGGTGGGTGTGGTCACGGCCTGCGTTGCGGGCGACTGTGTTGTGCGTGGTCATTTTGAATCTGTTCTTTTCCGCTTATTATTTGGTGATCATCGTGCTGGCCAATGAGCGGGGGGTGCCTGCGGGGGAGATCGGCGTGATGGCGGCGATGTTGGGCGCTGGAGGGATTCTCGGGTCGTTGGCCGCGCCGTATCTGCATCGGTGGCTGAGTGCGTACGGGCTGGTTATCGGGGTGTTCTGGGCGTTGACCGTGCTGACCCCGCTTGCTGTGTTCGTCCATAATGGATATGTGATGGGGGCGTTGTTCGCGGCTATTGCGTTTTTGCCTCCTGCTGCCAATACTGCTATTGCTACTTATCAGCTTCTGTCCACTCCGGACGGGTTGCGCGGGCGGCTCGGGGGAGTGCTCGGGGTTACCGGCGGGCTGGCCGCTGCGGCCGGGCCTGCGCTGGGCGGGTGGTTGGTGGAGGCGTTGCCCGCGGCGTCCGCGGTGCTGGCTTGTACCGGGTCGATTGCCGTGGTGACTCTCTTGACAACGTTCAGCGGGACTTTGCGGGGGTTGCCTGCCGCGCCTCGGGTTCGCGAGCTTGAAGAGACTTCTGGTCAGTGACAGAGGAAGGGAAGATTTGATGGACGACGGTGTTGTGTTTCAGGTTTTGGTCAATGACGAGGAGCAGTATTCGCTTTGGCCGGGGGACAAGGAGGTTCCGGCCGGGTGGCGGGCGGACGGGGTCCGGGGGAGCCGGGAGGAATGCATGAGGCACGTGGACGAGGTTTGGACGGATATGCGGCCCAGGTCTCTTCGGGAGCGGATGGCGGCTGAGTAGGGGGCGGCTCGTCGCCTGGCGGCGACATTGCGCCCGTTGGTTGCGTGGGGCACCCCGAAGCTTGATTGTGACTACGGCGCGGGGGTGCTTGTCAAGGCGGGAAAGATGCCTTGACAAGCACCCCCGCGCCGCGTTTTTGGCTTCGTATCGGGGTGCGGGGGTGGTGTGGGTGCCTTGATAGTTGGGTGCATCGGCGGCGGTTGGGGGTGCGCGCCAAAAGTACGTGAGGGGAACCCTGAGGGACTCTGATTCCCTCAGGGTTCCCCTCACGTCCGACGGAACGGCTGGAGCGGGGGTGGGGCTTTTACGGCAGGACTAAGCCGTAGGCGCTCAGGGCTGCGGGGACTGGCTGGAAGAAGGTTTCTCCGCCGGAGTTGCAGTCTCCGCTGCCGCCGGAGGTGAGGCCCAGTGCGGTGGCTCCGTCGAAGAGCGAGCCGCCGCTGTCGCCGGGTTCGGCGCAGACGGTGGTGTCGATCAGGCCGTTCACTGCGCCTTCCTGGTAGTTCACTGTGGCATTCAGCGCGGTGACCTGGCCGTCGTGGACGCCGGTGGTCGAGCCGCTTCGGGTGACAGTCTCGCCGACCGTCGCGTCGCCCGCGGCGGTGATTTGCTGGCCGGTGTTGACGGCGCTCGGGGCGTCTACGCCGGAGTCGTAGGTGGCGTACGAATAGTCAGTGCCGGGGAAGTTCGCTCCGGACGTGCTGGCGATGTGCTGCGAGTTGCCTTGGTCCGCCCACCAGTCGTTCGTCGCCACGCCGCAGTGCCCGGCGGTCAGGATCGCGGGCTGGCCGCCGGAGGTGTGCACGTTGAAGCCCAGCGAGCAGCGCAGGCCCTGGCCCCAGATCGCGTCGCCGCCGCTGATCAGCGGGCGCAGTTTGCCCTTCGTCTTGGCGAAGCGGGCCTTGTCGCCGAAGCGGTGCACGGCGTTGGTCACCTGCGCGAGCTTGGCTCCGGTGACTGACGAATCGGCGGTGACGAGCACCTGGCCGGTTCGCGGGTCGACGCGCCACGCGGTGCCGGGGACGCTGGCCGTACGGGCCAGTTCCGAGGTGACGGCTTTCAGTTGGGACGCACGGTATTTCACGAACTTCGGCATCGCGCCGGCCGCGCGGACCTGGTCGGCGGCGGCCTGGTCGGTGACGGTGACGGTGAGGCGCGAACTGGCCTGGTCGTAGTACGAGCCCACGGTGCGGTCGCCGAGCGACTTCGCGATGCTGGCGGACATGGCGGTCGCGGCTCTCGCGTTCAGCGGTGCCGCGGAGGGCTGGGCGGCCGCGACGCCCGAGGCGGCGAAAACTGATCCAGCGGCCAGAACCGCCGCGGCGAAGGCGATACCGCCGCGTCCGCCGTGTCTTTGACTGAGTGCTGGGATCATGCACATCTCCGTTTCTTGCGAATAGGACGATGGCGCACCGCGGTCAGCTAATGCGGGCGCAATTCGCAGTTTAGGGATCCTTGGCAATCGCATATACCCACGAAAGTCGCGAATCCCGTTCGGCTTTGCTGTCCAGTGGCGTCCGCCGTCCGCTGAACGGAAGTCCGAACTCGCCGCATCCGATCCATTAGCGGCTCGTTGAACAGCGAAGACACCCAACCGGAACGCCTTATTCCGCGTTCGGTTCATCCCGGTAATCGACGTTCGTGCCGCCGCGCACGGTTCGGCGTCCGGTCGTATCCCTCCTTTCGACGGTGTTCGGACTCCGGCGGCCCTGGGACTCTGTGGTTTCCATAGCGGGCCCGGCGCCCGCGAAAGTGGTCCCCCCGGCCGTATCCCCGGCCGAACTCCTGCCTCTCCCGCGATTGGCGGGATTGGTTGCTATGGAAGGGAAAGCGATGCGGAAAATAATGCTGGCGGTGATGGGCGCGGCGGCCCTGCTGTTCGGAGTGGCCGCACCGGCGGTCGCGGCGCAGCCGGCCATCATCGGAGGCAGCGACGCCAGCGAAACCTACTCGTTCATGGTGTCGCTGGACAACGGCTGCGGCGGAAGCCTCGTCGCGCCCCAGTGGATCATCACGGCGAACCACTGCGGCCAGGCCTCGACGGCGCGGATCGGCGCGATCGACATCAACGCGGGCGAGGTCGGCCAGATCGACAACGTGATCACCGACCAGGGCACCGACCTCACCATGATGCACCTGAGCCAGCCCGCCCAGTCGGCTCCGGTCGCGATGGCGCAGAGCAACCCGTCGCCGGGAACGGGCGCGCGCCTGCTCGGCTGGGGCTGCACGAGCTGGCCCAACTGCCAGACGGCGCAAACCCTGCAGCAGATCGACCTCCAGGTCCTCGACAGCAGCGCGTGCGCGGCAGGCGGCGGCGGTGCGGGCGACGTCTGCATCTCCGGCGACTACGGGCATTCCGCGTGCCACGGCGATTCGGGCGGCCCCGCGATCGTCGGCACCACCGGGAACTGGACGCTGGTCGGCGAAACCCACGGCCCCGGCGACAACGGCGGCGAATGCGCCACCACCACCCTCTACACCGGCATCGCCCAGTACATGTCGTGGATCCAGCAGCAGATCGGAAGCTGAACCCTGTCCCGGAAACCCTCTTGCGGAGAGGAAAAACCATGACCCTGCAACGCTTTGGCCGGCTGGCCGCCGGCGCGGCCGCCGCGCTGGTGCTGCCGCTGACCGGAGTCGGGACGGCCGCCGCCGCGCCGCTGGACGCGGTGGAGCTGTACTACGACGCCAGCGGCTTGCCCGACTACCAGGCCGAGGCCACCCAGGCCGCGGCGAACTGGAACAGCTCGGTGCACAACGTCCACCTCAACAGCGGCGGCGCCGCGACCATCATCATGCACGAAACCACCGGCGGCGGGTCCTACACCCAGACCGACGGCCACGGCACCGGCGACATCTACATCGACACCCAGCAGGTCGCCGAGGGCAACGACCCGACCCGGATCATCGCCCACGAGATCGGCCACAACCTCGGCCTGCCCGACCACTACGAGGGACCCTGCTCGGAACTGATGTCCGGGCACGGACCGGGAATCACGTGCAAGAACGCGATGCCCGACGCGCAGGAATCCGCACAGGTGGAGCAGAACTTCGCCAACGGGTTCGTGACGGTTCGCTTGCCGGAGAAGCAGATCTTCCGCTGAGACGCCGACGCTCGCCGGGAGCGCGGTGCTTCCGGCGAGCGTTGTCGTGGCTCTGGTCTCCGGGTCCGGGCTCCGAGGTGCTCGTCGGGATTCCCGGGCGCGGTGCCCGACGCGCTTCGCTTGCCTGACAAGCGGATCTTCCGTTGAGACGTCGATGCTCGCCGGGAGCGGGTTGCTTCCGGCGAGCGTCAACCTGCTCGGGAACCCCAGGCCCAGGAGCGGGCGATTTCCACGTGGCCGGGAATCCCCGGGCGCGGTGCCCGACGCGCTTCACTTGCCCGGCAAGCACAACTACCCCGAGACACCGATGCTCGCCGGAAGCGCACCGCCTCCGGCGAGTATCGACGTGGCACACCCCGGCTCAAGCCCGCGCGACCTCGACGTCGTCGAGAACCCCCAGCGCGTCCGGGACGAGAACCGCGACGGAGTGGTACGCACTGACCAAATAGGACGACACCGCGCGGTCGTTGATGTGCATGAACCGCACGTTCAATCCCGGCCGGTATTCGTCGGCGAGGGATTTCGGCCGCAGTCCGATGACGCCCGCGTCGTCTTCCCCGGTGCGCATCGCGAGCACGGACGTGGTGCCCGCCTCGCTGACCGGGATTTTGTCGCACGGCAGGATCGGCACCCCGCGCCACGCGGTGACGCGTTTCCCGTCCACCACGACCGGCTCGGGATAAACGCCGGCCCTCGTGCATTCCCGCCCGATGGCGGCGATCGCCCTCGGATGCGCGAGGAACAGGCGCGTTTTGCGCCGCCGGCAGAGCAGTTCGTCCAGATCGCCCGGCGTCGGCGGACCGATGCGGGTGGTGATCCGGGATTTGAGGTCCGCATTGTGCAGCAGGCCGAAATCCGGGTTGTTGATCAGCTCGTGTTCCTGCCGTTCCCGCAATGCTTCCACGGTGAGCCGCAATTGCTGCTCGAACTGGTTCATCGGGTCGTTGTAGAGATCGGTGACGCGGTTGTGCACCCGCAGGACCGTCTGCGCCACCGCCAGGTCGTACTCGCGCGGCGAGGGTTCGTAATCGACGTAGGTGCCGGCGAGGACCGGTTCGCCGTCGTGGCCCGCGGACAGGTCGATGCTCGCCTCTCCCTTGCGGTTCTGCGGTTTCCGCGGCCGGGACACCGCCTGCGCCACGTGCGCGCGCAGGGAATCGAGCCTGCCGTTGAGCCGGGCGTACGAGCCGCCGGGCAGCACCAGTGCGACCACCCTCGTCGCGGCGCGGGCGGTGAAACCCCAGGTCGCGTCGCCGCCGGCGAGGAGTTCGCCGCCGAAATGGCCGCCGTCGGTGGCGGTGCCCAGAAGAATCTCCGCGCCGAAGTCCCCCGAGCCGTGCCGGGTGACCTTGCCGTGCACGATGAGCACGAGCTGGTCGAGCGCGTCCCCGGCGGAGACGAGCGTGCTGCCTGCCTCGTACTCGCGCTGTTCGAACGCGTCGGCCAGCGCGCCGAGCGCCGCCTCGTCGGCGAAGCCGCGCAGCAGTTCGATCTCGGTCAGCTCCAGAGGGACGACCTGCACCTGCGCCCCGGTCTGGAAGAAGCTCACCTTGCCGTCGCCGACGGTGTAGGTGAGCCGCCGGTTGACCCGGTAGCTGCCGCCGGGCACCTCGACCCACGGCAGCTGCGACAGCAGCCACCGCGTGGTGATCGAGCGCATCTGCGGCAGCGACTTCGTGGTCGTGGCGAGGGTGCGGGCCGCCTTGACGCCGAGGGAGAGCTGCTGCTCCTGTTCCGTGACCGGCACCGGGCTCAGCCCTCCCGGCCGATTTCGGCGGCTTCGAGCACGGCGAGCGCGTCCGGCACGAGGACGGCGGCGGAATAGTAGGCCGAGACCAGGTAGGACAGGATGGCCTGCTCGCTGATGCCCATGAACCGCACGTTGAGGCCCGGCTGGTACTCGTCCGGCAGCCCGGTCTGGTGCAGCCCGACGACGCCCTGTGCCTGCTCGCCGGTCCGCATCAGCAGGACCGAGCTGGTGCGGGTCTCGGTGACCGGGATCTTGTTGCACGGCAGGATCGGCACGCCGCGCCACGCGGGCACCTGGTTGCCGCCGAGGTCGACCGAACCGGGGTAGATCCCGGATTTGCTGCATTCCCGCCCGAACGCCGCGATGGTCTTCGGGTGCGCGAGGAAGAAGCTCGGGTCCTTCCACACCAGCGAGAGCAGCTCGTCGAAGTCGTCCGGCGTCGGCGGGCCGGTGCGGGTGGGCACCCGCTGGTCGAAGTCGGCGTTGTTGAGCAGGCCGAAGTCGGCGTTGTTGACCAGCTCGTGCTCTTGCCGTTCCCGCAGCGCCTCGACGGTGAGCCGCAACTGCTGCTCGGTCTGGTTCATCGGCTCGCTGTAGAGGTCGGCGACCCGGCTGTGCACCCGCAGCACCGTCTGCGCGACGCTCAGCTCGTACTCGCGCGGCGAGGTGTCGTAGTCGACGAACGTGCCCGGCAGCTGAGGTTCGCCGTCGTGGCCGGCGGAGAGGGCGATCTCGGCTTCGCCGTGTTCGTTGCGAGCCGTCTCCCCGCCCGCGAGGAAGGCTTCGAGGTGCGCGCGCAGAGTTTGCGAACGGTTCAGCACGCCCTCGAATTCCTGGCGCGACAACGTCAGCACGGTCGCGGAGGTGACCGCTTTGGCGGTGAACTCCCAGATCCCGTCGGAACTGGTGAGCACGTTCTCGCCGAAGTAGTCGCCGTTCAGCAGCGTGCCGAGGACAGTCTGGTCGCCGAAAGCGCCGACGCCCGCCTTGGTGATCTTGCCGTGCGCGATGAGGAACACCTGGTCGGCGCGGCTGCCGAATTCGGCCAGCACGTCGCCCGGCTGGTATTCGCGCTGCTCGAACCGCCCGGCCAGTTCGGACAGCGCCGCCTCGTCGTCGAATCCGCGCAGCGGCGCGAGCTCCCCGAGTTCGGGCGGGATCACGCGGACCTCGGAGCCGCTGGTCACGAACGTGACCCGGCCGTCGCCGACGGTGTAGCTGAGCCGCCGGTTGACGCGGTACGTGCCCGCGGAGACCTCGACCCAGGGCAGCACCTTCAGCAGCCACCGCGAGCTGATGCCCTGCATCTGCGGGACGGACTTCGTGGTCGTGGCCAGTTGCCGCGCCGCCGCGCGGCCTAGGCTCAGGGGTTCCCGGTCTTCCACGTCCGCGGAGTCGACCGGATCGGTGACAGTCACAGCGAAACCACCTTGTCTGGGGAACGTTGCCTTAGCTCAGGAGTTCTGGGTCAGGAGCGGTAGCGAGGGTTCGTGGCGTGCCATTCGAAGCCGCCGCCCATCCAGTCGCGGACGCCGGCGAGGAAGCGCTGCAGTTCCGGCGACGGGATCGAGAGCAGGTCCCGGTGCCCCTCCTCGAACTCGCGCACGATCTTGTTGTGCAGCGCGACCGTGGTCTCGACCGCCTCGGAGACCGGGCAGTTCCGGTCGGCGGCGATCTGCAGCACCATGTTGCAGACCGGGTTCTCGTCGGCGGCGTCCTTGGCCACCGAATGGAGGTCGTTGACCAGGACTGTCGCGGTGCCCGCGCGCATCATCGCCTCCCGCACGCGCGGGTCGTAGTAGAACGGCGCGGGCAGTTCGTACCCGCCGACGGCGTCGATGAGGGTCATCGAGGTGTAGAAGCTGTCGTGCTGGCGCGCCGCCAGGTACTCCCAGGCCGGCGGATAGCGGCCGGTGTGGCGCCACGCGGCGTAGGCGCCCCAGATCGCGAACATGGCGAAGGTCGAGTAGCAGACCCGTTGGACCAGCACCGGCGAACCGTGCCTGCCCAGATGGTCGACTGCGGAGCGGAACCCGACCCGGATCGGATCCGCCCGCAGCGCCTCCTCCAGCGGCTCGGAGAACTCGCCCGCCGGCGCGACCGGGTCCATCGCGGCCATGACCAGCGCCAGCCGCGGCGGCAGTTCGGTCGGCGAGGCGCCGAGGGAACTGTCGTCGGCGTAGTAGTCGTCGGCCGCCCACCACACGGCGTTGAGCTGCGCGGCGATCAGGAGACGGTCGGGATCGGAGGAATCGGGGTGAGCGAGCATCACGAGCCTGCCGAGCGTGGCCTGCGCGATCTGGTCCAGCCCCTCGCCCTCGAACCCGCAGTCCGCCGCCCACGCGACGAGCCGCCGGTCGACCTCCTCGGCGAGCGGCTCGTTCACCCGCCGCACGGCCGGGCAGTACAGCGGCGACGCGCTGCCGTCGCCCCATTCCCGTTCCGCGTAGGCCGGATCCTGGCCGGGCGGCGGCGCGGACCGCGGCGCGAACTGCTCCGCGATCCGGGCCGCCGAGGTGCCGAGTCCGAGCGGGCCCGCGAACGCGAGGTCCGGGCGGACCGCTGCGATTCCGGACATGCCGTCCCGCCCGGTCAGACGCGGTCGGCGGCGATGAGCAGGTAGTGGAAGCTGCCCTCGCGGTAGGCGGTCAGGAACGGCCCCTCGATGCCGGTCGCGACGGACGACTGCTCGCGCAGCTCCCAGTACGGGATCGTCGCCTCGGTGAGGTCCACGACGTTGATCGGGACGAACCCGTTGGCGGTCAGGGCTTTGAAATAGTCGCCGCGGGCGTGGATATTGCAGATGTAATGCTGGTCGATCTGGCTCACCGCGCGCGAACGCCCGCCGGTCAGGTCGTTGTAGCAGCCGGTGATGGTGACGAATCGGCCGCCCGGGGCGAGCTGCCGCGCGTGTTCGGCGAAGAGGTCGTGCAGATCGACGTACATCGTGCTTTCGTTGTTCCAGATCCCGGCGAAATCGCCGCTTTCGAATCCGGTGTCGAGCATGTTCCGGAGATGGTATTGCACCGCCCCGTCTATTCCGCGCAGCCGGGCCTGTTCATTGGCGAATTCGACCTGCTGCTCGGAAATGGAGATCCCGTCCACCCGGCAGCCGAACCGCTGGTGCGCCTGCACGCTGGTGCCGCCCCGCCCGCAGCCGGCGTCCAGCAGCCGCGCCGTGGGCCCGATGTCCCCGAGGTGCCGCAACAGGAACTGCGACTGCGCGGTCTCCAGCCGGTGCATTTCGGCGATGATCGCCTTGTCGCGATCTTCCCCGCGTCCGTCCAGAACGGACGGGTCGTAGTCGCCGATGCCGTAGTGGTGGTGGTAAAGCCCGTCGACGTCGCCGAGGCGCAGGTTGACCGGATCCTTTTCGGCATTCCAGTAGTCGGCGACCGACTGCTGATACGCGGTGCGGGCAACCGGACGGGCAACAGACGTCATCATGTACTCCCTTTTCGGACCGCAATTTCCGGTCGGCACGCGGTGAACTGCGCCGGCGCGCGTCCGGGCTGGCGGACGCGGTCGGCTTTTCTCCCTCTGCGTCCGAGGCTAGCGAGGATTCTTTTCCCCGGACAAGACGATTAGCGGGAATTCACTCGCGGGCTGGCGGGAGCCGTTTCGCGTGCCTCTTCTGGCCTAGGAAGCCACCCCTGCGGGGTGTTCGCGCGCCGGTCGCCGGGGCACGAACGATGCCGCCGCGGCCACGGGAGGATGACGGCGGGCCACGGTCCGTGGACGATCCTGGCGGACGGGTGACGCTCGATGGGCCTAAGCGGTTCCGGGCCGCGGAACTCCGGGGGAGCCGGCCCCGGGCTGCTCGCTCCAGGACCGGCTCGGCCGTCAGGCGGTCCGGGAGGTCAGCTGGAGCAGGACGACCCCGCCGACGATCAGCGCGAGCGCGAGGATCCGCGGCAGGCTGACTGGTTCGCGGAGCCAGAAAATCCCGACGACAGCGGTCCCGACCGCGCCGATCCCGACGAACACCGCGTACGCCGTCCCGACCGGAACCGTCTTCATGCCGACGTTCAGCACGTACAGCACGAGGACGGTGAGCGCGCCGCAGACGAGCGTCGGGACGAGTTTGGTGAAGCCGTCGGTGAGGCGAATACTGTGCGCCCAGGCGATTTCGAGCAGCCCGGCCGCGAACACGGCGATCCAGCCCATCGTCAGGCCTCGTCGAGCGCGGTGCGGACGTCGGACGGCAGGGCGAGTTCCTGCGCGGCGACGAGGTCGGCGAGGTGGTCCGGGTTGCTCGTGCCCGGGATGACGGCGACGTTCGGCGCCAAGTCCAGAAGCCAGGCGAGGGCGAGCGTGGCCGCCGAAACGCCGAGCTGCCGGGCATGCCTTGTCACCGGCGATGTCTCGTTGGCGAGCGCTCCGTTGCCGAGCGGGCGGAACGCCAGGTACGGGATCCCGGCGGCGGTCGTGGCGTCCAGGACGTCCCGGCCGCCGGAGTGCCCGACGTGGTACTCGTTCTCCACGGACGCGATCGTCGTCACCGCACGCGCCTGGTCCAGCAGGTCGAGGGTGACGTTCGAGACGCCGACGTGTTCGAGCAGGCCCTTCTCGCGGAGTTCGGCGAGCGCGCCGACGGTGTCCGCCCACGGCACCGTGCTGTCGGGCATGAACCTGGCGTGCACCAACGGAAGCCGATCGACGCCAAGCTGCTTCAGGTTGTCCCGGACGGCCGCGTTGACCGCTTCCGGCGTGGCGTCGGCGGCGAACCCGCCGTCGGGACTGCGGCGCGCGCCGACCTTGGTGGCGATGAGCAGGTCTTCCGGATACGGCCGGAGCGCCTCGGCGAGCAGGCGGTTCGCGACCTCGGGCCCGTAGTAGCCGGACGTGTCGATCAGCCGGATGCCCGCGTCGACCGCGGCGCGGACGGCTGCCTTGGCGCGCTCCGGATCGGCCGGTTCGCCCAGGGCTTTCGGCCCGGCGAGCTGCATGGTCCCGTAGCCGATCCGGCCCACGGTGCGGCCGGCGAGCGTGAACGAGTGCATGGGTCTTCCCTCAATCAGTCATGTGGACACTGTGTCCACTTACGACTGTACTCGATCCGGACACGCTGTCCAGATACAGTGACGGGGTGAACAGCAAGCGACCCAGCGAGCGGGCGGACGCCGCGGCGAACCGGCAGCGGATTCTCGCCGCGGCCGAGGACCTGTTCGCCACGAAAGGCCCGGACATCACGATGGGCGACCTGGCGACGGCGGCGGGGGTCGGCCGGGGCACGCTCTACCGGCGCTACGACAGCGTCGCCGCGGTTGCGGTCGCGCTGCTGGACGAACACGAGCGCCGGTTGCAGGAGGCGATGCTGTCCGGACCGCCGCCGCTCGGGCCGGGCGCTTCGCCGCGGGAACGGCTGGTGGCGTTTTACGACGCGATGATCGATTTGCTGGAGCGGCATTTGCCGCTGGCGCTGGGCGCGGAGACGGGGGCCCGGCGGTATCAGACCGGTGCGTACGGGTTCTGGCGGGTTTTCGTGGCCGCGCAGGTGCGGGAGGCCGGGCTGCGGGACGAGGCGCTGCCGGACGTGCTGCTGGCTCCGCTGGCGCCCGATCTGTACCAGAATCAGCGGCATGAGCGGGGAATGTCGGTTGCGGCGGTGAAGAAAGCGCTGCATCGGCTGGCTTATGCGTTGCCGTCGGAGTGAGGGTGCTTCGGGCGGGGGTGAGCTCGGCGGCTGAGCGAACCGGGCGTGAGGTGGCGGATTGGCTGGTTTGTGCCGTGCCGGCGGCGATGCTCGGGCTGGAGGCCGGGCGCGCCGGGTGAACCCCGGTGCGCCCATCCCGACCGTGTCCCTCCGGCGGAGCACCGGCTGAACAGCCCGGAATCGCCGGAAGCGGAGTAAATTCGCCGGATGAACAGCGGCACGCTGATGCGGATCGGCTGGATCTGCCTGGCGGTGGTCAGCGCGGGGATCCTCGCGTTCGGGATCGTGGTCCTCGTCGCGCCGCCCGCCGGGGACGCGCTGCTCTACCGCACCGACGCGCTCGCCACCGCTGGGCTCGGGCTGTTCGGCGGGCTGACCGCGGTGATCCCGTTCCGCGCGGGCGAGCGGTGGGCGTGGTTCGCGCTGTGGTTCTACCCGGTGTTCTGGCTCGCGCACTTGATCTTCCGGCTGCCGCCGGGCGCCGATCACGTGCACCAGATCGTGTTCGTCGTGCTGTCGCTGGCCGGGCTGCTGGCGCCGGCGCGGGCGTTCTTCCGGGCTCCGGCCGAGGGGCATCACGCCCGCCGGTAATCCGCAATCGGGTACAGCGGCGGGCCCGCCGTGTCATCATTCCGGCGTGTCCACCAGAAAGCCCACTGCGGCAAGGGATTCCGCGCGGAGGACGACTCCGGCGAGCGGTCGGGTCGTCGCGCTGCGTGCCGGGTTGTGCTGGCTCGTCGTGATGGTGCTCGGCGGCGCGGCGGCGGTGGGGTTCGTCAGCGCCAGCACGGTGGCGTCCGCGGCGGGCCTGCTCTTCGGGCTTCTGCTCGCCGCACTGGCGACGTCGGCGGTGTTCATGTTCTCCGGCCGCGGCTGGTTCCTCGTCGGCGGCTTCCTGCTGACCGCGTTCTACCTGGTCTGCGTCGGGGTGACCGCGGTCGGCTACCTCGCGGCGGACGGCGATCGGTACCGCGCGGTCGCGGTGTCCTCCGAATGCCACCACGTCAAGGGCGGCACCGCCTGCTCCGCGCGCGTCAACCGGCCGGACGGCACGCTGCTGGCCGAGGAGCTGTCGGTGAAGTCGCGGATGAAGGCGGGCGAGACGGTCGACGTGGTCGAAGACCGGGCGGGCATCGTGGCGACGCATCGCGCGGACGAGCTGGATCCGGACGCGCTGCCGGTCGAGCTGGGGTGGCTGGGGGCGTCGGCGGCGCTGCTGGCCGGATTGTTCGGGTCGAGCGCGTGGCTCGGGTACCGGAGGCCGCTGCCCAGGGCGCGCCGCTGACTCTGCGGGCATGTCTGCTCGTTCGTCTCTGGCTCCGGTCCGCGGCCCTGGTCATGCTCCAGTCGGAACCGTTCGACGCGGGAGGACGCCTTCATGACCATGCACCCTGAACGCGGCGCGGACGTGCCGTTGCCCGACCTGTGCGTGCACGAGCTGTTCGCCCGTTACGCCGCCGAGGCGCCGGAAGCCACCGCCGTGTTGTACGGCGACGAGCGGCTCGACTACGGCGAGCTGGACCGCCGCGCCAACCGGTTCGCGCATCTGTTGCGAGCGCGGGGAATCGGGCCGGAGACGCCGGTCGCGCTGTGTCTGGAGCGCGGGACGACGCTGCTGGTCGCGATGCTCGGAATTCTCAAGGCAGGCGGCTATTACGTCCCGCTGGACCCGGGTTATCCGCCCGAGCGGCTCGCGTTCATGCTCGGCGACTCCGGCGCGACGGTCGCGGTCGCCGAACGGGCGCTGGCGGACCGGGTCCAGGCCGCGCCGACGGTCGTTCTCGCCGACGAAGCCGACCTCAGCGAATGGCCGAGCACTCCGCCGGTCGTGAACGCGGTGCCGGACAACCTGATCTACCAGATGTACACCTCCGGCTCCACCGGCCTGCCGAAAGGCGTGCAGGTGACGCATCGCGGGGTGGTCCGGCTGGTGCACGGCTCCGGATTCGCCGATTTCGGTGCGGGAGAAGTGTTTCTGCTGCTGACGTCGCTGTGCTTCGACGTCTCGACGTTCGAGTTGTGGGGCGCGCTCGCCACCGGCGCGGCGCTCGCGGTATTGCCGCCGGGGGTGCCGACGGCGGCGACGGTGGAGGAGGCGGTGCGCCGGTTCGGGGTCACGACGGTGTGGCTCAGTTCCGGGCTGTTCGGGCACGTAGTCGACGACCGGGTGACCGCGCTCGCCGGGGTGCGGCACGTGATCGCGGGCGGCGACGTCGTGCCGCCGGTGCAGGCGCGGCGGGTGATCGAAGAGCTCGGGGCCGAGATGAGCAACGGCTACGGCCCGACGGAGTGCACCACTTTCGCTTGCGTGCACCGGGGAATGACAATCGCCGACACCGCCGGGCCGATCCCGATCGGCAAGCCCATCGCCAATACGCACGCCTTCGTCGCCGATGCCGACGGGGTGCCGGTCGAGCCGGGCGAGCGCGGGGAATTGCTGCTCGGCGGCCCCGGTGTCGCGCGCGGCTATTTCCGTCGCCCCGCGCTTACTGCCGAGCGGTTCGTTCCCGACCCGGCTGGCGGTGGCGGGCGTCTTTACCGCACGGGCGACGAGGTCGCGCTCCGGCCGGACGGGACGTTCGCCTTCTTCGGACGCCTGGACCAGCAGGTCAAGATCCGCGGCTTCCGAGTCGAGCCGGGCGAGGTGGAGGCGGTGCTCACGGCGCATCCGCTCGTGCGATCGGCCGTGGTGGTGCCCTATGAACGCGACGGCGGCGACCGGGTTCTGGCGGCGCACGTGGTCGCTGAGCGGCCCGCGGCGGTTGAGCTGCGGGAATTCCTGCTCGCCCGGTTGCCCGCGCATTTGGTGCCCTCGCTGTGGTCCTGGCTCGACGAACTGCCGATCACGCCCAACGGCAAGGTCGACCGCGCCGCGTTGCCGGAGCCGGAGGAGGCCGGCCCGGCGGCGGAGTTCGTCGCGCCGCGGACGCCGGTCGAGGAGGCCGTCGCCGAGGTGTGGCGGGAATTGCTGGACCTGCCGCGCGTCGGCGTCCACGACGATTTCTTCGCCGACCTTGGCGGGCATTCGCTGCTGGCGACCCGGGTGGTGGCGTTGCTGGGGGAGCGGTTCCCGGTGGAGCTGCCGGTGAGCACGGTGTTCGAGGCGTCGACGGTGGAGCTGCTGGCGGGGGAGGTGCATCGGGCAGTGGCGGAGTATGTGGCGGGATTGTCCGATGTGGACGTTGAGCACGCGCTGGGCTGAGTGACGCCCTCAGGGAGCCATCGCGAGGAGGATCGGGCGAATACTCTTGATTTCCTCGAGGAGGCGCGCGGCTCCCCGCCGCACCTCCTCGTTCGCGCTGCGCGTGAGCGGTTCGCACATTCCGGCTGCCACGAGCGCTGCCGCCACCAAGCTGAGGCCAACGGCGTCGAACCGCCGGAGCAAGGCTTCCGCGGCCGCAGTGGAGCAACGGACTTCAGGCCTGTTCGATGACCGTGGCCAGCTCGGCGACTGTACGGGCGGCGAAGAGGTCCCGCAGCGACACCCGGACACCGAGCTGCTTCCGAATCCGTGCCAGGACCCGGGTCGCCAGCAGGGAATGCCCGCCGATGCGGAAGAAATCGTCGTGCACGCTGATTTCCTCCACCCGCAGCACTTCCCGCCAGATGTCGGCCAGCGCGTGCTCCACCGCGGACGACGGCTGGGCGACGGGCTCGGCTCGCACCGCGCTCTCGGGCGACGGATCCGGCAGCGCTGCCCGGTCCACCTTCTTGCTCGGCGTCAGCGGCAGCGCCGCCAGTGCGACCCACTGCGCCGGGACCAGATAGTCCGGCAGCTGCGCCCGCAGGCTCGCCCGTAGCGCGGCGAAGTCCGGTTCACCTTCCGCCGCAACAACATAGGCGACCAGCGTCCGCTCCGGCAGGTCCTTCACCACCACGGCAGCGGCGCGTACCGCGGGATGCGCGTCGAGGGCGGCTTCGATCTCGCCGAGTTCGATCCGGAAACCGCGGATCTTCACCTGCCGGTCGAGCCGGCCGAGGAACTCGACCGTCCCGTCCGGGCGGAAGCGGGCGAGGTCGCCGGTGCGGTACAGCCGGGTGCCGGGCGAGTGCGGGTCGGGCACGAACTTGTCCGCGGTGAGTCCGGGGCGGCGGAGGTAGCCGCGGGCCACACGGAGGCCGCCGAGGTGCAGTTCGCCGGGCACGCCGACCGGTGTCGGCTGCCCGGCGGAGTCGAGGACGCACACGCTGGTCGCGGCCACCGGGCGGCCGATCGGCAGGCTGGCGGCGTCGAGGTCGGCGTCGTCGGCCCACTGCAGCATGCTGGAGATCGTCGCCTCGGTCGGGCCGTAGCAGGCGACGAAACGGCCGGGCAATCGCAGTTCGCGCCAGCGTCGGGCGTCCTCGGTGGTCACGACGTCCGCGCCGACGTTCACCATGTTCAGGTGAGCGACTCGCGGATCGCGCGGAGTGAGCACGCCGAGCAGCTCGCGATAGTAGGCCGGGGTCAGGTTGACGCTGGTGATCCGGTGCCGGCCGAGCTGGTCGGCGAGCTCCTCCGGCTCCCAGAACAGCGGATCGCTCAGCACCACCGACGCGCCCGCCAGCAGCGGCGCGCCGATCTGCTCGAGCGAGCCGTCGAAGGCCAGCGAGGCGAGCGAGAGCACCCGGTCAGCCGCGGTGATTCCGTACTCACGGGCGATGATCTGCGCGTGTTCGGCGTACGAACCGTGCTCGATCTGGACGCCTTTCGGGCGTCCGGTCGAGCCGGAAGTGTAGATGACATAAGCGAGATGATCCGGTTCGACTGTCCAAGTAGGACTGTCCGAAGAGGTCTCAGCCGTGTCATCGAGGGTGACGACTGGGCAGCCTCCGAACAGCCCTGCGTAGCGTTCCTCGGTGACTACGGTGGCGGTGCGGGCGTCCTCGACGAGGTAGGCGAGCCGCTCGGGCGGGTTGGCTGGGTCGAACGGGACGTACGCCGCGCCGGATTTCAGGACGCCGACCAGCGCTATGACCGCGTCGATGCTTCGTTCGAGGCAGACGCCGACCGTCGATTCCGGGCCGAGCCCTCTGGCGCGGAGGTATCGGGCGAGGCGGTTGGCCGCCGCGTCGAGCTGGGCGAAGGTCAGTTCCTGGCCGCCGCAGTGCACGGCGAGGCGGTCCGGGGTTTCGGCCGCTCGCTTGGCGAACAGTTCGGGGAAACAGCCTGGCGACACCTCGTCGCCGGGTGCCGAACCCCAGTCGGAGAGCAGAGCCAGTTCCGCGTCCGGAGTCAGGCGCAGTTCGCTCAGGCGTCGCGCCGGATTGTCGGCGACGCTTTCCAGCAGGCCCTGGAAGCGGGCGGCCAGCCGGTGCGCGGTGGCGGGTGCGAACAGGGCGGTCGGGTAGGTGAGGGTCCCGGTCAGCGAGCCGTCCGGACGGTGTTCGAATTGCAGTCCGAGGTCGAACGACGCGGCCGTCCAGTCCACATCGGACTCTTCGACGTCCAGGCCGGGCAGCCGGAACCGCTCCCCGGGCACCTCGTGCAGGCCGAAGAACGCCTGCACCAGCGGATTGCGGGACAGATCGCGGTCCGGTTCGAATTCGCCGACGAGCCAGTCGAAGGGGACGTCCTGGTTGCCGAAGGCGTCCAGCGCGGTCCCGGCCACCTGGTCGAGGAAGGTCGTGAAGGCCGGGTCGCCGCCGAGATCGGCCCGCAGCACGAGGGTGTTGACGAAGAACCCGGCCAGTCCCTCGACCTCGGCGGGGGTGCGCCCGGCGACCGGGCAGCCGACGGCGATGTCCGAGCCGCCGGTGTGCCGGGCGAGGAAGACCTGGTAGACGGCCAGCAGGACCATGAACGGCGTCGCCCGGCGGGACCGGCCGAGCGCGGTGAGCCGTTCCGCGAGCGCGGCGGGGACCTCGATCCGGACGGCGGCCCCGGCCGGATCCCACACCGGCCCGCGGGGTCGGTCCGCCGGCAGCTCCAGCGGGGCGAGCCCGGCGAGCCGTTCGCGCCAGTAGGCGAGCTGGCCCGCGAGCCGAGTGGCGGCGTCTTCCCGTTGCCAGAGCGCGAAATCGGCGTACTGGACCGGCAACGCGGGCAGGCCGGGCAGGGTTCCGGCGTGGAACGCGCGGTAAAGCTCGGCGAGTTCGGCGGCGAAGACGTCCCAGGACGCGCCGTCGAAGGCGATGTGGTGCACGACGACCAGCAGCACGTGCTCGCGCGCGTCGAGGCGCAGCAGCCGGGCACGCAGCGGCAGGTCGGTGGCGAGGTCGAAGGGCACGGTCAGCTCAGCCGCGACGATGGTGTCCAGTTCGCTTTCCGTGACGCCTTCGATCGGCAGCGGAACCGGCTGCGGCTTCCCGACCACCTGGACCGGCACGCCCTCGCGGCTGCGATACCGCGTCCGCAGCACCTCGTGCCGGGCGACGAACGCGTCGAGCGAACGGCTCAACGCGGCGACGTCCAGCTTGCCGCGCACCCGGAGCGTCAGCGGGAGGAGGTACTCGGTTCCGCCGGGCCGCAACGCGTCGAGGAACCACAGTCTTTCCTGCGAGAAGGACAGCGGCAGGTCGCCGGGCATGGTCATGGCGACAGGGTGGCCCTTCTTCGCCGGCGGGCCTAGAGCCGGGACGGTGCGCGCGTTGCTGCGCGTTCTTCTCTGTCGCGCCACCGTGCGCGCGGGAAGGCTCGGCTCGCGACGGGACGGGTGTGCCCGGCGCGAGGACGAGGAGGACCGGATGAGCGAGGACGAACGCACCTACGGCGTCGTGCTCAACGACGAGGAGCAGTACTCGATCTGGTTGGTCGACCGCGAGCTGCCGGCGGGCTGGCGGTACGAGGGGAAGCGCGGCCCGAAGCAGGAGTGCCTCGACCACATCGACGAGGTGTGGACCGACATGCGCCCGAAAAGCCTGCGCGAGCGGATGCGCGCGGACGCTTCGGCCTAGCCTCGCCCGCCGTGTCCGTGAAGGGAACCCTGAGGGACTCAGAGTCCGTGAAGGTTCCCCTCACGGACCTTCGCTGACCAGCCTCGCCGATCGACCCGCAGGGGGAGCGATGACCACCGAACAATCCCGGCGCGACGAGTTGCTGGAGCGCTACCTGGCCGCGGCCCCGGCTCCGGCTCGTCCGGCGGCGGCGATGCGGGCCGATCGCAGCAGCCCGCTGCCGCTTTCCCCGGCGCAGCAACGGGTCTGGGTGCTGGACCGGCTCCGGCCCGGCGGCACCGAGTATGTGGTGACCGCAGCGTGGCGGCTGCGCGGCCCGCTCGACGTGCCGCGGTTGCGGGCGTGCTGGCTGACGATCGTGGAGCGGCACGAAATCCTGCGCACCACCTACGTCGAGCGGGACGGCGTGCCGGAACAGCTCGTCGGGGAACCCGGGGTTGATCTGACTGTCCAGGACGTCGTCGCGGAGGACGTCGAGGCGGTCATCCGGGACGCAGCGTCGGTTCCGTTCGATCTGGCGCGGGACCGGCCGTTGCGGGTGCGGGTGTTGCGGCAGTCCGCGGATGAGCACGTTCTGCTGCTCGTCGTGCACCACATCGCGTACGACGGGTGGTCGACGTCGGTCGTCGCGCGGGAACTCGCGGCGCTGTACGGCGGGGAGAATTTGTCGGAGCTGCCGGTCCAGTATGCCGATTTTGCTTCCTGGCAACGGAAGCACGCGGCAGGCGAGCGGGTGACAGAGCAGGTCGAGTTCTGGAGTCGCCGCCTCGACGGGGTTGTGCCGCTGACCCTGCCGACGGACCGCCCGCGCCCGCCGGTGCATGATCCGAGCGGGGACATCCTGCGGTTCACTGTGGACGCCGAACTGGGGACGGCGGTCGCCGGGCTCGGCCGGGCGCATCGGGCGACCACTTTTATGGTTCTGCTGGCTGCCTATCAGATTCTGCTGAGCCGGTATTCAGGGCAGGCGGATATTGCGGTCGGTACCCCGATCGCTGGGCGAACGCGTGCTGAAGCGCAGGAGCTGATCGGGCTTTTCCTGAACACTCTCGTCTTGCGGTCCGATGTGGACGGTTCGTTGTCGTTCAGGGAGTTCCTCGACGGCGTCCGGCAGGATACCCTTGCCGCATACTCTAACCAGGACGCGCCATTTGAGCGGCTGGCCGACGAGTTGGCACCGGAACGCGACCTGTCACGCAATCCGCTTTTCCAGGCGATGCTTGTGCTGCAGAACACTGCGGACGCCGGGTTTGCGACAGCCGGATTGCGCGGCGAGCAGATTCACTCTCCTTGGCGCAGCGCGAAGTTCGACCTCACGCTGGAGCTGACCGAGCAGCCGGACGGCAGCCTGGACGGCGTCCTGGAGTATCCCGTCGCCCTGTTCGATCGGGCCACTGTCGCGCGGATCGGCGGGCATTTCACGGAGTTGCTGCGCGGGATTGTCGCGAATCCTGGTGCGCGGCTTTCGGATCTGCCTTGGCTGAGTGCTGCTGAAAGTGCTGAGCTGGCGCGGTGGAACGAGACTGACGTTCCCTTCGAGGCCGGGACGTTGCTGTCGCTCATCGCCGAAGGTGTTGCTTCCGGTGGAATCGCGGTCGTTGCCGACGGCCGCGAAGTGTCCTATGTGGAACTGGACGAGCTGTCGAACCAAGCGGCGCATTGGCTTCGTGCGCGCGGGGTAGGTTCGGAGTCGGTGGTCGGGGTTCGGCTGGAGCGCGGCTTGGAGATGGTCGTCGCGCTGGTCGGGATCCTCAAGGCGGGGGCGGCGTATTTGCCGTTGGATCCGGATTACCCCGAGGACCGGCTTCGGTTCATGGTCGAGGATTCTGGTGCCGAGGTGGTGATTGAGCCGGGCGACCTCACTGCTCTCGATAAGCCACGGCAGCCGGTGAATGTCTTAGTACGGCCCGAGAATGCGGCGTACGTGATTTACACGTCCGGGTCGACTGGCAAGCCGAAGGGCGTGGTGATCGAGCATCGCGGGATCGTGAACCGGCTGCGGTGGATGCAGGACGAATACGGTCTCACTCCTGAGGACCGGGTGCTGCAGAAGACGCCGTTCGGCTTCGATGTTTCGGTCTGGGAATTCTTTTGGACCCTCTCCGCCGGCGCGACGCTCGTCATGGCCCGGCCGGGCGGGCACCGCGATCCGGCCTATCTCGCCGAGGTCATGGCCGAAGGGATCACCACGGCGCATTTCGTGCCGTCGATGCTGCGGGCGTTCCTGTCCGGGCCGGTGCCGTCGCTGCGCCGGGTGCTGTGCAGCGGCGAGGCACTGCCGGACGAGCTGGCGGAACGATTCCACCGGCTGATCGGCTCGGAGCTGCACAATCTCTACGGGCCGACGGAGGCGTCCGTGGACGTCACGGCGACCCGATGCCTGCCGGGCGAGACCGTGACGATCGGCCGCGCGATCGCGAATACCCGGGTGTTCGTGGTGGATGCCGAGCTGCGCGAGGTGCCGGTGGGCGTGCCCGGCGAGCTGGTCATCGCCGGCGTGCAGCTGGCCCGCGGCTACCTGAACCGGCCGTCGCTGACCGCCGGGAGTTTTGTCCCGGACCCGTTCGCGCGGCAGCCCGGCCAACGGCTGTACCGCACCGGGGACCTCGCCCGGCGGCTGCCCGACGGCCGGATCGAATACCGGGGGCGGCTGGATCACCAGGTCAAGCTTCACGGCAACCGGATCGAACTCGGCGAGGTCGAGGCGACCCTGCTGACCCACCCCGACCTGCGCGCGGCCGCGGCCTCGGTGCGCGACGACCGGCTGGTCGGCTACTTCGTGCCCGAACCCGGCCGCACCCCGGATCCTGCCGAGTTGCGCGCCCATCTGGCTCGCACGCTGCCGGAACCGATGCTGCCGTCGGCGTGGGTCACGCTCGAGGCGCTGCCGCTGACCGCCAGCGGCAAGATCGATCGCAACGCTTTGCCCGCGCCGGAGGGCGGACAGACGGCACGCTACGTCGCGCCGCGCACTCCCGCTGAGGCCGCCGTGGCCCGCGCGTTCGCGGCTGCGACTGGCGTCGACCGAGTCGGTGTGGAGGACAGCTTTTTCGCGCTGGGCGGGGATTCTCTGCGGGCCATCCGGGCTGTCGGACTGCTGAACGCGGAGGGGATCGAGGCGAGCGTCGCGGATCTCTTCCGCCGGCAGCGAGTGGCCGACTTCGCCGCTGGGCTCGGCGGTCTAGCGGCGACTTTCGAGGCGGTTTCGCCCTTCGCGCAGCTGGATGCTGATCAGCGGCATACATTGCCAGACGACGTAACCGACGCTTATCCGTTGTCGCTTTCGCAGGCGGGCATGGTGCACGAGATGCTCGCCGGCGCCGACCGCGGGCTCTACCTGAACCACCTCGGCTATCCGGTGCACGAGGAATTCCGGCTGGACGACTTGCAGCAGGCGGCAAACCGGCTGGTCGCGCGGCACGAGATCCTGCGTACTTCCATCGACTTCGCCGCGGTTCCGCCGTTGCAGCGGGTGCACGAGACCGCCGTCCTGGAGGTAACCTGCGACGACCTGCGTGCGTTGTCCGCCGACGAGCAGGCCGCGCGCGTGCGGCAGTACCCGGCGGAGGATCGGGCTCGGGGCTTCGACTTGCTCCGTCCTTCGCTGCTGCGCCTGCACGTCCACTGGCTCGCCGATCGCGAGTGGCGGCTGTCGTTCAGCTACGTGCACGCGATTCTCGATGGCTGGAGCCAGAACTCGCTCGTCGCCGAGCTGATCTCGGACTACCGGGCGGGTGCTGCGGGGCCGGCCGGACCGCCGCCGGTTCGATTCGCGGACACGGTGGCCCGAGAGCGGGAGTCGCTGGAGTCCACTGTGGACCGCGAGTTCTGGGCAGGCCGGGCGGGTGCGGCCGAGCGCTTCACCGTGCCGACCGGCTGGGCAGGCGAGGACGACGGGGTGTATCGGACGGTGCGGGTGCCGTTCGACGACCTGACGGCCCGGCTCCGCGCGGTCGCTTCGTCGGCGGGGGTCCCGCTGAAGAGCCTGTTGCTGGCCGCGCATCTCACCGCACTGCGTACGATCGGTGGTCACGATCGGCCGTTTCATACCGGCGTGGTGACCAACAGCAGGCTTGAACGCGCCGGCGGCGACCAGGTGCGCGGGATGTTCTTGAACACCGTGCCGTTCGTGGCTCCTCCGGACGCGCGGGACTGGCCGGAGCTGGCTCGCGCGGTTTTCGCGGAGGAGACCGCGATGTGGCCGCATCGGCATTTCCCGCTGCCCGCGATGCAGGCCGCCTGGGGCGGGCAGGCTCCGCTCGTCGACGTTTTCTTCAATCACACGGATATGCACGTGCTCGCGGAGGCGCTGGTCGACCTGGCTGAGGTTGCGGACAGCACGCCGAACGAGTTCGGGCTTTCTGTCTCGACTGTGCCCGGTGCTTTCGTACTGGAGGCTTTCACCCATCGGGTTGCCTTGGCGCACTTGGAGTTTCTCGCGCGGTTGTATCGACACGTGCTGGAACGGATCGTCGCCGAGCCGGCTTCCCGTCCGCGGCGGTGCGGCCTGCCCGCCGCGGATCGGGCTCTGCTGCTGCGGAATCCCGCGCGGACCGAGTCCGCTGGGCGGATGCTGCCGGAACTGTTCGCGACCACCGCGGCGGCGCACCCGGACGCGCCGGCCGTGCTGTGCGGCGAGGTGACGCTCACTTATCGGGAATTGTCGGTGCGGGTCGTTAGGCTGGCACGGTATCTGAAGGAACACGGGGTGCGGCGCGGGGCACTGGTGGGCGTCCTGCTCGACCGCGGGCCGGGGTTGCTGGTCGCGCTGCTGGCGGTGCATCGGGCCGGGGCCGCGTACGTGCCGATCGATCCGCGCTATCCGGCCAAGCGGGTCGGTTACGTGCTGGCTGATTCTGGTGTGGAGGTGGTGCTGAGCGAGGAGCCGCTGGCGGGACTGCTGGAGGGGACGGGCTGTTCGGCGCTGCTGCTGGATCGCGACGCCGCGGTGGTTGGGGTGCGGTCGGGGGTGCCGTTGGGTCGTGATGCTGGGGTGATTGAGGCGTGCTCGGCGGGGCCGCTGGACCGCGATGCTGGGGCGGCTGAGGTGCGTTCGGGGGTGCCCTCGGGCCGTGGCTCTGCGGTGATTGAGGCATGCCCGGCGGGGCCGCCGGACCGCGACGCTGGGGTGGGTGAGGTGTGCTCGGGGCCCCCGTCGGACCGTGGCTCTGGGGCGGTTGAGGTGCGCTCGGGGGTGCCGTCGGGCCGCGGCTCCGGGGCGATTGAGGCGTGCCCGGCGGGGCTGTCAGATCGCGCGTCCGGGGCGGTTGAGTCCCGCGCCGCGGTGCGGCGGGATCCGGATGTCGCGGCTGCCGAGGGCCGTTCGGCGCTGTCGTTCGATCGGGATGCTGCGGCGGTGGAGGCCCGCCCAGATGCGCCGGCGGAGCGCGATGCGGCGGTGAATGCGTCCGGTCCGGTGGTGCAGCCAGGCCGGGATGCTGCGGCTGCCGAGGGCCGCTGGCCAGTGTCGTTGGATCAGGATGCCGGGGCGATTGAGGGCGGCTCGGCAGTGCCGCCGGGTAGCAACGCCACAGCCGTCGAGGGCGGTCCAGCGGATGTCCCGGTGCCCAGGCTGGACGGGGATGAACTCGCCTACGTCATCTACACCTCCGGCTCCACCGGTCAGCCCAAGGGCGTCCAGATCGGCCACGGCGCGCTGGCGAATTTCCTCCTCTCCATGCGCGACCGGCCTGGTCTCGCGCCGGGCTCCGCGGTGCTTGCGTTGACGACGGTGTCGTTCGACATCTCCGCGCTGGAACTGTATTTGCCGCTGCTGGTCGGCGGTCAGGTGATCCTCGCGACCGCTGAGGAGTGCATCGACCCGCAACGTCAGGCCGCGTTGATCGAGCGGACTTCGCCGTCGGTTGTGCAGGCGACGCCGTCGGGCTTGCGGCTCCTGGTCGATTCGGGCTGGACGCCGCCCGCGGAACTCACCGTCTTCGCCGGCGGCGAGAAACTCCCTGGCGACCTGGCCCGGCGGCTCACCGCGGGCGGGGCGCGGCTGTGGGATCTCTACGGTCCGACTGAAACGACGATCTGGTCCACCGTCGCCGAACTCGGCGGGGATGCCGTCGTCGGCTGGGAACCGGTCGCCAACACCGACATCTACCTGCTCGGCGATGATCTTGAGCCGGTTCCGCTCGGCGTGGTCGGCGAGGTGTGGATCGGCGGCGACGGCCTCGCGCGCGGCTACGCTGGCCGTCCGGGACTGACCGCGGAGCGGTTCGCGCCCGATCCGCACGGACTCGAGCCCGGCGGGCGGCTCTACCGCACCGGCGACCTGGCCCGGCGGCGTCCGGACGGCTCGGTGGAGATCCTCGGCCGGGCCGACGACCAGGTGAAGGTCCGCGGGCACCGGGTCGAACCGGGCGAGGTCGAGGCTGTGCTGCGGGCCGATCCGCGCATCCGGGACGCGGCGGTGCAGCCCACTCCCACTCCCGACGGTGGCCTCGAGTTGACTGCCTACGTGGTTGCCGAGACGGAACTGTCCATTGCGGACGTCCGAAAAGTAGTGTCCGGAACTCTGCCGGACTACCTGGTGCCCAGCGATTTCGTTCTGCTGCCCGAACTGCCGCGGACGCCGGCCGGGAAACTCGACCGGGCCGCGTTGCCCGCGCCGGAGCCGGTGACGCGGGAACGTCCGTATGTCGCACCGCGCGGGTCGGTGGAGGAGCTGGTCGCGGGCGTGTGGGCGGAGGTGCTCGGCGCCGAGCGGATCGGGGCGCGGGACGATTTCTTCGACCTCGGCGGGCATTCCGTCGCCGCCACGCGAATCTCGGTCCGGCTGCGCGCCGCCTTGGCTGCCGACGTTCCGGTGCGGGCGCTGTTCGACCATCCGACCGTCGAGGCCCTCGCCACCGCGGTCGCCGGGTACCCGCGGCTCGCGGCGGAACCGGCCGCCCGCGCGACGATCCGGCCGCGCGCGGTGGTCCAGCCGGTGAGTGAGGACGGATGAGTGAGGCGTTGGCGGTCGTCGCGGGGTATGTGCGGTTGGTGGTGCGGCTGCGTGCGGTGGTCCGGTTGGTGGGTGGCGACGGATGAGCGAGGCGTTGCTGGAACTGATGGCCGAGAGCATCGCCACCGGCGGATGTCTGCGGCTCGTGATGGAACCGGCTGCCCGGACGATGATCCGGCCGATGAGCGAGGACGCATGAGCGAGACGTTGCTGGACCTGGTAGCCGAAGGAGTGACCGCCGGTGGGGTGGCGGTGGTCGCGGACGGCCGCGAAGTGTCCTACGCCGAGCTGGACGCCCTGGCGAACCAGGCGGCGCATCGGCTCAGGGCGTTGGGGGTCGGGCCGGAGTCGGTGGTCGGGGTTCGGCTGGAGCGCGGTTTGGAGATGGTGGTCGCGCTGCTCGGGGTTCTCAAGGCGGGGGCGGCTTACCTGCCGCTGGATCCGGATTATCCCGAGGACCGGCTGCGGTTCATGGTCGAGGATTCGGGCGCCGGAGTCGTGATCGGGCCGGGTGACGTGACGGGTCTCGATGAGCCCGCGGAGCCGGTGAATGCCTTAGTGCGGCCGGAGAACGCGGCGTACGTGATCTACACCTCGGGCTCGACCGGGCGGCCCAAGGGCGTCGTGATCGAGCATCGCGGGATCGTCAACCGGCTGCGGTGGATGCAGGGCGAGTACGGTCTGACGCCGCAAGACCGAGTATTGCAGAAGACGCCGTTCGGGTTCGACGTGTCGGTGTGGGAGTTTTTCTGGACGCTTTCCGCCGGCGCGACGCTCGTGATGGCCCGGCCGGGCGGGCATCGCGATCCGGAGTATCTCGCGGAAACCCTGGTGGCGGAAAGGATTACGACGGTCCATTTCGTGCCGTCGATGCTGCGGGCGTTCCTGGCCGGCCTCGTGCCGTCGTTGCCGGTGCGGCGGGTCTTGTGCAGCGGCGAGGCATTGCCGGACGAGCTGGCGGAACGGTTCCATCGGGTGGTCGGCGCCGAGCTGCACAATCTGTACGGGCCGACGGAGGCGTCGGTGGATGTCACGGCGACCCGGTGCCTGCCGGGGGAGGCCGTCACGATCGGGTACCCGATTGCCAACACCGATATTCACCTCATCGACGAAGAGCTGACTATTGCCGGGGTGCAGGTGGCGCGGGGCTATCTGAATCGTCCGGCGTTGACGGCCGAGAAATTCGTGCCCAATCCATTCGCGCGGAAGCCCGGTGAAAGGCTGTATCGCACCGGCGATCGTGCCCGGCGGCGCGAGGACGGCGCGTTCGAGTACCTGGGGCGGTTCGACCATCAGGTCAAAATCCACGGCAACCGGATCGAGCTCGGCGAGGTCGAGGCCGCGCTGCATGAACACCCGATGATTGCCGCGGCGGCTGCTGCGGTGCACAGAGATCGGCTCGTCGCTTACTGTGTTTACCGCGACGGGGCCACGCTTTCGACGTCTGAGTTGCGGGCGCATCTGGCTCGCACTTTGCCGGAGTCGATGCTTCCGTCGGCGTGGATCTCGTTGGCCGCGTTGCCGCTTACGTCGAGTGGCAAGATTGATCGCAAAGCCTTGCCGGTGCCCGATAGTGCCCGTCCCGCGTTGGCCGTGGAATACGTCGAACCTCGGAACGCCGCCGAAAAGGCGATAGCCGAGATTTGGGCAGAAGCGCTCGGGATCAGTCCAGTCGGCGTCCGCGACCCGTTTCTCGAACTCGGCGGTCGTTCGCTGGCCGCTACCCGGATTTGCTCACGGGTTTCGCGCGACACTGGCCGACGGTTATCCGTCGCGGATCTGTTTGCCGCGCCGACAGTCGCCGAGTTGGCCGAGTTGGTCGCTTCGGCCCCTATATTGAACGTCCATAGTGCACAGACGGCGATTTCTCCGGCGCAGCACCGGATGTGGTTTCTTGACCAGCTGTCGGGGCCGTCCTCGACGTACACGATGTACGAGGCCTATCGGTGTACCGGCGACCTGGACGTCGAGAAGTTGCGGCGTGCGTTGGCGGAGGTCGTGCAGCGGCACGAGGCCTTGCGCACGACGTTCCGCAGCCGTCGCGGAGAACCGGAACGCCACGTCTCCGCCGAATCCGAGGTCTCGCTGACGGTGGTCGACGGGTCGGCGGAGGAGATCGTCGACGCCGAGATCGCGCGGCCGTTCGATCTGGCTCGCGGGCCGTTGCTGCGGTGCACGATGATCCGCGGCGAGCCGGGCCGGTTCACGCTGCTAGCGGTGATCCATCACATCATCGCCGACGACACCTCGATGGAGATCTTCTGGCGCGACCTCGCCGAATGCTACGCCGGGCGGGCGGCTGCGTTGCCGGAAGCGGTCGCGTTCTGCCCCGCGCCGGATCAATCGGGGCTCGAGTACTGGAAGTCGGCTTTGGCGGGCGCGCCGCGGGCGATCGAGCTTCCGGACAGCCTTCCGCGGCCGGCTCGTCAGGCGCAGGTGGAAGGTGCGGTCGAGTTCTCGTTGCCGCAGCACGTTGTCGCGGCGCTCGACGCGGTCGCCACCAGGGCGGGTGCGACGGGGTTCATGGCTTTGCTGGCCGCGTTCGTCCTTGAGTTGCGCCGGGCTACCGGCCGGGACGATCTCGTCGTCGGGACCTTCGCCGGCAACCGGCCGTCGGTCGAGGCCGAGGACCTGATCGGGCTGTTCGTGAATACGCTCGCGCTGCGCGTGCGGGTCCCCGGCGATCCGGCGTACCGGGAGGTGCTCGACGCGGTGCGGGAGGTGGTGCTCGGCGGGTTCCGGCATCAGGACGTCCCGTTCGACCAGGTCGTGACGGCGCTGCGGCCGCCGCGCGATTTGAGCCGGAATCCGGTGGCGCAGGTGGCGTTCCAGTCGCTCGGGCCGCTCGCGGACCGGGTCCGGCTCGAGGGCGTCCGCGCCGAGCCGTGGCGGGTCGGGCAGGGCGGGAATCCCTTTGACGTGCTGGTGACGGTTCGCGAGCATCCCGGCGGAACGGCCGGGACGCTGCATTACGACCGGGCGTTGTTCACCGAAACCGCGGCGAAGACGATGGCTGACCGGTTCGTGCGGGTCGTGCACGCGGTGGCGGCCGCGCCGGCGACGCGCGGTTCGGAGCCGCCGGGGTGAGCGGATCTCCTAGACTGGCCGGGTGGACGGGGACGCGGCGTACCGGCCGCAGCTCGGCGAGCGCGAGCTGCGGGTGCTCCGGCTTGTCGCCGACGGGTACAGCAACAGCGAGATCGCGGCTGAACTCGGCTGGTCGGAGCATACGGTGAAGAACGCGTTGTACGACCTGATGGCGACGCTGGGGGTGCGCAACCGCGCGCACGCGGCGGCTTACGCGGTACGGAACGGCTTGATCTAGGGCGGGTCTTGGCGCTCCTGTCGAAGGTCCGTGAAGGGAACCCTGAGGGAATCAGAGTCCCTCAGGGTTCCCCTCACGGACGCTAGATAAGCCCCTGGCGAAGCGCGAAAGCAACCGCATGCGCGCGATTCCGCAGCCGCAACCGGTGGGTGATGTCGTGCACGATCGTCGTCACCGTCCGGGCCGAATAGGCCAGCGCGGAGGCGATCTCGGCGGTCTCGTGACCGTCGGCGACCATGCGCAGGACGTCGCGTTCCCGGGCGTCGAGCGTCGGCGCCTCGGGGATCGTGTTCTGGCGCGACTCGAAAAGGTCGCTCAGCAAGTCCGGCGGCATGGTGCCGTGGCCGGTCGCGGCCGCGCGCACGGCGGAGACCAACGTCTGCTCGCACGCTTGTTCCCGCCGCAGCACCCCGCAGGCTCCCGCCTCGATCGCGCGCGCGGCTCGGGTCGCGTCGACCCTGCCGGTCACCAAGAGCACGGTCGCGTTGCGCTCCTTGGCGGCCCGGATCGCTTCAAGCGCCGCGTCATCGACCTCGTCGACAGCCAGCACGGCGACGCCGCCGTCGTGATCGCCGGTGAACTCGGCGCAGCCGTAGAGGGCGCTTTCCAGTCCGGCGCGCAGGAACGGGTCGGCGGCGAGCACCCGCACCGGGACGGTCCGTTCGAGGGTGGTCATTTTCCCTTCTCCTCTCGGCTTGCCGCCACCGCGGCGGGTTCGGGCTCGGGTTCTTCGAGCAGGTCCGGCAGTTCTTCGACGCGGCGCAGCGACGGGCGGGCGGCCAACGCGCCCAGGACGACCAGCAGCAGCCCGGCGAGCAGGAACATCAGGGCCATGCCGCGGCCGGGACCGGTGCCGATCAGCTGGCCGACGGAACCGGCCAGCGCGCCGTCCGGGCGCATGAGCGGCTCGAACACGCCGTCGGCGAGCGGGCCGGCGACGAGGTACGCGACCGGGCTCGCGGCCTGCGACACCGCCCGCGAGGTCGCCATGACCTTGCCGAGGTTGGCGGGATCGACCTTGCTCTGCAGCACGGTCTGCGCGGTGCCGGTGATCACCGGCAGGGTGAACAGGAAGAACGGCCCGATCGCGATGACCAGCGCCAGCGACGGGGCCAGCGAATGAATCGCGAGCGCGATCCCGCCGAAAGCCATGAACGCGGCGATCCCGCGCATCCGCTTCTTCGGGCCGCCCCAGACGCCCATCACCAGGCTCCCGGCGAACAGCCCGCAGCCGCCCGCGAACACCTGGAAACCGAGACCGGCGGGGCTGGCGAACGAAAGCACCAGCGGACGGACGAGCGTTCCGGCGACGCCGAAACAGAAGTAGAACCCGGCGAGGACGCCGAGCAGTCCGGTCAACCCGGGACGGCGGCGCAGTTCCGCCCAGCCTGCCGGGACTTGCCGCCAGATCGACGGTCCGCCCGGCTCGGGCGCGGCGGTGCGCACGGCGGCGTGGGGGAGCGGAACCAGCAGTACGACCAGCAGCGACGCGGCGAAGGTGACGAGGTCGATCAGGACGACTCCGCGCAGGCCGGCGAGCGCGAGCAGCGTCCCGGCGACGACCGGTGCGGCGACCTGCGCGCTGAACACCACCTGTGACAGGCCGTTCGCCCGGCTGAGGTGCTGTTTCGGCACCAGCAGGGGGATCATCGCGCTGAAGGTGACTTGCTGCAGGGTTCCGCACATCGCGGTCAGGGCGGTGACGACGTAGACGTGCCAGGTCTGCAGTTGGTCGGCGTTGATCAGCAGTGCCAGCGCGCCGACGGAGCCGAGCGCGACGCAGTCGGCGGCGACGAGGATCCGGCGGCGGTGCAGCCGGTCGGCGAGCGCGCCCGCGAACGGCGCGATCAGCAGGGCGGGGATCGCGCCGGAGAGCATGATCAGCGCGAACTGGGTGGCCGAGCCGGAACGCTCGTAGGTCCAGACGCCGAGCACGAACCCGGTCAGCGCGGAGCCGATGATCGAGACCAGCTGTGCCGACCAGAGGAGGACGAACCCCCGCGTTCCCATCGTGGTCAACGGTGCTCCTTCCGGGTAGCCGCGCGGCCGGGTGCGCGGGTGCGGTGGTCCGAGGCGGCGGTCAACGGGGCTCGCTCCCCGCGGTCGCCGGTGCGGGCAGGTGTCCAATGTGGACGTAGTGGGCGAGATACCGCTGCAGCAAAGCGCGATCCGCTGGCGGGCAGACAAGCCCGCCGGCCGCGACGACGACCTCCGTGTGCGAACAGTCGAACACCGTCCGCCGGGGCGGCGACGTGCGTTCGATCATCGCCGTGATCGCGCTCAGCGCCGGGTCGGCCGTGTCCGCGGCCGCCGCGGTCAACGCCGCGTGCCAGTCCGAGAACGGCACCGCTTCGATGGGATAGCCGAACGAGCGCATCCCGGCGACCACTTCGCCGAAGCGGATCGTGCGCTGGTTGTGGAAGTGGAAATCGCAGCCGTATCCGGTGCGCCGGCGCGAGAGGTGGCCGATGGCGGCGGCGACGTGGTCGACCGGAGCCATGTCCTCTTCGATGTCGAAGTCCTCCGCCGGCGCGGTCTCCAGCAATGCCAGGCAGCGCAGCAGGTTGGCGAACCGGTCGCCGAGCGGGCCGATGCCGGTCCGGCTGTGGCCGGTCACCCGAGCCGGGCGGTGGACGGTCACCGGCAGGCCGCGTTCGCGCGCAGCCCGCGCCAGCCGGTCGGCGGCCCATTTGCTTTGTTCGTAGCCGCGGTTCAGTCCCGTGGGATCGTCGGGCGGGAGGTCTTCGGTGATGACGGCGTCGCGGTCCAGCGGATAGACGCCCAGCGACGACACCAGGTGCACGGGGGTTCCGCCGCTTCGGCAGGCCAGCCGGAGCAGTTCGACGGCGCCGAGGACGTTGCCGGGCCGCAGTTGGGCGTACGGGCGCAGGAAGTTCGCTTCGCCGCCGCAGTGGAAGATGACATCGAGGTCCGCGGCGACCGCGTCGAGCTCAGCGGCGGAAAGGCCGAGGTGCGGGGAGGCGAGGTCTCCGGGGACTGCGATGATCCGGGGGCGGAAGCGGTCGTCCCACAAGAGGTGGTCACGGAGCACTTGCTCGATCCGCGCGGCGCCCTCGGCGGCATCGGCGGCTCGGATCAGGCAGCGCACCACGACGTCGCTGTGCCGCAGCAGATCGGCGAGCAGGTGCGGGCCCAGGAATCCGGACGCCCCGGTCAGCAGGGCGATCCGCGGCGCCATCGCGCGCTGGATCGCGGCCTCGGCTTGTGCGGGGGTGCAGCGCGGGTCGATGTCAGCGGGCAGCACGGCGTCGGCCAGGACTTCGGCGAGGCGGTCGTCTTCGCGGTCGCCAGGGGAGCTGACGGCGTCGGCGAAGGCGGCGAGGGTGCTGGCTTCGAAGAGAGTGCGCACGGGGACCTCGACGTCCAGCTCCGCGCGGACCTTCGCGATCAGCGTCCCGGCCAGCAGGGAATGCCCGCCGCGCAGGAAAAAGTCGTCGTCACGGCCGATGCGGTCCACGTCCAGTACCGCGGCCCAGATCGCGGCCAGCCGTTGTTCGAGTTCGCCTTCGGGTTCGGTGAACCCAGTCGTCGTCTCCGCCGGCTCGGGGAGAGCGCGGTGGTCGACCTTGCCGTGGGTGTTCAGCGGCAGCTCCGGGAGCACCGCGAAGGCGTCCGGGACCAGGTAACCGGGCAGGGCGGCGCGCAGGGCCGAGCGGACCGACAGCGGGTCGAGGCTGTCGTCGCCGACGAGGTAGGCGACCAACCGGTCCGCGCGGGCGGTGGCCAGGACGTCCTGGACGCCGGGGTGGCGTCGGCAGGCCGCTTCGACCTCGGCCGGTTCGATGCGGTGGCCGCGGACCTTCAGCTGCCGGTCGACGCGGCCGAGGAATTCCAGCCGTCCTTCGGCGTCGAGGCGCGCGAGGTCGCCGGTGCGGTACATCCGCGCGCCGGGCACAGGGGAGAACGGGTCTGGCACGAACTTCTCCGCGGTCGCGCCCGGCCGGTTTCGGTAGCCGCGCGCCGGGGCCTCGCCGCCTAGGCAGAGTTCGCCAGGGGCACCGGGCAGTACCGGCCGCAGCAGGTCGTCGACGACGTAGGCGCGGGCATGGGGGAGCGGGGTGCCGATCGGCAGCTGTACCCGGCCGTTGAGTTCGGTGGCGTCGAGAGTGCGATAGCTGGTCGTGCAGACGGTCGCTTCGGTGGGGCCGTAGTGGTTGTGGAGTTCGACGCGGCCGCCGGTGAGTGCGGCCCAGGCCTGCACGGCGGTCGTCGGGACGGCTTCGCCGCCGACCATCATCGTCCGCAGTGGACAGTCGAACGGGGTGCTTTCCGTTGCCAGTTCGGCAACCCACTTCTGCCAGAGCGCGGACGAGGTGTCGGCCATGGTGAGCCCGCGGTCGCGGCAGAGCTGGACGAAGCCGGGACCGGTGAGCGACGCCGCGTCGCGCCAGGGCAGGAGGGCCGCGCCGGAGATCAATGCGGGGAAGATGTCTCCGACCGCGGCGTCGAAGGTCAGCGGCGGGATCATCAGCACCCGCTCGCCGGGGCCGAATCCGTGCAGCCGGCGGAAGGAATCGGCCAGTTCGGCGAGTGCGCCGTGGCGGACGGCGACCGGTTTCGCGGCGCCCGTGGAGCCGGAGGTGTAGATGACGTACGCCAGGTCGTCCGGTCCGAGGTCGGCCTCCGGCGGGACCGCGGCACCGGGGAGATCGTCGGTGTGCAGCACCGGGCCGTCGAACGGGAAGGTGTGTCCGCGGCTGGTGATCAGTGCGGCGGGCGCGGCGTCGGACAGCAGTTCGGCCAGTCGCGCGGGCGGGTGCCCGGGATCGAGCGGCAAGTAGGCGGCACCGGCCAGGAGCACGCCGAGCAGGCCGGTGATGGCGTCCGGGCTCGCGGGCAGGCCGAGGGCGACGACGTCGCCGCGCCGGACTCCGGAGGCGTGCAAAGCCCCGGCGAGTCCGCGTGCGCGAGAGACGAGTTCGGCGTAGGTGAGGCCGTCTTCGACGGCGATGGCGTCGGGAGTCCGCGCGGCTTGGCGGGTGATGAGCGTGGTGACCAGGGTTCCGTCGGAGACCGCCGGCGGGGCTGGGTGGCCGCCGTTGCGCAGCCGGACGCGGTCCGCGGCGGGCAGTGCGTCCACTGTGGACACCGGAGCGTCCGGGGCGGCGAGCATGGCCCGCAGCAGGTGTTCGTACTGGTCGGCGAACCGGGCGACCGTGCTGGCGTCGAACAGGTCGGTCGCGTAGTCGAACTGTCCTTCGATCCCGTCCGGAGTGGTGGCCAGTGCCAGGGTCAGGTCGAAGCGCGCGGTGGTGACCGGGAGGTCAAGCCAGTCCGCGCGGACGCCGGGCAGTTCGAGTCCGGCTCCGGCGGCGTTGAGCACGAACATCACCTGGAACACCGGGTTGTGGCTGAGGTCGCGGGCCGGCCGCAGGTCTTGCGCCACCCGTTCCCACGGATAGCTCTGGTGCTCCAGCGCGCCCACGCAGGCTTCCTGCACCTGTGCGAGCACTTCGGCGACGGTCGGGTCCCCGGTCAGCCGGGTCCGGACGGCGACGGTGTTGGCGAACATCCCGACGCAGTGTTCGATCCCCGGCACGGTTTCGTCGCGCATCGGCATGCCGACCACCACGTCGTCCTGACCGGCATGGCGAGCCAGCAGCAGCACGTACGCGGTCAGCAGCACGGTGTTGGCGGTGACGCCGTGGCGATGGCAGAAGGCGGTGAGGTCGGCCGCGGACAGCTGGAAGGAATGACCGTTGCCGCGGAAGGATTCGGCGGGCGGACGCGGGCGGTCGGTCGGCAATTCCAGCAGTGCCGGGGCGTCGTGGAGTTGCTCGCGCCAGTACCGCGCGCCTGCTTCCAGCGGCTTTGCCGCGTGCCAAGCCGCGTAGTCGCCGTAGCGCACCGGTGGTTCGGGCAGCGCGGGCGCGTTCGCCGGGTAGAGCGCGGACAGTTCGCGCAGCAGGATTCCGACGGACGCGGCGTCGGCGACGACGTGGTGCAGCGTCAGCACGAACAGGTGCACGTCGTCGGCGAGAGCGACGACCAGGCCGCGCACTAATGGAGGCCTGGTCAGGTCGAACGGGCGGGCTCGTTCCGCGGCGAGGACCGAATCGGCGGACTCCGGCGTGCCGCGAAGGTCCGCATAGGACAGTTCGGGCGCGGTTCCGGGCAGCGCGAGAATGTGCACCGGCTCGCCGTCGGATTCCGCGAAACCGGACCGCAGCGCCTCGTGCCGGTCAACGACCGCGGCCAGTGCGCGGCGCAGCGCCTCGACATCGAGTGCGCCGGTAAGCCGCCAGGACTGGGAGATCGTGTACACGCCGTCGCGCGCGCCGAGCCGGTCCAGGAACCACAACTGCCGTTGCGCGGGCAGCAGCGGGACGGGGGCGTCGCCGGTCCGGCGGGGGATCGAGCCGGGTGCGGCGCCAAGGCCGTCGCGCGCGGCCAGCAGCCGGAAGAGCTGCTCTCGCTCGTGCTGTGTCATCGATGCGCTCCTGGAGGGGAATCGGCTTGGAGCAGGGCGAGAACCTCGTCGTCGGGCAGCGCGGCGATCCGCTCCCGCAGGAGCGCGATCTCGTCGGTGACCCCGGGTTCGGCTTCGGCGGCCCGCAGTGCCGCGGCGAAGGCGGCGATCGTGCGCGCGGCGAACAGCGTCCGCAGCCCGACCTCGGACTGGAAGTGCTCGCGCACCTTGGCCAGCAGCCGCGCCGCGAGCAGCGAATGGCCGCCGAGGCGGAAGAAGTCGTCGTGCACGCCGATTTCCTCGACGGCCAGCACCTCCCGCCACAGCCCGGCCAGTCCCCGTTCGACGGCGTCGCGCGGGGCGACCCGGTCCGTTTCGCGGGACTCCCAGACGGGTTCCGGCAGCGCGGTGCGGTCGGTCTTGCCGTTCTTGGTCAGCGGCAGCGCGGGCAGGAAGACGGCGGTCTGCGGGACCAGGTACGCGGGCAGCTGTCCCGAAAGCCGCTCCCGCAGCGAGGCCCATTCGGCGTCTTCGGGGTCTTCGGCGACGACATAGGCGACCAGCCGCACGTCGTCCGGTCCGGCCGGGCGGGCCAGCACGACCGCGTCCGAGACGCGCGGATCGGCGCGCAGCCGGGCTTCGATCTCGCCGAGTTCGATGCGCAGGCCGCGGATCTTCACCTGATGGTCGGTCCGGCCGAGGAACTCCAGCGTCCCGTCGCCGCGTCGGCGCGCGAGGTCGCCGGTGGCGTAAAGGCGGCTTCCGTCGGCGGCGAACGGGTCCGGCACGAACCGTTCGGCGGTCAGACCGGGACGGCTGCGGTAACCACGGCTGATTCCCGCGCCGCCGACGTAGATCTCGCCGGCGACGCCGGGCGGGACCGGGTTCAGCCCGGCGTCGAGGACGTGCAGCCGGGTGTTCGGCAGCGACGGACCCAGCGGCACCACCGGACCGCCCGGGCCGACCGCGCCCGCGGAGACGATCATCGTGACTTCCGTGGGGCCGTAAAGGTTCCAGACCCGGCCGTCGGACAGCGCGTCGACGAGTTCGCGGTCGAGCGCTTCGCCGCCGCACAGGCGTTCACGCACGTTCGCGGGCACGCCGCCGGAGGCCAGCAGCATCCGCCAGCGCGTGGGCGTGGCCTGCAGGATCGTCGCGCCGCAGTCCGCGAGCCGCCGCGACAGCGCGACCGGCTCGGCGGAGTCCTCGGTGCTGATCACCGCGACCGAGCCGCCGCGGATCAGCGGGATCAGCAGTTCCCGCACCGACATGTCGAACGCCAGCGTGGTGACCGACGCCCAGACGTCGGTCTCGGTGACCCCGAGCCGGTCGGCGAAGCCGGTGAGCAGGTTGACCACGCCTCGATGCGGCACCGCGACGCCCTTGGGCCGTCCGGTCGAGCCGGAGGTGTAGATGAGGTACGCGAGATCGGCCGGGTCGGGGGCCCCGTCCGGCGTGGTGTCCGGCTCGGCGTAGTCCAGGTCGACGTCCAGCACGGTCTCGAACCGGGGCAGCCGACCGGCGTTCTCGCGGTCGACGACGGCGATCCGGACGGCTGCCTCGTCGATGACGTAGGCGTGCCGTTCCAGCGGCCATTCCGGGTCGAGCGGGACGTACGCGCCGCCGGCTTTCCAGATCGCCAGCAGCGCCACCACCATCTCAGCCGAGCGGCGGACGCAGAGCGCGACCGGGATGTCCGGGCCGACGCCGCGGCGGCGCAGGGCGTGCGCGAGCCGGTTCGCCCGGGTGTCCAGTTCGCGGTAGGTGAGCGAACCGGCGATCGCGGTCGCTGAGCCGCGGTCGCGGACGTGCGGCGCGATCAGGTCCAGCGCGGTGGCGGCGGCGGGGAGAGCGGTGTCGAGCGGTTCCCAGCGTTGCGCGGCTTCCACCAGGGGGACCGCGCCGATCCGCTGCGCGGGATCCGCGGTGACCGAGGTGAGGAACGCGCACAGGTGCTCGGCGAAGCGGACGACGGTGGCTTTGTCGAACAGATCGGTGCGGTATTCGAGGTATCCGTGCAGGCAGTCACCTTCGTCGCGGACGCCGAGCATCAGGTCCAGCTTCGCGGTGGCGGTGTGCGGGCCGGCGAAGTCGGTGACAGTCAGGCCGGACAGCTGCGGCAGCGCGCCGTTGCCGTGGCCGTTGAAGCCGACCTGGTAGATCGGCGAATGTCCGAGGCTGCGTTCCGGGCGGACCGCCTCGACCACGCGCTCGAACGGGATTTCCGCCCCGCCGAGAGCGTCGACCAGCGCGTCGCAGACGTCGAGGAGCAGATCGGAGAAGGTCGGCTCGTCAGCGGTCGAGATCCGGACTGGGACGGTGTTGACGAAGAAGCCGATCAGGTGCTCGGTATCGACCTGCGAACGTTGCCCGACGACGGTGCCGACAACGACGTCGTCCTGACCGCTGTACCAGGCGAGCAGCGCGTGGTAAGCGGCCAGCACGGTCATGAAAACCGTTGCGCCGGAAGCAATCGCGAGCTTACGGACGGCCTCGGTGAGTTCGGCCGGGAACGGGAACTCGTGGATGCCGCCCGCGTAAGACGCGGTGGCGGGCCGGGGACGGTCGGTCGGCAGGGTGATCAGCTCCGGCGCGCCGCGCAGCCGCTCCGCCCATTCCCCCAGCAGCTCGACGCCTTCCGGGCCGTCGAGGTGGTCTCGTTGCCACCGCACGAAATCCGCGTACTGCATCGGGAGCGGCGGCAGGGCCGGTTCGGCGCCGGACAGCTCGGCTCGGTAGCTCTCGGCCAGTTCGTCCAACAGCAACGAGACCGACCAGCCGTCGGCGATCGCGTGGTGCAGCGTCACGACCAGAACGTGCTGGTCCTCGGCCTGGCGCAGGAGCAGCACCCGGGCGAGCGGCCCGGCGGTCAGGTCGAACGGGGTGCGGATCTCCGCCGAAGCCGCTGCCTGCGCGGCCGAGTCGTCGCTGACCGCGCGGACAGTGAAGGAGAAGCCGTTCTCGGTGACGACTTGCGCCGGAACGCCGTCCCGCTCGCGGAAAACGGTCCGCAGCGCCGCGTGGCGGGCCGAGATTCTCGCGAAGGCGCGACGCAGGGCTTCGACGTCGAGCGGTCCGGACAACCGCAGCGCGGTGGGCACGTGATAGACGGGCGAACCGGGGTCGAGCCGGTCGAGGAACCACAGCCGCTCCTGGCCGGGCGAGCACGGGAAGACGTTCACGACGCCCCGATTCCGGCCTGGTCAGTCTCGGTCTCGTCCAGCTCGCGGGCGAGCCGGTCGTGCTCCACCAGTTCCCGCAGCTGGACCGGAACCTGGTCGCCGAACAGCCGCAGGTACGCGCGCGCCTGGTCGGGATCGGAACGCAGGAACGGGTAGTCGGTCGGCACCATGTGCCGCACCGCCAGCATCGCGACCGGGCTGCGCAGCGGACGGAACGCGGGGTTCCACAGCCCGCCCTTGTCCGGCGGGCCGTTGTGGAACTCGCCGATCATCAGGCCCTCGGAGACGTACTCCGACTTCAGCGCGTGCTGCACGGTGTCGACCACGCCGGAGCGGTCGTCCGGCGGCGCGTCCGGGAACAGCAGCAGGATGGCGGTCAGCTGCGCGCTCGGGTGCCCGCGCGGCGCGAGGTCGAGGAACCAGTCCCGGTAGCAGCGCAGGGTTTCGGTCAGCCGCGGGCCGGCGGCCGGGACGCCCGGTTCGACGGCGAGGTAGAACCGGCCGCGCTCCAGCGACGGCTGCGCGAACGGGCAGACGTTGCCGCCGCGCCCGAGGTCGGGATGCGGGCCGGACAGGTAGCCGCGGCCCCAGTCGAAGATCGCCCGCAGGTGGACCTCGAACCGCAGCAGGCGTTCGGGAAGGGCGAGCGGGTCGAGGTCGTGCCGCTCCACCAGGACGCGGCCGGGGTCGGTCGGATGGGTGAGCATCAGCTTCGGTCTCCAGGCGAGTGCGGTCCGGCGGTCCGGCGGCGGGCGAGCGCGCCGCCGGTGAGGGCGAAGGCGAGCGCGGTGGCTCCGCCGCCCCAGGCCAGCGCGGCGTGCTGGCGCCGGGCGCGGCGCAAGGCGTCCGCGTACGGGATCGTGGTGTGCGAAACCATGGTGTAGAGCGGCATCCAGCGCTTCGGGAAGGCGCGGCTGAGCACCAGGTCCGCCTTCTTGCGGGCCAGGAACAGCGGCGAGGCCACCCGGGTGCGCAGTTCGTCGAAGTTCTGCTCGGACAGGTCCGCGAGGACGTCGGTGTGCGGCTTGCGCCGCTGTTCGAAGGTGCGGAGCGCTTCGGCCCAGTCGTCGTTGGCGAGGCAGTCGCGCAGCACCGCGCAGTCCTCCAGCGCCGAGTTCATGCCCTGGCCGTAGAAGGGGTACACCGCGTGCGCGGCGTCGCCGATCAGCACCACGCGGCCTTCGTGCTGCCACGGTGAACTCCGGACGGTCACGAGATGTCCGGTCGGGTGCGAGAGGAACTGCTCGACGATGTCCGGCACCAGCTCCAGCACGTCCGGGAACCGCGTGTCGAACAGTGCGCGCACCGAGTCTTCGGTGGTGAGCGTGGCGAGGCTGCGCTCGCCCGAGAGCGGCAGGAAGACGGTCGCGGTGAGCGAGCCGTTGATGTTGGGGTGCGCGACGATCAGGCCGTCGTCGCCCGGCCAGACGTGCAGCGCGTCCGGGCTGCTGCGCACCTCGCCGGACGGGCCGGCGGCGATCGCGAACTCCTTGTAGCCCCAGGGCAGGACCCGCTGCCGGAAGTCGGCGGGCAGGCCGCGCAGCAGCCGGGTGCGCACGGCCGAGAACGCGCCGTCCGCGCCGACGACGAGATCGGCGGAAGCATGGTATAGACCACTTTCGCCGGTGAAGGTGCAGACCGGTTTCGCGGTGGCGGACCCGCGGTCGAGGTCGGTGAGCGTGACGCCGAAGCGGGCGCTGACGTTCGGGTGCTCCAGGGCTTTGCCGAGCAGGATCCGGTTGAGGTCGTCGCGCAGCACGGAGCGCAGGATCTGGTCCTCGTGGCAGCCGTAGGGCTGGAAATCCAGCTCGCCGTCGCGCTGGTGGATGACCCGGCCGCGCATCGGGGCCGCCGCGGCGAGCACCGGGCCGAGCAGGCCGACCTGGTCCAGCGCCCGGATTCCGCGCTGGGAAAGGCCGAGGTTGATCGACCGCCCGCCGCCCGCGCCGGCGCCGCGCGGGTCCGGCCTGCGTTCGTGGATCTCCACGCGGTGCCCGAGCTGGGCGAAGTGGATCGCGGCGAGCGAGCCGGCCAGTCCCGCGCCGGCCACCAGAACCTGTTTGCCGTTCATTCCGGCCGCCGTCCCGCCGCGTGAGGGCAATTGTGCCGCCGCCGTTCGGCGTGCTTTTCCGTTGAGCGGTTATCGGCGGCCGGACGCGCAATTCGGCCGATCGGAGCAGTATTGCGCGCACTTCCGAGTGCACGCTCACCAATGGTGATCCGGAAGATCACCGGAGTAATCGCGGGCGAAGTGTGTCCGTTCGGCTGCGGAAAGTGTCCGGGCCATTTCGGTAACGTTCCGGCGGCGCGTTCCGATCGAACGCCCGGCCCTCGTCCCGGTCGTGGTAAACGCCCAGGTCCGCTGTTGCTCACCGATCCTCCTGCGAGATTCGTGGCGCGCCCGGCGCACGGCCGAGGTTCTCCCTGTTGGCCGATAGCCCGGGCCGGGGCGCGGGCACTAACCTGTTCCCGCTTGCCCGGCTGATTCGCCGGTTTGTCCCGGGCCTCAAAATAAAACCGGAAGATAACGGGTGCGAGCATCCGTAGAATTACCGCAATTCGCTGGTCGGGCGAAGGGGGAGAGCATGGTCGAGAAGGAGTTTGTCGGCAGGTCGGCGGAACTGGCCGCGTGCCTGGACCGCTCGGCCGCGGTGACCGTGGTGGAGGGGCGGCCGGGGATCGGGAAAACCCGGCTGCTGGCCGAAGTCGCCCGGCGGGCGCCGGATCCGGTGTGCGCGGTGCCCGCCGCCGGGACCGGGTTCGCGCGCCGTCTCGCGCGGGTGCTCGGATCGGAATCGCTGGTAGTCGTGGACGACGCGCAGTGGGCCGACGAAGAGTCCTTGCGGCTGTTGATGTCGCTGGTCCGGAGACCGGACAGCGACCGGCGGCTGGTGTTGTCGGTGCGCGACGGGCGGCAGCAGCCCGCACTGGCGCGCCTGCTGCACGCCGAGCGGGTCCCGGCCCGTTACGTGACCTTGCCCGCTTTCACCGACGACGAGGTCGCGCGGCTGCTGCCCGGGCACGACGCCGCCGAGCGGGCGCGGATCGCCGCCGCGGCCGAGCGCATTCCGCTGTACCTGTTGCTGCTGGCCGATTTGCCGCCGCGCGAGTGGCCGGGACAGGACGACAGCCTGGCGGCCGAAGACCGGCCGATGCTTCCGGCGGAACGCGTGCTGTTCGCCGAGGTGTCGGCGCTGCCGGAGCCGGAGCGGCTCGTCGTGCAGGCGGCGGCGTGCGGCGGCGCGACGATCGACGCGGACCTGGTCCAGGCGATGACTGTGCTGCCGAGGGCCGAGGTCGGCCACGCGATCGAACGGCTGCTGCGGCGCGGCGTGCTGGCCGGCGGGGCCGCGGGGCTGCGGTTCCGGCATCCGCTGGTCCGGGTCGCCGCCGCGCGGCTGGCCGGCCGCGGCTGGGCGGCGGGCGCGCACCACCGGGCGGCGGAGTACCTGCGCGAACTCGACGCGCCGCTCGCCTTGCGCGCCTACCACCTCGAGAAATCCTTGTACCGCCACGATCTGGTCGCGGTCGGCGAGCTGGCTTCGGCGGGGGAGGAGGTGCTCGGCACCGATCCGGCGGCGTGTGCCCGCTGGCTCGGCGCGGCGGTGGCGAACCTGCCGGAGCGGATGCGCGGCGGCCACGAGCACTGCCGCCTGTCGGTACTGCGCGCGGAAGCGCTGCTGGCCTCCGGTCAACCGGCTGGGGCGCGGGCGCTGCTGACGGCGTTGCCGGAGTCGCCTCGCGTGCTCGCGCTGCTTTCCCGCTGCGAGCACGCGCTCGGCCGGACCCGGCGCGCGCGGGCGATCGCCGAGGCCGCGATCGCCGCGTCGGGCAAGTCTGACGCGCGGGCGCAACTCGAACTGGCCCACCTGGAACTGCTGGACGGCGACATCGACGGCGCGCAGCAACGGCTCCGCCGGACCGCGGCGGACCCAGGCGCCGGGTCCGCCGTGCAATCCGCGATCGCGGCGCTCGCCGCCATCGGGCTGGCCTGCGCCGGGCGGACCGCCGAAGCCCGGCACGCCCAGCGGGCCGCGGCGGACGGATTCGACCTGCTCGACGACAGCGAGCTGCGTTCGGTGCTCTACACCGTGCCCGCGCTGTGCTGGGCCTCCAGCTTCCTCGACGACGACCGGCGGGCGCTCGCCCTGCTCGACCGGGCGCTGCCGCTGAGCGCGGCCGGGCTGCCGTTTCTGTATTCGGCGCGCGGCTTCGTGCTCTGGAAACTGGGCCGGCTCGCCGAAGCGGCGGAGGCAGCCACCGAAGCGGAAAACGCCGCGACCCGCTTCGGCCACCACGACGTCGTGCCGATGGCCGCCGCGATCCGGCTGCGGGTCCTGCTCGCGACCGGAGATCGCACGGCGGCCGAGCAACAGTGGCGGACGGTAGAGAAAATGCCGCGACCGGCTGTCGAATGGTGGCGGCGGACGGTGGAGCACATCCTCGCCGAGGCCGGTTTCGAGCTGGGGATGCTGCCCGGAGCCGTCGAACAGCCCATGGAGCGGACGGAGAATCCGTTGCTGGTGGCCAGATTGGCGCAGGATTGCCGGGTCGCGCTCGCTGAGGGAGCGCCCGCGGAGGCCCGCCGGCGGGCGGCTGAAGCGATGGAACGGGCCGCGGTGACCGGGTTGCACAGCGATCTCGGCATCGCGCTGCTGGCTCGCGCGACGGTCCTGGCAGCGGAGGCCGACCTCGCTGCCGCACTGACGGACGCGTCGGCCGCGGCGGTCGCGTTCGGCCGGGCGGCGATGGCGCTGCACCGCGGCCGCGCGGTTCTGCTGGTCGCGGAAGTGCTGGGCAGGCAGGAGAACTTCGACGCCGCGACCCAGCGGATCGGCGAGGCCCGGGAGGTGTTCCGGAGCGCGGGAGCCAGTGCGCTGCTGCGCGAGACGACGAAGGTGCAGCGGCGGCTGGCCGGGCGGCGCAAGCCGCGGCCGACGGCGGACGGACCGGCGCTTTCGCGCCGCGAACGGCAAGTGGCGGAAATGGTGGTGCGCGGGCTGACGACGAAGGAAATCGCGGCCGAGCTGTTCCTCAGCCCGCGCACGGTGGACGCGCATGTGGCTCGGGTGCTGAACAAACTCGACCTCACGACCCGCGCCGGGATCGCCCGCCGGTTGATCGGCTGACGCGGTCGGCTCCCGGTCCGGCCGGCTCGGGCCGGGACCGTTTTCCGATTATTCCCGCGTTTCCGGGACAGGATCCGGCCCGCGACAGCGGTGTCCCGGGGCATGGAACAAACCGCCGGACCCGGACCCGCGCCGCTGTACTGTCAGCCCGGATAAATCGCGGAAAGCGCTCCCCGAAGGGCCGTTTTCGTGGATGCGACGGATCAGGGTGACTGATGAACTGCTGCGCGGCGAAATACGCCATTCTGGACTTGGACGGCACTCTTCTTCCCGGGCACACCTCGCGGCATTATCTGCGGGTTCTGCTCGACGACGGCACCTGCGACCGGCAAGCGGGGCTGTCCTGCCTGGAGGCGATCGACCGGTTCGCCGCCGAGGAGAAAGCGCCGCCCGGGCTGATGGACGAGATCTACCGGCTGTACGCGCTCGCGATGAAAGGGGCTTCGGTCCCGCGGGCCCGGTTCGCCGCGGAGAAAACCTGGCGGGCGAGCCGGGGCAAGCTGTTTTCCTTTGTCCCGGAACTGCTTTCGCTGCTGCGGGCGAGCGGGTACCGCGTCCATCTGCTGTCGGGCAATCACGATTTCCCGGTGCAGGAGGCGGCGATCGACCTGCGGCTGTCCGGCGGGCACGGCGCCGTCGTGGAGGTCGCGGACGGCAGGTTCACCGGGCGTCTTCTGTCGGCGCCCGGCGCGGCGGGCGGCAAACTCGCGTTCGTGCGCTGCCTGTCCGAAGCGGCCGGATTCGGCGCGGAGAACTTCCTCGCGATCGGGAATTCCGCCTCGGACGCGGAGATGTTCCGCTGCGTCGGCAAGGCAGTGGCCTTCGAGCCGGACGCGGAACTGCGGCGGCTTTCCGCCGGGCTGCCCTGGCACGTAGCCGACCGGCGGACGATCCTGCGGGTGTGCGAACGAGTGGTCGCCGGAGCGGAAGCGGCGTGACCGGCGCGGGTGCCCCGGGTGGCGGGAAGCTGGTGCGCCCGCTGCGGATTCGCGTTCTGGTATGCGGATCGCGTTGTGTTCCAAAGCTATTGCTCTGGAAAACGTAGCGAGCGGGGGAAATCGAGCCACGGGTTCCGGTGGGCGTCGTGGCAGCGGTTCGCGGTTCGCCGCCGGAAAGTCAAGGCTCTGTCCCGTGGGCCGGAACATTGCTCTGCGTCCTCGATTGGTCGCTCGCCGTCGACTGGGTGCTGGTATGGTCTTTCGGCGGAGGCGCGGCGGCGACCGGAGACGGCGCCAGCTGATTCTCCCGCTGTCGGCACGGGCGGCACCAACCCCGCCGCCGTGGCCGGCGTGGTCGATCGTCGCTTCGGAGCCGGATCCGCCCGCCGACCGCGGGGGTCGGGCCGAAGCGGCGGCGGCGCTGCCCGGCGTCCGATGACGCGCGGCGGAAACGCGGTAATGCCCGGAATATTCTCGGCCCCGGGTCGAATTGCCCGCCGGATTTCGGGGACGTTCCGCCGAGGTTCTCCGCCGGACGAAAAGCAGTGGAGTGCGCAATTGTCACGGCCTGCGAGCACTGCGGCGTGCGATGACTCTTCGGCTACCCAGGGTGACTGGTTGTGTCCGCTTCCGGGCGCGGACTCATCGCACGGCGAGGCGAGCAGGCCAACGCGCTGCGCCACTGGGGCGATCTGTTTCAGTGAACGGGTGCGTGCGATTGTGCCGGACACGCTCCTGAGCAAGCATAAAAGCGCAGGCGTCCGGCGCGAGAACAGGACTGCATCAGGAAAGAAGCGGGTGGCGGAACGAGACTGGGCGGCAGCGAGGCGCGGTGCCGCCCGGGGGTGGAAGACGGCGTCGAGACCGCGGGGCAGCGGTCGCGCGGCAGTGCCGAGGGCGTGCGGGGCGAGGTTCCCGGCGGACCGGACGGCGCGCGCACGAGGGAATTTGTGGATTCGGTGGAGGTTGCGGTCGTGACTATGAGCGACGAAGACACTCGGTGGGCTTGCACGCAGGTGGTGCCGCGCAGGCCGATTCCCCGGGCGCTTTCGATATTGAGCGCCATTCGCGATTCCGGCGGGATCGAAACGCTGAGCGAGATCTCGCGGTCGACCCGTCTTCCGAAAAGCACGGTGCACCGGCTGCTGGCCGAGATGCAGGGATACGGAATGGTCGTGCGGGCCGGATACCATTACCGGCACGGGGAAGCGGTCTGCCGGCTCGCGAGACCCGGTTCGACCCAGGAACTGCAGCGCCTGCGAAGAGGCATTCTTCCTTCGCTGATCGATATCCACTGGCGCACCGGATATCTGGTCGGCCTCGGCGTGGCCAGCGGCAATATCGTCGATTTCGTGCATTTGATCTACAGCAGCGGATACTGTTCGGTCGCCGAACGGATAGAAAACGATTCGCAGCTGGCCGGGAGCGCGGCGGGAAGAGTGCTGATGGCATTCGATCCCGGGCTTGCCGCGCGGTTCGCGGTGTTCGCCGGCTACCGCGGCGAGGACGAGAACGGCGGCGGGCTCCCGGCGTGGCTGAGCACGGAACTGCGCGAGATCCGGCGGCGCGAGGTGTCGTTCAACCCGCGCGTCCCCGGCGCGCTGCTCGCCGCGGCGGTACCGGTCTTCAACGTGACCGGGACGGCGGTGGCCGCGCTGAGCGTGGCGGCCCCGCGCCGGGTGTTCAATTCGCGGGAAGCGCATTCGTCGCTGCAGGCGACCCGGATGGCGGCGCAGCGAATCCTCCGCGAAACGGTGGCGGCCGACTGGCGGAGCGCGAAACCCGGCCGTCCGGTGGAATAGCCGCGGCGCCGGCTCCCCGCCAATGTCCGTGAAGGGCCCCTTGAGGGAATCTGATTCCCTCAAGGGGCCCTTCACGGACCTCAGTACCCCGCGCCAGGTCCGCCGGTAGCAAGGAACCCTGCGCGCCGTCGACGCCGCACCCGCTGCCGCGAAAACCCCGGCGCGGCGGGTGGTGCGGCACAGCAGGGGCTTTCGGCGAGATGTCCTGATCGGCGGCGGCACGGTGTGTTCGCGCCGGACTGGTTTTCGGCTGGATGTCAGCTGGACGCGGGGCGGGGGAGCGGGACGGAATTGCGCTGCCGCGCCTAGGCTTTCGTCGCGACGTCGGCTGGTCGGCGCAGACCGTGCCGTCGCGCGAGGCGGTGAGGTGTCCGCTGGATGGCGGGGCGGGCGAGGAGATTTCGTTGTGCCGGAACGGTTTCCGGCGTTCCGTCCGCTGATCGGCGCAGGCCGTGCCAGCGGGCGGAGCCACAACCCGCTCGCCGAACGCGTGCGAAGGGCCGCAGCGCCTTTCGCACTGGGACCAAAGACTCTCGCGCCGCGGACGTCCGCCCGCAGTGGGGCCGGGGCGCGGCGGCCTAGCGTCGGCCGCTGGACGACCAGTGACCGGCCGGAGGAGGCATGTGATGGACGAGAAGCGGAGGGCCCCGTCGTCGGGGGCTGCCCGCGGCCGGCCCGCCGAACGCGGCAAGCACGGTGCCGCGCTCTGCCGGCGAGCCGGAGAACGGCGCGGGAGCGAGGAGAACCAGGAGCGATGGCGGTGAGCCGGCCGGTGGTCGCCGGGGTCGACGGGTCCACGGCCGCGCTCGCGGCGGTCCGCTGGGCGGCGGTCGAGGCCGGACGGCGCGGCACCGGGCTCGTGGTGTTCCACGCCGAGCTGTGCGACGACCCGGACCTGCTGCCGCACGGGAAACCGCCGGGCGACGCCGAACTCCTGATGGAACCCGCCCGCCGGTTGCTGCGGCAGGCGGCGGAAACCGCCCGGCAGGCCGCGCCGGCGGTTCCGGTGCGGATGTGCGTGCGGCTCGGGACCGCGGCCGAACTGCTGGCCGCGCTGTCTGACGAAGCCGGGCTGCTCGTGCTGGGCGCGCACGGGCTCGGCGGGGCGCGCGGCGGGGCGATCGGGTCGGTGGCGCTGCGGGCGGCCGCGTCCGCGCGCTGCCCAGTGGTGGTGATCCGCGGCAGCGCGGTGGCGGACGGGCCGGTGGTGGTCGGCCTCGACGACTCCGACGGCGGCGAGCGCGCGCTCGCGTTCGCCTTCGACGCGGCTGTTTCGCGCGGAGCCGGCCTCGAGGCGGTGCACGCGTGGCACGACGGCCGCCCCGGCCGGGAAGCCGGACTGCGCGAGCAGGTGGCCGCGTGGTCTCGCAAGCATCCGGTCGTGCCGGTGCGCGTGCATGTCGTGCGGGTGCGCTCGGCGGCGCGGGCGCTGTCCGGGATTTCCGCTGGTGCGCAGCTGATCGTCGCGGGGGCGCGGGCGCGCGGCCCGGTGGCCGGCGGGCTGCTCGGCTCGACGGGGTATTGGCTGCTGGCGCACGCGGCGTGCCCGGTGGCGGTGGCCCGCTGACTTGAGTCCTCAGTGGACGGTCGGCCCGGGGTTTCCGGGCGGAACCTGCCAGTTCGGTGACTTTCGGCCTTCGGCTTCGGGCAGTCCGGCCGCGTCGCGGCGGCGGGCGGAAGCGGTTTCCTGAAGGGGCGACACCGTTCCCGAGAGAGGAGTGCGCAATGACGTCACTGTTGCCCGGTTCCCGGATGGCGCTGCCGAACATCGCCGCCTGGCTCGACCGGCCGTGGCCGTTCGCCGACCACAACCCGGTGCGCATCGAGGAGTCCACCGACGGCCGGACCTACACCGTCCGCGCCGAACTGCCGGGGTTCGACCCGGAGAAGCACATTTCCGTGACGACGCACGACGGGATGCTGACCGTCGAGGCGGACCGCGAGGAACGCAAGCACCTCGACGGCCGCAGCGAATTCTCCTACGGCAGATTCAGCCGCACAGTCCACCTGCCCGCCGGGGCGGTGACGGCGGAGGTGGCCGCACGCTACGCCGACGGGATCCTCGAGATCTCCATGCCGCTGGCCGGGCAGGCGCACGAGAAGCAGATCAAGATCGAGGTCGAGTAGGGCCGCGGCAGCGCTTGGTCCACTGTGGACGGTCGGCCGCTTTCGGGCTGGTCGGACGTGAGGAGCTGCTCGTGATCGCCGCTGGCGTTGACGGTTCGGCGGGCGGTGCGGGTCGGCCGGATGTGAGGAGCTGCTCGTGATCGTCGCTGGCGTTGACGGTTTGGCGGGCGGTGCGGGTCGGCCGGATGTGAGGAGTTGCTCGTGACAGCCGCTGGCGTTGACGGCTCGGCAGGCGGCGTGGATTGGCCGGATGTGAGGAGCGGACCATGACCGCCGCTGACGAGCGCGAGATCGTCGTCGGCGCCGACGGCTCGCCAGGCAGCGCCGCCGCGGTGCGGTGGGCGCTCGCCGAAGCGGCGGCGAGCGGCCGGGCGGTCGCGGTCCTGCGCGCCTGGACCTTCGACCTGCTCGCGGACCTGGAATCGGCAGTCTCCCGCTCGCACGAAGAGATCGCGTCCCGGTACCGGCATGAACTGGACGAGACGGTCGCCAGGGCGTGCCCCGGCGCGGATCTGGCCCGGGTGCGGACCGCTGCCGTCGACGGCGCACCCGGTCCGGCGCTCGTCCGCGCGTCCGCGGGCGCGGCGATGCTCGTGCTGGGCAGCCACGGGCACAGCCGGGTGCTGCACCTGCTCGTCGGCTCGGTTTCCGAGTACTGCCTGCGGCAGGCGTACTGCCCGGTGGTCATCGTCCCGGCCCGCTCGGCCGAAGAACGCGGGCCGCTGCCGGACGCTCGCCCCGACCCCTTGCTGTGAGGAGCCCGAGATGAAGAGAACCCGCCAGGTCCGCGCGGTGATGACGGCCGACGTCGCCGCGGTCGAGCCGGGGATGCGCCTCGAAGCCGCCGTCGCCGTGCTGGAGCGACGGGGCGTGGGCGGCGCGCCGGTGGCCGGCGAGGACGGCCGGGTTCTCGGCTTCGTCACGCGCGGCGATCTGTCGAGGCGGCAGTCCCGCTGCTTCGGACGCCTCGTCCGGCGCAAGCCCGGTGCGGTGGCCGAGGTGATGTCGACGCCGCCGGTGACCGTCCGGGCGGACGACGACGTCGTGTGCGCGGTCCGGCGGATGAACGCCAGCCGGGTGCACCGCCTGCCCGTGCTCGGCGGCGACCGCGCCCTGGCCGGCATCGTCACGCGCGGCGACCTCGGCCGGCTGTTCCTGCGGCCGGACGACGAGATCCGCGACGAGGTGCGCGACGAGGTCCTGGACCGGGAGCTGTGCCTCGACCCGGCGTCATTGGACATCGCGGTGCGCGACGGCGTCGTGTCGCTCACCGGCACGGTCGAGCGCCGCAGCGTCGTCCCGGTGATCCCGGTGATGCTGGCGCTGGTCGGCCGCGTGGACGGCGTGGTGGCGGTGAAGGAGCATTTGCGGGTGGGAGTGGACGCCCGGATCGTCCTGTCCGACGAACCGGCCGCGGGCAGAGCGCCCGGGTGACTCCCGGTTCCCCGTCGCCCGGCGGGAAGAGCGGCCGCTGTCCTTTTCGGACGGTGGCCGCTGCCCGTGCCGGGGCGACGCTTTGGCCGCCGGGTCGGGCAGGGGAGCGAGGGCCGGAAGACGGGCACGGCGGCGATCCGCGTTCACGTCCATCCACGGTGGAATGAATCGATCCCGGTCGGCGGGTGCCTGCCTTGTGGCACTGGGCCGGTCGCCCTCTGCGTCGGTTGTGAGGCCGTGGCGCCGCCGGAAGCTGTCCACAGTGGATCGATGCGGATCCGGTCGTCGGATGCCCGCTGGGCACGGTTCCCGGCTGGAAAGTACGGCAACTCAGCAGCGCGCCATGCGGCCGGAGCAGTCGGCGGCCCGCATCCCAGCCGCCGGAATCCGTCCACCGTGGAGCGGCCCCGCGGACCTTCGGCACCGTCCCGCCCGCACCTGCAGCCCCGAGTCCGGCCCCGGCCGAAAGACCCGGCCACCCCTCATCGCCCCGCCGGAGATGCGCTTTCGTCCCTGTGGGAAAGGACTTCGGCCCCTGACGGAGTCCACCCGGGTGGGCCACCGTGGACGCGACTGCCGGAACCGGCGGCGGGAAGGGGAGGCGGCGGTGTCCCGGAAGAAGCCCGGCGGCGCGGTGCTGGTCGGGGTCGACGAGTCGGAGGCTTCGCTCGCGGCGGTCCGCTGGGCGGCCGTCGAAGCGGTGCGCCGCGGCTGTCTGCTTCAGCTGTTCCAAGCCGGAACCGCGGCCGCGGACCAGGAGGCTCGCGAGCGGTTCGCCCGCGCGCACCGGTGGCTGAGCCGCGCCGCTCAGGTCGCCGAGGAGGCGGCGCCGGGGGTGGCGACTCAGCCGGTCGCCCGGCCCGGGCTCGCCGTCGACCTGCTTGTCGAAAGGTCGCGCTCGGTGTCGCTGGTGGTGCTGGGTTCGCACGGGCTCGGCGGGCTGCGCGGGGCGGCGATCGGCTCGGTCGCGTTGCGGACGGCGGCCTGCGCGTACTGCCCGGTGGTCGTCGTGCGCGGGCGCGCGGCGGCGGGCGGGGCGGTCGTGGTCGGGGTGGACGCCGACGAGCGCGTCGGGGAATTCGCCTTCGAGGCCGCCGCGAACAGGCAGGTGCCGCTCATCGCGGTGCATGCCTGGCGGTCCGACCGGCCGGGCCGGGCTGCCGAGGAGGACCGCGCGCTGCGGGAGTGCACTACCGCGTGGGCGGACAAGTACCCGGAGGTCGCGGTGCGGATCCGGGCGGTGCGGGAACGTTCGCCGGGGCGCGCGCTGCTGGCGGTCGAGGGCGCTCAGCTGGTCGTGATCGGCAGCCGCGGCCGGGGACCGGTCACGGGCGGGCTGCTCGGCTCCACCGGGAACCGGCTGCTCGCGCACGCGGCGTGCCCGGTCGCGGTCGTGCGCGGGACGCTCCGGTGAGCAAACGGGGGAAGCCTTGCACGCCCGGGACATCATGACTCGACCTCGCGAGCATCGCGTCCGCATGCTGGCCGACCGGCCTCGCGGCGTTCCGGCGGGCCAGCTGGTCGGCCGGGCTCCGGCCGCGCGAGCTGCTGAGCGACGGCGCCGGGAACCTGAAGGAGTCGGCGGCGGGGTCACGATCCGCGCTCGCGCTGGCCGCGGAAGGCGTTGTCGCGGTGGAACTGTCCGTCCGGAACCGAGGAGGAGCGATGCGCGCACAGCCCGGCGACTGGCTGGTGGTGAAGAGCGGCCGGGCGGAGTTCCCGGACCGGCACGGCCGCGTCGTCGCGGTCGGGACCCCGGACGGCGGCCCGCCGTTCACGGTCCGCTGGTTCCTCGGCGGCTACGTCTCGACGATCTACCCCGGCCCGGACGCCGTCGTGCTCACCGAGGCCGAACGGAACGCCCCTGCGCCGAACGGCGGAGCGGCCCCGCGTTCCCGCCGCGCCGGGAACCGTCCCCGGCGCGGCACTGAGGACGTTGGTCCTTCGCGCCGGTGACTCCGGACCGGCGTGCCCGGTCCGGCCGGTCGCCTAGTTTCGAGCCAGTACCAGGGAAAGGACGGGTCTGATGCGCGCACGCGATCTGATGACCTCGCCCGCGGAGACGGTGCGTCCGTGGACTTCCGCCGACGAGGCTGCCGAGCTGCTGGCCGAACGCGGCTTCCCCGCGCTGCCGGTGGTGGACGACGACGGGCGGCTCGTCGGCATCGTCACCCAGGCCGAGCTGGGCCGCGACCGGGCCCCGGGACAGCCGCGGGCGTCCCGGCGCCGTCCGTACCACCCGGGCGCGATCGAGACGACCGTCGGCGCGGTGATGACCTCGCCCGCCGCCGGGATGCCGCCCGGAGCCGACCTCGCCGACGTCTGCCGGGAGCTGGTGGACGCGAAGAGCCAGGCGATGCCCATCGTCGTCGAGGGCTCCCGGGTGGTCGGCATCGTGACGCGCGGCGACGTGGTCCGCGTGCTCGCCCGCGCCGACACCGCGATCGCCGCGGACGTGCGGCACCGGCTCGAGGTCTACGGCGGGACCGGGCGCTGGAAAGTCGAGGTGCACGAAGGGATCGTGCGCATCACCGATCGTTACGACGAGGAAGCCGACCGCGACGTCGCGAAGCTGCTGGCGCTCGCGGTGCCCGGCGTGGTGGCGGCGGACCCGGCCGGCGACGGGACGGGAAGATGACCGGCCGGAACCGCACGGTGCTCGTCGGGATCGGCGGATGGGACGGCGCGGCCGAAGCGGTCCGGTGGGCCGCCCGGCTCGCCGCGGGCCGCGACCTCGAGCTGGAGCTCGTGCACTGCCTGCAGACCGCGGTGCCCGCCGGATTCGCCGGGCCCGGACCGCTTTTCGAGGACGCGCCCGCCGACGGCGGGCTCCTCGCGCCTGCGGGGGAGGACCTGGCGGCCGACGCGCTCCGCGTCCGCAACGAGGTCTACACCGATTCCGCGCCCGCCCTGCTGATCGACCGGTCCCGGGAGGCCCGGATGGTCGTGCTCGGCCGCACCGGGACCGACGGGTTCACCGGCATGCTGGCCGGCGCGGCGACCGCGGCCGTCGTGAGCAACGCCGGCTGCCCGGTCGCGGTGGTCCGGGGCCGCCGCGGCGACGGCCCGGTTCCGCTCGACGGGCCGGTCGCGGTCGGCGTCGACACCAGCCCGAACAGCGAGGCGGCGATCGCGGCGGCGTTCGAGGAGGCCAGCTTCCGGGGGGTCCCGCTGGTCGCGGTGCACGCCTGGGCCGACGTCGTGTGCGACGCGATCGAGCGCACCGCGCGTCCGGTGCCCGAGCGGGAGACCCGCCGCCAGCCGGTCGAGGAACGGCTGCTCGCGCACCGTCTCGACGGCTGGCAGGAGAAGTACCCCGACGTCGAGGTGCGCCGGAAGCTGGTCCGCGACCGGCCGCGCCAGGTGTTGCTCGACGAGTCCGAGCGGGCCCAGCTGATGGTCGTCGGCAGCCGCGGCCGCGGCGGGTTCGCCGGGATGCAGCTGGGGTCGACCAGCCAGGCGCTGATCCACCACGCCTCGTGCCCGGTCCTCGTGGTCCGGCCGGAGGCACGCCGCTGACCGGCCGCGCCGACAGCTGGCGAAATGACAACAATCGCGGCATCAGCGGGAATGCCCGGACGGCGCAACGGCAATTCCGCCGGACCGGTCCGAAGATCGGGATTTCCGCCGGAAGAACCATTCCGCCGCCGTTCGCGGCGCGGATCCGGGGCAGGGCAACCACTCCGTTCGGCCTTGCCGCGCACCGCCGGAAGCGCCCGCTTCCGCCGCTCGGCCAAGGCAATCGCGGCGGCCGGACCGGGTGCGGCCGCGACAGTTCCCGGCGTGATTTCCCGGCCGGGAGAGAACCCGGCACGCCCGTTTTCCCGTGCAGCGCCGAAAATCGCCGCCGGCCCCTTTTCGCGCGCTTGACGGCCGCTCGCGCGAGCCGCAAGACTGAATTCCAGTGGCGCCGCGCGGACCGGACGGCAGCGCCGGACGGGCGGGAGCCGGGGTGAACCAGCGGGACACACCCGAACAAGCGAGGCTGACGTTCCCCGATCAGCCGAGGATGGAACTGGACCAGCTCCTCGGCGAGCTGGTGGAGCGCGCCCAGGAGGTCATCAGCACCCAGGGCAGGCTCCGCGGGCTGCTGCGCGCGACCCAGTCCATCACCGGCAGCCTCGCGCTGCCCGCGCTGCTGCGCCGGCTCGTGGAGGCGGCGTGCGAACTGGTCGGGGCCCGGTACGCGGCGCTGGGGGTGATCGGGCCGGACGGGCGGCTGTCCGAATTCGTGCACACCGGGATGGACGCCGAGGCGGTCGCGCGGATCGGCAGGCTGCCCGAAGGCAAGGGCCTGCTCGGCGCGGTCGTCGAGGACCCGCGTCCGGTACGGCTGGACCGGTTGCAGGACGATCCCCGCTCGACCGGGTTCCCCGAGGGACATCCGCCGATGACGAGCTTCCTCGGCGTCCCGGTGCGGGTGCGCGGCGAGGTTTTCGGCGACCTCTATCTCGCCGAGGCGCGGCACGGCCGGTTCAGCGAGGAGGACGAACAGCTGGCGCTCGCGCTCGCCGCGGCGGCGGGCAGCGCGATCGAGAACGCCCGGCTGTACGAGACCGCGCGGAACCAGCAGGAGTGGCTGCGCGCGTCCGCGGCGGTCACCCGGGAACTGCTGTCGGCGGACCTCGGCGATCCGCTGGGCCGCGTCGTGGACTACGCGCGGGCGCTCGCGTCCGCGGACCTGGTTTCGGTGACCCGCCCGGCGGAGCGGGAGGGCTACCTCTTCGTCGAACGCGCGGTCGGGGCGGGCGCGGAGCAGCTGGCTGGCCGGGAATTGCTCACCGAGTCCACTGTGGCCGGCACGGTTTTCGCCAGCGGCGAGCCGAGAATCGGTTCGTGGCCGGACGAGCTGTCGCGGCTGTCGGTGCCCTCCGTGCTGAGCCTGAACCTCGATTCGGTGATGCTGGTGCCGCTCGCCGGGAACGGGAAGGTGGCCGGGGTGCTGACCGTCTCCCGGCTGGCCGGCCGCCCGGCGTTCACCTCCGACGACCTGGAGATCGCCGCCTGGTTCGCCGACCAGGCGGCGGTGGCGCTCGAACTGGCGCAGGCGCGGGCCGAGCGCGAGGACGCCGCGCTGCACGACGAACGCGACCGGATCGCGGCGCGGCTGCACAGCGAGATCCTGAACCGGCTCTACTCCACCGGATTGTCGCTGCAGACCACGGCCGGGCTCGCCAAATCGGCGGTGGTCGCGGCCCGGCTGCGCGCGACGATCGCCGACCTCGACGACGTGATCAATCACGTGCAGCAGACCGTTTTCCGGCTGGACGACGTCCTTCCGCCCGGACCGGAGCCGATCCGCGACCAGGTGCTGCGGGTGCTCGCGCAGGCGCGCGAGGAGCTGGGGCTGGCGGTGTCCACGCAGCTGACCGGGAAGCTCGATCCGGTTCCCTCGGACGTCGTGGTGCCGCTGCTCGCCGACGCGCTGCGGCTGGTCTCCCGGCACACGTCGGCCGAATCGGTGGAGGTCGAGATCCAGGCGGAAGCGGAGCGGACGACGGTGACCGTCCGGTACGAGGGCGCGGGCGACCTGGCGGTGGCCGCCGCGCCCGGGCTGGCCGCGCTCGCCGAACAGGCGAGCCGCCGCGGCGGGACGCTGACCGTGGCAGGCGGTTCCCGGCTGAGCTGGTCCGTGCCGGTGAAAACCCCGCCGCCGCCGGGGGATTGACGACTTCCGGAAGCGCCGGAGCGCCGTACTCTCGACGCACGAACCCAAGGTGGGAGAAGGACCGATGCTGCGGGTATTCCTGGTGGACGATCACGAGGTGGTCCGGCGCGGGGTCGCCGACCTGCTGGAGGAGGACCCGGAGATCGCCGTGGTCGGCCAGGCCGGCGACGTTTCGCAGGCGCTGGCGCGGATTCCGGCGCTGCGCCCGGACGTCGCGGTGCTCGACGTGCGCCTGCCCGACGGCAACGGCATCGAACTGGCCCGCGAGCTGCGGACGCATTCGCCGGACCTGAAATGCCTGATGCTCACCTCCTACACCGACGAACAGGCGATGCTCGACGCGGTGCTCGCCGGCGCCGCCGGGTACGTGATCAAGGACATCAAGGGCATCGACCTGATCTCGGCGGTCCGGGATGTCGGGGCGGGGAAGTCGCTGCTGGACGCACACGCGGCGGCCGCGCTGATGGCGAAACTGCGCGACAGCGCGGAAAAACAGCGGGGGCCGTTGTCGCAGCTGTCCGAGCAGGAACGCACGCTGCTGGCGCTGATCGGCGAGGGTCTGACGAACCGGCAGATCTCCGAGCGGATGTTCCTGGCGGAGAAAACGGTGAAAAACTACGTGTCGCGGCTGCTGACGAAGCTGGGCATGGAACGGCGCACGCAGGCGGCGGTGCTCGCGACGGAACTGCGCGGCCGTCCGCATCGGCCGGGTTAGCCGTTGAGCGGCGAGGGAGAACGCGAGAGTTTTTCGGTGTGCGGCGGGGTGTTCGCGCGACAGGGGAGACGTCGTGGTCGAGGCGGGGCCAGCGGCCGGAGTCAATCGCTGGTTCGGAGAACTCCCAGCCGACAGCACTGCCCAGCCCTCCGCGTCGGCCGGACGGTCAGACGCTGAGCGGGGACGGAGTCACGAGCACGTCCTCCAGCGCGCGGCGCGGCGTCCGGGGCACCGGGGCGCCGTAGCCGAGGCGGAGCACGATCTGCGGCCAGAGCCCGCCGCCGAGCAGATCGCGGAGCCGGGCGCGGATCGAGGGCACTTCGACCGGCTGGGAGATGAACGAGGCGTCGATTCCGCGGGCGGTCGCGGTGAGCAGGACGCGCTGCATGGCCTGTCCCGCGCGGAGCCGGTCGATCGCCAGGTCGGCGAACGTGCCGACCACCACGACCAGCGGGGCCGCGCCCGGGGCGCGCGAACCGCCGCCGTAATCGCGCAGGACCCAGGTGTCGTCTGCGGTGACGGCCCCTCCGGCGGCGTACGGCACGCCGTCGCGCCGGTTGCGTCCGCGGCCGGTCCAGCGCTGCCATTCGGACCGGAACGCCGGGTCCTGCGTCTGGAGCCGGTGGCTTTCGCGGATCAGCTCCTTGAGCCCGGCGAGCTGGTCGGCGTCGAGCCGCGGCAGCCAGGCGTGTTCGACCTCCGCGGCGTGCCGCAGCGCGCCCAGCGCCCCGCCGGGGACCGGTTTGACGGTGAACGGCGTGCGGTTGGTGTGCCGCAGCGGGATGGCCTCGGCCAGGGAGGCGAGCTTGCGGTCGGTCGCGGCGGCGGCCCGCGGGCGCACGAGGGCGAGCAGGTCGGGATCGCCGCGCCGGGGGAAGTAGCTGGTGGCCGGGTGGACGCCGGTCGCGTGGATCGCGGTGCGCAGGTTGAACAGCGCCGCACCGCAGGACAGCAGCAGCTCGCGCCGGTCCGGGTCGGCGACGGGCAGCGTGCGGTCGGCGTCCGCGTGCACCTCGATGCCCGCCGGGCCGACGCTGAACAGCCAGGGCTGGGTGTTGTGCGTGGACGGGGCGAGCGTGGCGCAGCGCAGCACCGACACCACCTGGTCGGCGCTGAGCAGGCCGGACGGCGCCACCTGAAGGGTCATCCTTCTCCCCGAGACCGCGAAACGCGGGACACTGTGTCGTGCGTGGTTCTCCGCTTCAGCATGCGTCCGCCGGGCGGGGGCGCACAGGGGCGAAAGTCATCTGTCTGAGGACGCCGAGCGCCGAGAGCAGGTCCGATGCCGGAAACCGGAGAGGGCAGCCCTAAGCTGTCCGGAACCCTGTCGCAGCTGCGGCTGCGGGAGACGCTGCGCGACCTGCAGGAACGCATCGAACTCCTGATCGGCACCCGGGACAAAATGGACGGCCTGCTCGAAGCCGTGCTGGCCGTCGCGTCGGGGCTCGAACTGGACGCGACGCTGCGCCGGATCGTGCGGGCCGCGGTGGAACTCGGCGAGGCCCACTACGGCGCGCTGGGCGTGCTCGGCGACGACGGCGCGCTGGCCGAGTTCGTGTACCTGGGCATCGACGCCGAGACGCGGGCGCGGATCGGGCACCTCCCGGAAGGCCACGGCCTGCTCGGGCTCGTGATCGACGACGCCAAACCGTTGCGGCTGACGGAGATCTCCGCGCATCCCGCGTCGGTCGGCTTCCCGGCGAACCATCCGCCGATGCACTCGTTCCTCGGCGTCCCGGTCCGCGTGCGCGACGAGGTGTTCGGCAATCTCTACCTCACCGAGAAGAAAGACGGGGCGGAGTTCACCGACGACGACGAGGTGATCGTGCGGGCGCTGGCCGCGGCGGCCGGGATCGCGATCGAGAACGCGCACCTCTACGAGCAGACCCGGCTGCGGCAGCGCTGGCTCGGCGCGACCAGCGAGGTGACCACGGAACTGCTCGGCGGCACGGACCCGGTGGACGCGCTGGAGCTGATCGCCGGCCGCGCGCTGGAACTGACCGGTTCGGACGTCACGATGCTCGCGCTGCCGGGCACGGGCAGGCTCGACGTCGACGAGGACGGGGACTCCGTTCCGGCCGAGCTGACCGTCACCGTGTGCGCGGGCGGCGGCGAAAACCTGACCGGGCTGCGGATACCGGTCGCCGGGACGGTGCCGGGCGCGGTGTTCCGGGACCGGACGCCGCGCCGGATGGCCGAGCTGGCGCTGCTGCGCGACCGCGGCCGGGGCCCGGCGCTGGTGGTGCCGCTGCGCGCGGGCGACCACACCTCCGGAGTGCTGATCGCGTTGCGGGATCCGGGATCCGCGCTGTTCGAGACGGCGCAGCTGCCGGTGCTCGCGTCGTTCGCCGACCAGGCCGCGCTGGCGTTGCAACTCGCGGCGCAGCAGCGGGCGGCGCGGGAGCGGGACGTGCTGTCGGACCGCGACCGGATCGCCCGGGACCTGCACGACCACGTGATCCAGCGGCTGTTCGCGGTCGGGCTCGCGATGCAGAGCACGCAGCGCCGGACGAAAACGCCGGAGCTGCAGCGGCGGCTGCAGGAGAGCATCGACCAGATGCACGAGATCGTGCGCGAGATCCGCACCGCGATCTTCGACCTGCACGGCGGCGCGGCCGGCGAGATCCGGCTCCGGAACCGGCTGCACGACGCGATCGCGGAACTCACCGACGACGCGCCGCTGCACCCGGCGGTCAGCATGGCCGGCCCGCTCGACGCGGTGCCCGCCCAGCTCGCCGAGCACGTGGAAGCGGTCGTGCGCGAGGCGGTGAGCAACGCGGTCCGGCACGCGGACGCGTCGGCGCTGTCGGTTTCGGTCGCGGTCCGGGACGAGGTGGTGCGGATTTCGGTGACCGACGACGGGAAAGGGCTTCCGGAGGGCGTCGCGCCGAGCGGGCTGGGGAACCTGCGGGAGCGCGCGGAGTCGGCGGGAGGGGAGTTCGCGCTCGAAGCGCGTCCGGGCGGCGGGGTGCGGCTGGACTGGTCGGCGCCGTTGCGCTGACCCGGAGGACGGTATCCGGCAGGTGCGGAGGAGTTTGCCCGGCGGGCGGGGGAATCCGCCGGAGGTTCGGGCTCGAAACGCGCCCGGACGGCGGGGGCCGTTGCGCTGACCTGGGTGACGGCAGTCTGCTTGCGGCGTCCAGCGCGCGCGGCCGGGTTCGCCCGCGGGCTCGGCAATCCGCGGGCAGTTCAGGCGGGGAGCGCGTCCGGCCGGTGTCCGGCGGACCGGCTGGCCGGGATCGCGGCGCTGAGCTGGTTCAGTTCGGCGTCCACGTCGATGACGACCGCCTCCAGCAGTTCCTGGGAGAGGTCGCACAAAGCCCGTCCGGCGGCGAGATATCCGGCCACGTGGGTGAGCCCGCGTCCCTCGGCCGCGCTGTGCGCGAGGCCCACGCCGGCGAACTCGTCCCCGTCGGCGGTTCGCAGCACCGCCCGGGCGCGGGTGTAGTGCACGGTCCGGTCGAACGCGATGGCGAGTGTCCACTGCTGCGGGGTCTCGGTCATGTCAGCTCCGTTCCGGGTTCACCGTCGCAGGCCCCGCCGGGGAACGAAAGGGCCGGAAGTCCTCTGCACGCCTTCGCATTCCGCCGCGGGGGATCAGCCGTGTCCCCTCCTCGGACGCCGGGGCCGATCGTGCGGCGCCAGGCGCGGGCCCGGATAGGGCCGGAGGTCACCGCCGCCCCGGCGGACGTCCGCGGCCGCGGGCCGTTCTCGCACGCCGGATCGCGCAGCCCGAATGTCCACTGTGGATCATCCAGTCCCGGGAAGCCCGACTGTCCATTGCGGACTCTTCCGGGGCGGAGGCCGCTTCGGCGGAAAGTCGGGCCGGGAGTAGGGTGGGAAAGCCGTCCGGCTCCGCCGCGGAACCCGGCTGGTTCCGGAATCGGGGAAGGCGGTGAACCAGGCCGTGCCGGGAGTCGGGGATTTCGCGGAGGCGGTGTCGCCCATGCTGTCGAATTTGCTCGCCGCGCTGCGCGAAGGCCGCGACGTCACCGCGCCGCTGGCCGAGGTGTGCGGGGCGGTGGCGGAACTGATGCCGGTGGACGGGGCCGCCGTTTCGCTGATCGTCGAGGGCAGCCAGCGCGTGCTCGTGCTGGCCAGCGACCAGGTGGTCGAGCATCTGGACACGCTCCAGTTCAGCCTGGGCGAGGGCCCGTCCTTCGAAGCGTTCGCGACCGGACGGCCGGTGCTGGTTCCGGATCTGTCCCGGAGCCTCCCCGAGTCGTGGCCGGTGTTCGGCGCCGAAGCCGCGCTGGCCGGAATCGGAGGCATATTCGCGTTTCCGCTGCGGCGCGGCGCGGTGAAGCTCGGTGCGATGGACACGTACCGGCGGGCCCTCGGATGCCTCTCCGAGGAGGAACTGGCGACGATCCTGCGCGGGACGGACCTGGTGACCAGCGCGTTGCTGGCAGTGGCCGCCGCGGGCGCGGCCTGGGAAACCCAGGGCGGCGCGGTCGGCGCGATGGTCCGGGACCGGGCGGTGGTGCACCAGGCCACTGGGATCGTGCTCGCGGAGTTCGCCATTCCCGCGGAACAGGCACTTGCCCGGCTGCGGGCGTACGCGTATGCCCGGGGGAGGCTGCTGGACGACGTCGCGCGAGACCTCGTCGCGCGGCGGCTGCACCCGAGGGAGATCGAGGAATGAAAGCTGTCCGCCGGCGGGGTTCCGCGCGAGCTGAGCGCGAGAATCCCGCCCATGGGAGGGAGAGAGACCGATGAGCGACGGGTTCGCGGGCGCGGTCACGTCGTCCAGCGAGAACGAACTGCTGCGCGCGTTCGTGGACATGGCCGACACGTTGGTCGACGAATACGACGTGGCGGACATGCTGCACCGGCTCGCGAAATACTGCGTCTCGCTGCTCGGGGCCTCGGCCGCCGGGCTGCTGCTCGCCGACCAGCGCGGCGGCCTCGAGGTGGCCGCGTCGTCGGACGAGGGCACCCGGATGCTGGAGCTGCTGCAGCTGCAGACCGAGCAAGGGCCGTGCCTGGACGCCTACCGCGGCGGCGAATCGGTGCGCGTCGAGGACCTCTCGGCGGAGGCGGCGAGGTGGCCGCGATTCGCGCGGCAGGCGTCCGCGGCGGGCTTCCAGTCCGTGCAGGCGCTGCCGTTGCGGCTGCGCAGGCAGGTGATCGGCACGCTGAACCTGTTCGGGCGCGGCCCCAGCCCGCTGGCCGGGTCGTCGCTCGGCGTGGCCAGGGCGCTGGCGGACATCGCGACGATCGGTATCCTGCAGGAGCGCGCGATCCGGCGCGGGGAACTGCTCACCGAGCAGTTGCAGCACGCGCTGAACAGCCGCGTGGTCATCGAGCAGGCGAAGGGCGTGCTGGCGCATGCCGGCGGGGTGGAGATGGACGCGGCGTTCGACCGGCTCCGCGCCTACAGCCGCGCGCACAACGAACGGCTGAGCGAGGTGGCCGAGGCGGTCGTGCGCGGCGAACTTCCGCCGGAACAGGTTCTCGGCGAGGACTGAGCTTCCGGTCGTCACCCGCCGCGCACGGGAAACCACCCGGAATGACCGTAACGGCCTCTCTCCGTGCACCGGTCCGGTGGCGCGGCGGGGTGCGGACAGCCCGGACGGACGTCTTGGCAAGGCCCGCGAGCCGCCGTTACTGTGGGTTTCCCGGGAGGGTGCCGACGGGGACCCTGCCTGGGCGAGTGCAGATGCCGCGTGCCCTGGCCCCTGGCTTTCTGACATCTGCGACATGGAACCCGTGCCGATAGTCCGGAGTGCCTGATGTCGCTTTCGTCCCCCGAAGCAGTTTTCCGTACCCGGCGCAGGAAAACGTGCGAGCGCTGCGGCGAGCAGATCCCGCCCGGGAAGCTGCAGACCGCGCTCGTCCCCGATTCCTCGCGCGTCGATCCCGCCGATTTCGCCGGCCACGGCCAGCGGCTCGTCTACGCCTGCGGCGACGAGCACATGGACCAGCTAGTCGAGAAGGCCCGGCGCGACTGGGTCGACGAGCAGTGGTGGTTCGGGCTGCTGTGCCAGGCGAGCCGGTCCGCGCGGCAGGCGTCGCTGCCCGAACTCGCCCGCCAGGCCCGGCTGTCCGACCGGCAACTGAACGCGGCGCTGCAATGGAACGCCGCCGCCGATCGTCCGCTGCGCAGTTTGCCGGGCGGGCAATCCTGCTGACCGAGGCCTGATCCGCGCGTTCGCCGCTCGCAGTGTCCGCGCGGACGCTGAGCCGTGCCCGGCGAATCGGGCAGTCCAACTGATCAGCAGCACGACGATCAGGAGACCGGCGGCCGACGCCACGAGCCCGCCCGCGTGCACCAGCCAGCCGAGGAGCATTCCGAGCATTCCGGCCGCGGCGGCGGTGAGCAGTTTTCTCCGCAGTTCGGGTTTGCGGAAAACGCTTCCCGGACGGATCGCGCACACCAGGACCGCGCCGGTCGCGAGGGCCAGTGCCCAGGCGAACAGCCGTATCGGCAATGCCGGGCCGAGCGCGCACAAAAGGAACACGCAGCTGCAGACCAGACGCCATTCGAGCCGAGCGCACACGCCACACCTCGGTTTGCCGGGACTTGTCTTCGAGGTGCTGCCCAAGGTAGGTACGCGCCGGTCCCGGCGGGCAGGGCCGGAGGACCCGATTCGGAGGGCCTCTCGAAGGGCGGGAGACCCGAATCGGACAAAAAGCCGGTCGTGTTCCGGCGTCGCGCGCATATTCCCGCGGATTTCGCCCTCCGCGCCCCGCGGATTAACCGCATTCGCCGATCGAACTCTCGAGCGGGTGACGGGACGCGGTTCGGCGGCCATTCTGTATCCCTTATCCCTGACAAAGACCATTCTGCCCGGGAATTTGACAGTTCCCGCGCGACCGAACGGAGGTTGTGCCTTTTCCCGCGCCGCCCAGACTGGAGTGCGGCGGGAACGAGCGGTCCGCGGGCGTTCTCGCGACGGCGGCCGGGAAACGGCCGCCGGTGAGGTCGAGCCCATGCCGGCAGGCCGCCTGTTCGGTGCGTGGATGCCGCTCGTCGTGTCCCGCGTCCGCCGCCGCGTTCTCCCGGCCAGGCAGGAGCGAAGGAGGACGGATGAGACTTGACGGGAAGGCAGGCGTCGCGCTGGCGGCGGTCGCCCTGGCGGCGTCGTCGCTGGCCGGTTCGGCGTCCGTGGCGGGCGGGCGTGCCGAGGCCGCGCCGCCGCCGGCGTGCTCGCCGAACACGACGGTGCCGACCGACGACGGCCCGGTGTGCGGGATCGCGGGCAAGGACGTCCGGTCGTGGGAAGGAATCCGGTTCGGCGCGCCGCCGGTGGGCAACCTGCGCTGGGCTCCGCCGCAGCGGCCGGCGAAGTGGACCAAGCCGTTCGAGGCGACCGCGCCGGGCAACGCGTGTCCGCAGCCGGCCGGCCTCGGCCCGGGTTCGGAGACCGAGGACTGCCTGAACCTCAACGTCCGGGTGCCCGCCAACCCCGGGCACGGGAAGCTTCCGGTGATGGTGCAACTGCACGGCGGCGGATTCTTGTTGCTGCAGGCGCAGAACGCGAGCCGGCTCGTGACCGAGGGGCACGTGATCAGCGTCGAGGTCAACTACCGGCTCGGGATTTTCGGGTTCCTGGCGCACGCGGCGTACGGCGAGCACGCGGGCGATTACGGGCTGCAGGACCAGCAGGCCGCGCTGCGCTGGGTGCAGCGCAACATCGCCAAGTTCGGCGGGGATCCGCACAACGTCACGATTTACGGTGCTTCCGCGGGCGGGTCGAGCGTCTGCGACCACACCGTCTCGCCGACCGCGGCGGGGTTGTTCCAGCGCGGCATCAGCCAGAACGGCGAGTACAACTCGTTGCTGGGCACGGACATCCAGTGGCAGCCGCAGGACTGCAAGGCTGATCTGCCCGACGAGGAGCAGGCCCAGCAGGCCGGGGCGCGGTTCGCGAAAGCGCTCGGCTGCGAGGCCGACGCCGGTGCGTGCCTGCGCAAGCTGCCGGTGGCGGCTCTGCTGAAGCAGGCGGGCAACGGGATGAAGCCGGACAGCGGCACGATCGCGCCGATCGTGAACGGGACGACGCTGACGCTGTCGCCGGGGGAGGCGTTCGCGAAGGGCCGGGTCAACAAGGTGGCGCTGATGCACGGCGTGGCCCGCGACGAGGTCCAGCTGCCGTCCGCCGCGACCCCGGAGGACTACCGCAAACTGGTGGCGCAGCAGTACGGCGAGCACGCCAAGGAGGTCAGCGAACTCTATCCGCTGAAACGATTCCCGAACCCGGCCCCGTTCCTCGCCTTCCGGACCATCGTGGCCGACTCCAACTCGGTCTGCCCCGCGGTGCTGAACGACGAGCGGATGTCGCGGCACATCCCGGTTTTCGCCTACGAAATGGACGACACCGACGTGCCGCCCGCGTTCTTCCTGGACCCCACCAAGCCGAACGGCGCGTACCACGTAGCCGAGGGAATGCTGCTGACCCCGCCGCCGGGCATGAAGCTGACCCCCAACCAAAAGGTGCTCTCCGACCAACTGCTGGCCCAATGGACCGGCTTCGCCCGCACCGGCAACCCCACCGTGGACGGCACTCCGAAATGGGACCCCTTCACTGAGAACAACCCGGTCGTGATGTCCCTCAACGCAGCAGGAGACAGCCAGCCAACAACAGAAATCCCGAAGCAACACCGCTGCAACGGCCTTTGGAACCCACTATCCCCCTTCACCCAACCCCACTAACCCACCCAACCCCGCACACCTACCTGCTCCCCACCCCCCGACCCTCCCAACCCTCGACCCCCAACCCGCCCACCACGCGGGATCGC